>NZ_CP110389.1:3648888-4258611 GCF_026015985.1 Rhodopseudomonas sp. P2A-2r | reverse complement strand
TGCTCGTCGTCGACGACCAGTATCGCTGCGTCGGCCTGATCACCGTCAAGGACATGGAGCACGCGGTCGCGCATCCGCTGGCCAGCAAGGATGCCCAGGGCCGGCTGCGCGTCGCCGCGGCAACCACCGTGGGCGAGGGTGGCTATGAGCGCACCGAACGGCTGATCGATGCCGGCGTCGATATCGTCGTGGTCGACACCGCGCACGGTCACTCGTCGCGCGTGCTCGACGCGGTGAATCGGATCAAGCGGCTGTCCAACGCCGTACAGGTGATCGCCGGCAACGTCGCCACCACCGAGGGCGCGCAGGCGCTGATCGATGCCGGCGCCGATGCCATCAAGGTCGGCATCGGTCCGGGCTCGATCTGCACCACGCGCATCGTCGCCGGCGTTGGCGTGCCGCAGCTCACCGCGATCATGGATGCGGTGGAAGCCGCCAAGAAGCACAACATTCCGGTGATCGCCGACGGCGGCATCAAGTTCTCCGGCGATCTCGCCAAGGCGCTGGCCGCCGGCGCGGACATCGCCATGGTCGGCTCATTGCTGGCCGGCACCGACGAGACCCCCGGCGAGGTGTTCCTGTGGCAGGGCCGCTCTTACAAAGCCTATCGCGGCATGGGCTCGGTGGGCGCCATGGCCCGCGGCTCGGCCGATCGGTACTTCCAGCAGGACATCAAGGACACGCTGAAGCTGGTGCCCGAGGGCATCGAGGGGCAGGTGGCCTACAAAGGCCCGGTCGCCAATGTGATGCATCAGCTGGCCGGTGGCCTGCGCGCGGCGATGGGCTATGTCGGGGCCAAGAACCTGACCGAGTTCCACGAAAAGGCGGAATTCGTGCGCATTACCAGCGCCGGCCTGCGCGAAAGCCACGTCCATGACGTGACCATCACCCGCGAAAGCCCGAATTACCCCGGCGGTGCTTGATTGCCGCGGGCGGCGCATAGCCGCTTTCCCCGCAAATTGAGCCCCACAGGGGCGCGAAAAGGCGCTAGGATGGCCTGCCACCTGACGCTGCCACGTGCAGCGGGCCCGTCTTCGGGCGTGTGGCGCGGTTTTCAGAGAATCATCTCACCGTAAATTCAGAAAAGAATGTTGAACGCTATGGTCGATTGGACAGACGACAGGATCTCCGCCCTTTCCACGCCGGACCTGAAGAACCTGCGGGTCAATGCGGAGCGCAAGTCCGTCGACGAGCTGATTGCCAAGTGCACCGCCGAACTGGAGAAGCGCCAGGCCAACAAGCCGCGCAGCGCCGGCGCCAAGCCGCGCAGCCCGTCGAAGGAGTTCGAGCACCAGATGGCCGGAGAGCTGGCTGTTGTCGGCAAGGAGATGGCGGCGAAATACGACCTCTCCGAGGAGACTGCCAAGGCCAATTCGGTCGGCGTCAAGGGCTTCAAGTCGCACAAGCTGCTCGATGCCAAGGGCTATGCCAAGCTCGGCGGCATGCAGCGCGACGGTTCGGTGGCGGTGGATCGCTACATCTCCTATCGCCGCGGCAAGGACATCGTGTCGCTCAGCGTGTTCCTGCTCAAGGACCAGCCGGTTGAGGAACATGAATTCCAGGTGATCGCGCCGCTGACCATGCTCGATGGCGGCAAGCCGGTAGCGGAGATCCGTCCGACCGCGACCGAAGCGCAGAAGCAGTCCGCCGATGGCGGGCTGGCCTTCAAAGACCTGCCGTCCGCCGCGGCCGCCTTCGACAAGGTGCTGGCGAAGATCACCGCCGCAGCCTGACGACTGACGACAGCATTGACGGATCTGACGCGGCGCGCGAGTTTTCGCGCGCCGCGTTTTTGCGAGGCCCCGTCAAGAAACGCCAACGAACCGAAACAGAGGAAAGATCCATGTCCGCATCAGCCAGGCGCATCGTCCTTGCCGCACGCCCCCACGGCGCGCCAAAACCCTCCGACTTTCGCAGCGAGGATTACACCGTGCCCACGCCGGGCGAGGGCGAGGTCCTGCTGCGCACGATCTGGCTGTCGCTCGATCCCTATATGCGCGGTCGCATGAGCGATGGACCGTCTTACGCGGCGCCGGTGCCGGTGGGCGGCACCATGGAAGGCGGCACGGTCTGCGAGGTGATCGCCTCCAACAATCCCGGCTTCGCCAAGGGCGATATCGTGCTGGCACATAGCGGCTGGCAGACCCATGCGGTCTCTGACGGCAAGATGCTGCGCAAGATCGATCCGGCGCTCGGCCCGGTGCAGACCGCGGTCGGCGTGCTCGGCATGCCCGGCATGACCGCCTATACCGGGCTGCTGGACATCGGCCAGCCCAAGGAAGGCGAGACCGTCGTGGTGGCGGCGGCCTCGGGCGCGGTGGGCTCGGCGGTGGGCCAGATCGCCATGGTCAAGGGTGCGCGGGCGGTCGGCATCGCCGGCGGCAAGGACAAGTGCGACTACGTGAAGAACGAGCTCGGTTTCGCCGACTGCATCGATCATCGCGATCCGGATTTTGCGGCGAAGCTGAAGGCGGCGTGTCCCGATGGCATCGACGTGTACTTCGAGAATGTCGGCGGCGCGGTGTTCGAGGCGGTGTTTCCGCTGTTCAATGCCTTTGCGCGCATGCCGGTGTGCGGGCTGATCGCGCAGTACAACGACACCGAGAGTTCGGTGCCGAAATGGGCCGGTGCCATGATGCGCAACGTGCTGACCAAGCGCCTCACCATTCGCGGCTTCATCGTCAGCGACTTCGCCGGGCGCCGTCAGGAGTTTCTGCGCGACATGTCGCAATGGGTGAAGGAGGGCAAGGTGAAGTACAAGGAGTTCGTCACCGAAGGCCTCGACAGCGCGCCGGAGGCCTTCATGGGCCTGCTGAAGGGCGCCAACTTCGGCAAGCAGCTGGTGCGCGTCGGGCCGGACAAGGCGTAAGCGTTCAGCCGTCAACGGCTCCGACCGGCGAGCAGGGCTGCGATCGCCAGTGCCTGGATGATCGCCGCCGTGACGAACAGCCAGGGCGCGGCGCCGGCTGCGCCTGCGCCGGGCGCCCATTCGCGGATCAATCCGAAGACCGCCGGCGCGAAGGCGTAGGTCGCCTGGCCGATGGCGACGATCAGCGGCACCACGCGCGGCACGTCCTCCCGGACGAATTCGACCTGCGCGATCAGCGGCGGCAGCGAGGTGGCATTGCCGATGCCGGCGCCGAACAGCACGATGCCGAGCAGCAGCAGCGGCACGCTGTCGCCGCCGGCGAGCAGGAAGGCGAGCGAGCCGGCGATCTGCACGCCATAGCTGGCGCAGGCGACCAGTCGGCGGTCGCAGCCTGCGGGCATCAGCCAGCCGACCAGCGACCGCCCGGCAATTGCCGCCGCGGTGGCCGCGCCGGCGGCAATGCCGGCGATCTGCGCGCCCATCACCGGGACCAGCAACGAGAACAGATGCGCCAGCAGGCCGATCTGCGCGAACAGGCCGAGCGCCATGCCGGCCGCGAGGGTGACGAAGCGAACGTTGCGCCACAGAAGGTTGCCGGCAAGCGGGCGCGCTGTAGGCGAAGCGCTGGAGATCGTTGGCGTTGCGATGAGATCCCCGTCCGGCGCCAGCCCCATCTGCTGCGGCGATCTGGCGAAGTACAGATCCGCCAGGATCCAGACCGCGACAACCATGACCGCGCCGATCAGCGCTGCCGCCAGCGGAAACCCCAGCCATCCGATCGCGGCGCCCCACAGCGGCGAGAACACCACGCCGCCGATGCTGGCACCGTTATAGGCCTGCGCCAGTGCCGCCGGACGCTTGCGGTCGAACCAGGGTGCCACGATCGCGTTGACCGCGGCGGCGCCGAGCGCCACCCAGCCGGCGCCGCTGAGCAGCGTCGCCGCGAACAGCTGCCATGGCTGTGCGGCCAGCGCCCAGCCGGTGACGCCGAGCGCCAGCGCGATGGCGCCCATCTTCGTAACGGTCGGGATGCCGAACCGCCGATACAGGCCGGGGAGGTTGGCGATCACCATCGCGCCGAACAGGTAGTGCGCAGTGACGGCCGAGGAAACCAGCGCCAGCGACCAGCCGCGTGCCTCGCGTACCGCATGCAGATAGATCGGCGGACCGTAGAAGCCGAGCCCCCAGCCGAACACCGCCAGCGTGAAGGCCGCGGCGACCACGCGCCAGCCATAAAACAGCGTCGTGCCGCCCATTGTTTTCGCCTGCCGCGCAGTTTCCGACTCGATGTCCATCTCCGACAGTCATGTGGGAAAAAACGAACGAATGCTTCGGCCGAGGCCGAAGCATTCGGCGCCGACCCGGCCTAGGATGCATGGGAATCGAAGAGGTCCACGCGATGCCCAGCCAAGCCATGTTCGCCGAGATCGCGGCGCTGTCGGGCGACCCGGCGCGCGCCAGCATGCTGCATGCGTTGATGGACGGCCGCGCGCTGACCGCGACCGAACTGGCGAGGGCCGCCGGCGTCACGCCGCAGACGGCGAGCGGGCATCTGAGCCGGATGACCGCGGTCGGACTGTTGAGCGTCGAGCGGCAGGGCCGGCATCGCTATCACCGGCTGGCGACGGCATCGGTGGCGCGGATGCTGGAGAGCATCATGCAGGTGGCCGCGGATCTCGCGCCCGATCGCTCGCATCTCTCGGTCGGGCCGCGCGACGCGGCGATGCGCAAGGCGCGCACCTGCTACGATCATCTGGCCGGACAACTCGGCGTGGCGCTCGCCGATTCCTGATCGCGCGCGGCCATGTCGAACTGGCCGGCGACGCCGGCGTTCTGACCGACGCCGGCATGGCTTTCCTCGCCGGCATCGGGCTCGACACCGCGCCGTTGCTGGCGCGGCGAACGGCGCGCTCCGGCCGCGTGCTGTGCCGCCCGTGTCTGGACTGGAGCGAACGGCGGCCTCATCTGGCCGGTGCGCTGGGCGCCGCGATCTGCGCGCACAGCCTGGATCAGGGATGGACCAGGCGGCTGGACGCGACACGTGCTGTACTGATCACGCCGAAGGGCGCGCGCATCTTTCGCGACACGTTTGGCGCGACGATAGGCTAGATCCGTTGCGCTTCCGGCGTCAGATCACCCGGTAGCGGATGGCATAGACATCGTCGGCCCGCGTCGGCGCAGCGGAACGGGCGGTGGCGACCTCGTCGACCAGATGCCACGGGCCGAATTCGGCTGACTGGCTGGGGCTCGGCGCCAGCCGCAGCCGGAACAGCCGCTGTGCCTGGCCGGGCAGGTTGAGGATCACGGTGCGGTTGGCGGTGCGAAACACCAGCGGCACCGAGCCGCGCAGAATGCTCTCGCCGGCGCTGGTGAAGGTGGGGCCCTCGCGCAGGCTGGCCAGCGTCTGGTTACGGTCGGTATGCAGCTCGATCTGGGTGGCCGATGTGTCAACTTGGGCGGCCACCGCATCGGGCAGCCGGATCTCGAACTCGATCGCGGGTTTCGAGGCGATCATGCCGAGGTAGTTCAGCGCGGCGTGGCGGACATCGGAGACCGCGAAGGCGAGCAGCACCAGCGCCGCCACCGCGCCGACGCCATGGCGGACGAGATCGCGCGACGAACGGTATCCGCTGTGGAAATATAGCGACAGCGCGATGGCCACCGCCACCGCGGTGGCGGCGCCGGCAAGGCCCGACATCAGCAGGCCGCCCCATCCGTCCGGATTGTCGTCGGCGACCGCCATGAGGTGGTTGAGTTCGCTCGTTACGCCCGAGACGGCATGGCCGAATGTGCCGGCCAGCCCGGTCATGCCGTTGAAGAGTGTGTCCAGGTCGGTCATCGCGACATCTCGCTGGGCCGTATCGAACCCGGGCAGGGCATCCGCCTGGGAAGCGCGGTTCCCATCTTGGTCGTGGCGGCGCATGCTGCGGTTCATCGCGGCTTCAGGCCTTAATTGTCATGCGGTGGGGCGGCGGCTATAGCGTAGGCGTCAAGGGACACTGGGGGCGATTCATGTCGGTTCAAATGGTTTTGCTGCCGGTGTTCGTGCTGGTGGCGTTGACGCTGGGAGCGTGGTTCTGGACCGGCAGGCGCGGGGCGGCGACCGGCCGCAACGATGCCGCCGACGCGCCGTATACGGCGTCGCAGCTCGATCTGCTGTTCTACGCCCTGGTCGCGCTCGGCCTGCCCCTGCGAAAGATCGATCTGGCGCTGGTCTGCCTGTCCTGGGTGTTCGTCGTCACGCGCTTCCTCAGTGCCGGTATCTTCGGTGCTGGCAACGGCCGTTCGCAGGGCTTCCTGGCCGGCGCGCTGGTGCTGCTGGCGATGTGGTTCTACTTCGCGCTGCGCATGCTGCTGCTGCTCTGACGGCGCAAGCGCGCCCGAAGGCGTGACTGCGCCCGTTTCTCCGTTGAAAGATTGCTATGACTCCCGCCGCAAGACTGTCCGCCGCCATCGAGCTGATCGAGGCCATCGAGACCCAGCGCATTCCCGCCGCCAAGGCGCTGAAGGAATGGGGCACCGCGCACCGTTTCGCCGGCTCCGGCGATCGCGCAGGCATTGCCGGCCTGGTCTGGGACGTGCTGCGCCGCCGCGCCTCCAGCGCCTGGATCATGGACAGCGACACGCCGCGCGCCCGCGTGCTGGGCATGCTGAAGGCCGAACGCAAGATGGACGTCGACGCCATCGGCGCGCTGTGCGACGGCGGCCGTTTCGCGCCGTCGGCACTGACCGACACCGAACACGCCGCACTGGCGTCGCGCACCGTGGCCGACGCGCCGCCGCACATCGCCGGCGACTATCCGGAATGGCTCGACGGCCATCTCACACAGGTGTTCGGCGACGACCGCGTGGCCGAAGCCACCGCCATGGCCAGCCGCGCGCCGCTCAACCTGCGCGTCAACACGCTGAAGGCCAAGCGCGACAAGGTGCTGGCGTCGATGAAGCATCTCGGCGCCGTGGAGACGCCGTGGTCGCCGATCGGGCTGCGCATCGATCTCGGCGCCGACGCCCGCAATCCCGGCATCCATGCCGAGGAGGATTTCATCAAGGGCGCCGTCGAGGTGCAGGACGAGGGATCGCAGCTGGCGGCGCTGCTGTCGGGCGCAAAACCCGGCGAGCAGGTGATCGACCTTTGCGCCGGCGCCGGCGGCAAGACCCTGGCGCTGGCGGCGATGATGCAGGGCAAGGGCCGGCTGATCGCCACCGACAGCGACAAGCGCCAGCTTGCGCCGATCTACGAGCGGCTGTCGCGCGCCGGCGTGCATAATTGCGACATCCGCACCCCCAAGGGGCCGGACGACACGCTCAGCGACATCCATGCCTCCGCCGACCTGGTGGTGATCGACGCGCCGTGCACCGGCACCGGCACCTGGCGCCGCAATCCCGACGCCAAATGGCGGATGCGCCCGGGCGCGCTTGAGGTCCGCATCAAGGACCAGGTCGAGGTGCTGGAGCGGGCGGTGCATCTGGTGAAGCCCGGCGGCCGCATCGCCTACATCACCTGTTCGGTGCTGCCGCAGGAAAACAACGAACAGATCCGCGGCTTTGTCGCCCGCCACCCGGATTTCTCGGTGGTACCGGTCGAGCAGGTCACCTCGGTGCTGTGGGACAAGGCCGAGGCTTTTGCGGCCGTCACCCTGCAGAGCCCCGAGGGCCTGCTGATGACCCCGCGGCGGACCGGGACTGACGGGTTTTTCGTCTCGGTGTTGGCGCGCAAGAAGGCGGAGTAGGGCTTTTCTCCCTCTCCCGCTTGCGGGGAGGGCCGGGTGGGGGCTGCCACTCATTCCGTCGTCGCGGCACCCCCTCCCTAACCCTCCCCGCAAGCGGGAGAGGGGACGATCGCGTTCCATGGCGACGCCTGCGGGGCTTGCGAGGCCCGCGGGAGTCGCGTAATTGCTCGCTATGACAGCTCCCAGCAAAACCTCCGTCCCGCCCGTCGATCCGTCGCCCCATGTGGCTGCGGAACATGACAAGATTCTGATCGTCGATTTCGGCTCCCAGGTGACCCAGCTGATCGCGCGCCGGGTCCGCGAGGAGGGCGTCTATTCCGAGATCGTGCCGTTCAACAAGGCTGCAGAAGCCTTTGCCGCGATGAAGCCCAAGGCGGTGATCCTGTCCGGGGGACCAGCCTCGGTGTTGGATCACGATGCGCCGTCGGCGCCGCTGTTGATCCTCAATGCCGGCGTGCCGGTGCTCGGCATCTGCTATGGCGAGCAAACCATGGCGCAGCAGCTCGGCGGCACCGTCGAAGCCGGCCACCACCGCGAATTTGGCCGCGCCAAAATCGAGATCACCGACAACTGCGCGCTGTTCGACGGCGTCTGGGAGAAGGGCGGCCAGTACGACGTCTGGATGAGCCACGGCGACCGCGTCACCAAGCTGCCGGAAGGTTTTCGCGCCGTCGCCAAAGCGCCGGGCTCGCCGATCTCTATCATCGCCGACGATGTCCGCAAGTTCTACGCGATGCAGTTCCACCCCGAAGTGGTGCACACCCCCGACGGCGCCAAGCTGATCCGCAACTTCGTGCGCAAGGTCGCGGGCCTCACCGGCGACTGGACCATGCGCGCCTTCCGCGAGGAAGCGATCGAGAAGATCCGCGCCCAGGTCGGCTCCGGTCGCGTCATCTGCGGCCTAAGCGGCGGCGTCGATTCCGCGGTGGCCGCGGTGCTGATCCACGAGGCGATCGGCGACCAGCTCACCTGCGTGTTCGTCGACCACGGCATGCTGCGCAAGGACGAGGGCAAGACCGTCGTCGACCTGTTCCGCGGCCACTACAACATCCCGCTGGTCCATGTGCAGGCGGAAGAGCTGTTCCTCGGCAAGCTCAAGGGCGTTACCGACCCCGAGCAGAAGCGCAAGATTATCGGCGGGCTGTTCATCGACGTGTTCGATGCCGAGGCCAAGAAGATCGGCGGCGCGGACTTCCTCGCGCAGGGCACGCTGTATCCCGACGTGATCGAGAGCGTGTCGTTCACTGGCGGCCCCTCGGTGACCATCAAGTCGCACCACAATGTCGGCGGCCTGCCGGACTTTATGAAGATGAAGCTGGTCGAGCCGCTGCGCGAACTGTTCAAGGACGAGGTCCGCGTATTGGGGCGCGAACTCGGCCTGCCGGACATCTTTGTCGGCCGCCATCCGTTCCCCGGGCCGGGCCTCGCCATCCGCTGCCCCGGCGAGATCACCGCCGACAAGCTCGACATCCTGCGCAACGCCGACGCGGTCTATATCGACCAGATCCGCAAGGCCGGCCTGTACGACACTATCTGGCAGGCTTTTGCCGTGCTGCTGCCGGTCAAGACCGTCGGCGTGATGGGCGACGGCCGCACCTACGAATTCGTCGTCGGCCTGCGCGCCGTCACCTCCACCGACGGCATGACCGCCGACTTCTATCCGTTCGAGATGAAGTTCCTCGGCGAGACCGCAACGCGCATCATCAACGAGGTCAAGGGCGTCAACCGCGTGGTGTATGACATCACGTCGAAGCCGCCGGGGACGATTGAGTGGGAGTGAGGAGCGTCGTGATGGATACAGATACAAGGCCGGTCAGGCTAGCTTTGCCGTGATAGGCGTTGTCGCCGAACAGAATGAGTTTCGTTACACTTAGAACTCTTATCTCAGCTTCAACGTTCTTATCGTCGAAGTGTGACGGCCCAAGTTCAAGCCCGCTTCTTACCCTGCTGCGGTCCAGAAAGGGCGGCCTGCGCGACAAGATTTGCGATGCGTGCGGACAGCGCTGCATCGGATACGGCGCGGGATAGCGTGACGCCGCCACTAAGCATGGCAAGAAGCAGGATCGCTTGGTCCTCTCGTGAGGTGTCGGCTCGGCCCGGCGCTTCATTCTCCGGCAGGCCGGCGGCGACTTCCTCGATGAGGCGCTTCAATTCCGCGGTATAGGCGCCTCGCGTTTCGTTGTCAGCGCGCATCACGTCGGGGGACAGGCTCGGCAAGGCACAGCTCTCGCCAAGTTCGCAGGTTCGCTTGTAGCCGAGGTAATAGCCGACGAAAGCCTTCAGCCAATCTCCTGGCCGATCCGCCTTGAGTGCCGCGATCCCCAGTCGCAGCTCTTCCAGCCCCGACAGGACGGCGGTGCGGAAGGCGTCGCTCTTGGACTTGAAGTGTCCGTAGAAAGCGCCGTTGGTAACCCCAGCCGCCTTCGTCAGCGCATCGATACTGGCGCCTCCATAGCCTTCCTCTCGAAAAACCTGTCCGGCGGCTGCGACGACGCGCGCACGGGTCTCCTGTTTGTGTTCGGTGCTGTAACGCATGGTCATTTCCATAGAGAGTATTCGCTCTTTATCTCTTGCTAAGAGAGTGAGCGATGTGTATTGATAAAGAGTGACCAACGTATATGAGCCGCCGTCGCGATTCAAACAAGGAGAGACCCATGCCCATCACGCTCACAGTGCCCGTGGGCCTGCTTTCATCCGAGGAGCAGACACGCGCCTTTGACGGACTGACGGATGCCCTTCTGGAGGTCTCCGGCCTGACCGGCAATGCTTTCATGACTCCGAACGTCATCGGCTCGATCAACGTCCTCCCGAAGGAACATGTGCGTGCCGCTGGAAAGCCAATTGCGGCGGCGTTTGTCGAACTCAAGCTGCCAGAGATCGCGCTGGTAACGCCCGAGGCGAAGAAGGCCTTCATCGAAAAGGCGACAGATATCGTCGAAAAGGCCGCCGGAGGACGGCTCAAACGCGAGCACATCTGGTCAAACATCGTCTATGCCCCGGACGGGGCCTGGGGTATCGCCGGGCGAAGCTACAGCAATGCCGATCTCATTGGGGCCATCACAGGCACATCCGCGCAACGGAGTTGAACATGCGGCTTGCCAATTATCTGTTCTTCACTACGCAATGCGAAGAAGCGCTTGCCTTCTATACGGAATGTGGGCTCGGCCAAGTCACCGAACTAATGCGCCACGGCGCTCATGGTATACCCGTCGTCACCGACGTCATGCAGGGCAAGGTGATGCATGCGCGCTTCGAAGGGCCGGGTATACTGTTTTTCGCTTCGGACAATCACGATGCCGAGCCAATGCGAGGTTCTGCTCATATGCTGATCGTGGATGATCGCGACAGCACCGATAGGCTGTTTGTCTGTTTGGCTGATGGCGGCCGGATAACTACGCCGCTCGCAGATCAACCTTGGGGGAGCTACTTCGGCAAACTCACCGACCGGTTCGGCGTGCAATGGATGCTGGATTGCGTTGCGTGATGCTTTCAACATCAATAGTACGCAGGGCCGTAGGGCGGAATAGCGCAGCGTATTTCGCCGTCTCGCTGTTGGGTCGCGCGGTACGCTGCGCACTTGTGCGCTGTGACCATCTGTGATGATTGGCTTTGGGTTTTCCGATAGTTTTAGAGGCCAACGGAGACGACACGAATGGCACGGGTGCGTTGTATTACCGAGATGGGCATGGGCGTCGACGTCCATGGCCGCGATGCCACCAAGGCGGCGAAGCGCGCGGTCTCTGATGCGATCCGCCATTCCAGCGTCGGGTTCTTCCGGCTGCTCGGCAAGACGCCGCATGACATGCTCGTCGACGTCACCATTGCGGTGCCCAATCCCGAGGACGTCGATACAGCGGCCGTGGCGAAGGAACTTCCCTACGGCACGGTGACCGTCACGGCGGTCAAGGGCGGCCTGGACATTCCGGCCGAGAGCGGCGGCGACGGCATTCTCATTGCCAATGCGGCCGTGCTGGTGAGCCTCGATGATGGCAAGTGACGTCGCGCCTGGGGCTGTAGCGATGGATATCTTCGATCGGTTGAAAGCCGCGGCGGCGGACGACTGGGCCGCTTATGTCGATCACGACTTCGTCCGGCAGCTTGGGGCAGGCACGCTGCCGGAGGCGGCGTTTCGCACCTATCTGGTGCAGGACTATCTGTTCCTGATCCAGTTCGCGCGGGCCTATGCGCTGGCGACCTACAAGAGCCGCACGCTCGACGACATGAAGACGGCGCAGGCGGGACTGGCCGCGATCCTCGACGAGATGGCGCTGCACGTCCGGCTGTGCGGGCGCTGGGGGCTGTCGCCCGCCGAGATCGAGGCGGCGCCCGAACATCAGGCCACCGTCGCCTATACGCGCTTCGTGCTGGACTGCGGCGCGGCCGGCGATCTGCTCGAGCTGCATGTGGCGCTGGCGCCCTGTGTCATCGGCTACGCCGAGATCGGCCGCAGGCTCGCGCCGCACGGCGCCGAGGCGCTCGGCGATCATCCCTATCGGGAATGGATCGGCGAATACGCCGGCGACGCCTATCAGGACGTCGCCATCAAGGCGCGCCGACATCTCGACGATCTGGCGGCACGGGCGATGACCGGGCGACGCTTCAACGAACTGGCCGCGCTGTTCGGCCAGGCGTCGCGTCTGGAGGCAGATTTCTGGCAGATGGGACTTGGCCCGGAAATGCTTCCGCGCTGACCTGCATGGTCGGGGGCGCCTGCCTCACAGCCGAACCGACCTATGCAATCTTGGCACTTGCTGCGGGGGCGCGAGCAGCGTGTCGTTTGGGACCCGCGCCAGTGTCTGGCGTATTCAGCGGTTCGAAGCATGACGACCGGCTTGACATTTGGTTGTATTAAATTAAAAGTAATCGCAGTAATTGCATTGCGTGTCGGGTGTCCCATGAGAGCAGGGTGCCCCCAATGTCTTTTCCGAGCCGTACTCGCCGCGGTCGTGCTGACCATGGTCCTTGCCGAGCCCGCCTTTGCCGCCACCGACCATCAGTTGCAGTTCACCTTCGGCGGCCGTGGGCGTAACCCGTCGGTGGCGACCATGAAGAACTACATTCTGGGATGCCTGCCGGCGGGCACCTGGACCTTCGGAGGCGATCCCGGCGACTCCGCAGGGCCCTGGGATGTCGAAGTGCCGGCGGTGAACGGCCATGAATACACCAACGCCGAGGTCCGCCGAACCTTGCTGAGCGCCGCCTGCTCAGGTGTGAGACCGGCCAAGGTGACCGGCGTGACGGTGACCGACGGCTGATCGAGTTCGCGCAGCGGTCGCTATGTGCGTCCGGGCGAGCGATGTTGCGATGACGGATGCCAAAGATCTTCTTTGAGACATCCGACGTCCTGCAACGGTGCGGCAGGGCAGGGCAGCGCGTTTGTCGGTGCAGGTCCGCGCTTGATGGCGATCATCGGATCAGCCATCCGAATGCCCGCCGCAGGAATGCCTGGCCGTTCGCGTTCACCGGCGTTCCATGAGCCATCAGCACCTTTTCAGCGGGCCACGCCAGGATGCGTTCAACGGAGGCGCGTGCCGCCCGGCGATCGGTAAAGGCGGCTCGAAATTTTCGCGGCACCGACGGCTCGGGGCCAAGCATCAGGTCCCATTTGGCAACGACGGCGCGCCAGCCGGAAAACCAGTTGGCGGGAAGCTGCTGAATGAGATCGGTGAAGATCACGGTGCGGTTGGTGCGATGAAAGAACACCGCCTCGCTGGTGATGGCGTTACCCTTCACGACCACATGTTCGATGTCCCCGGACCATTCGGGAACGGACGTGTCGCCGAGCTCGCCGTCGAAAGCGATATCTCTGCGCTTCTCGCGCAATCCGGGCGCGGCATAGATGCGTGCATCCGGATAGCTGCGCTTCCAGTCGGCGATGAACAGATGATGCAGCGCATTGGGCGCGATCAGATAGCCGACGTTCCCGAGCGCTTCGACCTCCGCCCGCAGGCCGTCTGTCGGCGCGATGGGCGACCAGACAAAGAGTTCGCTGCCGGCCAGTCTGATGACCGCCATGCGGGTCGGGTAGTGAAAGCCGAGCATAGCCACGACGTCGGATCCCTCGGCCGTCCAAATCTCGTCACCGAGTTTTTCCAGCAAGATTGATCCTCCACGCCGGCAGCAGCGGTGCGACGATTGCTCCCGCAATATCGCACCGCTTCGCTTACTTCAACGCCGGACAAACACTCTCCGTCAACGGCCGGAACGCCTCCTTGGCCGGAATCGTCGCCTGCAACTCGTAGAAGTCGAAAGGCTCCTTGCTCTCGGCGGGTGTTTTGACCCGGAACAGATAGGAGTCGTGCTCCATCCTGCCGTCGACGCGCAAGGTGGCGTTGCGCACGGTGGCATCGGAGATCGGGAGTTCATGCATCTTGGCCATCACCGCCGCGGTGTCGGTGGTGCCGGCGGCGGCGACGGACTTCAGATAGTGCAGCGTCACGGAATAGACGCCGGCCTGGATGGTCGATGGCATGCCCTGGTAGCGTTCGAAGAAGCGCTTGCCGAAGGCGCGGCTTTGCGCGTCCAGATTCCAGTAGAAGGCCTCGTTGACGGTGATGCCCTGGGTGATGTCGAGGCCGAGGGCCGCGACGTCGGGCAGAGTGAGCACGAAGCTGGCGACCTTCTGCTTGTCCTTGCCGAGCCCGAATTCCCGCGCCTGCTTGAGCATGTTGATGAGATCGCCGCCGGTCGAGCCGATGGCGACGATGCCGGCGCCCGAGGATTGCGCCTGCAGCAGGTAGGACGCAAAATCGCCGGTGGCGTTGAACGGGTGCTTGACCGAACCGACCACCTTGCCGCCGGCGCGCTGCACCAGACCGGTGGCATCGGCGATCAGCGAATTGCCGAAGGCATAGTCGGCGGCGACGAAGTACCAGGAGCTGTCGGGCTTCGCCAGCGGGCGGGTGATGCCGACGGCCTGGCCATAGGTGTCCCACATCCACAGCACGCTGGTCTTGGGCGCGCAGTCCTCATTGGCAAGCCGTGCCGTGCCGCCGGGGAACAAAGCGATGCGGTTCTTTTCCTTCATCAGGTTCTGAATCGCGAGCTGGACACCGGCCTGGATGATGTCGGTCACCGCATCGACGCCATCGACGTCGATCCATTTGCGGACGATGTTGACGGCGATGTCCGGCTTGTTCTGGTGATCGGCGGACAGCAGCTCGACTTTCATCCCCGCGCATTCCTTGGCGAGGCAGTCGTCGATCGCCATTTGTGCGGCAATCACCGAGCCGCGCCCGCTTTGCGCGGACAGGCTGCCGGTCATGTCGGTGATGACGCCGAGCTTCACCGGATTGGACGGCGGCGCGGCGTGGACGCTGGCGATGGTCGCGCTTGTGAGCAGGCCCGTGAGGGCCAGTCCGGAGAGCAGGCGTTTCATGACGCTTACCCCGCCATCGCGAGGATTTGCGACGGGTCGGCGCCGACGCGGCCGGTCTCGTCGTCCGAGGCCACGCCAAGGCGGAAGTCGTAGCGGATGGCCGGCAAGCCCTTGACCGGCGCGTCCGCATCGTTGTCGCGCGGCGTCACCACCAGCGAGCTCGACACGCCGAACACCGTATCGGAATCGATATGCGGATCGTTCGACAGGTAGATCGCCGTGACCAGCTCGCGGTAGCCGTCGGCGCCGATCAGGAAGTGGATATGCGCCGGCCGGCAGCCGTGGCGCTGCTGGGCGCGGATCAGCGCGCCCACCGGCCCGTCCATGGGAATGTAGTAGCCGAGCGGCATGACGGTGCGGAAATGGAAGCGCCCGTCGGCATCGGCGCGGAAGTTGCCGCGCATGTCCATGTGCTCGCCACGGTATTTCTGCAGGTCGTATTCGCCCTTGGCATCGGTCTGCCAGACCTGGATCTGGGCATGCGGCAACGGTTTGCCTTCCTTGTCGGTGACCTGGCCATACAGCAGCAGCTCCGGCGCTTCGTCGGCCTTGGCGGCGATCGAGTCGCCGAGAGCGAACGAAGGCGCGTTCTGCTGGTAGAACGGGCCGAGCAAGCTGCTTTCCGTCCCCAGTTCGATCGCCGTCTTGTCATGCAGCAGGTTGACCAGCGCACTGAGCCCGAGAACGTCGGACAGCAGGATGAATTCCTGGCGGGCGGGGGTGCAGGTTTGGCCGACCTTGGTGAGAAAGCCGATCGCCCTCAGCCATTCATCAGGCGTCAGGCTGACATCGCGGGCGAAGGCGTGCATGTGGCGCACCAGGCTTTCCATCACCTGCTTGAGCCGCGGATCTTGAGTTTCGCCCATCTGCTCCAGAACGGCGTCGGTGACGCTCTCGGTGGTCAGGTCCCGCATCGTTAGTCTCCCTTTGGTATTTTTGTTGGTTGCGATTGTCAGTCCAGATTGGAAACGTAGTCCGTCATGGGCAATATCACCTCGCCCCGCCGGATCGGCACGCAGTCCGGCGGAAAATCCTGGCGAAAGCGCGCGCCGGCTTCCGCTGCCGCATCGAGAAAACGCGGCAGGTGCCGCATGGCGCCGGTCGGCAGATCATGCAGCACCATCAGCGTCCATGCCTGGGTCCGGCATTGGTCAAGCGCGCGCTCGACCCAGTTTTCGGGATCGTTCCAGTCGCGCGGGATCGCGTTCCAGAGCACGCAGGTGTAGCGCTCCTGTTCGAGGTGTTTCACGACCGACGGTCGGAACAGGCCGTCATTCAGCTGGCCGCCACCGCCGAACGGCCGGAACAGGCGCTCGGGACGTGCCAGGTCGCCCAGCACGGCCTGCGTGCGCGTAATCTCGCTCTCGGCCATTGCGGCATCGGGCTGCCGCCCGAGCGGCAGCGAATGGGTGTAGGTGTGATTGCCGATCCAATGGCCTTCGGCCTGCGCGCGTTCGGCGAGCGTCCGGCGCGCGGGGTCCGCGATCTTTTCGCCGATGACGAAAAAGTTGTGCTGATCCCGCGCCGGGCGAGGAGGTCGAGCACGCCGGGGGTGACGTCGGGCTCCGGTCCATTGTCAAAGCTGAGTGTCAGATCGAACATGAATTCTCCTGGAGCATCGCGCTTTGCGCGACGACGGCGGGGCGTCGATCGCTCCTTGCGATCGTTGCCGGCACGCAAGCCGCATCAACGGCGAGCGCAATGTCGCCGGCAGTCAACGCGCTGTCCAGCGTGGACAGTAGCGCCGTGACGTTTCCGTTGGGTGCCTTGTCGAGCATGCCCATGTCCTCCCATGTGCAGACGGAGCCTTGTGGCGCGCTTATCCGCGCTTCGCTGCGTTGCAGCGAAACGACCGACGGGCGATTTCACCTTGTCGGTTGGTCGATCCTGTCGCGCTGCGATGGTAACACTTTGTACTGGAGAGGCGAGACTGAAATGGACGTCGTCTGAAAACCAGCGACTGCGCTGCGGCGCGGCATGAAGATGGCTTACTCCGGCAGGCCTGCAGCCTTGAGCGCTTCCCTGTAATTCTTGGCCATCGATGCAAGAGGGACGGGGATGCGCGCGAAGAACTTGGCGATCGTCAGATCCGGCGCGATGCTCAATAATTCCCGTACCACTTGGGCGGCGCGCTCGCGCTGCCCGATCTTCACCAGTGCCACAGCCAGCGCACGCAGCGCTACCGCGTAGCGCCGGTTCTGCACCAGGGCCTTTTCCGCCCACGCCACAGCCTCCGGATAATTCTCGTCGATGATCGCGGCGATGGCCATGGCGCCCGAGACGAACCAGCCGCGCGGATCGAGCGGGCTGAGCCGGGCGGCGCGCTGCAGCATCTCGCGACCAGTGCCCTGGTTGCCGCGCATGGTTTCGATCCAGCCGCCCAGCGACAGTGCCATCGCGGAGTTCGGGTTGATCGCCAGCGAACGGCCGAACAGTTCGACGGCCGCATCCTTTGCGGTCTGCGTGTCGGCGAGATTCCAGATCGCAAATGCCGTCATCCACAGCACTTGCGGGTCGCTCGGCGCGAGCTCGATGGCGCACCAGGCCAGCTCCATGCCCGTGGCGCGATGCGTTCCGTCGGCCGCCACCCATCCCTGAAAGTGGCGCTGCGCATGACAATAGGCCGCCGCGGCCATGGCCGGCGCGTAGTTTGGCTCGACGGCCAGGGCCTGGTCGAGGCAGGCCAGCGCTTCGGTCAGGCTGTCCGCAGTGAATTCATGTTCCAGCGCGTAGGCCCGCAGCAGCAGGTCATAGGCGTCGAGCTTGCCGGGACGGTTGTGCTTGCGGCGTTCGATCTCGGCCAGCCGCAAGGTGGGCTCGATGGCCGCCACGACGTGCTCGGTGATGCGGTCCTGCAGGTCGAAGACGTCGCCCCGGTCGCCGTCGAAGCGGTCGGCCCACAGATGATTGCCGGACCGTGCGTCGATCAACTGGCCGATGATACGAAGCCGCTCGCCGCCGCGGCGGACGCTACCCTCGAGCACATAGCTGACGCCGAGTTCCTGGCCGACCCGGCGGATATCGATCGCTTCACCCTTGTAGGTGAACGAGGAATTGCGCGCGATCACGAACAGTCCGCTGCAGCGGGACAGCGCGGTGATGATCTCCTCCGCGATGCCGTCGGCAAAGTAGTCCTCCTCGGGATCGCCGCTCATATTGGTGAACGGCAGCACCGCAATCGACGGGCCGTCCGGGTCCGCGATGCCCGGCGCCTCGCTGTCCGGAATTGTTTTAACGACCGGCTCCGAGGAGGCCTCCTCCTCCCTGACATCGCCCACGAAACGCAGGCCCTTGCGCGGCAGGGTGCGGATCAGCCGCTGCTCCTCGCCGCTGTCGCCAATGGCGGCGCGCGCCGAATTGATGCGGCTGCTCAGCGTCGCTTCCGAGACGATGCGCCCGTGCCACACCGCGGCGAGCAGATCGTCACGGCTGACCACTCGGTCACGCGATCGGACAAGGAACTCCAGCACGTCGAAGACCTGTGGTTCGATCGCGATATGGTCTTCGCCGCGGCGCAATTCCCGGCGGCTGGGGTCGAGGGCAAAAACGTCGAAAAGGTAGCGCAAAATGAGGATCTCGCTGCGGTTGCCCCCGGCGGGCGAAACCGTTCTAACGGAAAAATCATCGCCGTCTGAAGCGAAAATCCTTTTCACCTGAAAGCGGCCGTCCGATCATTCGGGCATCGTGGGAACAACGGCAAAGTTCCCGCCGGGATTCAAGGAGATCACCATGAGCATCATCAGGACGCCTGACGATATCAACCCCCATCGCCGTCGTTTCCTGGGCACGGCCGTCCTGGGCATGGCAGCCGCCCAGTTCGGGCTGACGGTTTCAGCCCGCGGCCAGACCGGGCCAGTGCCAAAGACGCTGCCTGCCGGCTCTGCCCCAGCCAATGCCTCGTTCCGCGCGATGAAGCAGGTCGATGCCGGCGATTTGAGTGTCAGCTATGCCGAGGACGGTCCCGCTGATGGGCCGGTCGTCATTCTGGTGCACGGCTGGCCCTATGACATCCACACCTATGTGGATGTGGCGCCGTTGCTGGCTGCAACTGGCTACCGCGTGATCGTCCCCTCGCTGCGCGGCTACGGCGCCACGCGCTTCCGGTCGGCGGCAACGCCGCGCAATGGACAGCAGGCCGCGCTGGCCATTGATATCATTGCCCTGATGGATGCGCTCAAGATCGACAAGGCGACCCTCGGCGGCTGCGACTGGGGCGCGCGGACGGTGAACATCATCGCGGCGATCTGGCCGGAGCGCGTCAAGGCCATGGTCTCTGTCAGCGGCTACCTGATCGGCAGCCAGAAGGCCAACGAGATGCCGCTGCCACCGAAGGCCGAGCTGCAGTGGTGGTATCAATACTATTTCGCGACCGAGCGCGGCCGTGCGGGTTACGACAAGTATCGGCACGATTTTGCGAAACTGATCTGGCAGATCGCCTCGCCGAAATGGAATTTCGACGACGCCACCTTCGATCGCAGCGCGGCGTCGCTGAACAATCCGGATCATGTCGCGATCTCGATCCACAACTATCGCTGGCGTCTTGGCCTGGCCGAGGGCGAAGCGAGATATGACGATCTGGAAAAACGCCTCGCTCAGGCGCCCGATATCGCGGTGCCGACCATCACCATGGAAGGCGACGCCAATGGTGCGCCTCATCCGGAGGCCAGCGCCTATGCGAAGAAGTTCACGGGCAAGTATGAGCATCGCGCGATCACCGGCGGCATCGGGCACAATCTGCCACAGGAGGCGCCGCGCGCCTTCGCCGAGGCAGTGATCGACGCCGACCGCATGGCATCCGGGCGGGGGTGAGGGACATGAGCGTGAGGCACCTCGCCATTGGCATGGCCATCGCATCATGTGCGGCGGCCGCGGCGCTCGCCGCGGAAACCAACGTCGGCAATGGCGATGCCTCGCCGATCTATGGCGTCACCATTCCGCAGGGTTATCGGCAGTGGCAGCTGATTGCGCCGGCGCAGGAAGCCGAGCCACTGAACGAGCTTCGCGCCGTGCTCGGCAATGCCGTGGCAATCAAGGCCTATGCCGACGGCGCGCTGCCGTTTCCGGACGGCACCGTTCTCGCGAAGCTTGCCTGGAAGCACGTGACCTCGCCCGAGTTCGAGCCGGCCTCCGTTCCCGGTGCGGCGACCACGGTCCAGATCATGGTCAAGGACTCCCGGAAATATGCGGCAACCGGCGGCTGGGGATTTGGCAGGTTTGTCGCAGGCAAGCCCGTCGACGAGGCGCAGCACCGGACCTGCTTCGCGTGCCACGAAGCGCGCGTCAAAGGCCATGACTACGTCTTCACGCGGTGGGCCCCCTGAGGGCGTTCAACCGCGTGACATCTTCTCGAAGCGCTTGATCAGCCGCTCGCGCTTGAGGCGGGACAACCGCTGCAGCCAGAACATGCCGTTGAGCTGGTCGATTTCGTGCTGGTGACAGACCGCGCGCAGGCCTGCCGACTCCTCGGTCTGTGGGGTGCCGTCGAGATCCTGGTAGCTGATGCGGATCCGCGCATGGCGCTGGATGTCGTCATTGACGCCGGGCATCGAGACGCTGCCCTCCTGGTGCATGATCGTCTCAGGGGAGGCCCAGGTGATGTCCGGATTGACATAGATGCGTGCGCCATCGACCGGGTCGAGGTCGAGCACCACCAGCCGCAGCGACAGGCCGATATGCGGCGCGGTGATGCCGATGCCCGGCGCGGCGTGCATGGTGTCCAGCAGGTCGCGCGCCAGGTCGCGCAGCGCGTCGTCGAACACGGTGACGGGTTGTGCGGGCAGCGTCAGGCGCGGATCGGGATAGCGGACAATGGTGCGGATGGTCATGGCGCACTATCGCACGACGGGGTTGCCAACGCATTAGTGGCCGATTGAGCGCATCCTCCACGGTAGGGCGACTGCCTGAGACCTGTGCAGATCGCCGGGAGCGACAACCTCCCGAGGGAACCGATGGGCGTGTCGGGCGTCTTCTTGCGGACCGGATCTGCCGGTCGGCCAGCATCATCGGAACGCCTCCCTGTCATGACCACGTCCAAGAGCCTCTTCCCGCGGCTGCGGCGCAGCGTTGCTGCTTTCATGTTGTGTGCGGCCTCGCTCGCATTCATGACCGGTGCGCAGGCCGGCGAGCGCGACGACAAGCTGGCGGCTGCAGCCGACACGCCCGCCGCCGTCAAGCACGGCGAACTGGTATTCCATGGCAATTATTGCGGTGTCGGCAATCGCGCGGGCGCCGACCCGATCGATGCCCTGGACGTGGCATGCATGCACCACGATGCCTGCACGCCCTCCGGCGGGATTCAGAGCTGCGCCTGCAACGCGCGGCTGGTCGACGAGGCCGGCGCGATTGTGCGGGATCCCCGTCAGTCGCCTGAATTGAAGTCGCTGGCCACCTTGATCGGCGCCGCAGCCGCAGCCGGCATGACGTTGTGCGCACCGACCGCTAACGTCGCCACGCCCGCGGCCCAGGTTGCGCCGGCGCCGCCCGCGCCGATCGCTCCCCCGGGAGCTGTTGCCGACGAACCGGCCGTCGCGACAGAAGCGCCGCCCGTGGCTCCGACGACCATTGCTCCGCCGACCGATATAACCCCGGTGCCGCGTGTCGCCCCAACGGCTCCGTGAACGGCCGCGCCAGACCGCGGACATCTCGATGACCCGCAGACGCCGCCGTTGAGCGGGTCTTGCATTCTCGCAGGGCCGCGTGTTGATGATCGTTGCAGCCGATGTCACCGCGGGCAGCGGCCGGAGAGAACGACCATGGTCAAGGTCATCGGAATCGACCATCTCGCCATCCGCGTCAGCGATCTCGCGCGCTCCAGGCAATTCTACGACAAGGTGCTCGGCTTCATGGGCTTCACCCTGGAGTGGGAGTTCGACAAGGTGGTCGGCTGGGACAATGGCGAGACCTTGTTCTGGATCACCGAGGCGGATGCCGCGGGCAAGCGTCACAAGCACCACACCGGCGACATCGGCTACCATCATTATGCGTTTGAGCTCGGCGTGCGCGAGGAGGTCGATGCGCTCTACGCCTTTCTGCTGGCCGAGCAGGTCGAGATCGTCGACGCGCCCGCCGACTATCCCAGCTATGGCGAGGGCTATTATGCGGTGTACTTCCTCGATCCGGACGGGCTGAAGCTGGAAGTGATGCACTTTCTGGAAAAGCAGAAACGTCGCGCCTTGAGGGAGAAGCACCGGACCAGGAAGCCATCCTGACCGAACGGCGAGAGGTCATAGCGGCTGTGGCGCGATTGGGCTGTTTCGCGCGGCGGCGGAAAATATCCTGCGCCATAGCGGTTTAAGCAGTTCCAGAACCACAAGAATGACGATTCCGGCGCCGATGGTCAGGGTGATGTCGTCCGCATGCAGGGGCCCGAAGCGGAACAGGTGGCGTGCGAACGGCCATAGCAGGGTCAGCGCCAGCATCGCCGCAACTCCGCAGACCACCAGCGCCAGCGCGCGGTTGGGACGGCGGATCGCTTTCAGCAGCGAGGTGCTGGCGGACCGGTTGAGAATGATCAGCGCGACGATGCTGATGACCAGCGAGAAGAAGGTCAGCGCCCGCACCTCGTTTTCCGGCATGCCGCGCTGGAGCGCGATGACGAAGATCGCCGCCACCACCGCGAAGGCGAGGACGCCCTGCAGCAAGCTCCACAGGATCATCGACATCGAAAACAGCGGCTCGGCGGGATCGCGCGGCGGCCGCCGCATCAGGTCATCTTCCTCGGTTTCGGCCTCGAACACCAGCGAGCAGACGGGGTCGATGACCATTTCGAGGAAGGCGATGTGCATCGGACCGAACAGGATCGGCAGGCCGAAGATCAGCGGCAGCAAAGCGAGGCCGGCGATCGGCACGTGTACCGCGAAGATGAAGCTCATGGCCTTGCGCAGATTGTCGAAGATGCGGCGGCCGAGCCGGACCGTGGTTACGATCGAGCCGAAATCGTCGTCGAGCAGCACGATCGATGACGCCTCGCGGGCCACATCGGTGCCGCGGCCGCCCATGGCGACGCCGATATGCGCGGCCTTCAGCGAGGGCGCATCGTTGACGCCGTCGCCGGTCATCGCGACGATCTCGCCGTCGGCCTTCAGCGCCTGGACGATGCGCAGCTTCTGTTCAGGCATGATGCGAGCGAATACCGATGTTGTCCTGATCCGCACGATCAGTTCCGCGTCGCTCAACGTTTCCAGTTCGTCGCCGCTGATCGGGTCGCTGTCGCCGAGTCCGGCCTGGCGCGCCACCTCGCGCGCCGTGGCCGGATAGTCGCCGGTGATCATGATAACGCGGATGCCGGCGGAGCGGCACTCGGCCACTGCCGCCGGCACGCTTGGCCGCAGCGGATCGGCGAGCCCGACCAGCCCTGCAAACTCAAAGTCGAAATCGGGCTGCGCATCCGGAAGCGCCGATCCGGTGAACGACGCACGGGCCACGCCGAGCACGCGCAACCCGGCCGCCGCCATCTGGTCCACGGCCGTGGTGACGGCTTCGCGTTGTGCCGGCGCGAGGCGGCAGAGATCGGCGACCGCTTCCGGTGCGCCCTTGGCCGCGACCAGCAATGCGCCATCTGCGGCGGGCTGCCAGACGTTGGACATGGCGAGCAGATCCGGACGCAGCGCATAGGTCCTGACCAGACGGCCATCGGCGGCCGTCGTTGCCTGAGCGTTGGAAGCCGCCACTATGTGAAACGCCTTCTCCATCGGATCGAACGGCTGGACGGCGCTGGCCTTGACGCCGGACCTGACCAGTTCCCGAAACGGCTCCGCCAGCGGCTTGCCGGCATCGACCACGCACGACGCGCCGTCGGTCAGGCGAAGTTCGGAAATGGTCATGCGGTTTTCCGTCAGCGTGCCGGTCTTGTCGGTGCACAGCACCGTGGCCGATCCCAGCGTCTCGATGGCGGTGGCGCGGCGGGTGAGGACGCGGACCTGCGAGATGCGCCAGGCGCCCATCGCCATGAACACCGTCAGCACCACCGGGAATTCCTCGGGCAGCATCGACATGCCCACGGCAATGCCGGCCAGCACCGCGTCGAGCCAGCCGCCGCGCAAGGTGCCGTAGAGGACCACCACCAGCGCGCTGATGGCGCCGCCGACCAGCGCAAAGATGCCGACGATCCTGCGGGTCTGGGTCTGCAGATGTGGCGCCGCCGTATCGAGGGTGCCGAGGGTCTTGCCGATCCTGCCGATCTCGCTGGTGGCGCCGGTGGCGACCACTTCGGCAATGCCCGCGCCGCGCACGATCAAGGTGCCGGAGAAGGCGGTGGGCAGATCGTCGCCGCCCGGTCGCTGCCGCTGCGGGGACAGGGTGGGGTCCGGCGCCTTGCGCACCGGCACGGATTCGCCAGTCAGCAGGGATTCGTCGGCCTGCAGGTCCTGCCCCTCGATAAACTGCGCGTCGGCCGGAACGCGGTCGCCCTCGCCGAGCACGATCAGATCGCCGCGCACCACCTCGCGACCGGCGATGCGCTGGCGCTCGCCATCGCGGATCACCAGCGCACGCGGGCTGGTCAGGTCGCGCAGTGCATCCAGCACGCGTTCCGTGCGGGTTTCCTGAACCACGGTGATAACCACCGACAGGCCGGCAAAGGCGATCAGGATCACCGCCTCCGTCAGGTCGCCCAAAAGCAGGTAGACAGCGCCGCCGCCGATCAGCAGCGCCAGCATTGGCTCGCGGATCACCTCCAGCACGATGCGGAACGGCGTGCGTCGCGCCGAGCGCGGCAGCTCGTTATATCCGTCGCGCGCCAGGCGCGCGCCGGCTTCCGCTACGCTGAGACCATCAAGGCGAGACGGTGGGTTCGACGCATTCGGCATGCTGTGCTTTCCGTGCAACCGGCAACTGGCTGCCGCATCGGGAATGCCCCATGCATGACGCGCGTGGGTTGATCGGTGTCAAGGATCGCGCGACGCAGACGCGGTATCAAGCCGCAGTGTCAGAGCGTCACGCGGGGACTGCATCGTTGCAACATCGGTTCGGCATGTGGGCTGCGTCGGCGGCGCTGGTCGCAAGCGTGTGCTATGGGGGCCCGCAGCTGCTGCAGGTCGCCGGCGTGCTGGTGGATCCGTGGGACCGGATCCTGATCTTTGCGCCGTCGCTGGCGCTGGCCCCGGCCTTCGTTCTCACCATGGTCGCGGTTCACGGGACGGCTCCGGCGGAACGCCAGACGTACAGCCTCGCGGCGCTGGCACTCGCCATCATGTATGGTGTGATGGCCTGCATCGTCTATGCCACGTAACTCGGCGTCGTCATCCCGCATGATCTGCGTGGCGACGGTGCGCGCTACGCCTTGCTGGCCTGCTGCGGTCAGAACCAGCTGATGGCCGGCATCGACCTTGTCGGCTACACTTTGATGAGCTTGTCGCTGCTGTGTGCCGCGCCGGTGTTTTCGGGCAGCCGAGCGATCCGGCTGTGGCTGCTGGCCAACGGCGCGCTCGCGCCGTTCCTGTTTCTGCAGCTAGCCTATCCACGGCTGATCTATGTCGGCGCGCTGTGGCTGGTGACGTTTCCGGCGGCGGTGCTGCAGCTGGCGTTATGGTTCCGCGGCCGCAGGGCAGTCGGACACCGGCCCCGCGATCTTGCCAGGCGTTAGCGGCCTTCGCCTGCCGGTCCAACTCCTCCACGAACAGCCGGGCATGCCCCGACAGCGCGCTGAAATCCGTTGTGCAGACGGGCGGCGGCCCGGACGGCACCGACGTCAAGGCGCTCAACGCGCGGCGCACCCCGCTGGTCAGCGCGGCCAATGGCGTCGCCGCGCCGTGTTTCATGGTCGTCGGCGGTGGTTCGCCTCGTGATCGTGCCGGTGGCAGCGGCGACGACGCTGGTCTGCTTCGTCAGGGCCTGCGGTTGAGCGGGCGGTTTACGGCCCGTGCTTCAGTAGTTCATAGACCACCGGATTGTCGGCGCACGCGGCAAAGCCGCATTCCAGCCAGGTGGAGAGCACGTTCAGCGCGACGAGGCCGATCACCAGCCACACCGCCATCCGCGCAACGCCGCCGGCCACAGGCGCCGGCGTCGGCGCGAACTGCTCGTCGAACAGCAGGATCAAGGCGATCAGCACGATGGCCGCAATGAATCCAATCAGCGCCCAAGTGTAATAGTGATAGCCGAGTAGGGCCGTGCCGTAGCCGGGGTCGCCGGGCATGATGTGCAGCAGCACCTGCCGGGTCGAGGCCACCGCGCCGGCCACCGCGACCAGCAGCGACAGGCCGTATTGGCTGGGCCGCGGCCCGAAGCGGATATTCAGGATGGGGCCAATCGCCAGCAGCGCGAACATGATCCTCTGCAGCAGGCACAGCGGGCAGGGCAGTTCGTGCAGCACAAGCTGCGCGGCAAAGGCCGCGGCCAGCACCAGCGCGACCGCACCGAGTGCGAGGACATTGAGGGTGACGGCGCGCGCCGGGGTGAGAATGGCCATCAGAACGACAGTTTCAGCACGTCGGTGGCGTGGTGCAGATAGGTGGCGACGCAGGCCACGAAGGTTGCGGCGAACAGCGAAAGCGCCCAGCCGCGCGAGCCGCGCCAGGCGGCAAGCATCACGATGGCGACGGCCAGAAAAAGTGCGGTGAATTCCATTGTCGCTCCGATGAAGATTGCGATTAACCCTATGCCAGATTCGCCGATCTGCTAGGTCTCCAATAGGCGCCAATCCGGAACCACCCGACATGACGATCACCATCTACGGCATCAAGAATTGCGACACCATGAAGAAGGCCCGCACCTGGCTCGATGGCCACGGCGTTGCCTATGACTTTCACGACTACAAGGCCGCGGGCATCGACAAGGCCCGGCTGACCGGCTGGATGAAGCAGGTCGGATGGGAAACCCTGCTGAACCGCGCCGGCACCACCTTCCGCAAGCTTGACGATGCCGACCGGCAGGATCTCACCGCGGCCAAGGCCATCACGCTGATGCTGGCGCAGCCGTCGATGATCAAGCGTCCGGTGCTGGATCTCGGCGACCGCCTGCTGGTCGGCTTCAAACCGGAGATCTATGCGAAGGAGGTCGGCTGATGGCCGGCTTTTTCTCGTCGCATTAGCCGAACTCGATGATGTCGCCGGCGGTGCTGCGGCCGGGCAGGCGGTGAAACAGGTCACGGTCGATCACCGTCCGAACGCATGGTGGCGGCAGCGACTGCTGGCCGCGCAGCAGGTTCTTGATCTCGAAGTTGCCGTCCTCGCTGATGGTTTTCAGCGATGCCACGATGTGGCTGACGGCGTGACCGTCGGAAAACGGCATCAGCATGCGTTCATAGGCGACCGGGCGGCCCTTGATGTCTTCCACCAGGGTCACGGTGTAGATCGGCAAAGCGCGGCCGATGCAGGCATAATAGGCCGGCAGGATCGCCGGACCGAGGACTGGTCCGAGATATTCGTCGAGGAATCGGCCTTTGCCGGTGTTGCCATAGGCATGCGACATCCGCGTGCCGTTGCTGTCGATGGTCAGCCGTGGCGGCTGGCGGGTGTTGTCGACGAGGTAGTAGACGAGATCGAGAACTTCCTCTTCGAGCCGCTCGGGCTGATACTCGGCGACGCACGGCAGCTGCTGCTGTCGGGAGTACAGGCGCAGCCAGTTGTTCAGCAATTCCCGCTGCCGGATCGATTTGACGACTGACGGGTTGGCGCTTGCGAAATCCATTTCGAGATCCCCGGCAGCTCATCCGAGCATAGTATCGGAATGACGGTATCATCGGATGGCTTGGGAAACATAGTGTGAAAGCGGGCATTCCCTGGAAATGCAATTAAAGGGTGATTTCCTGTGGCGTTGACGGTCTGTCACCGGCGGTCTGCGGCGTCGGTTTTCCGCCGCCGGGGATTCGGGCGGCTCAATGCGACTAATGGCCGAGAGGGCTGCGGCGGAGCGTCCCGCCGTTGCCCAGCTTTGCTCCTTGCGTTCGCTGCGCCGTTGAAGGCATATTCCGCGCGAGACGGCCGGTCGGTGGCGAAGTCGAACGCGCCACAGGAACAGGACGTGCCAGAAATCGGCCAGCGCGATGACGCACGCGGCAAAGGCTGATGGGGGAAATTTGCTTGTCTGATGAGTTCATTCTTGAAACCCACGGATTGACCAAGGAATTCGCGGGGTTCTTCGCGGTTCAGGACGTCAATCTCCGGGTACGCCGTGGCACTATCCACGCCTTGATCGGTCCCAACGGGGCCGGCAAGACCACGTGTTTCAACCTGCTGACCAAGTTTCTGAAGCCGTCCAGCGGCCAGATTCTGTATAATGGGCGGGATATCACCACGCTGGCGCCAGCCGACGTGGCGCGGCAGGGCCTTGTGCGTTCGTTCCAGATTTCGGCGGTGTTTCCGCATCTGACGGCGCTGGAAAACGTCCGGGTCGCATTGCAGCGCCAGCACGGCGCCTCGTTCGATTTCTGGCGCTCCAAGACCGTGCTCGACCAGTACAACCGCCGCGCCGAAGAACTGCTCGAGGACGTCGGCCTCAGCGAATTCACGGCGACGCCGGCGGTGGAAATGCCCTACGGCCGCAAGCGCGCGCTGGAGATTGCGACCACGCTGGCGCTCGATCCGGAGATGATGCTGCTCGACGAGCCGATGGCCGGCATGGGCCATGAGGACATCGACAAGATCGCGGCGCTGATCAAGCGGATCTCGGCCAAATACACCATCCTGATGGTCGAGCATAACCTCAGCGTCGTCTCCAACCTGTCCGACATCATTACAGTGCTGACGCGCGGCAAGGTGCTTGCGGAAGGCAGCTATGCCGACCTGACCAAGGACGAGCGCGTCAAGGAAGCCTATCTGGGAGCCGGGCATGGTTGAGATGACAATGACCGCCCCCGCGACCGACGCGGCGTCCGCAAAGCCGATTCTCGAGATCAACAATCTTGAGGCGTGGTATGGCGAGTCGCACATCCTGCACGGCATCAATTTCAACGTGAAGCCCGGTGAGGTCGTGACCTTGCTCGGCCGCAACGGCGCCGGCAAGACCACGACGCTGAAGTCCATCATGGGCATCATCGGCAAGCGCGCCGGTTCGATCAAGTTCGACGGCCACGACATCTCGAAGGCGACATCGGACAAGATTGCGCGGCTCGGCATCGCGTTCTGCCCGGAAGAACGCGGTATCTTCTCGAGTCTCGACGTGCGCGAGAACCTGCTGCTGCCGCCGATCGTGCGGCCGGGCGGGTTGTCGCTGGATCAGATTTTCGAGCTGTTTCCGAACCTCAAGGAGCGCTTGAACAGCCAGGGCACCAAGCTGTCCGGCGGCGAGCAGCAGATGCTGGCGATCGGGCGGATCCTGCGCACCGGCGCGCGCTTCCTGATGCTCGACGAACCCACCGAAGGCCTCGCGCCGGTGATCATCCAGCAGATCGGGCACACCATCGCCCGGCTGAAATCCGAAGGATTTACCATTCTCTTGGTGGAGCAGAACTTCCGCTTCGCCGCGACCGTGGCGGATCGCTACTACATCGTCGAGCACGGCAAGATCATCGATGGTTTTGCCAATTCCGAGTTGTCGGCCAACATGGAAAAGCTGCACACCTATCTCGGCGTCTGAATACGTCACACCTGTCGGAGGAGGATAAAATGAAGAAAAAGATTGCGGCATTGCTGCTCGGGACCGCTCTGACGCTGACGACGGCGAGCATGGCGTCCGCCCAGGACAAGACCGTCAAGATCGGCTCGCTCAGCGACCAGTCCGGCCTTTATGCCGATCTCGGCGGGCCCGGCTCGACGCTGGCCGCGCAGATGGCCGCCGAGGATTCCGGCCTGCTGGCCAAGGGCTGGAAGATCGACATCATCTCAGGCGATCACCAGAACAAGCCGGACATCGGCTCCAACATCGCGCGCCAGTGGTTCGACGTCGACAAGGTCGACACCATCGTCGACGTGCCGAATTCCGGCGTGGCGCTGGCCGTCAACACCATCGTCAAGGAAAAGAACGGCGTCTACATCAATTCGGGTGCCGCGACCTCCGACCTGACCAACGCGCAGTGCTCGCCCAACACCGTGCACTGGACCTACGATACCTACATGCTGGCACATTCGACCGGGCAGGCGATGGTCAAGGCCGGCGGCGACAGCTGGTTCTTCCTCACCGCCGACTATGCGTTCGGCGCCGCGCTGGAGCGCGACACCAGCGAAGTCGTCAAGGCCAATGGCGGCAAGATCGTCGGCGGCGTCAAGCACCCGCTCAACACCGCGGACTTCTCGTCGTTCCTGCTGCAGGCGCAGGCGTCCAAGGCCAAGGTCATCGGCCTCGCCAATGCCGGCGGCGACACCACCAACTCGATCAAGCAGGCTGCCGAATTCGGCATCACCAAGGGCGGCCAGAAGCTCGCGGCCTTGCTGCTGTTCATCACCGACGTCAAGGCGATCGGCCTCGAGACGGCGCAGGGCTTGAGCTTCACCGAGACCTTCTACTGGGATCTCAACGACAACACCCGCGCGTTCTCCAAGAAGTTCGCCGCGCGCATGAAGAACGGCGCGCCGCCGTCGATGGTGCAGGCCGGCGTCTATGCCGGACTGATTCATTACTTCAAGGCGCTCGAGGCGCTCGGCAGTAATCCCCATGACGGCGCCAAGGTCGTCGCCAAGATGAAGGAAATGCCGACCGACGATCCGCTGTTCGGCAAGGGCGCGATCCAGCCCAACGGCCGCACCATCCACTCCGCCTATCTGTTCGAAGTGAAGAAGCCTTCGGAGTCGAAGTCGGCGTGGGATTTCTACAAGCTGGTCGGAACTGTTCCCGGCGACCAGGCCTTCACGCCGCTCGACAAGAGCACGTGCCCGCTGCTGAAGAAATAAAACGCGCGGCCCGGCAGCCACGAGCTGCCGGGCCGTTGCTTCTCCAAGGTTAGAGTTGAGAGCACCATGTCGATCAATCTTCAGGCCCTGTTCGCGCAATTGCTGGTCGGGCTCATCAACGGCTCGTTCTACGCGCTGTTGTCACTGGGTCTTGCCGTGATCTTCGGCATGCTCAACATCATCAATTTCGCGCATGGCGCGCTCTACATGATGGGCGCGTTCTGCGCTTATTTCCTGCTCAACGTGATGGGTATCGGCTACTGGCCGGCGCTGATCGTGGCGCCCATCGTGGTCGGCATCTTCGGCATGATCCTCGAACGTACCATGCTGAAATGGATTTCCGGCCTCGACCATCTCTACGGGCTGCTGCTAACCTTCGGCCTCGCGCTGATCATCCAGGGCGTGTTCCAGAACTACTTCGGCTCCTCGGGCCTTCCTTATGCGATCCCCGACATCCTCAAAGGCGGCATGAATCTCGGCTTCATGTTCCTGCCGATCTATCGCGGCTGGGTGGTGGTGTTCTCGCTGATCGTCTGCCTGCTGACCTGGTACCTGATCGAGCGCACCCGGCTTGGCGCAAACCTGCGCGCCGCCACCGAGAACCCGACGCTGGTGCGCGCCTTCGGCATCAACGTGCCCCGCATGATCACGCTGACCTACGGGCTCGGCGTCGGTCTCGCCGCGCTCGCCGGCGTGCTGTCGGCGCCGATCAACCAGGTCCGGCCGCTGATGGGCGCCGACCTGATCATCGTGGTGTTCGCGGTGGTGGTGATCGGCGGCATGGGCTCGATCATGGGCTCCATCATCACCGGTTTTGCACTCGGCATCGTCGAGGGGCTGACCAAGTATTTTTATCCCGAGGCCTCCAACACCGTCGTCTTCGTTCTGATGGTTCTGGTGTTGCTGATCAAGCCATCGGGACTGACGGGACGGGCCGCCTGACATGACCACCATTACTGAAAACGCCATTCCCGAACCGCGCCGCGGCACCAGCGATGCCATGATCGCCTTCGTGATCATGACGGCGCTGCTGCTGGTCGTGCCGCTGACCGGGGTCTATCCGTTCTTCGTCATGCAGGCTCTGTGCTTCGCGCTGCTGGCCTGCGCCTTCAACCTGCTGATCGGCTATGGCGGCTTGCTGTCGTTCGGTCACGCGATGTTTTTGGGCACCGCCGGCTATTTCACCGCACACGCCCTGAAGGTCTGGGGCATGTCGCCGGAACTCGGTATTCTGGTCGGCACATTGGGCGCCGCGGCGCTCGGTGTCATCACCGGCCTCGTCGCCATCCGCCGACAGGGCATCTACTTCGCCATGATCACGCTGGCGCTGTCGCAGCTGTTGTACTTCGTCTATCTGCAGACGCCGTTTACCCACGGCGAGGACGGCATCCAGGGCATTCCCCAGGGCAAGCTGTTCGGCCTCTTCAATCTCGCCAATTCGACCACGCTCTATTACGTGATCCTCGCCGGCTTCCTGCTCGGCTTCCTGGTGATCTACCGCGCCATCAACTCGCCGTTCGGCGAGGTGCTGAAGGCGATCCGCGAGAACGAGCCGCGCGCCATCTCGCTGGGCTACAAGACCGATCAGTACAAGCTGCTGGCCTATATCCTGTCGGGCACGCTGGCGGGCTTTGCCGGTTCGCTGAAGGTGTTCGTGGCGCAGAACGCCTCATTGACCGACGTGCACTGGACCATGTCCGGTGAAATCGTGCTGATGACCCTGGTCGGCGGCCTCGGCACCATCTTCGGGCCGGTGGTCGGCGCCTTCGTAATCATCGCCATGCAGCAATATCTCGCCGGATTCGGCCAGTGGGTGACGGTGATCCAGGGCGTGATCTTCGTGGTCTGCGTGCTGACCTTCCGGCGCGGCGTGATTGGCGAGATCGCGCACTACTTCAAGCGCTCGCTGTAATCAGCAGCGTCCGCGCGCAGCGTCGGCTGGTTCGGCGCCACGCAAGCGCGTTCCTGCCGCGCTGTATGGCGGGGCCGTTCGTTGCACCGTGAAGCGGGGCGCATCGAGGTGCTTCACCGCGGTGCGACTTCCCGACCTTAATTGACCCGCACGGTTGCGAGAAACTTCTCCACCTCGATTTTGAGCCGGTTGCTTTCGCCGGACAGTTGCTGGGCCGAAGCCAGTACCTGCGACGAGGCCACGCCGGTCTCGCTGGCGCCGCGGCTCATTTCCACGATCTTGGCTGTGACTTCGCTGGCGCCCGCCGAGGCGCGCTCGACATTGCGGGCAATGTCGCCGGTGACGAGGTGCTGTTTCTCGACGGCGACCGCGCTGCTGCCGGCGATGTCCGCCAGCCGGTCGATGGTGGTGCCGATCGCCTTGATGGCCGACACCGAAATGTCGGTCGCCGTCTGCATGCCGCCGATCTGCTGCCGAATCTCGCCGGTGGCGGTGGCGGTCTGCGCCGCGAGGGTTTTGACTTCCTGGGCGACCACCGCGAAGCCCCGTCCGGATGCGCCGGCGCGGGCCGCTTCGATGGTCGCATTCAGCGCCAGCAGGTTGGTCTGCCGGGCGATCTTGGCGATGAGATCGACGACGTCGCCGATCTTCACGGCGGCCTCGGAAAGCGCATTGACCTTGGCGTCGGTCTCCTGCGCCTGCCGCACGGCTGCGCCGGCGATCTGCGTGGATTCCGTCATCTGCCGCCCGATCTCGTTGAACGACGAGGACATCTCGCCGGCCGCCGATGCGACCGAATGGACGCTGGAGGAGGCGTCCCGGGAAGCCAGGGTCACGTCATGGGAGAGTTCTTCGGTGACATGCGCGGTGGCCTTCAGCGTCACGGCCGTCGCTTCGAGTTCGGTCGAGGCCGAAGACACCGCGTTGATGATGTCGCCGACCGCGCTCTCGAAGGCGTCCGCGAGCCTATGCGTCTCCGCCTTGCGCCGTTCGTCGGCCATGCGATCCTGCCGGCTTTTCTCCTCAACCTGCTCGGCGGCACGTTCGGCGGCCTTGACCTTGAAGGATTCGACCGCCCGCGCCATCTCGCCGATTTCGTCGTTGCGACCGAGACCGGGCAGCACAAGGTCGAGATCGGCCCGAGGCGAGCTGCTGCATGGCTTGCGTCATCCGGGAAATCGACTTCGCGATCCGCTGTCCGAAAATCAGCGCCAGCAATCCGATTCCAAGGATGGCGAATTTGATCGACGAGGACAGCAGGTCGCGTGTTTCGTCGGCATGGCGCGCCGCGGCCTCATAGCGATCAGTCGCGAATTTGCTGAGGATCAGCAAAGGCGGTCGGGTGCGCGCGAAAACGCTGGCAAAGTCCTCGGCTTCCTCATTGAGCGAACTCTGGCTGACCGAGTAGGCCATGAAGGCCTGTTCGTAGGTACGAACCAGCGCTGTCGTTTCCGCTTTCTGCTGTTCGCTCAGGTCTGACGACTTGAGGGCGGTTTCAAACTCGGCAACGCGCTCGCGCAGCCTGTCAAAATACTTGTCGTCGCCGCGCAGCGCGAAGTCCTTCTCGTTGATGCGCATGGCCAGGAACAGCATTGTCAGCCGCGGCTGGTCCAGCTCGGATAATCGCAGCTCCAGCTGGCGTGCGGCCGAGCCCAGCTTGCCCTGCAGCCCGTCCTTGTCGCTGAACCCGATGATCCGCTGCGCGGCAATGATGTTGTGAAAGCGCGTGGCATAGAGGTTCATGCCCGATCGCAGCGCTGAAATCTGCTGCGGCGCGTCGGTCTCCACCGCCTCCACCAGTTTCTCGGTTTCCGCGAGGTGGGACAGGGCCTGCTGCAGCACGTGGTCGTATCGGTCGACGAGTTTTTCAGTTGGTTTGCGGAGAAAATCCGCACCGATCTGTCCGGCTTCCGAATAGTTATCTGACAGGCTTGTGACATGGGAGCGCAGCAACACGCTGCTGTCGGCCTGTCGTTGCGCCTCGGTGCCGAAATGCAGGCCGGCAAGGCAGATCGCGCCTGTCAGGATAACGCCGGTGATGGCGAGCAAGGCGATCTGCAGGCGCAGGCCAATCCTGATGCGCGTGATGGAAAGCAGCCCGGCAAGCGATCGACGATTGTGTAGTGCGAACATTTGCAGTGGTCCTCTGACACCATGTCAGAGGCTTCTAGGCAGCGATTTCTGAATCAATTCGTAAAGGTATCGTGGTCCGCCAAACTGTTTATTTTCATTTTGGCGCGCAGCGTTTTGTGCATGTCACATTGATTGCAAAATGCCATTCGTGGCGTGCCGCGTTTGGCGTGTGTGCGGTCGTGTCCGGGCCAGCTCGCGCGTTCGCGGCAGCGCCGATTGCAGACGCGTTGGTGTCGACCGAGGCGCGGGGGCTGGTCCCGGACCATGTCCGACCCGACGTGCCGCCCGGGATTGTATGCGCCCGGTCATCCACCGTTTGGTGCCACAAAGCGGTGGATGACGCCCGCCAATTGCCCGGCGTGTCTCAAAATGCTTTATGACGCTCATGTGACGGGGTGCCGCCCGAGGCGGCGTCCTGCAGATTTTGACGCGAAATGGATTGATTGATGCTGCGCTGGTTCCGAAGCTTCTTGCCGCGTGAAGAGAGGTTTTTCGACCTGTTCGCCCGCCATTCGGTGACGGTGGTGCAAGGCGCCGAAGCGCTGCTGGGGATGCTGCGTGGCGGCGACGAAACGCCGGTGTTCTGCCAGCGCGTCAACCAGTTCGAGAACGACGCCGACGCCATCACCCGCGAGGTGCTCACCGCGGTGCGCCGCACCTTCATTACCCCGTTCGACCGCGTCGACATCAAGAACCTGATCACGTCGATGGACGATGCCATCGACCAGATGCAGCAGACCGCCAAGGCGGTGATCCTGTTCGAGGTGCGGCAGTTCGAGCCGCCCATGCGCGAGATCGGCACGCTGCTGGTGGAATGCGCCAACCTGGTCGGCCGCGCGCTGCCGCTGATGAAGAACATCGGCGAAAATGTCGGATTGCTGACAGCGATCACCGAAGAACTCGGCAAGCTCGAAGGCCGCGTCGACGACCTGCACGACATCGGCCTCAAGGAGCTGTTTCTCAAGCACCGCGAAGCCAACACCATGGATTTCATCGTCGGCGCCGAGATCTACAAGCATCTCGAGAAGGTCGCCGACCGCTTCGACGACGTGGCGAACGAGATCAACAGCATCGTCATCGAACAGGTCTAGGGCAGGGCTGCACAGTGGATGCCACGCTCGCCCTTCCGGTGCTGATCGGCCTTATCGCCATCGCACTGCTGTTCGACTTCCTCAACGGGTTGCACGACGCCGCCAACTCGATCGCCACCATCGTGTCGACCCGGGTGCTGCGGCCGCAATACGCCGTGCTGTGGGCGGCGTTCTTCAATTTTGTCGCTTTTGCCGTGTTCGGGCTGCACGTCGCCAACACCATCGGCACCGGAATCATCGATCCCCATGTGATCGATGCCTCGGTGATTTTCGGCGCGCTGATGGGCGCCATCGTCTGGAACGTGATCACCTGGGGGCTGGGGATTCCATCGAGTTCCTCGCATGCGCTGATCGGCGGCCTGCTGGGGGCCGGCCTCGCCAAGGCCGGCTTTGCCGCGGCCGAATGGGAAGGCCTGTCGATGGCTTTGCTGGCCATCGTGCTGTCGCCGGTGATCGGCTTCCTGCTGGCGCTGGTGCTGACCGCGATCGTCTCGTGGGCCTCGGTGCGCTCGACGCCGTTCGCGGTGGACCGCGCCTTTCGCATCCTGCAATTCGTCTCGGCCTCGCTGTATTCGCTTGGTCATGGCGGCAACGATGCGCAGAAGACCATGGGCATCATCGCCGTGCTGCTCTATTCGCAGGGCCATCTCGGCAGCGAATTTTCGGTGCCGTTCTGGGTGGTGATGGCCTGCCAGACCGCCATGGCGCTGGGCACGCTGATGGGCGGCTGGCGGATCGTGCGCACCATGGGCCTGCGCATCACCAAGCTGACACCGATGCAGGGATTTTGCGCCGAAACCGGCGGCGCCGCGACTTTGTTCGCGGCCACGTTTCTGGGCGTGCCGGTCTCGACCACCCACACCATCACCGGCGCCATCGTCGGCGTCGGCGCCGCCCGCCGCGTTTCCGCGGTGCGCTGGAACGTGGCCAGCTCCATCGTCTACGCCTGGGTGATCACCATCCCGGCGTCGGCGATCGTCGCGGCGCTGGCCTATTGGGCCGTGCAACTGGTGCATCTGCCGTTTTAGGGCTTTTTGTAGGATGGGTAGAGCGGAGGCGCGAAGCGCCGGAGCGAAACCCATCAACTTCTGCTGATGGGTTTCGCTGCGCTCTACCCATCCTACAATCCAGCGTTCAGCTCACCAGCTTGAGGCCGACGATGCCGGCGACGATCAGCCCGATGCAGGCGATCCGGGCGAAACTCGAGGGATCGCCGAACAGCACGATGCCGAGGATTGCGGTGCCGACAGCGCCGATCCCGGTCCACACCGCATAGGCGGTTCCCATGGGCAGGGTTTTCAGCGCCAGCGCCAGCATGCCGACCGACGCGGTCATGCTCGTTAGGGTCAGCACCGAGGGGATCAGCCTGGTAAAGCCCTCGGTGTATTTCAGCCCGACGGCCCAGCCGACCTCGAGCAACCCGGCAATCAACAGTAGAAACCACGCCATGACGGCCTCCGGAACAAGCAGGCCGTCCTGCGCATGAAGGAATGGAAGGTCGTCCTTCCCCGGCCTATATGAGGGCCAGCGCCGTTGCGCGCAACCCGGCCGTTTTCCCGCATTTTCCCTTGATTGCGCCCGCTTTCCCTGCCACAGGCAACTCCATGTCCGACATTGCCCTCACTGCCGAATCGCCCGCGCGCGCCCAGCTCGCCATGGAAGTGGCCCGACGCCGCACCTTCGCGATCATCTCCCATCCTGACGCCGGCAAGACCACGCTGACGGAAAAGCTGCTGCTGTTCGGCGGCGCCATCAACCTGGCCGGCCAGGTCCGCGCCAAGGGCGAGCGCCGCTCGACCCGGTCCGACTGGATGAAGATCGAACGCGACCGCGGCATCTCCGTGGTCACCTCGGTGATGACCTTCGAGTTCAACAACCTGGTGTTCAACCTGCTGGACACGCCGGGCCACGAGGACTTCTCCGAAGACACTTACCGGACCCTGACGGCGGTCGATTCCGCGGTCATGGTGATCGACGCCGCCAAGGGCATCGAGGCGCGCACCCTGAAGCTGATCGAGGTCTGCCGTCTGCGCGACATTCCGATCATCACCTTCATCAACAAGATGGACCGCGAGAGCCGCGACACCTTCGACCTGCTCGACGAGATCGAGAAGACGCTGGCGCTCGACACCACGCCGATGACCTGGCCGGTCGGCCGCGGCCGCGACTTCCTCGGCACCTACGACATTTCCACCGGCGGCATCCGCCTGCTGGAAGGCGGCGGCGCCAAGACCGGTGCGGCGGAGAATATTGCGGTGGCCGACCTCGCCGCGCGCCATCCCAATCTCGACGTCTCCGAGACCCTCGAGGAACTGTCGCTGGTCAAGGAAGCCGGCAAGGCGTTCGATCTCGAATCCTTCCGCGAAGGCCACATGACGCCGGTGTATTTCGGCTCGGCGCTCCGCAACTTCGGCGTCGGCGATCTCCTGGAAGGCCTCGGCAAGTTCGCGCCGCCGCCGCGCGCGCAGGATTCCAACCTGCGCAAGGTGGAAGCCAGCGAGCCCGCCATGTCGGCCTTCGTTTTCAAGATCCAGGCCAACATGGATCCGAACCACCGCGACCGCATCGCCTTTGCACGTCTCTGCTCGGGCAAGCTGACCCGCGGCATGAAGGCCAAGCTGGTGCGCACCGGCAAGAACATGTCGCTGTCGAGCCCGCAGTTCTTCTTCGCGCAGGATCGCGCGCTGGCCGACGAGGCCTTTGCCGGCGACGTGGTCGGCATTCCCAACCACGGTACCTTGCGGATCGGCGACACCCTGACCGAGGGCGAGGATCTCACCTTCGTCGGCGTGCCCTCGTTCGCGCCGGAAATCGTCCGTCGCGTCCGGCTCACCGACGCCATGAAAGCCAAGAAGCTGAAAGAAGCCTTGCAGCAGATGTCGGAAGAGGGCGTGGTACAGGTGTTCCGCCCGCGCGACGGCGCGCCGGCCCTGGTCGGCGTGGTCGGCATGCTGCAGCTCGACGTGCTGAAGGCGCGATTGCAGGCTGAGTATCAGTTGCCGGTGGACTTCGAGATTTCCGAATTCTCGCTGGCGCGCTGGATTTCATCCGACGACCGCAAGAAGCTCGATACGTTCGTCAGCAACAACTCGTCGGGCGTCGCCGACGACGTGGACGGCGATCCGGTGTTCCTGGCCAAGAACGAGTTCTACCTGAACTACACCCGCGAACGCGCCGAAGGCATAGTGTTCTCGGATATCAAAGACGTGAAGAAGAAGGCGTGAGGCGACGCTGTTAATGGCAGAGATCGCGCGCGGAATATCGCCCGCTCTCCACTGTCATCACCCGCGAAAGCGGGTGATCCAGTAACCACAAACGTCGCGGTGCTATCATTGATGCCGGAGTGTACTGGATCGCCCGGTCCTGACGCGCAATTGCGCGCCTGGCCGGGCGATGTCAGTTGTGGTCGCGGCCCACGTCATCCCGCTTAGAACGACGTGAACAAGCAGGCGTAGAGCGATACTCTCCGCTTGTCGTCACCCGCGAAAGCGGGTGACCCAGTAAACGCCGGCATTTCGGCGCCATCACTGACTCCGCGGAATACTCGGTCGCCCGGTCATCCCCGATCAAGTCGAGGACAGGCGCCGGGCGATGACAGTTGCGGTTGCGGCGCTGCCTTGCGCATCATCGGCGCGAGTTGTCGCGACCCGCGTCATCCCGCTTAGAACGACGTGAACAAGCAGCCGTAGAGCGATACTCTCCGCTTGTCGTCACCCGCGAAAGCGGGTGACCGGGTAAACGCCGGCATTTCGGCGCCATCACTGACGCCGCGGAATACTCGGTCGCCCGGTCATCCCCGATCAAGTCGAGGACAGGCGCCGGGCGATGACAGTTGTGGTCGCGGCGCTGCCCTGCGCATCATCGGCGCGGTGCATCGTCCCACTCGCATCGCCTCACTCCGGCAGCTCCTTTCCTGCCTGCTCACGCACCATGTAGTCCGCGTACCAGTCCGCCCAGTTGTCGTCATGTGCGCCGGTGCGCTTCTCGTGTTCGCCATGCGCAGCGGCGGCGCGGCGTAAAGCCGCGGCGAGGTCGGTCGACGAGGCGAAGCTGGTTGCGGCTGCGTCGATGCGGCCGGGCAGGCGCGCGGTGATTTCCTGCAACAGCCAGCCATTGCCGTCGGGATCGCTGAACGCGGCGAATGAGCCGTAGCTTGAGTGCGCGGGATCGGTACCAGTGACCCGGAGCCGTCCGGACAGAAACGGTTCGTCCGGCCCGGCATGGACGTCGCCGCCGCCGTGGAACACGTCGCCGACCGCGACGCCGCGGCCGAGCAATTCCTTGCGCGCGGCTTCGATGTCGGAGACGATCAGGTACAGGCCGCGCGCCGAGCCCGGCGCCGCCGCGGTGACGTTGCTGCCGAAGATCACCGAGCAGCCGGAGCCGGGCGGCGTGAACTGGATGACGCGCCAGTCGCCGCCAGCGAAGTCGGCGTCAAGCCGCCAGCCGAGGCTGGCATAGAAGCCCTTGGCGCGGTCGACGTCGGACACCGGAATGACGATGACCTCGAGCTTCATGTCGAGCGCCGGGGCGGCCGGGGTGTTGGCTGCCGCATCGCTCCGCAACGGGGAACTGCTCATCCGGATCTCCCTGGGTTGGATCTGCGTGCGCAAAGTCTGCCGCCGGATCGTGGCGCGGGCAACGGCCTGGCGCGCGCCGATGACGAATAATTTACGATGCCTGCGGCGACCGTCGCTTGTTCGCGCGCGTTGTCGCGCTAGCTTCCTCGTCGGGGAGATCCCATGCTGCGCGCGTTCATGGTCGTTCTGGCGCTTGTTGTGTTCGCCGCTGCGGGTTCTGCTGAAGCACGACCGCGACATCCGGTCGACGCCACGCCGTTCGCGCACGCGCCGTGCAGCGTGCTGGACAATGCGCCCTGCACACCATCTTTCTGCAGCGTGTTCGAGCATGGGCCGTGCATTCCGGAAATCGACTACCCGATCGGGCAGAACCTGCAGGTGACGGTGCTGAGCGTGCCGGGCAGGGACGACACGGGAAAATATCAGCGGCCGGACCATGATCTCGACACGCTCGGCGACCTGTTCGCCATGCTGCGGTCGTGCTGGTCGCCGCCGGCGCAGGACGGTGCGAAAGCCGGGATACAGATGTCGGTGATGTTCAGCTTCAACAAGTCCGGCGCGATGATCGCCGCGCCGCGCATGACCTTTGCGAGCAAGGACGCCACGAGGGATCTGCGGCAGACCTATCTGCAGGCGATCGACGCCTCGCTTGATGGTTGCCTGCCGCTGCGGTTCACCGGCGGACTCGCCGGCGCCATTGCCGGGCGACCGATCATGATCCGCTATGTGGATAATCGCGATTTGCAGAACACCGCGAGGTAAGGCGCCTGCTTCTCCCTCTCCGCCGCGGAACTCGCGGGGAGGGTGGCCCTCGGTGTCGTCGCGTCTCGCTAATTTATTCAGATCGGTTTCGGCGTCGTCTTGCCGCGAATGGCCGTTGCGCGCGCGACAACCTGTCTGGCGTCGGCGGTGCGTCCCATATCCCGGTAAACACCGGCCAGGCTGTCCAGCGTCACCGCGAGATCCGGATGGTCCGCACCGAGCGTCTTCTCGAAAGCCGTCACCGACTGTTTCAAAAGCTGTTCGGCCTCGGCGTTGCGCCCCTGACGCGAATAGACCATGGCCAGATTGTTCAGCGCATAGGCGACCTCGGGATGATCGGTACCGAACGCTTTCTCGGTCGCTGCGATTGCGCGCTTGAGCATCCGCTCGGCATCGCCGTAACGACGCCGATGCATGTAGGCATCCGCCAGGTTGCTCATCAACACGGTGGCTTCCGGATCGTCGGGGCCGTTCGCCTTTTCGAGGATGGCCAGTCCCCGCTCGAACAGCGGTTCGGACTTATCGTACCGGCCCTGATTGCTGTACGTGGCGGCGAGGTTGCTTAGCGCGATCACCACCGACGGATCGTCGCGACCGCGCCTTTTTCGGAAAGGGCGATCGACCGCTTGAGGAACGGCTCCGCTTCGGCATAACGCCCTTCCGCGCGGTACAGGTCGCCCAGATTGTTCAGCACATCGGCGACGTCCAGATCATCCTGACCGGGCGTCTTCTCGGTGATCGCCAGCGAGCGCTTGTACAGCGGTTCGGCAACGGCGTATTGACCGAGATTGTAGTGGATCATGCCAAGGTCATTGAGCGGCGTCGCGACCTTCGCGTCATCGGGACCGAACTTCTTCTCGCGAAGGGCCAGCGACTTCTGCGCCAGCGGCAGCGCTTCCAGGTATTTCCCGGCCCGATAAAGATCTTTTATCTGGCGGCTGAGCGTGCCTGCCTCGTTCTCTCCCGCGCGGGATGGCGCGCCGGGCGACAGGCTCAGGGCGAGCGCAATGGTGGCAATACAGATCGATGCTTTCAGGGCCTTCATCGCGCATTCCTTCCGCGGTATTTTCGGGATCTGTGCGTTCTGTGCGTCCGGACGCCGGGCAGGTTCAATGCCGGCGGGCGCGGTGACGCCATCGTCATTCCCCGGCACGCCAATTGACGCGCCGGGGAACGACGATCTGAGATCCCTGCCGCGTCTAAAATATATTCCTATCCATCTTGACGGCTTTCCGACAAAGATTATAGTCCGTTTTGTCCTGCCCCATCGAGAGGGGCGATCGCGATCGTCACGATTGCGGGGCGGGATGCGGTGGACGCCGGAGATGCGGCGTCGCGCGGTGCAACGGGGAGGTCCGACGCCGGGTCGGGACACAGCCAAGGTGCCAGAACTTCACTGGCGCGGCGGCGCCGTCGAGATCCGGACCACGACAGATCCTGCGCACCCCGCGAACGGCCCAAGTCACGATGGCCCCGATCCTCGTCCTGGATCATCGATGGTGCGCTAAGGTTGGCCGGGCACCAGGGGGTGTCGCGGAGCAAGTCGCAAACCCGCCGCGTGCGGAACGCCGGTTGTTCCGGTTGTCCGAAAGTCCTGGCGCATCATTCCTGCCGACTACGGCTGGCGTCAGGCCCAAGGGTGCATCGGGCACCCGGCGTTCCGCGCGCCCTCTTCACGGGGAGGGCGGGGAATGCAGCATACCTCGGACGCCGTGGGCGCCGCGAGAATTCGAAAGCGCGGCTGTTTGACATTCGAATAGAAATTCGCGGCGGCGGCAGTGGCGCGCGACCGATCGCAGCGGGCGCGGTCTATCCCTCCCCCGCGTCTTCGCGGTGGGGTCGCGCGGGCGATTGCCCGCGCTGGGGTGGCCCGGCGAAGCCGGGTCGGGTGGGGGCGTTTAGCATACGCTACGTCACGTGGAGCGCCCCCACCCCGGCCTCCACTTCAGCGATGCTGCGCATCGCTTCGTTCGGCCGACCCTCCCCACCGCGGAAGACGCGGGGGAGGGACGTCACTGCCGCCGGCGCGTTGCTGATGAAAAGTGAACTACTCGATCCGGATATTCGCCGCCTTGATCACGTCCGCCCACAGCGCCTTCTCGGCGGCCATGCGCCGGCGCAGCTCGTCGGGGGTCGACGGCACCGGGGTGATGAGCTGCACCTTGAGCTTCTCGATCACTGCCGGCTCGCCCAGCGACTGCACCACCTCGGCATTGATCTTTGCGACGATCTCCTTCGACAGGCCGCCGGGGCCGACAAGGCCGTTCCAGGCGTCGGACTGCACGTCGATGCCGCTCTCGGTCAGGGTCGGCACATCCGGCAGGAAGGGTGAGCGTTTCGCAGTGGACACTGCGAGGATCTTCACTGCGCCGGAGGAGAGCTGCGGCGTGACGCCGGGTGCCGGCAGGCAGCCGACCTGGACGTCGCCGCGGATCAGCGCGGTGGTCGCCGCCGGCGACGAGGGGTAGGGGATGTGCACCATGCGCACGCCGGCCCTCTGCGCGATCGCCTCCATGCACAGTTGCGACAGCGTGCCGACGCCGATCGAGCCATAGGCGAGACCCTTGCTTTCGGCCTTCGCCTTGGCGAGCAGCTCGGCCACGGTGTTGACGCCGAGGCTGGTCGGCACCGCCAGCACGCTCGGCAGCTGCGTCAGCATGGTGATCGGCGCGATATCGGTATCGGGATTGTAGGGCAGCTTGGCGAACAGCAGGGTGTTGATGGCCAGCGGGCCGCCCAGCGAGATGCCGATGGTGCCGCCGTCGGGCACGGCCTTGGCGATGGCGTCGGTGCCGATATTGCCGGAGGCGCCGGGCTTGTTCTCGATCACGAAGGTCGTGCCGGGATGGCGGGCCTGAAGACTGTCGGCGAGCACCCGGCCGATGATGTCAGGCGAGGCGCCGGGGCCGAACGGCACGATGATCTTCACCAGCTTCGGCGGCCACACCTCCGCCGGGGTCTGCGCCTGCACCGCCTGCGTCAGGGCCAGCAGCAGCGTCAGCGCCAGCAGCAGCCGGCATGCCCTCGTGTCGTTTCGCAGCATTGCGCGCATCCCCAAAAGAGTTATACCCGGAGCCGCTTCAGCGGGCGCCATGGCGCCGGCCTGCCGGCGATGGCCGGGACCATAGTGGGATTTTCGCGGCGGGCAACCGTCTGCATCGACAGGAGGATGCGGTGGGACTGAGCGTCATGATCCTCGGCTTGGTGCTGTTTTTCGGCATTCACGTCGTCTCGACCCGGCGGACGCTGCGCACGCAGCTGATCGCCCGTTTCGGCGAGAGCCTGTACAAGCTCGGTTATGCGCTGGTGGCGGCCGTCGGCTTGGCGCTGATCATCTGGGGCTTTGCCAGCTACCGCGCCACCGGCTGGATCGACGTCTGGACGCCGCCCAAGGCGATGCGCCACATCGCGGTCGGCCTGATGCTGCCGGCGGTGATCATGGTGGCGGCGGCCTATCTGCGCGGCCGCATCTACACCACGCTGAAACATCCGATGCTGGCCGGCGTCAAGCTGTGGGCGCTGGCGCATCTGCTCGCCAATGGCGATCTCGGCTCGATCATCCTGTTCGGCTCGTTCCTGGCCTGGGCGGTGTTCGACCGCATCTCGCTGAAGCGCCGCACCGACGGCGGCGGCCCGCCGATCCCCGTGGGCGGCCCGCTCAACGATGTGCTTGCCGTCGCGGTGGGCATCGTCGCCTATCTGGCGCTTGGTTTTGCATTTCATCCGGTCGTGATCGGCGTGCCGGTGTTCGGAGCCTGATAAAAATGTCCATTCAGTCTGCCATCAAGCGCAAGACCGCGCCTGATATCTTCGCGCGCAAGAACGGCGAACCGATCGTGATGCTGACCTCGTATCACGCGCATACGGCGTCGCTGGTCGATCGCTATTGCGACGTCATCCTGGTCGGCGACAGCCTCGGCAATGTCATGCACGGCTTCGAGACCACCATTCCCGTCACGCTGGAGATGATGATCCTGCAGGGCCATGCGGTGATGCGCGGCTCGCAGCAGGCGCTGGTGGTCGTCGACATGCCGTTCGGATCCTATGAGGCCTCGAAGGAGCAGGCGTTCCATTCCGCCGCGCGCATTCTCAAGGAGACGCACTGCGGCGCGGTGAAGCTCGAGGGCGGGGTGCGGATGGCGGAGACCATCGCCTTCCTCACCGAGCGCGGCATTCCTGTCATGGCGCATATCGGTCTGACGCCGCAGTCGATCAATGCACTCGGCTCGTTCCGCTCGCAGGGCCGCGCCGAGTCCGAGGCGCTGGCGCAAGGTGACAACACGGTCGGCCCGATCCAGGCCGACGCCCGCGCGGTGGCCGATGCGGGCGCGTTCTCGGTGGTGATCGAGGCGGTGGCCGAGCCGCTGGCGCGCAAGATTACCGAGAGCATCGCGATCCCGACCATCGGCATCGGCGCCTCCGCGGCCTGCGACGGCCAGGTACTGGTGCTGGAGGACATGCTCGGCCTGTCCGCGCGGGTGCCAAAATTCGTCAAGCGCTATGGCAATCTCGGGCCGATGATCGAGGCCGCCATCGAAGGCTACGCCACCGACGTGCGGTCGCGGGCGTTTCCGGGGCCGGAGCATGTCTACGGCGCCAAGCCGAAGGCGTGAGCGGGTTCGCGGCGTTAAGGATGCTGTGGTAACACCTTGATCGCGCTGGTTTTGCCTTGTGGTCGCCATATCGCTAGGGTATCGCCGCCGCCATGCCGGGGATGTGATGCCCGGCGCCGCCGGGGTTGGGCGCGGTCAATCGGGGACGGGATCTCTTAAGTGTCTGAATTATTTAATGAAGTCGACGAAGACTTGCGTCGCGAGCAGCTCAAGAAGCTGTGGGACAAATATTCGATCGTGGTGATCGCCGCGGCGATTCTGATCATTGCCGGAGTCGGCGGCTGGCGCGGCTATTCCTATCTCGAGGCCAAGAAGGCCGCCGAGGCCGGCGCCGCCTTCGACCGCGCCGCGGACCTGTCCGAGCAGAGCAAGCACGCCGAGGCCGAAGCCGCCTTCGCCAAGCTCGCCACCGAGGCGCCGGCGGGCTATCGCACCCTGGCGCGGCTGCGTGCCGCCGCCGAGGCCGTGTCGCGCGATCCGCAGGCCGCGGTGAAGCTGTATGACGACATTGCCGCCGATCGCGGCGTCGGAGCCGCCGAGCAGGACCTGGCGCGGATTCGCGCCGCCGGCCTGTTGCTGGAAACCACCCCTTATGACGCCATGCTGGCGCGGCTTGAGGCCGCGGCAGCGCCGACCAGGACCTATCGCCATTCGGTGCGCGAACTGCTGGCGCTGTCCGCGTGGCGCGTCAACGACACCACCGCGACCCGCAAGTGGCTCGACGTCATCGCCAACGATGCGGAGACCCCGGCCAGCCTGCGGACCCGCGCCGAAGCGCTGCAGGCGCTGCTGCCGCCGTCGGCCAAAAGCTGAGCCGGCCGCCGCCTTCGAGATCCAGAGTTGAGTGAGACAACCCCATGCGCATTTCGCAACGCCTCGTAACCGCCGCCGTCCTGATTGCGCTGTCCAGCGCGCTGGCCGGCTGCGGCAGCATGGGCGGATGGGATCCATCGGATTTGCTCGACTTCCTCGACACCAAGAAGAAGCTGCCGGGCGATCGCAAGCCGGTATTCCCCGAAGGCGTGCCTGGCCTGCAGCAGGGCGTGCCGAAGGAGCTCTACAAGGAAAACGTCGAGCGCGAGTTGCAGCAGCAGAACGCCGTGGCGCCGCCTGTTGAAGAGCCGAAGCCGCGTGGCAAGCCCAAGGGCCGGGTCAATGTCGGTGCCGTCCGCAGCAGCGCCCCGGCGCCCGAGGCTGCACCTGCCGATCCCGATGCCGCGCCGACCGAGGATACGTCCGGCGCGCCGCCCGCGCCCAAGGGCAAGAAGATCGTACGTCGCCGTACCACCGCACCGCCGGCCGACAATTCGTCCGCGCCGCCGGCGGCTGAGCCCGCCACCACGCCATTCCCGGCACCGGTGCCTTCGGGCACCTTTACGCGCTGAGAACGCGGCCCAAAGGGCCGCTCTCATTGACATGCGCTGCTTAAAGGGCGCACGGAACAGCCATGTCTTTCACCATTGCCATTATCGGCCGACCCAATGTCGGCAAATCCACGCTGTTCAACCGTCTGGTCGGGCAGAAGCTCGCGCTCGTCGATGACACCCCCGGGGTCACCCGCGACCGCCGCGAGGGGGCCGGCAAGCTCGGCGACCTCGAATTCACCCTGATCGACACCGCCGGCCTCGACGAGGGCCCGAAGGGCTCGCTGACCGCGCGGATGCAGGAGCAGACCGAGACCGCCATCGGTCTGGCCGACGCGCTGCTGTTCGTCATCGATGCCCGCGCCGGTCTGACGCCCAACGACCGCGCCTTCGCCGATTTCGCCCGCCGCGCCGACAAGCCGGTGGTGCTGGTGGCCAACAAGAGCGAGGGCAAGCACGGCGCGGTCGGCGCCATGGAATCCTATGCGCTCGGCCTCGGCGATCCGATCCAGATTTCCGCCGAGCACGGCGAGGGCCTCAGCGATCTCTACGACGCGCTGCGCGACCTGATGCCCGAGCCGCCGGTCGACGTCGAGGATTTCGACGACGACGACATCATCGAGTCCGAGGAGGACATCGCCAAGCGGCCGATCCGTGTCGCCATCGTCGGCCGGCCCAATGCCGGCAAGTCGACCATGATCAACCATCTGCTCGGCGAGGAGCGGTTGCTGACCTCGGACGAAGCCGGTACCACTCGGGATTCGATTTCCGTCGAGCTCAACTTCAAGGGCCGCGAATTCCGCTTCTTCGACACGGCCGGCCTGCGCCGCCGCTCGCGCATCGAGGAGAAGCTGGAGAAGCTCTCCGTGGCCGACGCGCTGCGCGCCGTCCGCTTTGCCGAAGTCGTCGTGCTGATGATGGAATCGCAGAGCAAGTTTGAGGAGCAGGACCTGCGCATCGCCAGCCTGATCGAGCGCGAGGGCCGCGCGCTGGTGATCGCTGTCAACAAATGGGACCTGATGAGCGGCAAGGCCAATCTGGTCAACGACCTCCGCACCGACGTCGATCACCTGCTGCCGCAGGTCAAGGGCGTGCCGATCGTCGCGGTGTCCGGCCTGATGGGCGAGGGCATCGATAAATTGATGAAGGCGATCGAGGACTCCTACGCGGTATGGAACAGGCGCGTGCCGACGGCGTCGCTGAACCGCTGGTTCGAGCAGGCCGTCGACAACAATCCGCCGCCGGCGGTGTCGGGGCGCCGCCTGAAACTCAACTACGTGACCCAGGCCAAGGCGCGACCGCCGAGCTTCATCGTGTTCTGCTCGCGCGCCGACGCGGTGCCGGAATCCTACCTGCGCTATCTCGTCAACTCGATGCGCACGTTCTTCGACCTGCCGGGCACGCCGATCCGCATCATGCTGCGCGAGAAGGCCAATCCTTTCGCTCACAAGCGCAAGCGTCCGACGCGGTAACGCGGGCGCGCTGTCGCCGTACAGGATCTGCGAATACGAAAACGGCGCGCTCATCGAGCGCGCCGTTTTCGCAACTGCTCCGCTCGGTCCAGCGGCAGTTACTTCTTGATCAGCGGACACTCGCTTTGCGACAGCGGCCGTGCGGCGTCCTCGGGCGAGATGGTGGCGATGGTCTTGTAATAGTCCCACGGATACTTGGATTCCTCGGGCTTCTTCACCTCGAAGAGATAGGCCGTGAGCATCTTGCGGCCGTCGGCGCGGATCGTGCTCTTGCCGAACAGCAGGTCGTCGGTCGGCAGTTCCTTCATCTTGGCCACCACCTTGGCGCCGTCATGCGGATTGCCGCCCATCGCCTCGAGCGTCTTCAGGTAATGCAGGATGCCCGAATACAGGCCGGCCACCGTCATCGACGGCATCGAGCCGGTCTTGGTCTGTGCCGAAAAACGCTTCGACCACGCCCGGGTGTTGTCGTTCATGTCCCAATAGAAGGACTCCGTGAACGACAGACCCTGGGCGGTCTTCAGCCCCAGCGAATGCACGTCGTTGATGAACAGCAGCAGCGCCGCGAGCTTCTGGCCGCCGGAGACGATGCCGAATTCAGAGGCCTGCTTGATCGCGTTAGTGGTGTCGCCGCCGGCATTGGCGAGGCCGACCACCTTGGCTTTCGACGCCTGTGCCTGCAGCAGGAACGAGGAGAAGTCCGAGGTATTGATCGGGTGCTTGACGCCGCCGACCACCTTGCCGCCGTCGGCCGTCACCACGGCCGAGGTGTCGCGCTCCAGCGCTGCGCCGAATGCATAGTCCGCGGTGAGGAAGAACCAGGTGTTGCCGCCGGCCTTGGTCAGCGCGTTGCCGGTGCCATGCGCCAGCATGTAGGTGTCATAGGTCACCGAGATGGTGTTCGGCGTGCAGGCCTTGCCGGTCAGGTCGGCGCTGGCGCCGCCGGAATTGATCAGGATCGAGTTCTTCTCTTTCACCAGATTGCTGACCGCGAGGGCGACGCCGGAGTTCGGCGTATCGACCACCGCATCGAGCTTGTCGACATCGATCCACTGCCGCGCGATGTTGACCCCGACGTCGGGCTTGTTCTGGTGATCGCCGCTGAGCACGTCGATCTTCCAGCCCTTCTTCAGCAGGCCGGAATCCTCGACCGCCATCTTGGCGGCAATCACCGAGTTGGGGCCGCCGATATCGGCATACAGGCTCGACATGTCGTTGAGCACGCCGATCTTGACCGTTTTGTCCTGGGCCTGGGCCTGCGCGGACCATGCCAGACCGGCGACCGCGACAGCCACGGCTGCGCGACCTGAGATAGCAATTCTCGCGAGTTTCCCCTCGATTGGTGGCGCAGTCGTACCGTCTTGGGCGGCTGGATGCTGCACCGGTTGGTTGGCGTTTGTCCCGTCCCGGCGTCTTCGGCGCCGGTGACCCATCGAGCATAGCAGTTGCACGGCAGCCGGCCATTGCTTCGTTAGGCTAATGGAGTCGGACCGGCGGCATCGTGACCGCTCCTGACCGCTCCTGGCCGTTGTCGTCCCGGGATGCGGCCTACTTCAGGGCGTCGGACACCAACCGGAATTTCTGGATGCGTTTGCCGGTGTCGACCTCGGCGGTATAGACGTTGCCTTTGGCGTCGACCGCCATGGCGTGAATCCAGTGAAACTGGCCGGCGTTGCGGCCATTGCGGCCGAAGCTGCCGACCACCTTGCCATCGGCGCGGTCGAGCACGCGGACCTCATTGTTCTCGCCGTCGGCCGACAGCAGCCATGTCTGCTTCGGGTCGGGCCAGATCGCCAGATCCCACACCGCGCCGTTGCCCAGCGTGTTCTTCTCGAAGAACCACTCCTTCACGAAGCTGCCGTCCTTCTTGAACACCTGGATGCGGTTGTTGATGCGGTCGCAGACATAGACGAGGCCGTCATTGGCGATCTTCACGCAATGCACGGGATTGGCGAATTGCTGCGACGCCGGTGCCGCCGGATCGTAGGCGGCCTGCTTGTCGTCGTTGGGCTTGTTGCCATAGGCGCCCCAGTGCCGCTTGTAGGCGCCGCTGGTGGCGTCGAACACGATGACGCGGCGGTTGCCATAGCCGTCGGCGACATAGATCTCGTTGGCGTCCTTGTCGATCGCGGTCTCTGCGGGCTTGCCTAGTTGAGTCGTGTCATTGCTGCCCTTGCTCGGCGCGATCGATCCGATCTGCATCACGAACTTGCCGTCGAGGGTGAACTTCAGGATCGCATTATCGTTGTCAGCATTGCCGCCGACCCAGACGAAGCCTTTCTCGTCGACCTCGATGCCGTGCTCGCGGCCAACCCATTCATAGCCTGCACCCGGGCCACCCCACGACCGCAGCAGGTTGCCGTCGGTATCGAATTCCAGCACCGGCGGCGCCGACACGCAGCACTTCGACCGCGGCGGGGTGAGCGCCGCGCCTTTCTCGTCGTCGGTCAGCGAACGCGGCCGGTGGATCACCCAGATATGGCCCTGCGCGTCCACTGTGATGCCGCCGACCTGGCCGAGGATCCAGTTGTTGGGAAGTGGCTTCGGCCAGGCTGCCTCTACCTCGAAGCGCGGGATATCGGCGGCCCAGGCGGTGCCGACGATGGCGAGCCATGCGATGGCGGTGCCGCCGATCGCTGCGAGCAAACAGCCGCGCCTCGACATCTGCCTCATGGGCAGCCTCCCCGATTTTTCGATGCGGGTTATCCCGCTTGGCAGGGAGTGAAGTACCGACGTGGCGTGAAGTCAATCTTGCGCTGCGGTGCGCATACCGCACACGCAGGTGTCACCACCCGCGAAAGCGGGTGATCCAGTACACACAGGTCAGTGTTTACTGGGTCGCCCGGTCAAGCCGGGCGACGACTATGGTGAGCCTACGCCGGCGGATGAAAATCCATCACCCTGCGCGACTTGTAGTCGTACAGCTTTCCCGTTTCGCTCCACGAGGCCATGCACATCGGCACGATGAATTCCGCGACCTGGTCCGATGTCGGCAATGTCGCCGGATCCTCGCCGGGAAACACGGTGGCGCGCATGCGGGTGCGGACCGGGCCGGGGCTGAACAGGTTGACGCGGATGGCGGTGGTGGCGGTCTCGGCGGCCCAGACGCGCGCCAGCGCGTCGAGGGCGGCCTTGGAGGCCGCGTAGGGGCCGAGATAGGCCGGCGCGATACTGGAGGCGCCGGAGGTGATGAACACCGCGCGGCCGGCATCGGACATTTTAAGCAGCGGCTCCATGCAGCGGATCAGCTGGAAGTTGGCGGTGACGTTGACCGCCATGCTGTCGGTCCATCGTTTCAGTTCGGTATGGCCGAGCGGCGAGGACGTGCCTGCCACGCCAGCATTGCCGACGAGGATATCGAGTTTGCCATGGCGCTCGTTGAGCGCGGCGCCGAGCCGGGCAATGCCGTCGGAATCGGTGACGTTGAGCGGCACCAAAGTGGCGCTGCCGCCTTCCGCACGAATGGTATCGTCGAGTTCTTCGAGGCCGCCCTGGGTGCGGGCCACCGCGACGATATGGGCGCCAGCTTTGGCCAGGGCGACGGCGGTGGCAAAGCCGATACCGCGCGAGGCGCCGGTGACGAGGGCAATACGGGAGGCGAGAGGAAGGGGCATGATGCGGCTCGATCTTCCCTCGCCCCGGACTTGCGGGAGAGGGGGCCGCGCGTCAGCGCGGCCGGGTGAGGGGCTGCTATTGCACAATGGCGCCGAGGAATAAACCCTGCGGAAGCGCCCCTCACCCGACGTGTCGCGCTTCGCGCGAAACGTCGACCTCTCCCCGCAAGAGCGGGGCGAGGTAAGGGCCTCAGCTCGCTTCGGCGAGCAGCGACAGCTGGCGCGGCGCCTCGATCTCGCTCATGTCGGTGAGCGGGGTGGGGTAGTCGCCGGTGAAGCAGTGGTCGCTGAATTTCGGATGGGCAGGATCGCGGCCCGGCTCGCCCATGGCGCGGTAGATGCCGTCGACCGAGACGAAGGCCAGCGAGTCGGCGCCGATCAGTTCGCGCATCTGCTCGAGCGAGTGGGTGGCGGCGAGCAGGCCGTTCCGGTCGGGCGTATCGATGCCGTAATAGTCGGGATGGGTGATCGGCGGCGAGGCGATGCGGAAGTGGACTTCCTTCGCGCCGGCGTCACGCATCATCTTGACGATCTTCTTCGACGTTGTGCCGCGTACCAGGCTGTCGTCGATCAGCACGATGCGCTTGCCCTCGATGGCGGCGCGGTTGGCCGAATGCTTCATGCGCACGCCCAGTTCGCGCACGCTCTGGGTCGGCTGGATGAAGGTGCGGCCGACATAGTGGTTTCTGATGATGCCGAGTTCGAACGGTACACCGGAGGCGCGGCTGTAGCCGATTGCAGCCGGCACGCCGGAATCCGGCACCGGCACCACCACATCGGCTTCCACATGGGTTTCGCGGGCGAGCTGCTCGCCCATCGCCTTGCGCACGTCGTAGACCGAACGGCCGCCGACCACCGAATCCGGTCGCGCGAAATAGATGTATTCGAAGATGCACGGGCGCGGCGGCACCGGCGCAAACGGCTTGTGGCTCTGTACGCCCTTCTTGTCGAACACGATGACTTCGCCGGGCTCGATGTCGCGGATGTACTTGGCGCCGATGATATCGAGCGCGCAGGTTTCCGAAGCCAGGATCGGCGAGCCGTCGAGTTCGCCCAGCACCAGCGGGCGGATGCCGAACGGATCGCGTGAACCGACCAGTTTCTTGTTGGTAAGCGAGACCAGCGCATAGGCGCCCTCGATGGCGCGCAGCGCCTCGATGTAACGGTCGATGAAGCGGTTGCGCTTGGAATGCGCGACGAGATGCAGGATCACCTCGGTGTCGGTGGTCGATTGCATCATGGCGCCGTTGCGCACCAGTTCGCGGCGCAGGGTCAGGCCGTTGGTGAGGTTGCCGTTGTGGGCCACTGCAAAGCCACCGGCATTGAGCTCGGCGAACAGCGGCTGCACGTTGCGAAGGATCGTTTCGCCGGTGGTCGAGTAGCGGGTGTGGCCGACGGCGGCGGTGCCGGGCAGGCGCTCGATCACTTCGCGGCGGGAGAAGGTGTCGCCGACCAGGCCGAGGCGGCGCTCGCTGTGAAATCGGCCGTTGTCGTAGGAGACGATGCCGGCGGCTTCCTGGCCGCGGTGCTGCAGGGCGTGTAGCCCGAGCGCGGTGATGGCGGCGGCGTCTGGGTGCCCGAAGATGCCGAACACACCGCACTTCTCGCGCAGCATGTCGCCGTCAACATCGCTGTCGCGCAGGTTGTGGTGGTGGTCTGGTTCGAGGTCCGGTTTTGCAGCGTCGTGGGAAGGGCTTTGCATGGGGGTCATCGCCTCTCTGGTCGCAAGAAACCGGGTACTACTGTTTCGCAGGTTTGCCATCGATCAGCTTTTTCAGGCTGTCGCGAGCAGGTTTGGAATAGCCATCGCCCGCGCCGGCGGGGGCCGCCGGCTCGGTGTCAGTCTGTTCCTCATCGGGCTTGTTTTTCTTGAACTTCTTCAAGATGGTGTTCTCGGGGTCATCCGGCAAGAGTGCCATCAGCCAATCGCCGGTGGATTTCAGCACGGTCAGCGACTTGGCCCCCGTGACCCAGTCCGGGCGCTGCTTGTCGGGAACCAGCCAGCTGAAGAACAGGAACGCCACCACCACGATCAGCATGCCGCGGGCGAGGCCGAACAGGAAACCGAGGGTGCGGTCGAGCGCGCCGATGCGCGAGATCCAGGATCATGTCGGAGATCCGCACCGTGACGATCGAGACGACGATCAGCGTACCGATGAACAGGCCGGCAATCACCGCGACGGTGGCGATGGTGTCGTTGGCGATATAGCCCTTGGCAGCGGGCAGCATCTTCGGGAAAGCGTAGAGCGTGACCAGCGCGGCGGCGCCCCAGGCGGCGATGGAGAGAATCTCGCGCATGAACCCGCGGACCATCGCGAGCAGGCCGGAGATCAGCATTACCCCGAGCAGGACAAGGTCGAGAATCGTTATTGGCATCGGCTGGTCAGGTCCGCTCGGTGGTCAAAATCGCGAATCGGCGAGAATCTACCGGTCAGCGTGACGGTCATATGGCACGTCCGGCAAGGCCGGAAAACAGCTAACGGCCCCGTCATCCCATCATTGTTCCGATGGCTTAATGGAGTGTGTCAGTGGCCGGTGCGTTGAGCAGGGTATAGCGGCGCTGGCCCCGTCCGTCACGCCGCTTCAGCCGTTGTCGCGCTTGAATCGGGCCGGTGCGGTATTTTTCTCCGCGTCTGTGCTTTTGCTGTTGTCCACCTTGGCGCGCGGCGAACCGCGGGCGGCGATATCGGCCACCAGGCTAGTCAGCCCGCCCATGGTGTTGAGCACCAGCCCGGCATCGCCCATCGGCTCGCCGCGCGCCGATTCGGGCAGCACCGCGCGGCCGAAGCCGAGTTTCGCGGCTTCCTTCAGCCGCGCCGAGGTTTGCGCCACCGGGCGCACCGCGCCGGACAGCGAGACCTCGCCAAAATACACCGCATCCGGCGGCAGTGGCGCATTGGCCAGCGACGACACCAGCGCCGCGGCGGCGGCGAGATCGGCCGCCGGTTCCTGGATGCGCAGGCCGCCCGCGACGTTGAAATAGACGTCGTAGCCGGAGAGTTTCACGCCGCAATGCGCCTCCAGCACCGCCAGCACCATGGACAGCCGGCTGGAATCCCAGCCGACCACGGCTCGGCGCGGCGTGCCTAATGTGGTCGGCGCCACCAGCGCCTGCAGTTCCACCAGCACCGGGCGGGTGCCCTCCATGCCGGCGAACACCGCCGTGCCCGGGCTGCCGAGATCGCGGCCGGACAGGAACAGCTCGGAGGGATTTGAGACCTCGCGCAGGCCGAGCCCGGTCATCTCGAACACGCCGATCTCGTCGGTCGGTCCGAACCGGTTCTTCACCGCGCGCAGAATGCGGAACTGCTGCGAGCCCTCGCCCTCGAACGACATCACCGCATCGACCATGTGCTCGACCACGCGCGGGCCGGCGATCTGTCCGTCCTTGGTGACGTGGCCGACCAGGATGATGGTGGCGCCACTTTTCTTGGCAAAACGGATCAGCGCCTGCGCCGAGGCGCGCACCTGGGTCACCGTTCCCGGCGCCGATTCCACGGTGTCGGTCCACATGGTCTGGATCGAGATCGATCACGATCAGCCGCGGCGTGGCGCCTTCCGACAAAGTGGCGACGATGTCCTCGACGGAGGTCTCCGAGGCCAGCTGCACCGCGGCGTCGGCGAGGCCGAGCCGGGCTGCGCGCAGCCGCACCTGGGCCACCGCTTCTTCGCCGGAGATGTAGACCACGCGGTGGCCGGCGCGGGCCATCAGCGAGGTCGCTTGTGTGAGTAGCGTCGACTTGCCGATGCCGGGATCGCCGCCGATCAGCAGCACCGAGCCGCGCACGAAGCCCCTCCGGTGACGCGGTCGAGCTCGCCCATGCCCGACGCGATGCGCGGGGCATCCTCGCTCTTGCCGGTCAGGCTTTCCAGATTGAACAGCCGGCCGCGTCGCTTGGAGCGGATCGACACCGGCATGGTGGTGGCACCGGTGGTGTCTTCCTCGACCAAAGTGTTCCACTCGCCGCAGGATTCGCATTTGCCCTGCCAGCGGTTATAGGCCGCGCCGCAGTTCTGGCAGACGAAGGAGAGGACGTTCTTGGCCATGGCGTGCCGCTGTCGGGAGGAGCGTTGATGCGAGCGTGGCCAAATCCGGCCGTTTTCGGTTTGTTCTCTTCATCTATGCGAGTACGCTGCCAATTTGCAAGTTTGTTATCGCTCCGAGCGGGCTTTCAAAGCGCATTCCAGAACATGCTTACCCCCGCCGCGATCATTATGCCGTCCATCACCAGCCGGAAAACGTCGGGATCGAGCTTCAGCACAAAGCGCTTGGCGACAAACGCGCCGATCATCAGCGACGAGCCAGCGATCAGGCCTTTGAAAAGCACTTCCCAGGTCAGTGCGCCGAACTGCTGAAAGGTGACGGATTTTGCCAGATAGAGGCCGAGCGAAGAGGCGGCCTCGGTAGCGAGGAACGCGCCCTTGGTCAGGCCGTAAAACAAAAACAGCGGCACGCTGAGCGGGCCGGTGGAGACGACGATGCCGGTGAGGTAGCCGATAATGGCGCCTGACATCGCGAGGTGCCACAGGGTGATCGTGAACTGGTGCCGCGCCAGCCAGTGTCGCATCGGCACCATGGCGATCAGGAATGTGCCGATGGCGACGTCCACCGCGCGCGACGGCAACACCAAGAGCGTGCGCGCGCCCAGCACGGCGGCGGGGATACCGGTGACCGAATAGGCCGCGCAGGCGCGCCAGTCGACCTCGCGCCACCACGCCAGAATCCGCGACAGGTTGGCCATCACAGCGGCCACCGCCATGATCGGTACTGCTTGCTTCGGCCCGAATTCATAGACCAGCACCGGCACCAGCATGATCGACGAGCCTGTGCCGACGATGCCCGAAATGGTGCCGGCGATCAGGCCGACCGCAAGGACAAAGATGAAACCGTAATCCACGACAGGCCCCTTTGCGACCAGCCTAGCCACGACCTCGCGAGTCGTGCAGCAAGTTTCGAAGTAGCGCAGCTGCCACGTGGCCCCGCTTACGCCGGAGTCAGGATCGGCAGGTCGAGCACGAAGCGGGCGCCGCCGGCGGGCGCGGTGACGATCCTGACCTGCCCCTTCAACTGGCGCACCAGGCCCTTGATCACCTTGAAGCCGAGACTGCTGCGCGGCAGGTCGATGTCGAAGCCTTCGGGCAGGCCGACGCCCTCGTCGGCGACTTCCAAATGTAGCAGGCCGTCGATCGCGCCTGCAGTCACATGGACGACGCCATGACTGCCGGGGTAGGCGTATTTCACGGCGTTGGTGACCAGTTCGTTGATGATCAGGCCGAGCGGGATCGCGTGGTCCGCGGAGATCGTGAGGTTTTCGGCCTGGCAGCGCAGCGTATGGTGGGGCGCCGTGCCCTGCAGGTTCTTGCAGAGTTCGGACATGAAATCGGTGAGCTCGATGAAGCCGATCCTGGCGCCGCGCCAGATATGATCATGAACCTGGGCGATGGTGTTGACGCGGGCGCTGGCGTCATCGAGGGCGTTGCGGACGTCCTGCGACAGCGCGCTGCGCGCCTGAACGCGCAGCAGTCCGACCACCGATGTCAGGCTGTTCTTGACGCGGTGGCTCATCTCGCGGGTCAGCAGCGCCTGGTGTTCCAGCGCGCGCTGCAGCTCCGCATCGGCCTGCTGGCGCTCAATGGCGATGCCGAGCAGGGCGGCAAACCCTTCGAGATATGAGGCGTCGCCGGCGTCGAACTTGCCGGAGTCAGCGCTGTCCACTTCGAGGACGCCGAACGACGTGTCGCCCTTGCCGCCGCCGGGGATCAGCACGTTGATGGCGCGCTTGATGCCATGGTCGGACAGCAGCTTTGGTGTACGGAACCGGGTCTCGGCTGCCAGGTGGTTGGAAACCACGGCCTCGCCGGTCTGGTAGGCGAAACCGGCCGGCGACGCGATATCGGTGCCGAGCGACACCACGCCGACCGTTCCCGCCGCCCAGCCGACACCGGCGCGTACCAGCAGGTGGTTGTCTTCGGCAATGTACTCAAGCACCTTGGCGAATTTCGTCTGCATACCTTGCGCACAGAGTTCCGTGGCGCGCTGCAGGATCTGGCCGAAATCGCGGCTTTGCAGCGCATGGCGGGCAAACTCGCCGAGCAGGGACTGCTGCCGCAAGCGGTAGAGCAGTTCGTCGCGGGGAATGCCAGCGTCTGCGGAAGCGACAGGCGGCGGTTCGATAGATCTGGATGACATCAAAGGCGTCCTGTGCCGGGCCGATCAGGCTCCCCCAGTACGGCACGAACAGGTCGCTGTCTATTTTCGCCGCCTCCAGGCGTGTTCACGGGATAATAACACCCGCTGGGCATGGTCGGCCGACACGGGGCGAGGCATGACTGCGACGGCCGAGATTGACCATGACGCTCCGTTGCGGGGATCAGCAGCGCGGGGACCCGGAGCATTGTGGTGGCTGACCGCGGCGGCACTTGCGATCGTGCTGGCGGTGCCGTTCTTCCTCGTCGACGTGCCGCCGGTGCAGGATTATCCCAACCATCTCGCGCGCTATTTCGTCCTCGCACACCCCGACGATCCCACACTCTCGCAGATGTATGCGCCGGCGTGGCGCATTCTGCCCAACCTGGCGATGGACGTGCTCGGCGCGGCACTGCTTCATGTCACTTCCGTGCATGCCGGTGGACGGATGCTGCTGGCCCTGAGCCTGTTTGCGCCGGTGATTGGCGTGGTGGTCTACAGCCGCGCTGCCTTCGGCCGCTTCCTGTACTGGCCGCTGGCATCGGGGGTGATCGCCTATAACGGCATCTTCCATCTCGGCTTCATGAACTTCCTGCTGTCGCTCGGGCTGGCGCTGGTTGCCGCCGCAGCCTGGCTGGTGCTGCGGCGGCGCGGCAGCGTGGTGATGGCCGCCATCGTCGGTGCGATCTCGGCCATCGTGATATTCTTCAGTCACATCTTCGGCGTCGTGCTGTTCGCGCTGATGCTGGCCTCGATCGAACTCACGCAGCTTCACGCCCTGAAAAATCCGGCAGGCTCGGCGCGCCGCAGCTGCTGCAGACCGCGGCGCTGGCTGTTGCCGTTCTTTCACCTCTGGTCTGGCTCTATCTCGCCAGTCCGTTCGCCCAGGGCGTGGCGTTCGGCGACTGGGGCGGCATCCACAAGCTGGCGGGGCTGCTGACGCCGTTCGCGACCTACAGCACGGCGGTCACGATGGTGACCTGCATCGCGGTCCTGATCCTGATGGTGCTGAACCGGCAGAACCTGGTGTTTGCGCGGGGCATGCAACTGGTCTTGGTCGCGCTGCTGCTGCTCTATACGGTGGCGCCGATCACCGTGAGCCGGGGCAGCTTCGTCGATTCCCGGCTCTGCCTGATGATGTCGCTGATCCTGTTTGCCGGCATGGCACCGCGCATCACCGGGCGTCGTGCGACGGTCGCAGCCGCGGTGTTCGCGGCCCTGATCGGCATGCGCAGCGCCTATATCTCTTGGGTGTGGGTCGATCACCGGCACGATGTCGCCGATCTTCGCGCCGCCATTGCGCCGGTGCCGGCCGGCGCGCGCGTGCTGACAGCGAGGGGCCGCCTCGGTTCCAGCACCGATGTTGGCCGGCCGTCGCGCGCAATGCCGTCCTTCTACCGGCTTGACGGCCACCTGCCGGCCTTGCTGCTGATCGAACGCCACGCATTCTGGCCGCTGCTTTTCGCCGACGCCAGCCAGCAGCCGTTGATCGTGAAGCCGCCATTTGACGCGATCGCGCAGCCGCTCGCGGAGTCGGTGGTATGGCCGATTTTGTGGCAGGACAGTTTCACCGCCGAAAATCTCGAGGACGCGCGCTACCTTCCGAACTGGCGTTCCAGGTTCGACTACGTGCTGCTCACGGATCTGCCTGCCGACACGACGCCGCCGCCCGGCCTGGTCGCGGTGGTCACGACCGGTTCGGCGGTTCTTTACAAGGTCGCGCCGCCGCCCTTGTAGATCCGGTGATAGCGCCGGCCGAGGCTGGTCAGCACTTCATAGGCGATGGTGCCGAAGTGATGCGCCAGTTCGTCCACCGTGATGCCGTCGCCGATCAGCGTTACCATCTGGCCGCGCCGCGCGGCGTTGTGGGCGAGGTCGGTGATATCCACCGCGAGCAAGTCCATCGAGATGCGCCCGGCGACCGGGCAGCGCTTGCTGGCGACGATCACCTCGGCACCGCGGGTGCCGTCATTGCTGCCGGCGGCGCGGAAATAGCCGTCGGCATAGCCGGCCGCGACCACGGCGATGCGGGTCGGCCGCCGCGCCGTCCAGGTCGCGCTGTAGCCTACGGTGTCGCCGCGGGCGACGTCGCGGATCTGCACGATGCGCGCCTTGAGATCGACCACCGGCTGCATCGGGTTGTCGGCTTCCGGTGTCGGATTGACGCCGTAAAGGGCTGCGCCGGGCCGCGTCAGGTCAAAGCTGAACTGCGAGCCGAGGAAAATGCCGGAGGAATTGGCCAGCGACGCCGGCACGCCGAAGAACAGATGTGCGACCTCGCGAAACGCCGCGACCTGTCTGGCATTGAGCGGATGCTGCACGTTTTCGGCGCAAGCGAGATGGCTCATCACCAGCGTGATGCCGTGATCGCCGGTCGCGATGCGCGGCGCCAGGCTTTGCGCATCGATCACGCTGAGTCCGAGCCGGTTCATGCCTGTGTCGACATGGACGGCGGCGCCCCGCGCCAGCCGGTGCGGCGACAGAAGATGTCCCATTCGGCGAGTTCGTTGAGATCGCCGATCACCGGCCGCGCATTGATGGCAGCCAGCGCGTCGCCGGAATTCTGGAGAAAGCCGTTGAGCACATAGATCGCTGCTTCCGGCGCCGCGCCGCGCACGGCCCGCGCCTCGGGGATGGTGGCAACGAAGAAGGTCTTGCAGCCCGCGGAGGCCAGGGCGCGCACCACCGGGTCAATGCCGCAGCCATAGGCGTCGGCCTTGACGGCGGCGCCGCACTCGGCCGGCACGCCGGTCTTTTCCAGCTTGCGCCAGTTGGCGACGATGGCGTCGAGATCGATGGTCAGCACGCCGGTAGCCGCCGCCAGCGCCGCCTCATCGGAGGGGCTTGGCTGGCAGCGATGGATTTCGGATCTGACACAACATTCATAGGACGTTCCTGACGCGCGAAGATGACGCCATCGCGGCGTCGCCGCTGGACCGATCAACTGCACTGCACAATAGGCGCGGGGCAGGAGCGGTTCAACCGCGCTGCGCGTCTACTCGTGATGCGCGGGCAGATGGCTTTCGCCGACCAGATCGCTGAAGCGGGTGAACTGGCCCTCGAACTGAAGTTCGACGGTGCCGGTGGGGCCGTGGCGTTGCTTGGCAATGATGACTTCGGCGCGGCCGTGCACCAGCGACATGTCGAGCTGCCACTTTTCGTGCTCCGGCGTGCCCGGCCGCGGCTCCTTGTTCTGCAGGTAGTATTCCTCGCGGTAGACGAAGATCACCGCGTCGGCGTCCTGCTCGATCGATCCGGATTCACGCAAGTCGGAAAGCTGCGGGCGCTTGTCGTCGCGGCTTTCAACCTGACGCGACAGCTGCGACAGCGCGATCACCGGACAGTTCAACTCCTTGGCCAGCGCCTTCAGGCTGGTGGTGATTTCGGTGACTTCCTGCACGCGGTTATCGGAGCGCTTGCCCGAGCCCTGCAGCAGCTGGATGTAGTCCACCATGATGACGTCGAGGCCCTTTTGCCGCTTCAGGCGGCGGGCGCGGGCGGTCAGCTGCGAGATCGACAGGCCGCCGGTTTCGTCGACATAGAGCGGCAGGTGCTGCAGCTCGATGGTGTGGTCGCAGATCTTCTCGAATTCGCCCTCGGTGATGCCGCCCCGTCGGATGCTGGCGGATGAAATGTTGGTCTGCTCGGCAAGAATACGCGTGGCCAGCTGTTCGGCGGACATTTCGCAGGAGAAGAAGCCGACAATGCCGCCGTTGACCGTTTTCTTGGTGCCGTCGGGCTGCAATTCGGACTGATAGGCGCGGGCGATATTGTAGGCGATGTTGGTGGCCAGCGCGGTCTTGCCCATGCCGGGGCGGCCGGCGAGCACCACGAGATCGGACTGCTGCAAGCCGCCGAGCCGGGCGTCGAGGGCCTTCATGCCGGTGGAGATGCCCGACAGCTTGCCCTCGCGCCGGTAGGCGTTCGCGGCCATGTCGAGGGCGGTCTTCATCGCCTGGGAGAATTTCTGGAAACCGCCGTCATAGCGGCCGGCTTCGGCAAGTTCGTAGAGCCGGCGCTCGGCGTCCTCGATTTGGGCGCGCGGCGCAAAATCGACCGGCGCGTCGAAGGCCACATTGACCATGTCCTCGCCGATCCGGATCAGGTCGCGGCGCAGCGCCAGTTCGTAGATGGTCCGGCCATAATCGTGGGCATTGATGATAGTGGTAGCTTCGGCGGCGAGGCGGGCGATGTACTGCGCCACCGTCATGCCGCCGAGATCGGTGTCGGCCGGCAGGAAGGTCTTCAGGGTGACGGGTGTGGCGACCTTGCCGGCGCGGATGATGCTGCCGGCGGTCTCGTAGACGGTCTGGTGGATCGGTTCGAAGAAATGTTCCGGCTTCAGGAAGTCGGAGACCCGGTAGAAGGCGTCGTTATTGACCAGGATGGCGCCGAGAACGCTCTGTTCCGCTTCGATATTGTGCGGTGCCGTGCGGTAGACGGGGGCACCGGCGTCGGGAAGTTTGAGAACGTTCAGAATCGAAGGTTGCCATGGCTCTGGATTGTTCTTTGAATTTGTCGGATGCGGTGCGCGGGCGACTAAGCGCCAGTTGGTCGCCGAGCGAAAGCCCGTTCATCCATTATGCACGATTCGGATATTTTCCGGTGGATGACGGGAGCTGTGAGCGCATTGCGCTTGACGGCATCCCTTCGGAAACGCGGCCCGCTGATGAAGGCTTGTTTAAGGAACCGCAGACAATTGGCGCACGCGACTGAACCTCGCGGCCACTTCCGCCACTTATAGGTATGGCCCGGGCTTTGACCCGCTTGGGGTTAGAGCAACAGAAGATAGATCAAGGCGGTCAGGCCTGCTGCGGCACAGATACCGATCATGACGTAATCGACGCGGATGCTGTCGGCTTCCGGGGATGTGTCTGGTGCGTTCGGTTTCATGTTGCCGTTTTAGGGCACGCCGAGCCGGGGCTTCTGTGATCCAGGTCACACTTCTGGATCGGCTGAGTGGACGTTGGGCGGGGCCGCGGAACTGGGTCGGCGATAGGGCGTTGATGTGGGACGACTAGACAAGGATGACCTGGCAATGACGCAGCGCGAGCAGCAACAATGGCAGCCCGTCAACGGTTCGACCGAATGGCTGTCCACTCTTGTCGATACGTTCGAACAGGCTGAACAACTCGGCGACGTGCGCTGCGATGATCGGCTGCTTTCAGAGATGCGTGCCCGTCTGGCCCGCCCGGCGCTGCCGAGCGACCGAAATCTGCAATTTCACCCCCAGTATTAGCCTATTCGCCGGCCATCTGAAGGCGCGGAGCCTGTCCGTGTTCGACGCTGCGTAGCCGCGCTTCCTCCCGGGCGATGTAATCGCGGGTCATCGGCACCACGCCTTGGCGCTTGGTCAGTTGGATCTGGAAATTCATCACGTTCTGCTTGCGGAACGACATTTCCGACGCCGCCAGGTAAAATTCCCACATTCTCGCGAAACGCTCGTCGTAGAGCCGCACCGCTTCCTCGCGCCGAGCCAGGAAGCGCTCGCGCCATGCCTTAAGCGTCTCCGCATAATGCAGCCGCAGGATCTCGATGTCACAGACCAGCAGGCCGGCGCGCTCGATCGCCGGTAGCACCTCGGACAGCGCCGGAATGTAGCCGCCGGGGAAGATGTATTTGGAGATCCAGGGATTGGTGATGCCGGGGCCCTCGGAGCGGCCGATCGAGTGCAGCACCATCACGCCGTCATCGGTTAGCAATTCCGCGCAACGCTTGAAATAGGTGTCGTAGTGGTCGACGCCGACGTGCTCGAACATGCCGACCGAGACGATACGGTCGAACGGGCCGGGGATGTCGCGATAGTCCTGCAGCACGAAGCGGGCGGACTGCCCCAGGTTCTTTTCTCCGGCGCGGGCGTTGGAAAGCTGGAGCTGCTCGGTCGACAGGGTAATGCCCGTGACGTCCGCGCCCGTCATCTCGGCGAGATACAGTCCAAGGCCACCCCAGCCGGAGCCTATATCGAGCAGCCGCTGGTCGGGCTTGATCAGCAGCTTGGCGGCGAGGTGGCGCTTCTTGGCGAGCTGGGCATCGTCGAGCGTGGCGTCCGGTGTCTCGAAATAGGCGCAGCTATATTGCCTGTCGGCATCGAGAAACAGCGAGTACAGCCGTCCATCCAGATCGTAGTGATGGGAGACGTTATTGCGCGACCGGCTGCGCGGATTGAACTGCTGGACGTGCCGGATCAGGTAGCGGAGCCACCATTGGACCCCGGCCCAGCGCGGCGACAGGTCCGGCTGGTCCAGCGCGATCGCCAGCACATCGGCGATGCTGCCCTGTTCGACCACGAAACTGCCGTCCATGAAGATGTCGCCGAGCGCCATTTCCGGGTCGAGCAGTAGCCGGCGCGCCGCGGCCCTGGTGGTGAACCTGACTGCGACAGGCTTTCCGGTGCCGTCGCCGCAGGTGAAGCGCGTGCCATTCGCGGTGGTGAACGTGATCGATCCGCGACGAATGTACTGGCCGAGAAACCAACGCAACAAACGGTCCATGGAAATCACCCCAATGACCCAATCACGTACGAACCGGGGTAGTAGGACGTCCGCGCATCAGCAGATAACTGTCGTCCTAGCTACCGGGTAATATGATAAGTGCGAGGTTTCGGCTTTGCCAATGCACTGGCCGCAATGCTTCCATACAAAATTGTTCCAATCGCGCAGTTCCGCGATCTCGCCACTTCCATTCGGACAACAATCCGGTACAACGTGACCGCCGCAAACCCGGCAATTTCCCGCGTCTGGAGGATGGAATGTTGAGCCGAGCGCTCAGTTTAGCGACGGCGATGCTTTTGATCGGCTTCGCGGCAGTCCCGGTGCAGGCTCAAAATCTTGAAGCCGGCAAAACCCCTTCACAAATCTTCTCTGGCACCTGCACGGCCTGTCACAAGAGCTCGCGCGGGCTGTTGAAGACCGTGGCGCCCGGTGCGCTGCCCGGATTCCTGCGTCAGCATTACACGACCAGCAGCGGCATGGCCGCTTCACTGAGTGCTTACCTTGTGTCCAACGGCGCCGCAGACAAGCGCTATGACGATGGCCTGACCAAGCAGGGCATCGAATCGCGTAGCGCGCCGAAACCGGCCCCGGAGGCGAAGCCAGGTGCCGCGCCAGCGGCTGCTGCACCAGCGCCTGCCGAATCGCCGTCCTTCTTCGGCTTCGGCCGCCGCGCCGCCGAGCCGGCGCCGGAAGCTAGACCCGAGCCGGAAGCCGCGCCGATGACAGCGCGGCAGAAGCGGGCCGCCGATCGTGCCGCCAAACGGCTCGGACGTCCTGCGGCTGATGCCCCCAATGCAGCAAAGCCTGACGGTGAAACGCCTGCCGCCGAAGGCAAGCCGGCCGACGCGAAACCCGCCGCCGAAGGCGAACCGTCGGCGGCGGCCGCGCCATCCGCGACCATGCAGAAGCTAGGCAAGAAGGGCAAGCGCCGCGGCCGTGAAGAGCAGCCGAAGGTCGCGCCGGAGATTGCCAAGCCGGAGCCGGTCAAGCCGGAGCCGACGAAGCCGCAGCCTGTTAAGGAAGAGGCCAGCAAGCCCGTCGCGCCGAAGCCGGCCGAGGAGGGAAAGACCGAGCCGGCCAAAACTGAACCAGCCAAGTCAGAGTCAGCCAAGCCTGAGCCGGCCAAGCCTGACAACGCAAAGGCCGAAACCCCGTCGTTGCGTCCCGATCCGGTGCCGCCGGTGACACCGGCCCCCAAGGCGTCGGAGAGCGAGTCGCGGCCTGCGTCGTCGGCAGAGTCGCCCGCCGCTCCGGCTTCGTCGGCGCCCGCCGCCGCGTCACCGGCGCCCGCAGCCTCAGAGCCGCGCGCACCTGCCGCCGACACGAGTCCGAAACCTCCGGCCGTCGAGTCGCGTCCACCGACGCCGGTCGCGCCGCCTGCGTCAGGCGGTCCGACGGTCCCCCGATCTCGCAATAGGGCGAAGCCATCGGCTGCTGCCGAGTGGTCGACCATCAGCCAATGAAAAGCCCGGCCAATCTGGCCGGGCTTTTTTGTCGTCATCGCAGCAAAGCGGAAGGTCTTACTTCTCGTCGCCGTCTTCGTCGTCGCCGGGACGAGCTTCCGGATCGAAGAATTCACCGGCTGCGGCAAGCGCTTCGGCGGCGGCGTCCTGGTCTTCCTGGCGGGTGCTGATGTCTTCGCCGCGGTTGATGCGCTCGGCCTCGGCCTCGCTGCGGGCAACGGTGACGCTGACGCTGACTTCGACTTCCGGATGCACGGCGATCGAGATCTTATGCTTGCCGATCGTCTTGATCGGCGCGTCGAGCAGCACCTGGCTGCGCGCGAAGGTGACGCCATCGCTCTCGAAGGTCGCGATGATGTCGCGCACGGTGACCGAACCGAAGAGCTGGCCGGTTTCCGAGGCCTGACGCAGAACGACGACGTTGCGACCGTCGATTTTCTCGGCGACCTTGGTGGCTTCTTCCTTGGCGACGAGGTTACGCGCCTCGAGGTCGGCCTTCATGCCTTCGAACTTCGAGCGGTTGTCGGTGGTGGCGCGCAGCGCCTGCCACGCTTCAGCAGGAAGTTGCGGGCGTAGCCGTCCTTGACGCGGACGACTTCGCCCATCTGGCCGAGCTTGGTGACGCGTTCCAGCAAAATGACTTCCATAGTATGTCTCCTTTGTGTGTTGCAGCGAAAGTGGGTTGGGGTGAAGGGAATTCTCAGGTCACCTGCGAAGGCAGCCTGCGTTGCAGAAAGCGTTGGCGGAATCCGAAGAAGGCATCGGCGAGGCCGAGGCCGACCATTCCGAGGATCGGCCAGCCGAACACCAGCACGATGGCGTAGGCCGAACTCAGCCACAGCACCCGGCTTTTCAGGCCGAGCGTCAGCGTATGCAGCGTGGCAAAGCCGGTCAGCGCATAGGCCATCAGCAGCGTCGAACTCACGATCTGGCCGAAGATCGCGAGCACGCCTCCTGTGAAGGACAATGCGAGGGCCAGCGCCAGCGCCACCAGGGTCATCGGCGGCAGCGCCGCGCTCCTCAGGTCCGGCCACGGGCGATGCAGGCGGCCGGAGGTGGCGGTGATTTTTGCGGCCAGCCAGAGATTCAGCGTCAGCGTCATGATGGCAACCAGCGCCGCCGCGGCCGGCGCAATCATGACCAGCGCGTCGATCAGCGCGTCCACATCGTTATCGGCGGGTTTGCCTTCGCGTGGCCCCATGATGCGCAGCAGGCCGCGCTTCAGCGCGCCGACGATGCTGGCGCCGTCGGTGCCGAGTGTGAGCAGGGCGGCCATGGTGGTCAATGCGGCGAAGCCGGCGACCCACAGCAGGATGCGGCCGACCGGGTACCATTCCGTCTGCGGTGCAATGGCAGCGGCGCCGTTCGATGCCGGCGTGCCTTCGATGACCGGGCGGCCGAGCAGCGCGAGGTGGCCAAGCCACCAGGCCGGCAGCGCGACGGTCACAACGAAGGCGCCGAGATAGGGCATGCCGAACATCAGGCCGAGGCCGGTCGCAGCGGCAATGCCGCCAATGGCGGCGCCGAGCGCTCCCCAGCCGAGGCCTGCGACCATCAGGGGCAGCGGCGCGAGATAGAACAGCAGCAGCGAGATCAGCGCGCCCGAAATGATCGAGGCGAACATCAGCGCCGAGGCAGCGCCTGCAGCAAGCGCGATAAGGAGGGGCATGATCATCAGCTGTCCCGCTCCTTTCGAGCGGTTAGAGGTCTGTGACCCCAACCATCGGCGACCGGACGACCCGGAAGCCTTATGAGAAGAAACAGCCCGCGGCGTCGATGCCGCGGGCTGAAGGCGTTCGCTTAGCGAATCACGTAGGGCAGCAGGCCGAGGAAACGCGAGCGCTTGATGGCGCGCGCGAGTTCACGCTGCTTCTTGGCGGAGACGGCGGTGATGCGGCTCGGCACGATCTTGCCGCGCTCGGAAACGTAACGCATCAGCAGCTTGGAATCCTTGTAGTCGATCTTCGGCGCGTTCGGACCTGTGAACGGGCAGGTCTTGCGACGGCGGAAAAACGGACGACGTGCACCAGCTTCAGCCATGATTCTTACTCCTCACCAGCTGCAGTTGCGGCTTCGTCGTCACGGGGACGGCGCGGGCCGCGATCACCCCGGAAACCACCGCCTTCACGATCACCACGGAAACCGCCTTCGCGGTCGCCACGGAAGCCGCCGCCACGGTCGTCGCGATCACGGTCGCGATCGGCCTTGCGCATCATCGCCGACGGGCCTTCCTCGTGCTCTTCGACGCGGATGGTCAGGTAGCGGATGACGTCTTCGCTGATGCGTTCCTGGCGCTCGATCTCGGTGATCGCCGCGGAGGGGGCATCGATGTTCATCAGAACGAAGTGCGCCTTGCGATTCTTGTTCATGCGATAGGTCAGGGAGCGTACGCCCCAATTTTCCATCTTTACGACCTTGCCGCCGGTACCTTCGACGATTGCGGTCATCTGCGCAGTCAGGTCCTCGACCTGCTGGGCGCTCGCGTCCTGGCGCGCCAGAAATACATGCTCGTAGAGAGCCATGGGTGTCCTTTCCACTGTTAGCGCGTTCCCCGGCGGCAAGCCCTTCGAACCCTCTAGGAAAGGACTCGATATTGCTCAGAAGGCGGAAGCACGGGACGACGGGCCAACTGGCCCTGCCACATCAATTCAAACGCTGAAATTGCTGAGACCGTCCGTTCAGCTCCCGGCCGGGATCTGCGGATCGGGGCCTTATACGGATTTCCGGCGGAATGGCAAGGGAAACCAAGGGAAACAACGCTGGTTTCGCTGGTCTGGCTGGCGGTAGGGGAACCCGGGCGCCGGGACGGCGGCTTGACATAACACATCCCGCCAGTGTCTTACGGCGCACGTTAAGAGACTTTCAGGGGCGTCGATGACCGCAGCATTCACATTTCCGGGGCAGGGGTCCCAGGCCGTTGGCATGGGCAAGGCGCTGGCCGACGCCTTTCCGGTCGCCCGCGCCGTGTTCGACGAGGTCGATTCGGCGCTCGGCCAGAAGCTGACCGCGATCATCTGGGACGGACCCGCCGAGACCCTGCAACTGACGGAAAATGCCCAGCCGGCGCTGATGGCGGTGTCGCTGGCGACCATGCGGGTGCTGGAAGCCGAAGCCGGCCTGGTGCTGGCGCGGGACGCGGCGTTTGTGGCGGGGCATTCGCTCGGCGAATATTCGGCGCTGGCGGCCGCTGGCAGCCTGAGCATCAGCGATGCCGCGCGGCTGCTGCGCACCCGCGGCCAGGCCATGCAGAAGGCCGTTCCGGTCGGGGTTGGCGCCATGGCGGCGCTGCTCGGGCTCGATTTCGAGACCGCGGTCGCGGTGGCCGAAGAGGCCGCCCAGGGCCAGGTCTGTCAGGCCGCCAACGACAATGGCGGTGGCCAGGTGGTGGTGTCCGGCGACGTCGCCGCTGTGGAGCGCGCCCTGGAGATCGCCAAGACCAAGGGTGCCAAGCGCGCCATGCTGCTGCCGGTGTCGGCACCGTTTCATTGCAGCCTGATGCAGCCGGCCGCCGACGTGATGGCTGAGGCGCTGGCCGCGGTGACCATTCAGGCGCCGGCGGTGCCGCTGGTGTCCAACGTGCTGGCCTCCGCTTTGACCGATCCGGACGAAATTCGTCGCCGGCTTGTGGAGCAGGTGACGGGAACGGTGCGCTGGCGCGAGTCGGTGGTCTATATGGCCGGCCACGGCGTCACGCGGTTTTTCGAGGTCGGCGCCGGCAAGGTGCTGAGCGGCCTGGTGAAGCGTATCGCCGAAGGAGCCGTCGGCACCGCCGTCGGCGGACCCAATGATATTGCCGTGGTCAAGGACGCGCTCGCTGCGGCGCGTCCGGCGTAAACGGACGAAGGAGACGACATGTTCGATTTGACTGGCCGAACCGCGCTGGTGACCGGCGCCACGGGTGGCATCGGCGGCGCCATTGCGACCGCTCTGCACGGGCAGGGGGCAACCGTCGCGTTGTCCGGGACCCGGCGCGACGCGCTGGAGGCGCTGGCCGCCAAACTCGGCGAGCGAACTTTTGTGCTGCCGTGCAACCTGTCCGACGACGCCGAGGTCGAGGCACTGGTACCCTCGGCCGAAAAGGCGATGGGTCAGCTCGATATTCTCGTCAGCAACGCCGGCATTACCCGCGACAACCTGTTCGTGCAGCTGAAGGACGAGGACTGGGACGACGTCATCAAGGTCAACCTGACCGCGACATTCCGCCTGGCCCGTGCCGCCACCAAGCTGATGATGCGCAAGCGCTTCGGCCGCATCATCGCCATCACCTCGATCGTCGGCGTGACCGGCAATCCCGGTCAGGGCAACTACACCGCCGCGAAGGCCGGACTGATCGGCATGATCAAGACGCTGGGCGCCGAATACGCCAAGCGCAATGTGACAGCCAATTGCATCGCGCCGGGCTTTATCGCGACGCCGATGACCGATGCATTGAACGACAAGCAGCGCGAAGCGATTCTGGCCAAGGTGCCGGCGGCTCGGCTGGGCACGCCGGAAGATATCGCTGCGGCGGCGGTGTATTTGAGCTCAAATGAAGCGGCTTACGTCACCGGCCAGACCATCCATGTCAATGGCGGAATGGCTATGATCTGAGCTTGCGGGGAACCCCGGAAGGGCAAACCGTTTGGATCCCCGGCATGCTTGATGAGCCTTGTAGTCAGGGCTTGGGAAGTATGGTAACCGGACCAAGAACGGCAGGGTAAACAATGCCATTGCAGGAATTTGAAACCCTGTATATTGGCGGTGCGGAGCCTGCCGTTATTCGCGAGGTCTCGTCCGGGACGACGGGGCCAATCAAGATGACGCGCAATGCGCAGGAATATGTGATTTAACGCACCACGATGGCTCGTATCGTCTGCGGTCGGGTCCAATGAAACAAGCACGAGGTTGAACGATGAGCGAGATTGGCGAGCGAGTTAAGAAGATCGTGGTCGAACACCTTGGTGTTGAACCCGAAAAAGTAGTCGATGCCGCGAGCTTCATCGATGATCTCGGTGCAGACAGCCTCGACACTGTCGAGCTCGTGATGGCATTCGAAGAAGAGTTCGGCTGCGAAATTCCCGATGACGCCGCTGAGACGATCCTCACCGTCGGCGACGCCACCAAGTTTCTTGAAAAGAACGCGAAGAGCTAACGCTCTTCAAAGGAACACGTAAGAAGCCGGACGGATCGTCGTACAACGATCCACCGGCTTCTTGTTGTGTACCGCAACTGACCGGGCTGGAGATTGATATGAGACGGGTTGTCGTCACGGGGCTGGGCATGGTGTCACCGCTCGGCTGCGGCGTCGAACCAACCTGGAAGCGCATTCTCAACGGCGAGAGCGGTGCCCGGCAGATCGACATGTTCGATGTGTCGGACCTCACAAGCCGGATTGCCTGCATCATTCCCCGCGGCGACGGTACGGCCGGCACCTTCAATCCCGATCAGTGGATGGAGCCGAAGGACCAGCGCAAGGTCGACGATTTTATCATTTACGCCATGTGTGCAGCCAAGCAGGCGCTCGACGACGCCGGCTGGCATCCCGACAACGAGACAGACCGCTGCGCCACCGGCACGATGATCGGCTCGGGCATCGGTGGCCTGTCGGGCATCGCCGACACCGCCCTGCTGCTCAGGGATCGCGGACCGCGCAAGGTCTCGCCATTCTTCATTCCCGGCCGCCTGATCAACTTGGCTTCCGGCTACGTCTCGATCGAGCACGGCCTCAAGGGGCCGAACCATGCGGTGGTGACGGCCTGCTCGACCGGTGCGCATGCAATCGGCGACGCCAGCCGCCTGATCGCGCTTGGCGACGCGGACGTGATGGTGGCCGGCGGCACGGAATCGCCGATCAGCCGCCTGGCCATGGCCGGCTTCTGCGCATCGCGCGCGCTGTCGACCGGCTTCAACGAGAATCCGGAGAAGGCCTCGCGCCCCTACGACAAGGACCGCGACGGGTTCGTGATGGGCGAGGGCGCCGGCGTCGTCGTGCTCGAGGAATACGAGCACGCCCGCGCGCGCGGCGCCAAAATCTATGCCGAGATCACGGGCTACGGGATGTCGGGCGACGCCTACCACATCACGTCGCCGACGCCGGACGGCGACGGCGCATTTCGCAGCATGAGCGCTGCCATGAAGCGCGCGGGGATCGCTGCGTCCGATATCGACTACATCAACGCCCACGGCACCTCGACCCAGGTCGGAGACGAAATCGAACTCGGTGCCGCGCAGCGATTGCTCGGCAATGCCGCGTCGACCGTGTCGATGTCTTCGACCAAGTCGTCGATCGGGCATCTGCTGGGCGCTGCTGGTGCGGTCGAGGCCATCTTCTGCATTCTGGCGATTCGGGATAACATCGCGCCGCCGACCATCAATCTCGACAATCCTTCGGTGGATACTGCAATCGACCTGGTCCCGCACAAGCCGCGCAAGCGTGAGATCAATGTGGCGCTGTCGAATTCATTCGGTTTCGGAGGTACAAACGCCTCCCTTATCCTGCAGCGTGTTGCCCACTAGAGTGACTCCACCGTTTCGCCGCATTCCGCGCTAATTCCTACTGCGGGCGTATGCTACAGGCGGGCAGGGAGTTGTCCCCTGGTCACGATTGAACCGACAGGATTCAGGTACTATCGATGAGTGAGAGGCCGCCCATTTCGCCAAGGAGCCCGCGCGCCGCGCTGGAGCCGGAGCAGGTTCCGCCGCCGCCGAAACGCTCTGACCGTGCCCGCAATCCGCTGGTTATCGCCGGCAACGCCATCATCACCATCATCCTCGTCGTGATGCTCGGCGTCGGCGGGGTCTACGTATACGGCCGCCAGGCGCTCGAAGCGCCGGGACCGCTGCAAGACGAGAAGGTCGTCAACATTCCCGCCCGCGCCGGCAAGGGCGACATCGCCGAGACGCTGCTACGCGAAGGCGTGATCGACGCTAACCGCTGGGTGTTCATCGGCAGCGTGTTCGCGCTGAAGGCCAGCTCCGAGCTCAAGCCGGGAGAGTATCTGTTTCCGAAGAACGCCAGCCTGCGCACCGTCATCGGCACGCTCGTCGAAGGCAAGGTGGTGCAGCATTCGGTGACGATCCCGGAGGGCCTGACCTCCGAGCAGATCGTTGCCCGGCTGACCGATAACGACATCTTCACCGGTTCGATCCGCGAGATGCCGCGCGAGGGTACGCTGCTGCCGGAGACCTACAAGTTTCCGCGCGGCACCACCCGCGATCAGGTGATCCAGCGCATGCAGCAGGAGCAGAAGCGGGCGCTGGCCGACATCTGGGAGCGCCGCAGCCCCGACGTTCCGGTCAAGACTCCGGAGCAGCTGGTTACGCTGGCCTCCATCGTCGAGAAGGAGACCGGCAAGGCCGACGAGCGCAGCCGGGTTGCGGCGGTGTTCGCCAACCGCCTGCGGCAGAAGATGAAGTTGCAGTCCGATCCGACCATCATCTACGGCCTGGTCGGCGGCAAGGGCACGCTGGGGCGGCCGATCAAACGCAGCGAGATCCAGCAGCCGTCGCCCTACAATACCTATGTGGTCGAAGGCCTGCCTCCGGGCCCGATCGCCAATCCTGGGCGCGCTTCGCTTGAGGCCACCGCCAAGCCGGCGCGCACCCGCGACCTGTTCTTTGTCGCCGACGGCACCGGCGGCCACAGCTTCACTGAAACCTACGACCAGCACCAGAAGAACGTCGCCAGGCTGCGGGCACAGGAAAAGCAGATCCAGAACGATACCGTCGAGCCGCCGGACGAGCCGCAGCCTGGTGCCGCGGCTACGCCGGGTGATCCGAATGCGGCCACCGGGGCAACCCCGGCCAAGCCCGCCGGGCAGAAACAGCGCACCCGCAGCGCGGCTCCGCCGGCACGCCAGGGCGCCGCGCAATCGACGGCATCGCCGCCGGTGGTTCAGCAATAGGCAGCGGTCGCGAATCCGCGGTAATTCCCTAAGGCCCGAAAAGGCTCTAACCTGATCCCGGTTCGCGCTTCGCGAATCTCAACTCTTATTTTTGGAGACGTTCGCGATGGCGCTGTCGAGCATGACCGGCTTTGCGCGAAGTCACGGCACCAGCGGGCCGTATGCCTTCGAGTGGGAATTGAAGTCCGTCAATGCCAAGGGCTTCGACTTTCGCGTGCGGCTGCCGCCCGGCTGGGACGAGGCTGAAACCATCGCCCGTAAGCGGGCCGCCGAGGTGCTGTCGCGCGGCACGGTCTACGCCAATCTCACCGTGAAGCGCGCCAACGCGATGTCCACGGTGCGCGTCAACGAGGACGTGCTGAATTCGATCCTGAAGATTGCTGGCGAACTCGCCGGCAAGATCGATGCGGTGGCGCCCAGCGTGGACGGATTGATGGCCATCAAGGGCGTCATTGAGGTCGTCGAACCGGACAGCGACGAGGAAGAAGACAAGGCCGCTCGGGTCGCCGTGGCGGCAGCCTTCGAGCAGGCGCTGACCGCGCTGGTCGAAATGCGCAAGCGCGAGGGCGACACCCTCGGCCAGATCCTGTCACAGCGCATGGATGAGATTGAAACGCTTGCGAAACAGGCCGAGGCAGCACCGGGCCGCAAGCCCGAGGCGATCCGCGCCCGGCTTGCCGAGCAGATCGCCGCACTGCTGGAGTCGTCGGATCGTTTCGATTCAGACCGGCTCAACCAGGAGGCCATCATGATCGCGGCCAGGGCCGACATCCGTGAAGAACTGGATCGCATCGCCTCGCACATCTCTCAGGCGCGCGACATGATCAAGAAGGGCGGCGCGGTCGGTCGTCGGCTGGATTTCCTGGCGCAGGAGTTCAATCGTGAGGTCAATACCTGCTGTTCTAAATCCAACGATATCGATTTGACCAACACCGGGCTCGCGATGAAGAACGTGGTCGAGCAATTCCGCGAACAGGTTCAGAACCTCGAATGACGAATTCCAACAATCCTGTATTCGAAGGCGTCGAGCGGCGCGGGCTGATGTTCGTGCTGTCGTCGCCGTCGGGCGCCGGCAAGACCACGCTGACGAGAATGCTGATCTCGGAAATTCCCGAACTGAAGATGTCTGTGTCGGTGACGACGCGGCCCAGGCGTCCCGGCGAAGAAGAAGGCCGCGACTACTATTTCGTCGACCAGGCGCGGTTCGACCAGATGGTGGCACAGGGCGAACTGCTGGAATGGGCGCGGGTATTCGACAATTGCTATGGTACGCCGCGAAAGCCGGTGGAAGAAGCCCTGGCAGCCGGCCGCAATGTGCTGTTCGACATCGACTGGCAGGGCACGCAGCAATTGACTGGCCGCGCGCCGAAGGACGTGGTCAGCGTGTTCATCCTGCCGCCCTCGGTGCAGGCGCTGGAGCAGCGGCTGCATACCCGCGCGCAGGATTCCGACGAGGTGATCCGCGGTCGCATGAAGAAGGCCGGCGACGAGATGAGCCACTTCGATGCCTACGACTACATCGTCATCAACGACAACATCGGCATCGCCTTCGAATCGGTGAAGTCGATTCTTCGCGCGGAGCAGCTGAAGCTCGAGCGCCAGGTCGGCGTCACGGCGTTCGTGCAGAAGCTCAGGCAGCAACTCTAAGGGCGTCTGGAGACTTCCGTGATGACCGACCTGCGATGGAGCGCCAGCGCGCAGCAGCTGACCCAGGCCGCCCGCGGCTTCGATCCGCTGAAGCTGACATGGGGGCCGGGCGTTGCCGAGGCGGCTGACGCGGTGACGGTCACGCCGGCCGAAGCGCTGCGGCATCTGGCGACCGGGCACAAGCTGCGCCGCGTTCCCATCGGCATCATCGGGCCCCGCGATGCCACGCCGACGCAGTATGCGCTGGCCGAGCAGATGGGCGAAGCACTGGCGGATCATGGTCTGCAGTTGCTGTGCGGCGGCAAAAATGGCGTGATGGAAGGGGCGTGCAAGGGGCACGCGCGCGGCGGCGGCCTTCCAGTCGGGCTGCTGCCCGACGAGGAGTGGGATACTGCCAATCCCTATGTGGCGATTCCCATTGCCACCGGCATCGGGCCGGCGCGCAACGCCATTATTGCGCGGGCATGTTTGGTGCTGGTGGCGATCGGCGGTGGCGTCGGTACGCTGTCGGAGATGGCGCTCGGGCTACAGTTCAAGCGCCTGGTACTGGCGATGGCCGATGCGCCCGCCGTCGATGGCGTTGATCGGGTCGCCAGCGTCGAGGATGTCATGGCGCGCATTGCGATGCGGATATTCCGCAGCGCGTAATTCTCCGAGATTGTCACAAAACTAATATGCTGCCTCTGTACTGAGGTCGGACCTCCTGACCTCACTTGAAGGCGTGTCCGTTTGGCCATTATTGCCATCGTCTACCTGTTGTTTCTGATCGCTCCGATGCTGTTGCTGGCGGTGGGCTCGTTCGGCGGCAATTGGAGCAACACCTTGCTGCCCACCGGCTTCACATGGCGCTGGTATCAAGAACTCGCTGCCGATCCGAGCTTCCGCCGCGCCTTTGTCACAAGCCTGCAGGTCGTGGCGACAACCTGTGTTCTGAATCTCCTCATCGGCCTGCCGCTGGCCTACGCCATCCAGGCTGGCGCCCGCGGCGGCGTTCGTCTGGCGGCACGGATCCTGACGCTGCTGCCGGTCGCCGCCCCCGAACTGGTGCTCGCCTTCGGCTTTATCCTGGTTTTCTCTTCGGACGCGCTGCCTTGGCTGGGCAGTTTCTGGCTGCTGGCGGCGGGCCATCTGGTCCTGACGCTGCCCTACACCGTGACCGCACTGGTCGCCGATATGGAGCAACTCGGCCTCGAACAGTATGAGCACGCCGCGGCAACGCTTGGCGCTTCGTTCGCAGCGCGGTTGCGTGACGTGACGTTGCCGTTGCTGCGCCCGAGCCTTTTGTCCTCGATGCTTACCGTGGCGGCGCTTTCGATTGGCGAATTCCAGCTGTCCAACCTGATCTCGGGGTTCATGTCGCGCACTTATCCTGTGGTGCTGCTGCAGGCCTTTTACGGCGCCACCGGCTTTGCCTGCGCGGCCACGGTCGTTCTGCTCTTGTTGGCCACCTTGGCCTCGCTGACCAGCGGACTGACGGCACAGTTCGCCGGGACCCTGCGATCGAGTCGCGCCGCGTGACCCTGCAATTCGACCATGTGAGCTTCACCTATCCCGGTGGCACCGCCGGCGCGTTCGACATCACGTTGTCGATCGGGCGGGGCGAGTTGCTGGCCATCATCGGGGCTTCCGGGTCCGGAAAATCGACGCTGCTGAAACTGCTGGCGGGTTTCGTGAAGCCTGACAGCGGTCGCATCCTGATCGACGGCAAGGACGTGGGACATCTCGCGCCGGAGGCCCGGCGCCTCGGTGTGGTGTTCCAGAACTACGCGCTGTTTCCGCATATGCGGCTGTGGGAAAACGTCGCTTACCCCTCAAAGTACGTGGTGTCGGCAAAGCGGAACGGCGATCGCGGGCCGTCGACATGCTGGGGCGCGTCGGCATGAAGCCACGGGCCGATGATCTTCCGGCGGAGTTGTCCGGTGGCCAGCAGCAGCGGGTGGCGCTGGCGCGCGCGCTGGTGTTCGAGCCGCAAGGGCTGTTGCTGGACGAACCGCTGTCGGCGCTCGACGCCGGCCTGCGCATGGAGATGCGCGACGAGATCCTGCGGGTGCAGCGCCAGGCCGGCATCGCGACGCTGCTGGTCACCCACGACCAGGAAGAGGCGCTGTCGATCGCCGACAAGGTGGTGATGATGCGGGACGGCCGACTGGTGCAGATCGGCACGCCGCGCGACCTGTACGAGACGCCGGTGAATGCCAGCGTGGCTGCCTTTGTCGGCCAGTCCAACCTGTGGCTTGGCGAGGTTACCGCGGGCGGGCGGGTCTCCACCTCGATCGGGATACTTGCCTGTGACACGGCGGGCTGGCAGAGCGGCGACAAGGTGACCGTGCTGGTGCGCCCGGAGCGGATCGAGCCGATCGCTGGTGCCGTCGATCCCGCGACGCCCGGACACTTTGCCGGCACCATGGTTGCCGATCGCTATCTCGGCCCGCTGCGCCGGATTGACCTGACGGTCGCCGGCGGCGTCATCCGCCTCGAAACCCATCTCCGTGATCCGGTGACGGGGGTGACCATCCCGCCCGCCGCGATCCGCTTGCTACCTCCGAACTGACCAACCCCACCTTGAGGACATCGACATGAATCGCCGCAAATTCCTGGGCAGCGTCGCCGCCGCCAGCATCGCCATCAATCTCGGCCACAGCGCTTTCGCCTTCGAAGGCGCCGAGCTCTATGCGGGTGAGAAGGAACTGTTCGAAGCCGCCCGCAAGGAGGGCCTCGTGGTTTCCTTCGACACCGGGCCGACGTGGGCCAACTGGGCCGGACAGTTCAAGGCGTTCCAGAAGCGTTATCCCGGCGTGGAGATGGTCTATAACGACCTCGGCTCGGCCGCGACCGTGGTCGCCCTCGACAAGGCCCGCAACCGGCCGCAGGCCGATACCGCTTACTACTTCGCAGCCTCCGGTCTCGATGCCGCCAAGGCCGGCGTGGTCGAGGGCTACAAGCCGGTGAATTTCGCCAAGTTGCCCGAGGCGCTGCGCGAGGCGGATGGCCGCTGGTTCACCATCCATACGCTGAGCGTCGCCTTCCTCGTCAACACCAAGCTGGTCAAGACCATCCCGCAGGGCTGGGCCGATCTTCTGAAGCCGGACTACAAGAACGCCATCGTCTACCAAGATCCGCGCTCCACCGGTCAGGGCCAGGTGGTGGCTTTCGCCGCATCGTTCGGCAATGGCGGCAGCATGGACAACGTCGCGCCCGGCATCGACTATCTCGGCAAGCTGAGCAAGACCGGCAATGTGCTGCGCACCGTCGGCACCACGCCCTATGCGCAGTTCCTCAAGGGCGAGATTCCGATCTGGATCGGTTACGAGAACGACGGTCTGAAGGCCAAGTACACCGACGGCATGGGTGACAGCATCGCTGTGGTGATTCCGAAGGAAGCTTCCGCTGCCGCGCCTTACGCAATTTCGCTGGTCAAGAACGGTCCCAATCCCAGCGCCGGCAGACTGTGGCTCAACTTCGTCATGAGCGACGAGGGCCAGAAGATCTTTGCCGAGGGCTATGTCCGACCGAGCGTGCCCGGCATCGCGCTGCCGGCCAGTGTGGCCGACAAGATGCCGGCAGCGCCGCAGGTGCAGGCTATCGACATTGCCAAGGCGACGGCCAAGAAGGCCGAGATCGACGCCGGCTGGGCCAAGGCCGTTCTCGGCCAATAATCCCGCTGTAGGCCGGGACGATCCCCCTGGATCATCCCGGCCCGTGCTGCCAGCAACAGGACTATCATGAGCACCCGTGCCCCGACATCGACACTCGTCGGCTTCGCCTTTCCCGGCACCATCGTGTTCGCACTGTTCTTCCTGCTGCCGGTCGCTGCGGTGCTGGGCGGCGCGTTCTCCGATGGCGGCAGCGCCTTTCGGCGGCTGTTCGCCGATCCGGTGTTCTGGAACGGGCTGCGCGGCACTATCGTGCTCGGCACGGTCGCACCGCTATTCTCGGTGGTGGTCGGCGTCTGCGTCGCATTGGCGCTGCTGCGGGTGGCACCCGGCCTGCGTACTGCCGCGCTGATCGCGATTTCGCTGCCGCTGACGTTCTCCGGGCTAATCGTGGCCTATGGATTCATCCTTCTGCTCGGTCGCGCCGGCTTCATCACGTTGCTGCTCGCTGAACTGGGAATGGACCCGGCGGTCACCGGCGGGTTCATCTTCTCGCCCCTCGGGCTTGGTCTGGCCTATTCCTATTATCTGGTACCGCGGGTCGTGCTGATCGTGCTGCCATCGATGGCCAACTTCGATCGCAACCAGCTGCTGGCGGCGCGCTCGCTGGGTGCGGGCAACCTGCGCGCCCTGCTGGAGGTGATGCTGCCGCAGATCATGCCGAGCCTGGTGGCGGCGTTTTGCCTGACCTCTGCGGTGGCGGTCGGCGCCTATGGGACCGCGCTGGCGCTGGTCGGCACGCAGGTCAATATCCTGCCGCTGTTCCTCTTCAGCAAGATATCGGAGACCGGCACCGACCTGCCGGCGGCTTCGGCGACATCGCTGGTGCTAGTGGCGATCTGCGCCGTCGTGGTGGCGATCGGCGAGGCGTTGCGGCCCCGCCGCTAGGCGATGCGGCAGGCGTATGCCGATCCCGTCTGCGAGGGCCGCGGTGCGCGCGAGCAATTTCTCGACCTCGCGGCCGGGATTTTGTGCCTCCTGGATCTCGCGGGCGATACGAACCCAGTTCATGACAGGCTCGTCGCCGTTCGGGGCGACTGGCGTCTCTTCGCGGGCGTCGTCGCGCCAGATCGCCTGTCCGACTTCGTGGCTTGCCTTGCCCTCGTTCGCCTTGTTGGCGGCGCGCCTGACGATGACAGCCGTCGCGATGCCGGCCGCAGCCAGGGCGCCGGCGAGCGCGGCGACTAGCGCCCACACAGAGCTGCCGTCGCTATTGTCAACAGGCGGTTTGGCCGCGGCGGTCTGCAGCCGTTGTTTTATGGCAGCTGCGTCGGGCGCCCCCATGGGAGCGCTGGCACTCTCCGCGTCGGCTTGGTTGGACCAGCGCGAGGCCAGAACCCAGCCACCGGGACTGGAAGAGTTTGAATCGCCTGCGACGTTCCTACTATTCGCTGTATCCGGAGTTTCCGATTGCGGTGGGGTCGGCATCGGTTGCTCAGGTCCGGCGGCAGGCAATTCGGCGCGCGCATTGGCGACCGATTCCTGCTGCGTTACCGAGCTCTGGGATGCAGCCGGTTGAGCGCCGGATGACGAAGCCTGTTGCGATCCCTTGCTTTCGTTGCGGACGTACCAGCAGTGGCGCTTGGTGGTCCGATCGATGCGATAGTACCAATGCGCGCCCTGTGGCGCCTGGCCTTTGGCGCCGTCAGACATTCGTCGGCGGCTTTCGCCGCGGCATATGGTGCTGCGGCCAGCAAGACTGCAGCAAGGCCACCGATAACGGCAGCGGACAGCAAAGTCGCGGCTCGGTTGGTCATGTGAATCCCCGGTGAAGCCCTGAGCGATGTATCGCCGGGCCCACGTTGTTCGGAGATTTGGGTGGCAATGAGCCGCAATTTCGAACTGCGTGCGGCCAAATTCAGGCTCGCCTGGCGGCTTCGAGGTTGAGCCCGAGAGTCGTCTTGCGACTCCCGGGCTCAATGAAATGCTTAGTTCTTGAGGACGATGCGGCCGACCACATGACCGGCGCGCAATTCGTCGATCCACTTCTGCGCATCGGCCATCGGCTCTTCCTTCATCGGCGTCGGCTTGATCTTGCCGCTGCGCGCCAGGGTCATCAGTTCCTGCGCCTCGGCCAGGGTGCCGACCATGAAGCCTTCGATGGTCATGCGCTTGTAGATCCACTGCACCATCGGCAGGCTGAAATTGCCGCCCATCAGGCCGGACACGACGATCTTGCCGCCGCGCGCCACTGTGGACACGGCAAAGCCCATCGACTTGTCGTTGCCGGCGAAGTCGATGACGCCGTCGAAGCCGCCATCGCTTTCCTTCAGCATGCGCTTCGCCACATCGGGTTCGGTGGGATCGTAGGCGAATGCGGCGCCGTTCTTCAGTGCAGCTTCGCGCGCGGCCGGGCTGAGATCGGCCACCGAAATGGGTTGCTTGAACATGGCCTGGGCAAAAGCCAGGCCCATCATACCGACACCGCCGAGCCCGATCAGCAGCAGGTTGCGCTGCCGCGGGCGGTCGACCAGACGTTTCAGCGCGCCGTAGGCCGTGACGCCGGAGCACATCAGGGTCGCTGCCATGTTCACGGGCAGGGGATCGTAGTCCAGCAGGTATTTGGCGTCCGGCACCAGCACATGGCTGGCGAAACCGCCATCGAGCGCGACGCCGAGATAGCGGTTGCGGGCGCACAGGTTCTCGTCGCCGGCGAGGCAGTCGCGACACTTGCCGCAGCCGATCCAGGGGAACACCGCAACCTTCCTGCCGATCAGGTCACGCGGTGCATCGGGGCCGACCTCGTCGACCACGCCGGCGATCTCATGGCCGAGCGTGAAGGGCAGGGTCATGCCGCGGGTGGTGTCCAGCTTCTTGCCGCCGCCGAGATCGGCGTAGCCGTCCTGGATGTGCAGGTCGGAATGGCACAGCCCGCAACGCTCGATCCTGACCAGAACCTCACGGGCCTGCGGCGTCGGAGTATCGACGATGGTTTCGCACAGCGGAGCATCGAACTTGACCAGCGATTGACGGCGCAGCAGTGACATGTTTTCCGACCCTGTTTGTTTTTGTTGGCGGTGGCTTTTTATCGGGTCTGCTGCCCGTCGTCATCGGCTTTTCGCCGAGATGTTGGTTTCCGGCGTGGCGGACGGAACATTTGCTGCCGTGCGCGACTTAGGTGCGTGTCATCTTTGCAGCTGGAGCTCCTATGGCCGACGACCTATCGCCTCCATTCATCTATGAGGGTGTCGAGCCCATTGGCGGGGTCGACCCATCGCCAAGCGTTGCAGAGACGGTGTCCCGCGCGGCTCACAAGGTCAGCGACGCTGCCCATACGGTTGGCGACGCCTTCGAGCGCGCCAAAAAGCCCGGCATGCCGCTTTCCATTCTCGCCAATGTCGCCAGGGAAGCGCCGCTTGGCTCGCTCCTCGTCGCGTTCCTGCTTGGCGTCGCCGTGGCCCGGCGCCGCTAGCCATTTTCGATAGCCCTTTATGCACGCGTGAGACGACCGATATGCCCACAGACCAGCAGATCTCGATCATGTGCGACGTTGCGCGGTCCGGCGAGGCAGATGTCCCGCGGGAGCATTTGGCCGAACTTCTGGCGCTGATCAGTGAAGACTATGTGGAGGAATCGGACTGTTTTGCCGATCAGTACCAACTGACTTCGAAAGGCCAGGCCTTGCTTGACGAACGCGGGGTAGGCGTCAACGAAGCCTGACCGGTCGTAGCCGGCGGATCACGTCTGTTGGGGCTCACGAAACTCGGCCAACGCGCGCGCCATGGCGACAAAGCCGGAGACCGGCACGGTTTCGGCGCGCCGGGTGGGATCAATGCCCGCAGCAGCGGCCAGCACGGCCGGGTCGACAGTCAGCCCCTTCAGACTCTGCCGGAGCATCTTGCGGCGCTGGCCGAACGCAGCCGCAGTGATCCGCTCGAGGGTCTTGCGGTCGCACGGCTCTGGTGACACGCGGGGCACCAGCCGCACCACGGACGAGGTCACCTTCGGTGGCGGCACGAAGGCGGCGGGCGAAATGTCGAACAGGATTTTGGTTTCGCAGCGCCAGTTGGCGAGCACGCCTAGGCGACCATAGGCCTCCTCGTCTTCTCGCGCGACGATGCGTTCGGCGACCTCGCGCTGAAACATCAGCACCATCGTGTCGTACCAGGGCGGCCACGGCTCGATGCTGAGCCAGTCGACCAGCAACGCCGTCGCAATATTGTAGGGCAGGTTGGCGACGATCTTTGCCTGTTCCCCGCCAAGCAACGGCCGCGGATCGAAGGTCGTGGCGTCGCCGCTGATGATCTCCAGCCGGCCGGGATAGTGCTTCAAAATATCCTGCAGCGCGCCGAGCGCGCGTTCGTCGCGCTCGATGGCGATGACCCGTCTGGCGCCGAGCGCCAGCAGCGCGCGCGTCAGGCCGCCGGGGCCGGGACCGATCTCGATCACGGTGGCGTTTTCCAGCGGGCCGGCCGCGCGGGCGATCCGGGTGAGCAGGTTGAGGTCGAGCAGGAAGTTCTGGCCGAGCGATTTGCGGGCCGACAGGTCGTAGGTGCGAATGACGTCGCGCAGCGGCGGCAGGTCGTCGATTCTCGATGTCATCGGTTTTGCGCCGCGGCCATGCGCGCGGCCAGGTGCAGGGCCGCGATCAGGCTGGAGGGATTGGCGCGGCCGCTGCCGGCGATATCGAAGGCGGTGCCGTGGTCGGGCGAGGTCCGGATGAACGGCAGGCCGAGGGTCACGTTGACGCCGTCGTCGAAGGCGATGGTCTTGATCGGGATCAGCGCTTGATCATGGTACATGCAGATCGCGCAGTCGTAGGTGGCGCGGGCGGCGGGATGAAACATAGTGTCTGCGGGCAGCGGGCCGCGAACATCGATGCCTTCGTTGCGCAGCACCGTGATCGCCTGCGCGATGATGGTCTGTTCCTCGTCGCCCATGGTGCCGTCTTCGCCGGCATGGGGATTGAGGCCGGAGATCGCCAGGCGAGGCCGGCGCAGTCCAAAGCGAGCGCGCAGATCGGCCACGACGATGCGCGCGGTGGCGGTGATTAAATGGCTTGAGAGTTGTTCAATGGCGTCGCGCAGCGAGACGTGGATAGTCACTGGCACCACGGCGAGCGTAGGCGACCACAGCATCATTACCGGCATCGGCGTAACGCCGTCGCGGGCTGCCAGCTCGGCGAGGAACTCGGTGTGGCCGGGATGGTTGAAGCCGGCGCGGTACAATACGCTCTTGGCGATGGGATTGGTGACCAGACCGGCGGCGCGACCGGCCTGTACGTCGGCCACGGCCTGACGGATCGATGCGATCGCCACGCCGGCGCTGGAGGCGTCAGGATGGCCCGGCCGTGCGGTCGTGGTTGGGCCGCAGGGGACCACCGGCAACGCATCAGCGAACGTCGCCGATGCTTCTGCGGGGGACACCACAGCGATCGGGATGTCGAGATCAAGAGTGCGCGCTCGCGCGGCGATGAAATCGAGATCGCCGAGCAGATAAAACGGCGGCAGCTTTTGTTCGTGCCGTCGTAGCCATGCGGCGAGCGCGATGTCAGGCCCGATGCCCGCCGGTTCACCGAGTGTCAGCGCGAGAGGATTTGCCATGCAGCCGCCCAGAAGCGCGTTGATGCGCAGAATATGAAGCCAGTGCGGCGGCTTACTGCCGGTATTCGATCATTGCGGCTTTGCGGACTTCTTGCAGGTAGGCCTTGGACTTGGCCTCGAACTTTTCTGCGAACATCTTTTCGCGGATTTCACGCTTCTTCGGCGTGTCGATCTTGGTAGGCTTGCGTGAGCACAGCGCCACCATTTCGATGCCCTGTTTGGTCACCTCGGGTGGTGTCAGGTGACCCACCGGTGTCTTGTCGAGCAGATCGCGCAGGTTGGCCGGAATATCGGCGGACGTCTTCGTGACGGTGTCGCGGATCGTCGCGTTCTGCATCGACTTGAAGGTGCTGTTGGCTTCCTCGCAAGTCTGCACGCGTTCGCGCACGGCGTCGGCTTCCCTCTTGCGGGATTCCATCTGGCTGGCAGGTGCGCCGCGCGGAACGATCAGGACCATCGGGCGCAACTGATATTCAAAGGCTTCCGCATTGCTGTCGCCACCGGCGCTCTGGACCGCCGCTTCGACCTCTTTTTCGCCAACCTGCAGGCTCTGCTTGAAACGCCCGCGTACGAGCGCATTCCAGACCATGTCGGCCTTGAGCCGGCTTTTCAGCGTGTTCGGCCGGATGCCCTTGGAGGCGAGCGACTGGACCAACTGATCGGGCGTGATACGCATCCGCGAGCTCATGCTGCCGAAGGCGGAATCGACTTCGGAAGATCCCGGCTCGATGCTGTACTTCTTGCCTTCCTTGATCTTGACCTTTTCATTGATCAGTTCGTCGATCACTTCCTGCCGGCTTGGGGACTTCTGCGTCGACAGGACCGTCAGCTTGGTGCGCTGCTCGATATCGAAATTGGTGATCGCTTCGCCGTTGACCATTACCGCGACCGATTGGGCCCGCAACTGCGAGCCGTAGCACGTCAGGATGACGGCCGCAGCGATGACGACGCGGAGGATTCGTTTGGAAACGGAGGTGCTCATTGTCAGAACTGCCGCATCAACCATAAATTCAATCTCGATTCGTCGCGCCGCAACGGCAACGGAGCAGCGTTACTGTACGCCTGCTCCCGTGCTGGCGGCAGCCGTGGTTCCGAGTGTCCGCAGTCCGAGCTGGAATCCGAAAACATGGCTCAGGACGGGCGCCGCTGTGCCGACCGCATAAGCGTACGATGTCCCGTAGGTGGCAGCTAAAACGAAGCAGTCGTCAACGTAGCCAGCGCCGATAGTGTACTGGTTAATCTTGTTCGCTTCGAGATCCCATCGCGCGGCGCCGGTCACCACCCAGTTAGCGGCGACCTTGACGGAGCCCGAGGCCAGCAGGCCTTCGCGGCGTGTCAGGTAGCCGAGATCCACCTGGGGCGCGTAGTTGCCGTACATCAGGCTGACCGACCAGCGATCGAAGCTGGCGCGGCCTTCGGCCTCAAAACGTGAAACCGCCGAGGTCTGCTCGTCGATGCGGGCGCGGGTGCTGAAGGTATAGGTCCGGTTCGGCGAATAGTTGATGCGGGCGACGTAGTCAGACTTCGCGGTTGCGAGACCCGAATCCACACCGGTGTTGGTGAGGTCAGCGACGGCGAAGGAGTTCATGCCGAACAGCTGGTAGGACTGGCCGAACAGCACGTTCACCGAACCGCCGCGGTCGAACTGTGTGGTCGCCTGAACACCGACATTGGCGCGGCCGCCGCCTTCGACGCGGTCATTGCCGGAGAACTTGTCGACGCTGAACAGGTTGCTTGCGTCGAAGTTCAGGCTCTGTGCGTCCTCGTTCGGCAGCTTGCCGGCATAGGTCTCGTTAGGACGAATGATGACCTGGGCGATCGGCTCGATGGTTGTGGTGCCCCACGGCTGAACGTTGATGAAGGGATAGCGATACTCCAAGCCAACGGTCGGCATGACCCGCAGTGCCTGGGTATCGCCGGGGGTCAATCCCATGGCAGCAACGCCCGGCTGGTTGGAGATCGACGAATCGATCGCATCGACGCGGAGCATTGCGAACGGCGTGAAGATCTGGCCGAAGGAATCCGTATACGACTTGCGCCACTGCGCTTCGGCCGAAAAGCGGGTGTAGGTTCCAGGGGCGCCACTTAGGATGCAGTTGGCGCGGACCACCTTGCGGGCTTCAGCCGTATCAGCACTCGTCGGCGCGCATCCGCCGCTGGTAATCGCACTGAATGCTGCCGTGTCGCGGCTCAGGCTGGTGAAGTTGGTCTTGTAGCTGAATTCGCCGCCAACAATATTGTTCTTGATGACGTTGTTGTAGTCCACCACGGGATGGATCACCGGCACCTGGCTCTGGTTGCCGGAATAGCTGAGGTAATAGATCGTCCGCGCATCGAAGAAGCTGCGCGTGCCGACGCCAGTCAGATAGAGCTGCGAAACCGCCTCTGTCTGCAGGTTCAGCAGCGATGCCATCGGGTCCTTGTACAGGGACAGCCGATAATCCTGCAGGAAGGTGTAGTCGCTGAGCGCAACCGCATCCCAGCCCCAGATCCACTTGTCGTTGATGGCAAACTGGCCCTTGGATCTCGACGCCGCCGCGGAAGTCCTTGTCGCCGGGGGCGCCGGCATAGGCCGAGCGATCCTGCTGGTTGATGCCGTACGCGCGGATCGAATACGCGCCGTCCATCAGCCGTTGGCGGAATTCTCCCTGCAGCAGCAAGCCCTGCTTGGACGTGTAGCGAGGTGCGATCGTCGCATCGTAGTCGGGAGCGATGGCCCAGTAGAAGGGCGCCTCGATTCCGTAGCCGTTCGCCGTCGTGTTGGTGAAGCTCGGCATCAGAAAGCCGGTCTTGCGCTTCACGGTCGGGTCCGGCGTCGAGAAGTAGGGCATGTAGGCGAGGGGCACACCGAAGAACTCGATCCGGGCGTCCTCGAAATACAGCATCTTGTCGGTCTGGTCGTGGATGATGCGGGCACCCTTGACCTGCCACAGCGGCGGCCTCTTCGGATCGTCCTTACAGGCCGCGCAGGCAGTGTAGACGCCGTTCTGGAACACCGTGTAGTTGCCGGAACTGCGGTCCAGTCGCGTGGCCGCCATGCGGGTCGCGTCGGCGGTGTCCATGCGCAGCGAATCGACGAAGCCGTCGCGGTAGTCATCGCTGAGATCGAGCAGATTGGCATACGTAATCTTGCCGTCGGCGTCCGTCATGCGGACGTTGCCTTCAGCATGCAGGCGCTTCGTCTTCTGGTCGTAGATGACCTTGTCGGCCTCCACGGACGTTCCATTATAGAACATCTGCACGCTGCCGACGGCCGACACGCGCGAATTATTGTAATCGTAGTCGACCTCGACGGCCTGGACCAGCATCTGCCCGGTCTGGGCGGCCGGCGGCGGCTTCGGTCGCGTATGCGGTGCGTTATAGGTGAAGCTCTGGGCAGCCGCCGGCGTTATCGCAGCACCGCTTATCGCGATGGCAATTCCCAACACAGACACACACAACGACGCCAGAACGGAAGGCGCGTAGCATCGGGCGCAGCGCATGCTCATGCGCCGCCCCGACTTAGGCGTCCGTTCTTGGAGGGCGGCGAAAACGGCCACTACCCGTCCTCCTGGTACAACAAGGCCAAAAAGCCGGTGAGGCCGCCCACACATACAGGCAGCCACGCCGCAGCGATCGGATGCATCAACTCAGCCTTGCTCAAATCTTCAGTCACTTTGGACAGAACATAGAGCAGAAAGCCCGCGCCCACGCCACTCAAAACCATCTTCTGGACTCCGCCCATGCGGAAGAACCGCAGGCTGACCGAAGCTGCAAGCATGACCATCGCAGCCAGCAAAAATGGCTGTGCAATGAGTTTGTGGTACTGCAGACGATAACCTGCGGTTGCAAAGCCAGAACTTTCCGATGACTTGATATAGGACGGGAGTTGCCAAAATGACACGGTTTCGGGGGTCGAGAAACTGTTGCGGACCTGGGCCGGGGTCAGCGAGGTGGCCAGATACATGGTGTCCTGATCGACTGCCGGCGAGATCGAGGGTGTAGCGCCGTACCGACTTGAACAGCCACCGGCCGGTCTCCAGCGATGCCTCGCGAGCCTCGATCCGCTCCATGAACTGAAAGTCCGTGCCGAAACGGAACACTGTCAGCCCCGTCAGGCGCATACCCTGCTGTTCGCTGCGGGCGGCATTGATGATCGCCTGGCCCTCGCTGTTGACCTGGTTGATCCAGAAGCCCGAGGCGTCCTGCACGCCGCCGCCAGGGGCGTCGCCGAACAGTTCGGCCTCCATCTTCTTGGACAGTTCGCGCAGATTGGCGGACATCGGATTATACGCCACAGTGGCTAGCACGCCGAGCACCAAGGCGCACACCAGCGCCGGCGAAATGAACTGCCATGCCGACACGCCGGCGGCGCGTGCCACGACCAGTTCGAGCCGCCGCGACAGTGCCAGGTAGCAGGTCATTGCCCCGATCAGGATGCAGAACGGCATCATCTTTTCGAGCAGTTGCGGCACGCGGAACAGCGACGTCTCCGCCACCATCAGCGCGGAGGCGGTTGGCAGCCCGGAGGTTCGCCGCACCATCTCGATGTAGTCGACCAGCACCAGCAGCATGAAGATGCTGACGAACACGCCGACCGCAGCCGTCAGGAAGCGACCGGCAAAATATCGCCCAAGGGTGTTGGTCACCATGCTCATGTGGCAACAGGCCGCCGACCCAGGCGCGACCAGCGCAGCAGCCGCGCGTTCGATCTGTTGATGGCTTCCATCAGGCCGGCCGGCGGTTCGATGACGATGCCGCCGGCAATGATCCAGACGCTGGCGCCAATGGCTGTAAACAGCATGAGGTACTGGAAGGGGGCTGCAAAACTCGATTTGGCGGCCATGACGGATGCGGCAAACCCCGCCATGCGCAGTCCGAACACCGCGGCGATCGAACAGCCGATGGAGAAATTGCGGCTTTGCCGCGTGGTGCGCGGGGTGCCGAGGAAGGCGAAGGTAAGGGCAGCGAAGGCGAACGGATAGAGGGGCGCCGTGAGGCGATCATGCAGCTCGGCGCTGAAGGCGCCAGGCATCTGCACATAGACCGGATCGTCTGCCGGCGGCGACACCAGCTCCCACAGGTAACGCTCGCGGATTCCGTAAGTGACGTCCTTGCTTCGGTTGGAGAATTTCGACATGTCGAACGCGTAGCGGCCGAATGCGACCATGGCCGGATCGGTCTTGCCGAGCTCGAAGCGTTCGAGATTGCCATCCTCGAGGATCAGGAAGGAGCCGTCGCCGTTCTTCATGACGGTGCCGTGGTCGGCGACGATGGAGACGCGTTCCTTGGGATCGCGACGGTCGTCGACGAAGATGCCGACCAGCAGCCCGCCTGGCTGCCGCTCGCGAATGCGCATCGTGAGATTCTGGTCGAGCTGCGCAAAGCGGCCGGGCTGCAGGATGTTCGACATCACGTCGGCGGTGATCTCGGCGTCCCAGCGCTTCAGCCGGCGCATGCCGTCCGGCGCCAGATAGGAGCCGATGAACGCGACCAGAAGCGCGACGACGACGGTAGCGTACAAAAATGGCCTGAACAGCCGCAGCGGCGACATGCCCGCGGCATTGATCACGATGATTTCCAGAATCGGTCGCGAGCTTGGTGAGCGTGTGCGACACCGCGATCATCAGGGCGATAGGCGCGATAATGAACAGCAGCACGGGAATGGCGAGGCTGGTCACGCCGAGAAAGGTCAGGATGGTCTGACCCTGGCTCGTCATCAGATCGATTCCGCGCAACGCCTGCGTAATCCAGATCACGCCAGTCAGGCTGACCAGAACTAGCGCAAACGACGCAAGCGTCGTGCGGAAGATATATCTGTCGATTGACCCCATCGGTCAGTTCAATCCCATCCCAGCCCGAAATCCGCCTGCGTGGCCAATCCCGGTGAGGGATCCCCCATAGTCACGCCGCCGTGTTCTGACTGCACACTCTCTCACTTACCATCCCTTTGATTGGTCAACAAAATGGCCGGCAGATGGCTCACTGGGGATATGGTTAATTATCCTTTACCATGTGGCCCGGGGGCCACTAGGGCGCCCCTGCAGATCGGCGTCGAAGGCCGACCGGCGCTGGCCGCGCGCGCCGGTGCTTGACCTATCTATCGTACGGCAGGCATCCGGACATGGAGGCGTTGTTTCCGTACAGCACTAGAGACGAGACTGGACGTGCCCCCGGTTCCAATGCACGAAACTGCGCCCGCGGGGCCATATAAGGTCAGAACCTGACTTGACGGCTCTGGCTGTGGCGACAACAAAACGTCTGAACCGCCGCACCGACCGGATTCTCGCCCGACCTCTGCGACACACCTGACTTTTGGAGGATTTCCCTATGCCCGATGCCGTCAAGGTCGGCTTTGTTCCGTTTTCCGCTGCCGCGCGCGGCGTTCTCGTGGTGTTCTGCGACGACTCGCTGAAGCTGGGCGCGGCCACGGCCAAGGTGCTGGGCGCTGCCGCCGCCACCGTGAAGCGGGCTGCTTCCGCCAGCCAGTTCAAAGGCAAGAACGCCGCCGCCCTCGATATTCTCGCCCCTGAAGGTCTCAAGGCGACTCGGCTGATCGTGATCGGCACCGGCAAGGTTGCGGATCTCAAGGACGCAGACATCCTCAAATTTGGCGGCGTGCTGGCCGGCAAGATCACGGCGGGCACCGATACGGTTACGGTGATGGCCGAATTGCCGGACGGCGCCATGACGCCGGGGCAGGCCGCGTCCATCGCAACAGGCGTGCTGCTGCGCGCCTACAAGTTCGATCGCTACAAGACCAAGAAGAAGGACGGCGACGATACCGCCGTCAAAGCTGCGGTTTCGATCGCGGTGGAAGATGTTGCGGCGGCGAAAAGGCGTTTGCGCCCGAGGCGCACATTGTCGATGGCGTGATTCTCGCCCGCGAGCTGGTCAACGAGCCGCCGAACGTGCTGTTTCCCGCCGAGTTCGCGCGCCGCGCTTCCGAACTGAAGAAGCTTGGGGTTGTGGTCGAGGTGCTCGACGTCAAGGCCATGGCCAAGCTCGGCATGGGCGCGCTGCTCGGCGTGTCGCAGGGCTCGACTCAGCCCGGCCGCATGGTGGTGATGCGCTGGAACGGCGGCAGGAAGGGCGAGCAGCCGGTCGCCTTTGTCGGCAAGGGCGTCACCTTCGACACCGGCGGCATTTCCATCAAGCCGTCGGGCTCGATGGAGGACATGAAGGGCGACATGGGCGGCGCCGCCTGCGTGGTCGGCCTGATGCATGCGCTGGCCGGCCGCAAGGCCAAGTGCAACGTGGTCGGCGCCATCGGCATCGTCGAGAACATGCCGGACGGCAACGCCCAGCGGCCCGGCGATATCGTCACCTCGATGTCCGGCCAGACCATCGAGATCATCAATACCGACGCCGAAGGCCGCCTCGTGCTGGCCGACGTGCTCTGGTACGTGAAAGAGAAGATCAAGCCGAAGTTCATGGTCGATCTGGCGACCCTGACCGGCGCGATCCTGGTTGCGCTCGGCACCGAACATGCAGGACTGTTCTCCAACAATGACGAGTTGTCGGAGCGGCTCTATGCGGTCGGGCAGGCCACCGGCGAGAAGGTCTGGCGGCTGCCGATGGGGCCGGAATACGACAAGATGATGGACTCGCAGTTCGCCGACATGAAGAACGCCGGCGCCCGCAATGGCGGCTCGATCACCGCCGCCCAGTTCCTGCAGCGTTTCGTCGGCGACACGCCGTGGGCGCATCTCGACATCGCGGGCACCGCCATGGGCGCACCCAAGACCGAGATCAACCAGAGCTGGGGCTCGGGCTACGGCGTCCGTCTGCTCGACCGGCTGGTGGCGGACTATTACGAAGCCGGCAAGTAGCGCAGACGGCCCGACCCGATGACCGAAGTCCTGTTCTATCACCTGCAAGACATGACGCTGGAGAACGTCCTGCCGCCGTTGCTGGAGAAATCCCTGGCGCGCGGCTGGCGGGTGGTGGTGCAGGCGTCGTCGGAAGAACGGGCGGATGCGCTGGATGCGCATCTGTGGACCTACCGTGAGGATTCCTTTCTGCCGCATGCCACCTGGCGTGCGGCAGATGCGGCGGACCAGCCGGTGATTCTTGCGGTGGAGGAGGGCAATCCGAACGGGGCTCAGGTCAGGTTTCTGGTGGACAATGCTGGGCTGCCGGCCGACGGCGAACTTTACGAACGCATGGTGCTGGTCTTCAACGGCGACGATCCCGACGCGCTGGCCATCGCCCGTGCGGCCTGGACCGCCAGCAAGGCCCGCGGCTTTTCGGTGGCCTACTGGCAGACCGACGAGCACGGGCGATGGCAACGCAAGCAATAGGTATTGTTTGATATTAATGATAATCTGCGGTTTCGTCGGCGGCGCTTGTCTCCAGCCATGGTCGTGCCGCAAATGGATGGTGTTACAGGCGCTTAGGCGTTGTGGGAATTGAGTTCATCGTGCGACACGAGAAACATCACCGGATCGGACTGTTCGTTCTGCTGCTCGCGGGCCCCTTGCTTGCCGGTTGTGCGGGCATGGGCGGCGACATGTTTTCGTCGGACCTGCTGTCCAAGGACGCGGACTGGTTTTCCAGGCCCGGCCGGGTCTTCATCAAGAATGTGTCGATCGACAGCCCGCCGCTCACCCCCGACAAGCCGGTATCTGCCGAGGATCTGATCAGCGCCGATGGCATGTGCCCCGGCATGGCGCCACCCGGAGCGACCGATGCCAATGCACTCGCCGATGGCGCGGCCGGCGCGCCGGCCGGTGAGCGGCCCGGCGTGGTCGCGCTCGGTCATACCGAATGCGACGTGGCGCGCGGCAACGGCGCGCCCGACAGCGTCAACCTCTCCAACAATCCGCGGGGCGATCGCGTCGCCGTGCTGACCTATTCGCGTGGCGCGCGACCGGGGATCTACACGTTTACCGCCGGGCGTCTGACCATGGTCGAACGCGGCCCCGAGCCGGTGCAGCAGCCGAAGGTCGCCCGGCCGAAGCCGAAGAAGCGCGCCGCGACGTAGGCGAAGTGCGCGTGGGCCGGGCTTAGGCGCCGGCCGCTTCCAAAATCCTCTGATCACGTTTGGGCGCAAAGCGCAGCGCGTCGTTCGCGCCGAGCGCGGTCAATGGCGCGCGCTGCCTCGATGCCCCGCCACCGGCATTGCTTTCCAGCATCCCGATGACCACCGGTGACGCGTTCCGCAATTTCGATTGCGGCGCTGTCGATCAAACCAAAATCCATCGCCGGTCGCGCGTGGGCAAACGGCACAGTTCCGTGCGGACCGAACCATTCGCGCGCGGTTGCAGTCTAGGTCTGTGGGCGACACCACAGCGAGGACGAACGATGGAACGACTGCGCGTAGAGCCGATCTCGACCTATCTCGAACGATACCGCAAGGGACTGGCCTTTCCGGTCGTGATCGCCAATGGCTTTGTCTATCTGTCCGGGCTTCCGCCGTTCGATCCCGACACCGGCGAGGTCAGGCCTGTGCCGTTCGAGCGCCAGGTCGAGATCGTGCTGCAGCAGATGAAATTATGCCTGGAGGCCGCCGGATCGTCGCTGCGGCAGATCGTCAAGTGCAACGTCTATTGCACGCCCGACCCGTCGCATTTCGCGCGGTTCAATGCGGTCTATGATCGCTATTTTCCAGGCGATTCACCGGCGAGAATTTTCCTGCATGTGCCGTCATGGCCGGGACCGTTCGACGTCGAAATCGACTGCGTGGCAACGGCCGGGCGGGCGTGAACGCGCTCAGCCGTTCGCTTCGTCGTACTGCGTGCTCGCCGCGAGCCACTGCTCTTCGGCCCGTGCCAGCGCGCTTTCGGCGCCGGCGCGCGCCTTGCTGAGCTGTGCGGCCTGCTTGGGATCCTTCTTGAACAGGCCGGGCAGGGCGAGCGCGGTATCGATTTTTGCAATGATGCCGTTGATGCGGGCCATCTCAGCCTCGGCGTCGGCGACGCGCTGCTTCAGCGGGACCTTCTTCTCTTTCGGCTTCGCAGGCTTGTCCTTGTCGCGGCTGTTGTTCTGGCCGTTGTTGCCGGTGGCGGCGCGGTCGCGCGAACTGGCGCGCATGCCGCGCTGCTGCATCACGATGCGGCGGTAGTCATTGAGATCGCCGTCGAAATTGGTGACGGTCTTGTCGGCCACGATCCACAACTGGTCGGCGCAGGCCTCGATCAGATAGCGATCATGGGACACCATGATAACGGCGCCGGGATATTCGTTGATCGCTTCGGCCAGGGCCGCGCGGCTGTCGATATCCAGATGGTTGGTCGGCTCGTCCAGGATGATCATGTTGGGGCCGAAGAACGTGGCAAGCCCAAGCAACAGCCGGGCCTTTTCGCCGCCCGACAGGCTGTTGACCTTGGTATCGCCGGCCTTGCCGGAGAAACCGATGGAGCCGACGCGGGCGCGCACCTTGCTCTCATGCGCGTCCGGCATCAGCTTGCGGACGTGGTCGTAGGGCGAGGCGTCCATCACCAGCTCATCGAGCTGATGCTGCGCGAAGTAGGCGATCGAGAGCTTCTCGGCGCGGGTGATCGAGCCGGAAAACGGCGCCAGCTTGTTGGCAAGCAGTTTCACCAGTGTCGACTTGCCGTTGCCGTTGGAGCCGAGCAGCGCGATGCGATCGGCGGTGTCGATGCGCAGCGTGACCTTGTTGAGCACGGGATGCGCGGGATCGTAGCCGACCGAGACGTTGTCGACGGCGAGGATCGGCGGCGACAGGATCTTTTCCGGCGCGGGAAATACGATCTCGCGAACGTCCTGGTTGACGAGTGCGTTGATCGGCTTCATCCGCTCCAGCATCTTGACGCGGGACTGCGCCTGCCGGGCCTTCGAGGCGGTCGCCTTGAAGCGATCGACGAATGACTGCAGGCGCGCGCGCTCGGCCTCCTGGCGCTTGACGTTCTTGGCGTCGAGCATTTCCTTGTTGGCGCGGAATTCCTCATAAGCGGTATAGGTGCCGCGATAGTGCACCAGCTTGCCGCGGTCGAGATGCAGTATCTGGTCGACCGAGGTGTCGAGCAGGTCGCGGTCATGGGAGATGACGATCACGGTGCGCGGATAATTGGCGAGATGGTCCTCGAGCCACAGCGTGCCTTCGAGATCGAGATAGTTGGTGGGCTCGTCGAGCAGCAGCAGGTCGGGCGCCGAGAACAGGGTCGCGGCCAAGGCCACGCGCATCCGCCAGCCGCCGGAAAATTCCGAGCAGGAGCGCTCCTGGTCGGCGGTCGAGAAGCCCAGACCGCTGAGAATGGCGGCGGCGCGCGACGGCGCCGAATGGGCATCGATATCGACCAGCCGGGTCTGGATCTCCGCGATCCGATGCGGATCGGTGGCTGTCTCCGCTTCTTCCAGCAAAGCGGCGCGTTCCAGATCAGCCTTGAGCACCACCGAGATCAGGCTCGGCGGGCCGTCGGGAGCTTCCTGCGCGAGGCTGCCGATGCGCCAGCGCGGCGGAATCGAGATACTGCCGGTTTCCAGCGGCAGATCGCCGCGGATGGCATGAAACAGGGTGGATTTACCGACGCCGTTGCGACCCACGAAGCCGACCCGTGAGCCCGGCGTAATCTGCGCCGATCCCTCGTCAATAAGCAGGCGGCCGGCGATCCGGATCGATATGTCTGTGATTGAAAGCATGCGGGGTTGTCACCGCTGCAGCGCACAAAGGCAAGTCGATTGTCGCTGGATCGGCCACCAAATAGCGCAGAGCGGCGTCAGGAACCGTGGGAGCCATGACCGTCCTGGCGCTGCATCTCGTCGAGCAGGGCTTGCAAGCGCGAAGGCAGGGCGCCGGATGCGGGAACCAGATTCTGCCTCAGCCGTTCGCCGATGGCATTGCAGATTGACGCGCTGGTGTTGCGGTCAATGGCCTGTGCTGCATTCTCGTCTACTCGGGATGGCATAGCAATTTCCGATCGCGCGTTGTCATTTCCTGACACATGACCAAGTCGCGCACACCAGAATTGTTTCCGCTTTTGTTGAATTCAGCGGCTTTTGGTGAAAATTGCATGAAATCCTGCCACGCCGGCATCGTCGGGCATTCAGCACCCCGGCCACGGCGGCCGGGGTACTGAATTTCCCGCCTCAATCAGTAACAGCGGTTGATGACCCGCCAGCGCGGACCCCACGGTGTGGGAACCAGCCGCCGCACATAGCATCCGCCACCGCCGAAATAGGCCGGCCCGCCGACGAAGCGGGGACCGCCCCAGCCGCGGTGCCAACCGCCGTGCCAGCCACCGCCGTGCCATCCTCCGCCATGCCAGCCACCGTGGCCGCCCCAGGCGGATGCGGAGGTCGGGGCCAGCGCGGCCGCACCAAGCGAGGCCGCCGCGATTACAGTCAGCGCGAGTTTGCGGAACATGATCGTCTCCTCAAGTCTGGCGCCTCGGCGCCTGCGGTGAATAACCCGGTGCCGAACCGACCGGTCTCAACATCGCAAATCTAGCTGCGGCAAGCTGAACGGCTGTCGCACACCAGAGTCAGGAGGGGTTCATCTTGATGAAATCGTGGTAATGGCAAGCCACGCGGACGGTACCCTGTGGCATTCGACCTGATCTCTTGCCGTTGGGCATTCGCGCCGATATAAGCGCCGCAATCTTCCAGCGACTGTTTTTCAAGGATAAATCATGGCTATCGAGCGTACCTTTTCGATTCTGAAGCCCGACGCGACCGAACGCAACCTGACCGGCGCGATCAACGCCCTGATCGAAAAGGCCGGCCTGCGCATCGTCGCCCAGAAGCGCATCCGCATGACCCGCGAGCAGGCCGAGACCTTCTACGCCGTCCACAAGGCGCGTCCGTTCTTCGGCGAACTCGTCGACTTCATGATCTCCGGCCCGGTGGTTGTGCAGGTTCTGGAAGGCGAGAACGCCGTTCTCAAGCATCGCGACGTGATGGGTGCCACCGACCCGTCGAAGGCCGCCGACGGCACCATCCGCAAGCTGCACGCCAAGTCGATCGGCGAGAACTCGGTGCACGGCTCGGACGCCACAGACACCGCCGCGATCGAGATCGCGCAGTTCTTCTCCGGCAACGAAATCGTCGGCTAATCGCTATCGGCGCCCGGCCTGCCGCTCCGCGGCGGGCCGGACATCTATCTAAAATCACGTTGTGGAGGCTGACTTGGATTGGTTGCTGCATATTATTGACCCGGCAACTATCAAGTCGGTTATCGTTCAGTTCGAAACCGAGATGCAGCAGCCAGCGTTCTGGCTCGCCGTCGGCAAGATCATCTGGATCAATATCCTGTTGTCGGGCGATAACGCGCTCGTCATCGCCATGGCATGCCGCAGCCTTGCGCCGAAGCAGCGCATGTGGGGCATGATCCTCGGCGCCGCCGCCGCCGTCATCCTGCGCATCATTTTCACCGGCATCGTCGCGACGCTGATGGAATTGCCCTACCTCAAGCTGGTGGGGGGCTCGCCCTGATCGTGATTGCCGCCAAGCTTCTGGTTCCCGAAGAAGAGGAAGAGGACGGCGTCCATGCTGCCTCCCATTTGTGGGCTGCCGTGCAGATCGTCGTCGTAGCCGACATCGTCATGAGCCTCGACAATGTCATTGCGGTCGCTGCTGCCGCCAATGGCAGCGTTCCCTTGCTGATCCTCGGCCTTGCAATCAGCGTTCCCCTGATCGTTGCCGGCGCGGCGCTGATCATGGCGCTGCTCACCCGCCTGCCGCTGCTGGTCTGGGCCGGCGCGGCACTGCTGGGCTGGATTGCCGGTGAAGTCATCGCCACCGATCCCGCCATCTCGCCGCTGCTGCATCGGATGTTCGATGGGCCGCTCGGTGCCGGTCTCGATGGCATTCTCGCCAAGCTCGGCCTGGCCATGCGATTTGCCGGCAACGGCCATGGCGGCGAAGTGGTGTGTGGCTTGCTGGGCGTGGTCGTGGTGCTGGCGGTCGGATCGATCTGGCGCCGCAGCCGCACCGCCCATACCGAGCAGGCTGCCTAAGCCACTGCACTCACCATTTGAATTCGATGCCGATCGTCCCCTGGTGGGACTGCGCGGCTGAGCGAAGCTTGCCGTCATAGTTGACGTAGAGCCGGGCTGAGCCGGTGAGGCTCAGCGATGCCGACGCGCCGGCATCGGCGCCGTAGCGACTCTCGCCGATGCCCTGGATGGAGATGGTCTCGGTGCCGAGGCTGACGGTGACCGGGCTGAAGCGCTGCGAGACGTTGTCGACGAACTTGCCATAGGCAGAGAGGTCGAAAATCTTCTGGTCGACGATCCAGTAGTGCCCGATTTCCGCGCCGACCAGCACGCGTGAGCGCTCCGCGGTCGCGCCGGTCGCCGCGACCGGGTCGAGGCCGCCGAACTCCTGCAGCGCGTCCGTCGAGGAATGGACGTATTCGAACGCCACCTTCGGCACGATGCGCCCCTGACCGAGGCTCCAGAAGTAGCTGAGCTCGGTGAGCACGCCGTCAATGCGGGCATTGTAGCCGGCCGTGGCGAAGCCGAGGCCGGTGTCGCGGCGGCTATCGATCCTGCCGGATCCGTGCACCAGCGCGATCGCCCAGGTCCACACGCCCTTGTCGATCGCCGCGTTGAAGCCGACCTGGGTGAGATCGAGGGTGGCGGATTGCAGTGCCAGTGGAACATCGATGGAGGTGCGGCTCTGATCGACCGACAGGCCGAGGTTCACGCCTGGCATCACCCGCGCCCCAAAGCCGACCACACCGCCGGCGGTGTTGCGCTTGTCGCCAACAAAATCGCCCACCGCGCCAGTATTGGCGGTGACGCCATAGGCCTCTGCCCAGGTGCGGAAGCCCGGTGCTTCGGTGGCTTCGGAGCCACCGCCGCCGCCGGCATTGGTCCGCAGCGCCTTGTTGAAGCCCCAGGTGGCCTGATTGCCGAGCCGTCGCAGGAAATTGTTGCCGACATCGGTGAGCGCGATGCCGGCCGACAGCCTCGCATTGCTATCGGCTGCAGATGGAACGGGCACGATGGCCGGCTGCGTGACGACGAGCGGTGGCGTGCCGGGAACGATGACTGGCGGTGTCACAACAGGCGGGGGAGGTCGAATGCCCTGCGCAAGCGCGGAGGCGGGCGCCAGACCTAGCCCAATGACGAAACCGAGCGCCAACGCACGGGCAAACTTGCCACCCGAGCTGTCAGTCTGCGAGTTCCGTATTGTGCTGCGCATGATGGAGCTTCCAGGATCCGGGGCCGACAGCAGATGGTCGACCGGCTCGTCGTCACGATACGCGATTGCTGCGGGATAGCTGCAGTACACGAGGCTTGTGCGGCGCGATTGGAAATCAGCTGTGCTGCGATTGCCACAGTCGCGCTCCGGAAATCGCCAGATAATTCAGTACGATATGACTTTTTGCGCACCGAGCGCCGCAGCGTGTTCGAGTCTGCGGCAAACGCGGCGCCGGGATCCGGCAATAGAGCTGCAGGAGAGTCAGAGGCGGGCATCGCGGCGTGACGATGCTTTCGCCGCCGGCGTCGCCACTTGCTAACGCGCAAATTTCATGTTGGAATTCCTGCACAATCGGCTTTAGGCCGTTCGACTGTGCGTTTGATGAAGGACATTCAGCAGACTACCGAAAGCCGCTTGTGGCGTGGCACGCGTTGAGCGTGGCCGCGTCTTTTTTGTAGCTCAACCAGGAGACCGGCGATGCAAAAGGGCACCGTCAAGTGGTTCAACCCGACCAAGGGTTATGGGTTCATCAAGCCGAATGCGGGGGACAAGGATGTGTTCGTCCATATCTCCGCCGTCGAGCGCGCTGGGCTCAGCACCCTCAACGAAAATCAGGTCGTGGAATATGATCTTGTCGAAAACCGCGGCAAGTCGTCCGCTGAAAATCTGAAAGTCTCGTAACTCGTCACGATCCGCGCAAACCACGGCAAGGCGATCGAATGTGATGCGATCCCCGGCGCAAGCCGGGGTTTTTCATTTTCGGGCAATGTTCAAGTACCCGCGATACAGCGAGCGCCCGAATTGCGCGATCAGGCTTTTGTCTTCTTCGCCGCCTTCTTGGCAGATTTCTTGGCGGGTTTCTTGTTCTTCGGGGCAACCGCCTTTTTCGGGACAACCTCCGGCTTGGCTGGAGCGAGCTTCTGCACCGAGGCGGCTTCGGCGGCGAGTCGCACCGACCGCGCGTAGCTGTCGGCCGCGTTGTCGGCGGACATCAGCAGCCGTCTGGCGGCGGCGGTGCCGTGCTCCATCGTCGTCTTGGCGATCTGCTTGAAGCGTTCCCTGGCGTCCTTGTCCTTTGCCTTGGTAGCGAGCGCCGTGAAGCGATCGCGCCGGCTTTTCACGGCTGCCATGAGGCTCTTGTTCTGTTGTTTCGCAATGTTCCGGATTACGACATCCAGATCGGCGTCAGCCATTGTTCATTCCCTTAAGTGCCATCAGGCAATTCGTTGTTATCAACTATGCAATCGCCGGGATCGCTTGGCAATTGTCGCATGCGCGCGCGGGCCGACCTAGACGATGGCCGGCGATATCATCGTGCCGGCAAGGCTGACGCTCCCGACGGTCTTGCACAGATCGCCATCGAGCCGGGCATCGCCGTTTGCAAGCAACCTCAGTGCTTCCGGATAGATGCGGTGCTCGATCGCCAGCACGCGTGCCGCCAGGGTATCGGCGGTGTCGTCATCGGCAACGGCGACGGCACCCTGCATCACGATCGGGCCGGCATCGGTTTCCGGAATGACGAAGTGCACCGTGGCACCGGAGATCTTGACGCCGGCGCGCAACGCCTGGCCATGCGGATCGAGGCCGGGGAAGGACGGCAGCAGCGACGGGTGAATGTTCAGCATGCGGCCGTACCAGCGCCGCACGAAATCGGCAGTGAACAGCCGCATGAAGCCGCCGAGGCAGATCAGGTCGACGCTGCAATCGTCCAGGGCTTGCTGCAGGGTGGTTTCGAAGGCCGCGCGGTCCTTGCCGAAGGGCTGGCTCTCGACCACCCGCGTGGCAATGCCGCGCGCGTTGGCGCTGACCAGGCCGGGCGCATCCGCCTTGTTCGAGATCACGACGACGATCTCGGCGGGAAAGCCGTCAGCCTTTGCGGCATCGATCAGCGCGGTCATATTGGACCCGCGCCCGGAAATCAGGATAGCGACGCGGCGGCGCATCACGGCCTCACAGGGTCAGGTCGAGATGCCCGTCATAAATCACGCGCTCCTCGCCCTCGGTGGCAATGACTTCGCCGAGCAGCGTCACGACTTCGCCGCCCTCGCGGAGGATGTCCATCACCGCCTGCACGGCGTCGGGCTTGACGATGGCGATCATGCCGATGCCGCAGTTGAAGGTCCGCAGCAGTTCGAGTTCGGCGATGCCGCCTTGTTCGGCCAGCCACTTGAACACGGGCAGCACGGTGAGCGCGTTCAAGTCGATGCGGACGCCGAGGTCCTTAGGCAGCACGCGCGGGATATTGTCGGTGAAGCCGCCGCCGGTGATGTGGGCGAGGCCCTTGACGGCGCCGGTCTCGCGGATCGCGCGCAGGCAGGATTTGACGTAGAGCCGGGTCGGGGTCAGCAGCGCACCGCCCAGGGTCATGATCGGCAGGAACGGCGCTTGCGCGGAATAAGCGAGGCCGGAGTTCTCGACGATCTTGCGCACCAGCGAGAAGCCGTTGGAATGCACGCCGGAGGAGGCGAGGCCGATGACGGCGTCACCGGCGGCAATGTCTTTGGTCGGCAACAGCGTGCCGCGCTCGGCGGCGCCCACGGCAAAGCCGGCGAGGTCGTAGTCGCCGTCCTTGTAGAGCCCGGGCATCTCGGCGGTCTCGCCACCGATCAATGCGCAGCCGGACTCCCGGCAGCCTTTGGCCACGCCGGCGATGATCGCTGCGACGGCCTCCGGATCGAGCTTGCCGCAGGCAAAGTAGTCGAGAAAGAACAGCGGCTCGGCGCCCTGTACGACGAGGTCGTTGACCGACATGGCGACCAGGTCGATGCCGATCCCGTCATGCACGCCGGCTTCGATGGCGATCTTGACCTTGGTGCCGACGCCGTCGGTGGCCGCGACCAGGACCGGATCCTTGAAGCCGGCCGCCTTGAGATCGAACAGGCCGCCAAAGCCGCCGATCTCGGAATCCGCGCCGGCGCGCGCGGTGGCGCGGACCATCGGCTTGATGAGGTCGACCAGCCGGTTGCCGGCATCGATATCGACGCCCGCATCCGCGTAGGTGAGGCCTTTTTTCGGGTCGGTCATGGCCGGTTTCCTGGCATTAAGCAAAACGGTGTAATTTCGGCTGGTTACGTCGAATTCCGGTCGCGTGCAATGGCTCGCAAGCAGGCCCGGTATGGACTATGTACAGCGTCAGCCGGTCAGGGCCGCCAAAGCCCGGATTGCGAAACAGACCGAGCCGGGAAGCCCACGTTGAGTATTCCAAACATTATTACGCTCGGCCGCATTCTGCTGGTGCCGGTCATCGTCTGGGCAATCGCCTCCAGCCAGATGGAAATCGCATTCGCAATATTCGTGATTGCCGGGGTCAGCGATGCCGTGGACGGATTTCTTGCCAAGCGCTTCAATATGGCAAGCGATCTGGGCGCGCTGCTCGATCCGCTCGCCGACAAGGCGCTGCTGGTTTCCATCTATGTCGCTTTGGGCATCTGGGGCGCGGTGCCGCGCTGGATCGTCATTCTGGTGGTGTCGCGCGATATCATGATCGTCGGCGCCGTGATTGTGTCATGGTTGTTCGGCAAGCCGATCCCGATGAAGCCGCTGATGGTGTCGAAGCTCAATACGGTGGCCCAGGTGGCATTCGCCGCCTTGGTTCTCGCGGCCCTCGGATTTGGCTTCAAATCGTCCCCTTACGATTTGATTCTAATGGGTTTTGTGACGGTCTTGACCTTGCTTTCGGTGTCCCTCTATCTGGTCGAGTGGATGCGGCATATGAGCACGATCGAGCCAACCCGCTGATCGCCCTGACCGGGCAGGCCGTCAGGCATGGAGTGACTGTGTGACCGGCCGCGTACAACCTCGACAGCTGGCGTTCGCGCTGCCCCATGCGGAAAGCCTGTCCCGCGACAATTTTCTTGAGGGCCCGGCCAATGCGGCTGCGCTCGGCCTGATCGACAGCTGGCCGGACTGGCCGAACCGCGTGATGCTGCTGGTCGGCCCCGAAGGCTCCGGGAAGAGCCATCTCGCGGCGATCTGGGCGGAAGAGGCCGGTGCCCGCTCGACCGGCGCCCATGCCCTGACCGCCGCTTCCGTGCCCGGAGCTCTCGCCACCGGCGCGCTGGTGGTGGAGGATCTCGACGTTGCCACTTTGGATGAGCGCGCGCTGTTTCACCTACTGAATCTTGCGCGCGAAGACGAAGCCTTCGTGCTGATCACCGCGCGGGTCGCCCCGGCCGCACTGCCGATCGAACTGCGCGACCTGCGCTCGCGCCTGCGCGCGGTGCCGGTAATCAATCTGATGCCGCCCGACGATCAACTGCTGCGTGCACTCATCGTCAAGTTTTGCGCCGACCGGCAACTGACCGTGGACGAAACCGTGGTGAGTTATCTCGCCAGCCGGATCGAGCGATCTTTTGCCGCAGCCCGACAGGCGGTCGAATTGCTCGATACCGAGGCGTTGCGGCGGGGCCGTCCGGTGACGCGCGCATTGGCCGCGGAACTGCTGCGCGACGCCTGACTTAGCCTCCCAGGAGCGCGATGCCGCGCTTGACGGCGTCGCTGGCAAGTTCATCAATGTCATCGAAGTGTCATGTGGTTCGCACATGGTTCGGGCCGATTGCCAGCGCGCCAATACGACCGGAATCGGGATGGATCGAAACGTTATGGAATCGACGCAAGATATTGTTATTGAAGAAAAAATGGCGAACCCCAACCTGTTGCGGTAATTGCTTCGGGGCCTGAGCGCTTCATCAATCGCGAGCTGTCCTGGCTGCACTTCAACCGCCGGGTGCTCGAGGAATCCGTCAATCCCGGCCATCCCGCGCTGGAGCGGGTGCGCTTCCTGTCGATCTCCGCGAACAATCTCGACGAGTTTTTCATGGTCCGCGTCGCCGGCCTCAAGGCCCAGGTCCGCGAGGGCATCACCGAGCGCAGCCCGGACGGCCTGACTCCGGCGGAGCAGCTGGCGCTGATCAACGAGGCGGTGTCGAAGCTGGCCATCGATCAGCAGGCGATCTGGCGCGACCAGCGCAGCATGCTGGCCGATGTCGGCATCGTGCTGCTCGATGGCAAGGACGCCACCAAGGCGGAGCGGACCTGGATCGAGGACCATTTTCTCCACAACATTTTTCCGCTGCTGACGCCGCTGGCGATCGACCCGGCGCATCCGTTCCCGTTCATCCCCAGCCTCGGCTTCACTATCGCGCTGCACCTGGCGCGCGTCGCTGACGGCAAGCCGATGAATGCGCTGATCCGCATGCCCGGCAAGATCGACCGTTTCATCAGGCTGCCCAGCACCGGGAAAGACAGTGCGGCCCGCCTGATCACGCTGGAGCAGGCCACCGGCCTGTTCATCGGCCGGCTTTTCCCCGGCTATGTGGTCAAGGGGCAAGGCGCCTTCCGCATCATCCGCGACAGCGAACTGGAAGTGGAAGAAGAGGCCGAGGATCTGGTGCGGCTGTTCGAGACCGCGCTGAAGCGGCGGCGCCGGGGATCGGTGATCCGGCTGGAAATCGAAGCCACGATGCCCGCCGAACTGCGCGCCTTCGTGCAGCGCGCGCTGTCCACCAGCGATGACGAGATCCTGCTGGTCGACGGCGTGCTGGCCATGAACGAGTTGTCGCAACTGACGCGCCTCGACCGTTCCGACCTGGAATTCGTGCCCTACGTGCCGCGCCATCCGGAGCGGGTCCGCGACCACGGCGGCGACATCTTTGCCGCGATCCGGCAGAAGGACCTCGTCGTTCACCACCCCTACGAGTCCTTCGACGTGGTGGTCCAGTTCCTGCAGCAGGCGGCGCGCGATCCCGACGTGGTGGCGATCAAGCAGACGCTCTATCGCACCTCGAACAACTCGCCGATCGTGCGCACGCTGGTGGAAGCCGCGGAGGCCGGCAAGTCGGTCACTGCGCTGGTCGAATTGCGGGCACGCTTCGACGAGGAGGCCAACATCAAATGGGCGCGCGATCTCGAACGCGCCGGCGTTCAGGTGGTCTATGGCTTCCTTGAGTTAAAGACCCACGCCAAGCTGTCGCTGGTGGTCCGCCGCGAGGGCGGCACGTTGGCCACTTACGTCCACACCGGGACCGGCAACTACCACCCGGTCACCGCGCGCATCTACACCGACCTGTCCTACTTCACGTCCGATCCGACCATCGGCCGCGACGCGGCGCGGGTGTTCAACTACATCACAGGCTATGCCGAACCGAGCGACATCGAGAAGATGGCGGTGTCGCCGCTGACGCTGCGCAAGCGGATGATTGAGCACATCCAGGGCGAGGCCGCCTTCGCGCGCGCCGGCAAGCCGGGTGCGATCTGGCTGAAGATGAATTCACTAGTCGATCCCGACATCATCGACGCGCTGTACGACGCTTCCAACGCCGGGGTCACGGTTGAGCTGATCGTGCGCGGCATCTGCTGCTTGCGGCCCGGCGTGCCAGGCCTGTCGGAGAACATCCGCGTCAAGTCGATCATCGGCCGGTTCCTCGAACACGGCCGCGTCTATTGCTTCGGCATGGGCCACGGCCTGCCGAGCGCCAAGGCTGCGGTCTATATCTCCTCGGCCGACATGATGCCGCGCAACCTCGACCGCCGCGTCGAGATCCTGTGCCCGCTGCAAAATCCTACCGTTCATCAACAGGTTCTCGAGCAAATCATGGTGGCGAACCTGAAGGATAACGAGCAGAGCTGGCAGTTGTTGCCGGACGGGTCGTCAACGCGTATGAAGGCCGCGAAGGGTGAGGAACCCTTCAACGTACATAGTTACTTCATGACGCATCCAAGTCTGTCTGGCCGTGGCAAATCGCTCAAAGAATCCTCGCCGCGCCGCCTCACGCGCAAAGCCGAGCGTCAGCAGTCGTCGTAAGGAATCCGCTCGGTGACAATCCGCGCACGCAAACGCGAAGCCAGTGTCGCGGTGATCGACATTGGCTCCAACTCGGTGCGACTCGTCGTCTATGAATCGCTGACCCGAAGCCTGGTTACGCTGTTCAACGAAAAGGCACTGTGCGGCCTCGGCCGTGAAGTGCAGACCACGGGTCTGCTGGCCGCCGATGCGGTCGGCAAGGCATTGACGGCGCTGCGCCGGTTTCGCGCACTCTGCAAGGTCATGAAGGTGGGGCGTGTCTATGCCATCGCCACCGCCGCAGCGCGCGATGCCAAGAACGGGCCCGACTTCATCGTCGCGGCGGAGAAGATCTGCGGCTGTGAGATCCAGATCATTTCCGGTCCGCGCGAGGCGAAGCTGTCGGCGCTGGGTGTGATCTCGGGCATCCACAAGCCGAACGGTATCGTCGGCGACCTCGGCGGCGGATCGCTCGAGCTGATCGATGTGAAAGGCAATGCCGTACGAACCGGCATCACGCTGCCGCTCGGCAGCCTGGCGCTGCAGGACGCCTCGCAGAAGTCGCCGAAACGTGCCGAGAAGATCGTCAAGTCTGCGCTGATCGGCGTCACGCAGCTGACAGCCGCTCGCGGGCGCAATTTCTATGCGGTCGGCGGCACCTGGCGCGCGCTGGCGCGATTGCACATCATCCAGAGCGGATACTCGCTGAAGGTGATGCACGGCTATTCCATACCGGCAGCGGATGCGCTCAGTTTTGTGCGGCGCGTGCGCCGGCTGGCGACCGCCAACATGCTCGCCAATCTCGAATCCATCGCCGAAGCCCGGCAGCCGCTGCTGGTCTATGCGGCGCTGGTGCTCGAACATCTGATTCTGACGGCGCAGCCGAAGACCATCGTGTTTTCCACCTATGGCGTGCGCGAGGGCCTGCTCTACGAAATGTTGCCCCCCGCCCAACGTGTGCAGGACGGGCTGGTCTGCGCTGCGCAGGCTATGAACGTGCTGCTGTCACGGTCGGCGCGGCATGCCGAGGAATTGAAAAGCTGGACCGATCGCTTCGTCAGGGTCGCGCGCCTCAAGGAAACGCCGGAAGACAAGCGGTTGCGCCATGTCGCGTGCTTGTTGTCGGACACTGGCTGGCGCGCGCATCCGGATCACCGCGGCGAGCAGGCATTAAGTCTGATCACCAACGGCAATTTCGGCTCCATCGACCATCAGGGGCGCGCGTTCCTCGCGCTGTCGGTATTCTACCGCTATGCGGGGCTCAGCGAGCAGAACGAGCCGCCTTTGCAGGTTCGCGCTCTGGTGACGCCGGCACAGATCGAGCGCGCGCGCATTCTCGGCGCGGCGTTTCGCGTGGCGCATCTGATTTCCGCGGCGCGGCCCGGCGTGCTGCCCGCGATCCACTTCACCTCGAAAGAGCGCAAAATGATGCTGGTGTTCGAGCATCGCATCGTCGATCTCGTCGCCGATCGCGTCGGCAGCCGCTTCAAGCAACTGGCGCGGCTGGTCGGGCGGGCCGGGTCGATCATCCGGCGCTGATGGATTAACTCCGGTCGACCCTGACGACGCGGCCTTTTTCGATCGCCAGCGCCAGCCGGCCCTGCTTCAGGGCAAGGGCCGCTTCGCCGAACATCTCGCGGCGCCAGCCGCGCAGCGCGCCGACGTCGGCGTTGTCGTCGTTGGCGATCTGCTCGAGATCGTCGACGGTGGCAATCACCTTGCTGGCCACGGCGTGACGCTCGGAGGTCATGCGCAGCAGCACTTTCAGCAATTCGACGATGGCCGCGCCATTGGTGTTGCCGCGCGGCTTCTCGATCTTCGGCAGTGTCGACGGATCGCGCGCGACGCCGCGCTGCACGGCGGCGACAATATCGGAGCCCCATTTTGAGCGATCAAAACCCTTCGGCAGGGAACGCAGGCTGGCGAGCTTTTCCAGTGTGGTAGGGGCGTGGGTGGCGATGTCGCCGACGGCGTCGTCCTTCAACACGCGCGAGCGCGGCACGTCGCGGCTCTGCGCTTCCTGTTCGCGCCAGGCCGCGACTTCCATCAACACCGCGAGTTCCTTGGGCTTGCGCACCCGAGTCTTGAGGCGCTCCCAGGCACGCTCGGGGTGGAAGTCGTAGGTCTTCGGCGAGGTCAGGACCTCCATCTCCTCGCTCACCCAGTCGCTGCGACCGCGCTTCTTGAGGTCGGCGTCCAGTGCGGCGAACACGTCGCGCAGGTGGGTGACGTCGGAAACGGCGTAATGCACCTGCTCTTCGGTCAGCGGGCGGCGCGACCAGTCGGTGAAACGGTGGGTCTTGTCCGGGCGGTGACCGGTGATGCGCTCGACCAGCTGGTCGTAGGCGATGGAATCGCCATAGCCCAGCACCATGGCGGCGACCTGGGTGTCGAAGATCGGGTGCGGCACGATGCCCGCGCGGTGCCAGACGATTTCAATATCCTGCCGGGCAGCGTGGAATACTTTCAGCACCTTCTCGTTCGACATCAGGTCGAAGAAGGGCTTGAGGTCAATGCCGTCGGCCAGGGTGTCGATCACCAGCGCGTCCTCGGCGCTGGCCATCTGCACCACGCAGAGCAAGGGATAATAGGTGGTTTCGCGCAGGAATTCCGTATCGACCGTGATGACGGGATGCTTGGCGAGCCGTTCGCAGGCGGCGGTGAGCTGTGCGGTGGTGGTAATCAGTTCCATGAACGGTCCATAACACTTTTGCCAAGGCGTTCGGCCGAAACCGCTGTTGAGTCAAGGGTGTTCGGGCAACTTTGATGACGGGGGCGGGGCCGTCACCCGAGCCGGCGCCGGTCAGGTGCCGCAGAAGGTCTCCGATACCCGCTCGCCGGGGAGCGGCGGGTCGGCATAGGCAGCCAGCGCCGGCTGGTCGTTGAACGGGCGGGCCAGCACGGTCAGAAGCTCCTGAAACGGCGCGAAATCGTCATTGTTCACCGCGGCCTGGATCACGGCCTCGATGCGATGGTTGCGCGGGATGAAGGCCGGATTGACCGCCTGCATGGCATTGTGCCGGGCCTCCGCATCCTGCGGCTCTTCGGCAAGGCGGGCGCGCCAGTTGGCGGCCCAGACGTCGAAGGCGGCGGGATCGGTGAACAGGGCCCGGACCTCCGAGTCGTGGGCCGGGTCGCGTGCCGACTCGCCGAGGTGCCGGAAGGTCAGGGTGAAGTCGGCCTGATTCTCGGTCATGGCCGTGAGCAGGTCCTGCGCCAGTGCGGGATCGTCGTCGCGCGCGGTGAACAGGCCAAGCTTCCGGCGCAGGCCAACCTGATAGGCAGTGTCGAAGGTCTCTGTGAATTCACCGAGCACGGCCTGCGCGACGGCAATGGCCGCCTTCTGGTCGTCGTCCAGCAGCGGCAGCAGGGTTTCGGCAAAGCGCGTCAGATTCCACAGCGCGATGCGCGGCTGGTTGCCGTAGGCGTAGCGGCCCATGGAGTCGATCGAGCTGAAGACGGTGCGGGGATCGTAGTCGTCCAGGAAGGCGCAGGGGCCGTAGTCGATGGTCTCGCCGGCAATCGAGCAATTGTCGGTGTTCATGACACCGTGGATGAAGCCGACCAGCAGCCAGCGCGCCACCAGCTCGGCCTGCCGGGTGACCACGGCGCCCAGCAAGGCGCGATAGGGCTGCTCGGTGCCAGCCACCTCTGGATAATGCCGGGCAATGACGTGATCGGCGAGCGCCCGTAGCCCCGCGGTATCCTCGCGGGCAGCAAAAACTGGAAGGTGCCGACCCGGATGTGACTGGACGCGACCCGGGTGAGGACTCCGCCGGGCAGCATGGTTTCGCGGGCCACGCTTTCGCCGGTGACCACCGCGGCAAGCGACCGCGTGGTCGGGATGCCCAGCGCGAACATCGCTTCGCTGACGATATACTCGCGCAGCACCGGGCCGAGCGCCGCGCGGCCGTCACCGCGTCGGGAAAACGGTGTGGGGCCGGAGCCCTTGAGCTGGATGTCGCGACGGATGCCGTCGCGATCGATGACCTCGCCGAGCAGGATGGCGCGGCCGTCGCCAAGCTGTGCCACAAAGCTGCCGAACTGGTGGCCGGCATAGGCCATGGCCAGCGGATCGGCGCCGTCAGGCACGCGCTTTCCGGCGAGGACCTCGACGCCTTCCGGCGTTTGCAGCGCGTCCGGATCGAGACCGAGCTGGATGGCGAGCGGACGATTCAGCTGTATCAGCCGCGGTGCCACCACCGGTGTCGGCGCCACGCGTGCGAAGAAATTGGCGGGCAGGGTGGCGTAGCTGTTGTCGAACGGGAAGCGGACTGTCATCCGTTCAAGATAGGCGGCGGTCGCGATAAGGCAACCATCCGGAACGCGGTCCGGCTGCACAAATGCGGAAGAGCCCTGGAGGCGGCGCTGGCGCCGCCTGGCTTAAGCTGCGCGAACGGTCTGCAGGAACTTGGCGACCTCAGTTCTCAGGCGGCTGCTTTGGACCGACAACGACTGTGCCGCTGACAAAACCTGGTTCGATGCCGAGCCGGTCTCGCTGGTCCCGCGATTGACCTCGGTGACTTCGCTGGCGACCTGATTGCTGAGATGGACCGACTGCTGGACGTTGCGCGCGATCTCCTGGGTCGCTGCGCCCTGTTCCTCAACCGCAGCTGCGATGGCTGAGGACGCTTCCGACATCAGCGAAATGGTCGAGCTGATCTCCTTGATGATCGTCACGGTTTCCGAACTCGCCGACTGCATGTCGGCAATCTGGACGCTGATATCGTCGGTTGCCTTGGCCGTCTGCGATGCCAGCGCCTTGACCTCGGCGGCGACGACGGCGAAGCCACGGCCGGCCTCGCCAGCGCGCGCCGCCTCGATGGTGGCGTTGAGTGCCAGCAGGTTGGTCTGCTCGGCCACGGCGGTGATCAGCTTGACGACATCGTCGATTCGCGACGTTGCCTGGGTCAGCTTTGTAATGCTCTGGTTGGTCTTGTCTGCCTGGCTCACGGCGGCCGTTGCGATCCGGTTGGACTCATGCACCTGGCGGCCGATCTCGTTGACTGACGAGGTGATTTCCTCGGTGGCCGCCGCCACCGACTGAATGTTCTCCGACACCAGATGCGACGCCGAGGCGGCCGAACCGGACAGCGTCATGGTGACATCGGAGGTCTTGGTGAGCGTTGTTGCGGAAGCCTCTAGCTCCGACGATGCGGACGACAGCGAGCCCACCAATTCGCCGATCATGGCTTCGAATGTGAGCGTCGCCTTGCTGATGGTATCGGCACGCGCGGTCTGCAGTGCGGAATCTGTGTGGGCCATTTCATCGGTGACCTGCTTGGCGATCAAGGCGTCCTTGAAGATTTGCAAGGCGCTGGCGATGCGGCCGATTTCGGTGGTGCCGCCCAGATGCGGGATTTCCGCCGACAATTCGCCCGACGTCAACTGAGCCATCGGTGTGAGGATCGATCCGATCCCGCGTGCGATGTCGCGAACGAGATAGAACGCCGCGCCCAATCCCAGCAACAGGGCGGCGCCGAGGAGCAGGGCCATCATGCGAAGCGCGCCGGAATAGGTTGCCTCGGCCGCTTCGCCGGAGGCTTCGGCGCCCTTGTCGTTGATCTCCACCAGCTTCGCCAGCGTGGCATCCATGGCGCGGCCGACCTGGACGACCTGCTTGGCGTTGATGTCTTTTGCCTTGGCAAGATCGCCTTTGGTGGCGAAGGCTTGCACCTCCACGGCCGCGCCGATGAACGCCGCCCACTGCTTGTCGAGCAGATCGGCTAGCTCGCGTTCCGCAGGCGATGAAACAAGCGGGTGATAGGCCTTGTAGGCCTTTTCGAAGTCGGCCTTGCGGGCCTTCAGATTCTTGTCGACATCCGGGCGGTCGGCGTCCGCGACGATCAGGTGATCGCGCAATACGGCGCGGTAGCGCGCCGACTGAACACGCATTTCGCCGATCCAGCGCACGCTGGGCAGCCAGTGGGCTTGAATCTCCTGAGTGGCGCCATTGATCGCGCGCATCTGGAAGAAGGCGAGGCCGCCGATGATGGCGATCACCAGAAACAGAAAGGAGACGATCGCAAACAGCTTGGCGCTGATCGAGTATTTTGAGAGCACGAAAGCATTCCTCAGCTGTTCTGGACGCTGTCGCGGCCGGCAGGGGCGATGATGATGGCAATGCGGTACGCAATATCCGCAACGGGTCGGGTCGAAACAGGCGCCACCAAGGCGAGCAAGTATGGGAAATACAGTGGGGGCTGTTGGTCAAAGTTTAGTAAATTTCCATCGAATTATTGACGTAAGTGTTTGATGCGGTGTGAGAATACCGCGGTGCGGTAGATTCGAGTGCCTTGGTTTGGAGCCGCAACCACGCAACATTGGCTATAAAGCCCCCCAAGGCTTCCCGGGTTGCTGGTCGAACAGGGAATGCTGCAGTGCGGCGTCCCGAATGCGTGAGGCCTTGGCGACCCGAGCGATTTTCGCCCGGCTTCCCTGCGTTTTGACGGCCTCCGCTCGGTTGCCGCGCCGGGTCCGGTCGGGTAAACCCTGCGCTTCACGGCCTAGCCGCGAACGATTCCGCCCTCTGACGCCCTTCCAGGATTTTCATGCATCGCTACCGGTCTCACACCTGCGGCGCGCTCCGCGACAGCCATATCGACCAGACCGTCCGCGTTTCCGGCTGGTGCCACCGGATCCGTGACCATGGCGGCGTGCTGTTCATCGACTTGCGCGACCATTACGGCCTGACGCAGTGCGTTGCGGACCCGGCATCGCCGGCGTTCAAGGATGCCGAGTTGCTGCGCTCGGAATGGGTGGTGAAGATCGACGGTCGGGTGCGCCGTCGTCCCGAGGGCACCGAAAACCCGGACCTGCCGACCGGTGCGGTCGAGATCTACATTTCGTCGATCGAGGTGCTCGGCGCGTCGCTGGAATTGCCGCTGCCGGTGTTCGGTGACCAGGACTATCCGGAAGACATCCGCCTGAAGTACCGCTTCCTCGACCTGCGCCGCGAGAAGCTGCACCAGAACATCATGACCCGCGGCGCGATCGTCGACTCGATGCGCAAGCGGATGAAGGAGCAGGGCTTCTTCGAATTCCAGACGCCGATCCTGACGGCGTCGTCGCCCGAAGGCGCGCGCGACTTCCTGGTGCCCAGCCGCATCCATCCCGGCAAGTTCTATGCGCTGCCGCAGGCGCCGCAGCAGTACAAGCAGCTGCTGATGATGTCGGGCTTCGACCGCTACTTCCAGATCGCGCCCTGTTTCCGCGACGAGGATCCGCGCGCCGACCGTCTGCCCGGCGAGTTCTACCAGCTCGATCTCGAAATGAGCTTTGTCGAGCAGGAAGACGTGTTCGCCGCGGTGCAGCCGGTGATCACCGGCATCTTCGAGGAGTTCGCCAAGGGCAAAGCGGTCAACAAGGACTGGCCGAAGATTCCGTACGCGGAGTCCCTGCGCAAGTACGGCTCGGACAAGCCCGACCTGCGCAACCCGCTCGAGATGCAGGATGTCTCCGAGCATTTCCGCGGCTCCGGCTTCAAGGTGTTCGCGCGGATGCTGGAAGATTCCAAGAATCAGGTCTGGGCGATCCCCGGACCGACCGGCGGCAGCCGCGCGTTCTGCGACCGCATGAACTCGTGGGCGCAGGGCGAGGGCCAGCCGGGGCTGGGTTACATCATGTGGCGCGAAGGCAATGAGGGCGCGGGCCCGCTCGCCAACAACATCGGCCCGGAGCGCACCGAAGCGATCCGCGTGGCCCTGGGCATGAAGGCCGGCGACGCCGCATTCTTCGTCGCGGGCGATCCCGCAAAATTCTACAAGTTCGCGGGCCTCGCACGTACGCGTTTGGGCGAAGAGTTGAACCTGATCGACAAGGAGCGCTTTGCGCTGGCCTGGATCGTCGACTTCCCGATGTACGAATACGACGAGGACGAGAAGAAGGTCGAGTTCTCGCACAACCCGTTCTCGATGCCGCAGGGCGGCCTCGATGCGTTGCTGACCAAGGACCCGCTGACCATCAATGCGTTCCAGTACGACATCACCTGCAACGGCTTCGAAATCGCTTCCGGCGGCATTCGCAACCACAAGCCCGAGGCGATGGTGAAAGCGTTCGAGATCGCCGGCTACGGCGAGGACACCGTGATCGAGCGCTTCGGCGGCATGTACCGCGCCTTCCAGTACGGCGCGCCGCCGCATGGCGGCATGGCCGCCGGCGTCGACCGCATTGTGATGCTGCTGTGCGGCACCAACAATTTGCGCGAGATCTCGCTGTTTCCGATGAACCAGCGCGCTGAAGACCTGCTGATGGGGGCTCCGTCGGAGGCAACACCGAAGCAGTTGCGAGAGGCGCATATCCGGCTCAATCTGCCGGAATCCTGAGCTGATCCGTAGGCCTTAACTACACATTCGAGTTCGATTGCGCGGGAGCGTTCATGTCATCCTCTTCTGAAGATCTCGCAAAGGCGGCGCTGGCCTATCATCGCCTGCCGCGTCCCGGCAAACTTGAAATCCAGGCGACCAAGCCGCTTGCCAACCAGCGCGATCTGGCGCTGGCCTATTCGCCGGGCGTGGCAGCTCCGTGTCTGGCGATTGCTGCCGATCCCAATGAAGCGGCCACGCTGACCTCGCGCGCCAATCTCGTCGCCGTCGTGTCGAACGGCACCGCCGTCCTCGGTCTCGGCAATATCGGTCCGCTGGCTTCCAAGCCGGTGATGGAAGGCAAGGCGGTCCTGTTCAAGAAGTTCGCCGGCATCGACGTGTTCGACATCGAGATCGCCGCCGACACCATCGAGCGCGTGGTCGAGACCGTCGCGGCGCTGGAGCCGACCTTCGGTGGCATCAATCTCGAGGATATCAAGGGGCCGGAGTGCTTTGAGATCGAGGCGCAGCTCAAGGAGCGCATGAAGATTCCGGTGTTTCACGACGACCAGCATGGCACCGCCATCATCGTCAGCGCCGCGATCACCAATGCCTTGCTGCTCAACGGCAAGAACCTCAAGGACTGCAAGATCGTCTGCTCCGGCGCGGGTGCCGCGGCGATCGCCTGCCTCAACCTGCTGGTGCATCTCGGTGCACAGCTCAAGAACATCTGGGTCTGCGACATCGACGGCGTCGTGCATGAGGGCCGCAACACGCTGATGGATCGCTGGAAGGCGGTCTACGCGCAGAAGACCGATGCGCGGACGCTGGGCGACGTGATCCCGGGCGCCGACATCTTCCTCGGCGTGTCCGCGCCGAACGTGCTGAAGCCGGAAATGGTCAAGGCTATGGCGGACAAGCCGCTGGTGATGGCGCTGGCCAATCCCAATCCCGAGATCATGCCGGACGAGGCGCGCAAGGCGCGGCCGGATGCCATGATCTGCACCGGCCGTTCGGACTTCCCGAACCAGGTCAACAACGTCCTGTGTTTCCCCTTCATCTTCCGTGGCGCCCTCGACGTCGGGGCGACCGCGATCAACGAGGCCATGAAGATCGCGGCGGTGGACGCGATCGCGCAGCTGGCGCGCGACCCGCCGTCGGACGCGGTTGCCCAGGGCTTCGATAACGAGACACAGGGTTTTGGTCCGGGCTCGCTGATCCCGAGCCCGTTCGATCCGCGCCTGATCCTGCGCATTGCGCCGGCGGTGGCGAAGGCGGCGATGGACTCTGGCGTGGCGACCCGCCCGATCGCGAATTTCGACGACTATCTCGCCGGCCTCGAGCGTTTTGCATTCCGTTCGGGCTTGGTGATGAAGCCGGTGTTCGCTAAGGCGAAGACGCAGCCTGTGCGCGTGATCTATGCCGAAGGCGAAGACGAACGCGTGCTGCGCGCGACCCAGGTCGTGCTGGAGGAGAAGCTGGCGCGGCCGATCCTGGTCGGCCGTCCCTCGGTCGTGGAAGCCCGCATCAAGCGCTTCGGCCTTGCGATCCGCGCCGGCAAGGATTTCGACCTCATCAATCCCGAGGACGATCCGCGCTATCGCTCCTACGTGCAGTCCTACATCGACATCGCCGGACGCCACGGCGTGACGCCCGATGCGGCGCGCACGGTGGTGCGCACCAACGCGACGGTGATCGCGGCGCTGTCGGTGATGCGCGGCGAGGCCGATGCCATGATCTGCGGCGTCGAAGGCCGCTACATGAGCCATCTGCGCCACGTGCGCGAGATCATCGGCTTCCTGCCGGGGGTCAGCGATTTCGCGGCGCTGGCGCTGATGATCACCAGCAAGGGCGCCTATTTCATTGCCGACACCCAGGTGCGGCCCAATCCGAGCGCGGAAGAACTCGCTGAAGTCGCGGCGCTGGCTGCGATCCACGTGCAGCGCTTCAACATCAAGCCGAAGATCGCCTTCGTCTCGCATTCGGATTTCGGCAGCTACGACACCGAATCCTCGCGAAAGATGCGCCTCGCCAGCAAGATCCTGGCGCAGAAGCATCCCGAGATCGAGGCTGATGGCGAAATGCAGGGCGACACCGCGCTGTCGGAAGCTGCGCGAAAGCTGATCCTGCCGCACTCCAAGCTCGAGGGCGTCGCCAACGTCCTGATCATGCCGAACCTGGACACCGCCAATGTCGCCTACCAGATGATCAAGGTGCTGGCGGACGCGCTGCCGGTTGGTCCGATTCTGGTGGGACCGGCGCGGCCCGCGCATATCCTGACGCCGTCGGTCACCGCGCGCGGTATCCTCAACATGACGGCTGTCGCCGCCGTTGAAGCGCAGGAGCGTGCCAGCCGTCCGCAGCCGACCCTGTTCGGGTGAACGTGGTCAGAAGCGCAAGGACATGATCGTTTGAAAACCGGCGGGGAATGCTCATAATCGCCCGACCATGCGATCCGTATCCATTGCGCACGAGTGAGGGCGACCATGCCAGCGTTTATTACTTTCGGACGCGTTCTGTTCGCCGTTCTGTTCATTGCCTCCGGCGCGTCCAAGCTGTTCGATCTCGCCGTGACCGCTGACGCGATCGGCGGCAAGATCGTGTTTCCGGAAATGCTGACTCCCTATACGGAGCAGCTGCAGACGCTGACCGGAATGCAAATGAAGCAGATGCTGGCGATTGCCGCCGGCGCCGTTGAGCTGCTCGGCGGATTGCTGATCGCGCTGAACATTGGCGCGCGCTTCTTTGCATTGCTGCTGGTGTTGTTCGTGATGGTCGCGACGTTCTACTTTCACGATTTCTGGAACCAGACCGGTCCGGATGCCAAGAACAACATGATCCACGCGCTGAAGAACCTGTCGCTGATCGGCGGGCTGTTCATCATCGCCGGCATCGGGCGCGGGCCTCGGGGCGACGGCGTCTACACCGAAGGCTAGCGTCGCGCTGGCTCTACGTGGTCCGGCGCCACGCTGTCACGGTGACGTCGTGCTCCACGTCGAGTGTTTGGATATCTCCCGCCTTCATGCCGTGGCTTGCGAGGATGGCCTGCGGCGTGCGTTCGGGCACGCCGGGAAAGCAAGGTTTGCCGCCGGGCAGCTGCACATGCGGCGCCTGTGACAGCCAGAAAACGTCGAAGCGATCAAAGAACATCTCGAACACCACGGGGCCGCCGATGACCGCGATGGTGCCGGCACGGATGCCTGTGTGGTCGCGGGCTTCCTCGAACGACGCGCCGGCCGGATTCCACAAGGTTGCCTTGTCGTTCGACGGATCGGCTGCGACGCCCGCCACGCTGCGATTGAGAACGATCCGCCTTCGCCTGGGCGAATTGGGCTGGTCTTCGAAAGAGTATCGGCCGTGCACGATCAGGTCGGATTGATCGAGCGCCGTTGTGAAGAAGCGGAGGTCGCCCGGAAACTTCAGCGCCTCGGGCATCACGCCATGGGCGTCAGCCAGCATGCCCTCCGCGGACACGATGACGTAGCCGTTGAAACGAAGTGCGGGCATCAACTGGGCCGGGCGCCGCTATTCCGAGATCGTTTTCACGACGCTGTTGAGCGGCAGCGTGCTGACGGTCGGCAGCTTGACGTCCTTGACGATGCTCTCGTCATACGACGCAATCGACTGCGCGGGCGCCTTGGCCTTCATCAACACGACCTTGTAGCCGCCGGCCTTGAGCTTGCGGAGCAGGGTGGGTAGTGCCTCGGCGGTGTGCTTCTGGAAATCGTGCATCAGGATGATGCCCTTGCCCATCTTGTCGAGCTTGGTCATCACATTGGAAATCACCTGGTCCGACTTGCGGGTCTTGAAATCGAACGAGTCGATGTCGCAGGAGAAGATCGCGATGTTACGGGTGCCAAGATAGGTCACCATGGCGGGCGGGTGCTGCAGCGCCGGGAAACGGAAGAACGGGGCAGGCGACGCGCCGAGCGCCCACTTCACCGCACTGAGACCCTTCTCGATCTCGTCCTTCTGCTGCTGTTCGGTCAGCTTCTTGCCGTTCAGATTGGCGTGCGACCAAGTGTGCGATCCCACCGTGTGGCCGGCTGCGGCGACTGCCTTCAGCACATCCGGATAGTAGGTGGCGTGCTTGCCGATCGGGAAGAACACGCCCTTGGTGCATTCGTCGGCCAGGGCCTTCAGGACCGTCGGCGTCGTGCTCTGCCACGGGCCGTCGTCGAAGGTCAGCACAACCTCCTTGTCGCGGAGGAAGTCGAGCTGCTTGAAATGTTCGAAGCCGAAGCCCGGGCCGCCGGTGGTGTCGATTTCCACCACCCGGCCCACGCCGAGCGCGTCGGGATTGGCACAGGCCGTCTTCGCCGCAGCCGGCACGGGTGCCGGCGTTGCGGGAGCGGCTGCCGGGGCGGGCGCGCCGGCGGCCTTGGGCGGGGTTTGCGCCCATGCGCTTGCTGCGAACACGGATAGGGTGCCCGCGAAGATCAAACCTGCAGCAATGCGCATCGGTGGCCTCTTGAACGTCGGTTCTGTCCCGGACCGCGGTCCGGTACGATGAACGATGTGGTCCGTTGTCCAAGCATAGCGCAATTTACAGCTGCGCTGCCACGGTCGCGATTTTATCCCCAGCCGCCGAGATGGGGCCGAAGCTAGCTCTCGGAGAGATTGCGGGCGATGGCGGTCTTGATCCGCGTGTCGGTCGGCTCGATCGACTCGAGGAAAGCATCCGCCAGATAGCCGTCGCGGCCGACCAGATACTTGTGAAAATTCCAGCGCGGTACGTCGCGGGGACGCGCAGCAGCCGCCCACTTATAGAACGGATGCGCATTCGCGCCTTTCACGACGGCCTTGGCAGCCATCGGAAAACTGACGCCGTAGTGAACCTGTGCGGTATTGGCAATCTCGGCGACACCCCCGGGCTCCTGGCTGCCGAAATCGTTGCTGGGCACGCCGATAACCGTCAAGCCGCGATCGCGGAATTCGGTCCACAGCTCCTGCAGCCCGGCATATTGCGGCGTGTAACCGCAGAGCGAGGCGGTATTGACCACCATGATCGGCCGCTGGGCGAAGTCAGCCAGCCTGATCCCGCCGCCGGCAAGGGCCGGAAAGGAGAAGCCATAGGCCGTGACCCGACTCATCTCGCCCTGCGCATGCGCGCGACAGCCGATGCCCTGAGCGGCGCCGGCTGCCAGCAAGGCGGTCAGAAAATTTCTTCGGTCCATTATCTGCAAGTCCCGAACCGGAAGGTCCAAGACGCAGGATAGCCGGATCCCGCAACAACCGCGCTCAAGACGTCGTTACGGTGCCAATGAATGCGGTCTAGCGCAGCGGCACAATGAAGTCGGTGCCCTGGCCGGTTTCGCCGCCTGCGGCAATGCCCAGATCAGAGACGATGAGGGAGCCGCCCGTCGCCAGTGCCTCGGTAATCCGCGCCATCGTGTCGTCGGGGATCGAAATGCGGTCCAGCGCTTCCGAGGCCGAGTTCGCCTTGGGCGCCGGTTTCATGTCGATGGCGCCGGTGTTTTTCCGCCGCTGCGTTGCGCTGCCGTCGTCGGTGGCACGGGCGGCCACCGGCATGGAAAGCACCGACCAGTGAAACGTCTTGGCGTCATCCTTGTCGGCCCGCGCGGAAAAGACGTGGGTGCCGAGCGGACGATCGCTGGGGGCGATGGTCACGGGCACATCGAACAGCGGTGCGAAATTCTGCCGAACATAAAGCTTGCCGTCCTTGTTGCTGACCAGCACGGCGATCTGACCGTTACGTTTGGGGGCAGTTGCAATGGCCGGATCGGGTTTGATCCCCGCTGTCTGGTCGTCGAGGTGGCTGGTCTGGTCCTTGCCGGGCTCCGGCACGACGACAACGGCATTCGCCGTGGCCGATGGCTTGTGGTCTGTCGCCTCGGTATTGGAGGGAGCCGGAATCTTCGGGGCGACTGCGACAGTCTCGTTGCTGGCAGTCGGGGTTGCTCCGCCGTCGAGCAGTTTTTCGGTTGCGTTACGGAACTCCGCTGCCTTGTCATCGAATTCGGCTGCGGAAAATGCCTTGGCTGGCCCGATACGGGTATTTTCCGCCCGGCCGGCCGCTTGCGACACATCGGAAAGGGTAGCCACGCCGGCTGCCTGAGGTATCGCACCGCTGGCATCAGCGGTCTGGGTTTGATCGCGCCTCGCAGCACCCGCGGCCTCAACGGTTGCCTTGGCCTGGATCCCGTCAGTCGACGGCTTCAACCCGAGATTCGCCGACGACATGTCTGGCTTGCCGCCCGGGGCACTAACGGGTGTTGCGGCCGGGGATTTTTCCAGCGGCGGCGCGGCTGACGCTACCGGCGTCGGCGCGCGCTTCTGCGTTGTCAGCAAGGGGTGGGAGAATTCAGTCGGCGACACTTCGCCCGGCGCAATCACGACGCGGGCGCCCATGCGCGTCCAGCCCCACAGTTTGACGGCGAAGGCCATCGGCATGCGGATGCAGCCATGGGATGCCGGATAACCGGGCAGCACACCGGCATGCATCGCCACGCCGGACCAGGTGATGCGCTGCATGTATGGCATCGGCGCGCCGCTGTAGATGTTCGAGCGGTGATACTTGTTCTTCTGGATCACGCTGAACACGCCCATCGGCGTCGAATGTCCGCGCATGCCGGTCGAAACCGGACTTTCGGCATACAGGCCGTTGGCGTCGTAGATCTTCAGCGTCTGCCGGTCGATCGAAATGGCGATCACCAGCGGGCCGACCGGTTTGGCGGCTTCTCTTGTCTGAATCGCCGGCTTGGCACCGATGCGGCGCGCCGGCTTCGGGCGTTTCGGCTGCTGCTGCTGCGGCGGCGGCGCCGGTTGTACCGTCGCCGTTGGGTTGTCGTCCGACCAGAAAATTGCCGCGTCTGCCGGAGCGGCGGCGAACAATCCGGCCAAGGCCAAAAAAACAATTCGGAGCGACGGATGCTTGAAAGTCATGCTTGCCGGCTGGGATTGCCGCGCTGCGCCCAAAGCCACCTGAAATGCGTCCACGCCAAATTCCTCGAATCTCGTCTAATAGTTTAGTCTCGCAGACGCGAAACGGGTTCACCAGCTGAGCCATTTGGGCTCCGGCGATTTGGCCATCAGCGTAGCAAAAAGCCTCACATTGGATTAACGCCAACCGCCGCCGCTTTCGGAGCAGCCATTAATTCCCTATCTAATCTGGACCGTTCACGGAGAATTTCATGACATCCGATCGCCCCGGCGCCAGTTCCCTGCAACGCATAGCGCGCGCGCTTCTCGTCTTCGCTGCGTTCGCCGCCGCTCCGGCCCAGGCTGCGGACGAGCCGGATCTTATTTTCCGCCGTTCCACCGTGTTCAAATGGCTGAGCCCAAACGACAAGCTGGCCACCTACGGTGTCGACGATCCCGAGGTTGAGGGGGTTGCCTGCCACTTCACGGTGCCGGAGCGCGGCGGGTTCAAGGGCTGGCTGGGTCTGGCCGAGGAGGTCTCGGACATCTCACTGGCCTGCCGGCAGATTGGCCCGATCAAGTTCAAGGCCAAGGTGGAGCAGGGCGACGACATGTTCCGCCGGCGCCGTTCGATGTTCTTCAAGAAGATGCAAATCGTTCGCGGCTGCGACGCCAAGCGGAATGTGCTGGTCTATATGGTGTACTCGGACCGCATCATCGAAGGGTCGCCGAAAAATTCGACCTCGTCGGTTCCGATCATGCCGTGGGGGCAGGCTGACAGCGCCATCGAGAAGTGTGGCGACTTCATCCAGTAGATTGGCGCGCCTACTTGAGACCGTCGCCCCCGGCGCGTTTCAATTTCAGCCGTCCCCAGGCCTCCAACTGCATCTCGGGATCGCGGTAGCCGACCAGTTGCACCAGCTTCTGCGGATAGGACTCGTTGCCATGCGCGCCGCTGCCCTGCTGGGACATCGCGCCTTGGCATTTTGCTGCGGGGCGCAGGCTTTGAACGACAGGCCGCAGGGGCCGATTCACGCCGGCCGCAATCGAGTCGTCCCCACGGAGAATATCGGTTCCCACCGCTGCAGTCCTTCTCTTGGATGTAAAAACAAACGCGCTGTCGACCTGAAGGTTGCACACGCACTTGCTTTGTCGATTTACCGAGCTTGTCGTTCAATTTTGTTAACGGCGTAAGACAACTCGGATTCTTTTCGCGCTGTGCGATCCGTCAGTCATTGAAGGCAAGACAACCGCCGAGATTGAACCCGTCCGTCATTGCCGCTTTCTGCGCACGATACTTTCCGCAGTCAGTCGCGACGCTCCTGAACTTGCCTGTGCCTCGCCTCGGGTCCTCATCGGAAGACTGCAGCGACGGTATCCCCTCGGGATCGGCATCTTTCAGACTCGATGGTGAGCATGAATTGCGGGCACCCGGCGCAGTTGACCGTCAACTGCCTTGGGAACCATTAGACTCTCAAAAAACCACCATGGATGTTCATTTTTGCACGGCGCTCTTGGGCGCCGACCGGATTGGGCTCAACGCAGTAATCCATTGAAATGATTTATGTTCTTGTGTCGTGTTTCATTGACAGTGAGGCAATGAAACAAATCTTGCCGGCCACGAAACCATTTTGAGTGGCGGCGCCGACGTCCCGAAACAGGGGACGGCTATTGGTCTCTCAACGACGCAGCAGACAGCGCTGCTCACAGGAGATCATCAAATGCGCACCCTCAGTTTCATCCTGGCTTTTGCATCCGTTCTCACCGGCCCATCTATGGCGGGCTCGGTGGACAACGGCCTGCCGGGCATCGGCGCGTTTTCCTACCATGCATCAGTGTCGAACCCCGTGCCGCCGGCCATGATCGTCGCTGCCCGCTAGACGTCAGCAACATTAGCCGGTCAGCAAAGCAGACATGATGATCCGACCTCGTTCCTTGGCCGCATTCGTTCTGGCCGCCAGCCTTGCCAGTTTTGCGCTCGGGTCACCGGTGCATGCGCAGATATGGTCGTGGAAGAAGCTGCCCGACCAGCGCGGCGAGTTCGTGCGCCTGTGCGCGCCCCACATGGTCAGCCGCTGGGCGCATCCGGAGTCTGTCTGCGTCTGTCTCTACGATTACGCCCTGGCCCCGGTCGAAGATCCCGATCTTCGCGAGGCGCTATTGCGCGGCATCAGTGAGCGTGGCGTGCCGACCATCGAGCACGACTGGGTTCCGCCGTCCAAGCAGGCGCAGATCAGCACGACTTTCACGCAGATCGCCAAGCCGACCATGCAATGCATGTTCGAGCCTGCAAAGTAACCGCCACCGCTGGCCATCACGGCTCGGTCACGTTGCAATCGCCGCTTGCAGGGCCGTATCGCTGCGCGAGGACGACTGCGGTGAGATGCGATGCTAGTTTTTCTTGGTACCGAGGCGGGGCACGCATTTGCGTACACGGTTGACGCCGCCGGCGGTCAGATTGGTGCCGGTGACTTCCTTGATCTGCCCCGTGGGACACGTCCCGTCATCGACCTGAATGCGCTGCCCGAGCCGCAGTTCCGGGATGTCACTTTCTCGCGCATATTGCTCGGCGCTCGCGGGGATCGTCATCGCAAGCAGGACGAGCCCGCCCAATAATCCGATTGACGGGCGCATCTGACCCTCCCTCACTTGTTGCGCGTCACTTGTTCTGAATCTTCAGACCGTCCGGACCGACGTTGATCTGAACGCCGCTCGGTTCTTTCTTGGTCTGGTAGAGATTGTAGCCGAGCACTCCGATGCCGACGATCAGTGCGCCGATGATCAGGAATAGCACGTTGCGGTTGCCGGACATGAAGCCTCTCCGTGAGCTCTGGCTCGAATGCGGATTGTAAAGATACGCCCGCGATTCTCATAGCCGACATAACACCTGCGTGGTGGCGCAGATTGTGCTTGGATCATGGAACCGCGATTTCTGGAGCCTACGACTGATGAACGCCACCGACCTTCACCGCAAGATTCTCGATGCCGTCGATGCCGGCTTTGACGCCCAATTGAAGACCACCCAGGACTTCGTCGCCATTCCTTCCACGCGCGGCGCCGAAGGCCCGTGCCAGGACATGATCGGCGACCTGCTGCGCCAGCGCGGCTACGAGGTCGACGACTGGCATATCGACGTCGAGGATCTCAAGGACCTCAGAGGCTTTGGGCCGATCGAACACGATTTCTCCCGTGCCCGCACTGTGGTCGGCACCTATCGTCCGGCCACCAATGCCGGCCAATCGCTGATCCTGCAGGGCCACTGCGACGTGGTGCCGACCGGTCCGCTCGACATGTGGGACAACCCGCCATTCTCGCCTGTCATCAAGGACGGCAGGATGTATGGCCGCGGCGCCTGCGACATGAAATCGGGCACCATCGGGGCGCTGTACGCGCTGGATGCCATCAAGGCAGCCGGGCTGAAGCCGACCGCGCGCATTCACTTCCAGTCGGTGATCGAGGAGGAGTCGACCGGTGTCGGCGCGCTGTCAACGCTGCAGCGCGGCTACCGCGCCGATGCCTGCTTCATTCCCGAGCCCACCGCCGGCAAGATGGTGCGCTCGCAGGTCGGCGTGATCTGGTTTCGATTGAAGGTGCGCGGCTTCCCCGTCCATGTGTTCGAGGCGGGCTCCGGCGCCAATGCGATCACCGCGGCCTATCATCTGATCCACGCGGTCGGGCAGCTCGAGATCGAATGGAACAAGCGCGCGGTCAACGATCCGCATTTCAAGAATGTGAACCACCCGATCAACTTCAATCCCGGCATCATCAAGGGCGGCGACTGGGCGTCCAGCGTGCCGGCATGGTGCGATGTCGATTGCCGGATCGCGATCCTGCCGGGCTGGTCGGTGGCCGATCATCAGGCCGAGATTCTCGCCTGCATCAACAAGGCTGCGCGCGATCATCGCTTCCTGTCCAACAACCCGCCGCAGGTCGAGTGGTCGGGCTTTCTATCGGAAGGCTACGAGCTAAAAGACTCCGCCGCACCGGAAGCGGCGTTCGGAAAGGCCTATGACGCCGTCTATGGCGGGGCCACGCCGGACCTGGTCTTCACCGCGCTGACCGACACGCGCTTCTACGGGCTGAACTACGACATCCCCAGCCTGTGCTTCGGCGCCGATGGCCAGGCGATGCACGGCTTCAACGAATATGTCGATCTGGAATCGCTGCGCAAATCCACCAAGGCGACGGCGTTGTTCATCGCCGAATGGTGCGGCGTGGAGGCGGTGTAGTATGCGATCGCTGTGAATCTCTCGTTTCCCGGACGCGGTGCGGCATTCTTATGCCGCTCCGCAGATCCGGGATCCCGGTTGCCTTGCCTTTGCGATACCGGGACCCCGGACCAGCAGCGCACCACGCGGCAAACGCCGCGCGTTGCGCAGCATCCGGGGAGCACGACCTGCGTTAATCGGCAGGCCATAGCGCTGCGACGATGGCATCGAGGCCGTCGGTCAAGGCTGCGGGCCCGGGCTGCAGGATCAGCGGCGATTTGATCTCGACGATGCGGTTGTCGCGCACCGCGGGAATGTCCGCCCAGCCCGGCCGGTGCCGGATCTTGTCCGGCACCACCTTCTTGCCGCACCACGAGGCTAGGATCACGTCCGGGGCAGCCGCGCGAACATCGTCCTCGGTGACGATCCGGTGCTTCGCGGCCTTCTCGGCCCGTAGCTTGGGAAACACGTCGTCGCCGCCGGCAATCTCGATCAGCTCGGAGACCCAGCCGATGCCGGTGATCAGCGGGCCGTCCCATTCCTCGAAATACACTTTCGGCCGCACGGGATGCTGTCTTCCCGAAGCTGCCACCTCGGCCAGTCGCTGCTCGTACTGCAAGGCGAGCTGCTCGGCGCGGTCGGTCGCATCGACCATCGCGCCGAGCATGCGGATCATCGCCAGGATGCCTTTGACGCTGCGCTGGTTGAAAACGTGGATCGCGATGCCTTCGCGGACCAGGGCGCTCGCTATGTCGGCCTGCAGGTCGGAAAAGCACAGCACCAGATCGGGATCGAGCGCGAGGATCTTCGGCATGTCGGCGGACAGGAACGAGGACACCCGCGGCTTCTCGCGGCGTACCTGCGGTGGCCGCACGGCATAGCCGGAGACGCCGACGATGCGATCCTGCTCGCCGAGCAGATACAGCGTCTCCACCGTCTCTTCGGTGAGGCAGACGATCCTTCGGGGCGGGTAGTGGTGCATGACGTCGATATGCCAGCCCGCGCCGTGCGTGTCACATTTCGACAGCGATCTTGCGGGGACGACGCGGCCGGGGCGTTAGGAGTTGGTTAAGGTTGCATGGCTTTCAGCCATTGTTTGCAGGGCTTGCCGACATTTGAGGCGGAGGCGGGGGTTGAACATTATGGTGCGATGCACAATATAAGGCTGTAGGGAATCGACGCCGCTTCGAGGGCTCCTAAACGGAGTTCTGACGATGCAAAACGCTTTAAAGACCGTTCCGACGCAGGCCCCCGGCAGCGTCCGGACATTGACGGCACGAGAGTTGCCGCTGTTTCGTGAACATATGTTGCGTCTTGACCGCGAAAGCCGTCGCGATCGTTTCAACGGTTCGCTGGATGACAATTTTTTGGCGCGCTACGCGATGCAGTGCGTCAGCGACGGCACCATCATCCTTGCCTATTTCGAGGATGGCGTGGTGCGCGGCGCTGCCGAACTGCACCAGCCCGACCTGTCGCCCGGCTCGCTGCCGGAGATCGCCTTCAGCGTGGAGGCCTGCGTGCGCCGCCAGGGCGTCGGTAGCATCCTGTTCACCAGATTGATCGATAAAGCGCGCTCGCTTGGCTATGAGAGCCTGCGCATCACCACCGGCGCACAGAACGATGCGATGCGCGCGCTGGCCAACAAGTTCGGCGCCAAGCTGTCGTTCCGCCACGGTGAATCGACGGGGACCATCGATCTCAAGCAGTCGCCGATGCCCGGCATGGTCGCGGCGCGCACCTCGGGACTCGATATCGGCCGTGCGCTGGTTGACTACAACCGCGCCTGCTGGGGTCTGGTCATGAAGATGTATGGATTGGGAAAAGTCTCGTAAGCGAGGCTGAGGCAGGGCGATATCGCCCTGCCTCGAGCGCGCGCGTGTTACGCGCCGACGCGCTTGTCGTTGCCGACGATCCTGCGTGACACCTTACGTTCCACGATGATCGAGCGCTGTGCGCCCTGTTCGCCTGCAATCACCCGCGTCGAACGCGCGGCGGTGCGGCTGGCCTTCTTCACTTCGGTCTGCACGGCGTCGAGCGGCATGCCCATCAGCGCCGCGGCGATCTCGGCCTGCTGGTCCAGATCTTCGGTGATGCCCATGGCGGCGAAGATCGCTTCTTCCAGGGTCGGCGGGTCGCGCCTGACGCGACGCGTGCCATACTTCGTATTCCAGTCTTCGCTCATCTCTCGCCTCAATGTTGATTTGAGATACGTAATTGAGCCAATGTTGCATTGCAATATGAATTGCTCGCGACAATGCAGCCATGCACATCACCTTTTGCTGAAGCTGCTCTCGCCGCCATCAACGCGTCGTTTAGTCGGTCGCGGCGGAAGCAGTTGGCACCGGTTGCGGCCAGCGCTTCAGCGCGGCGTGGCCGGCTTCGGTAAGTAAGTAAGAGCCGCGCTCGGCGCGATCGAACCAGCCATAGACATTGCGATGCAGGATCTTCTGCGCGTCGGGATAGTCCGGCGTCAGTTCGCGCACCTTGCGCGGGCCTTCTACCAGCGCCGCGGCACAGGCAAGCGCCTGCTGCCGGTAGGCGGTCATGATCGGCGCCCGCGTGCTGCCGCCGAGCACCGGATCGCCCTTGCGCCGGTTGTGCTCGCTCACCAGGCGCGAACGCTTCTTCGGATTGCGGCGCGGCGCCGCGGTCGCGGGCGGCACCAGGATCTCGACGCCGCCGGCATCGGTGATCCCCAGCAGTCCGAAGCCGAGGCGGCGGCACAGGTTGCGATAGCGCGCATCGCTCTCGCGGCCCTTGCCGCGGATCGACAGTTTGGCCGCCAGCCAGACCTCGTCACAGGCGCCGGCGCGGTCGACGCCCTGAAGCAGCAGTTCGAGATTGAAGGTCAGTTTCAATTCGCCGATCACCACGAGCGGCGGATCGTCGCCCTTCAGTGCCACCAGGTCGCAGCCGCCGATCTCGCCCTTGACGGTGAAGCCGAGGCCTTCGAGGAAGTTCTTGACCGGTAGGTAGAGGGTGGTTTCCAAAACGGGCCTGCGCAGTGAGACGATGGGTCGCTGGAACCGCGACTCAATGCTTGAGTTTAGACCGGATCGCGCGCGACGGCAGCCTGGGGGCCGCTCTGACCGGCGCGGAGCCCGGAGACCTCCTTGCAGCGACTTCTTGAAATGTCGGATAGTTTTCGTGTTCTGCCGCACCTCATAGCGCTGGCGATTGCCTATGTGCTGGCGCTGCCGATCGGCTGGAACCGAGAACGCGCCGAGCGCAGCGCCGGCCTGCGGACCTTCCCGCTGGTCGCGTTGGCGACCTGCGGCATCGTGCAGGCGACCGAGGGCGTTCTCAATGGCCACCCCGAAGGCACCGCGCGCATCATCGAGGGATTAATGACCGGCATGGGCTTCATCGGTGGCGGCGCCATCCTCAAGCACAACGGCTCGGTACACGGCACCGCCACCGCCGCCAGCCTGTGGTCGACCGGCGCCACCGGTGCGGCGGTCGGCCTCGGCGCCTATGACGTGGCTGTCGTGATCTCCTTCGCCACGTTCATGACCTTGTGGCTGCTGGTGCCGTTCAAGCGCGAGGGCGATGGCGAGGGCAAGACCGAGGCGGGCTGAAACCGGCAGCTATTCTTGCAAATGTCGCGATATCCGGATCGATGACGACGCCGCATTGACCATTTTCCGCGGATTCTGACGATTTCGTCCGCACATGGCAGCAATGAGTGGCATTTTGCTGCAGAGCAGCGTAAAGCAGCGTCAACCACCCGTACCGGACTCCTGGACCCGACGTGACCGCCCGATATGAGGGGCGGCAGATTCGTTTCCGTTTGGTCCAATTGGGTCCCGACCGCACAGCGGTCCTTGAAACCAAGGTTTACATCCCCGTGACATTTCTATCGACAGGTCCGTCGCTCGCCCGCGCGTTGGCCGAGCGCAACTACAGTGAATCCACCCCGGTGCAGGCCGCCGTGCTGGCCGATGACGCCGCCGGACGCGATCTGCTGGTCTCCGCCCAGACCGGCTCCGGCAAGACCGTGGCCTACGGCCTAGCCATTGCCGACAACCTGCTGGAAGGCGCCGAGAAGCTGCCGAAGGCCGGTCTGCCGCTGGCGCTGATCGTCGCGCCAACCCGCGAACTCGCTTTGCAGGTGCACGGCGAACTGACCTGGCTCTACAAATATGCCGGCGCGCGCGTCGTGTCCTGCGTCGGCGGCATGGATCCGCGCAAGGAGCAGCGCGACCTCGCCGAAGGCGCCCATATCGTCGTCGGCACGCCCGGCCGTCTCTGCGACCATCTCCGCCGCAACCGCCTCGATGTCTCGCAGCTCAAGGCCGTGGTGCTCGACGAAGCCGACGAGATGCTCGACATGGGTTTTCGCGAGGACATGGAGTTCATCCTCAAGACCACGCCGTCGACCCGCCGCACGCTGCTGTTCTCGGCAACGCTGCCGCGCGGCATCGTCGCGCTGGCCAAGCAGTATCAGCAGCAGGCGTTCCGCGTTGAAGTCGCCGGCGCCGATGGCGGCCATTCCGACATCGAATATCGTGCCATCCGTATTTCGCCGAACGACGTCGACCACGCCGTGGTCAACGTGCTGCGCTACTTCGAGTCGCCCAGCACCATCGTGTTCTGCAACACCCGCAACGCGGTCCGTCATCTGCAGACCGTGCTGCAGGAGCGCGGCTTCTCGGTGGTCGCTCTCTCCGGCGAGCTGACTCAGAACGAGCGCACCTCGGCGCTGCAGGCGCTGCGCGATGGCCGCGCCCGGGTCTGCGTCGCCACCGACGTCGCCGCGCGCGGCATCGATCTGCCCAATCTCGGCCTCGTCATTCACGCCGACCTGCCGAACGACGCCGAAGTGATGCAGCATCGCTCCGGCCGCACAGGCCGCGCCGGCAAGAAGGGCGTCAGCGTCCTGCTGGTGCCGCCGTCGCGCAAGCGGCGCGCCGAACTGCTGCTCAATCTCGGCGGCATCGATGCTGTCTGGGGCAGCGCGCCGACCGTCGAGGAAATCCGCACCCTCGATCAGCAACGCATGCTGAAGGACACCTTGTTCACCGAGGAGTCCACCGAGGAAGATCTGACGCTGGCCCGCGCCATGCTGGCCGAACGTTCGGCCGAGGACATCGCCGCGGCGCTGGCGCGTCTCTATCGCGCGCGTCTGCCGGCGCCGGAAGAGGTGCAGGATCCCGGCACGTTCCGCGGCCGCGACGATCGCGCGCCGGTGCGTGGCCGCGATGCGCGCAACACCGACGGTCATGACGGTCCGCGCCAGGTGCGGCCGAAGTCGAAGCCGCGCGAGAGCATGGGCGAAGGCTCCATGTGGTTCCGCGCCGCCATCGGCCGGCAGAAGAACGCCGAAGCCCGCTGGCTGCTGCCGATGATCTGCCGTCGCGGCGGCATCGAGAAGAACGACATCGGAGCCATTAAGATCTACGACGCCAACTCGGAATTTGAGATCGCCGCGGGCGCGGTCGAAAAATTCCTGGTCATGGTCAAGCGTCCGGACAAGGAAGACAACATCCGCATCGAGCCGCTGCCGAACGGCCCGGAAGGCGCCATCGCCTCGTCGCGTCCGAAGCCGGAAGATCGCGACTACTCCAATGCCAAGCGCAAGCCGAGCTACAGCAAGAGCTCCGACGGCGACCGGCCGGACTTCAAGGACAAGTCGTCCTACAAGGAGAAGTCCTGGAACGACAAGGGCGACCGCAAGCCCTATGCCGGTGACAAGCCGCGCTACGAGGGCAAGCCTACTTACGAAGGCAAGCCGAGCTACGACAAGCCGCAGGGCGAGCGTGTGCCCTATGTGAAGAAGCCGCGCGCCGACAAGCCGCCTTATGTCGCCAAGGCCAAGCGCGAAGGCGCCGCCGGATTCGAGAAGCCGGCCTTCGGCAAGAAGAACAAGGGCTAAGAGCCAAGGCGCAGACTGTCGTCGTACGGCTTGACCGGGCGACCCAGTATTCGGCGACGTTGATGACACGACGCATCGACAACGTTTACTGGGTCACCCGCCTTCGCGGGTGACGACAGCGATAGCGAACTGCAAATTTACACCCGACCGCTGACCGGCAGCAGCGCGCCGGTGACGGCGCTGGCGGCGTCGCTGGCGAGAAACAGAATGACCTCGGCGAGTTCGTCGGCGCGCACCCACTTCGAGAAATCGGCACTGGGCATGTCGCGGCGGTTGGCCGCCGTGTCGATGGTCGAGGGCAATACGGCGTTGACCGTAACCTTGCCCTTCAACTCGGCGGCCAGAGTCTCGGTGAGGCGATGCACGCCGGACTTCGATGCTGCGTAGGGGCCCATGCCGGCGCCGGCCTGCAGCGCGCCGATGGCGCCGATATTGACGATGCGTCCGGCTTTCGATGCCACCAGATGCGGGATCGCGGTGCGCGAGGCGTTCAGCGCGGTGAGCAGGTTGAGCCGGTGCATCTTCTCCCAGGTCGCGGTGTCGCCGTCGCCGACGGTCTGGTAGGAAAAGGCGCCAGCGATGTTGATCAGCACGTCGATGCCGCCGAAATGCGCGACCGTGGCGGCGATGGCCTGGCCCGCCTGCGCCGCATCCGCGAGATCGACGCCGCCGACCTGCAGGCGATCCGCGGTCTTGCCGTCTGCGGCCTGGATGGCGTGATCGATCTCGGCCACGCGCGCGCCGCGACCGCGCGCCATTTTCACCACGACCTGGCCGAGTGCGCCGGAGGCGCCGGTGACGACGACGATTTTTCCGTTCATGCGAGTTTCTCTCTAGCCGGTACACGATATTTCATGAGAAAAAGAACAGCTTGCACGCGGCGACGCAAGGGCTGCCGCGCGCGGACCTTGATGAACGGATGTGCGCATGGCGAGTCCGAAGACCCCGGCCGACGTCGTGCGTTTTCCGCACGCATTTCCAAATCTGAAGAACGCCATCAAGCATGATGACGTGGTCAGGATCATTGCCGTGGGGTCGTCATCGACCGCGGGCAGGGGCGACATCCTTCCATATCCTTACTCGCTCGAGCGCGCGCTGCGCGAAAAATTCAAGCCCTGCATGATCGATGTGGTCAACCGCGGCGTCGGCGGCGAAGACGCGCCGGAGGAACTGGACCGCTTACGCAAGGCTGCCGGCGAGAAGCCCGCCATGATTATCTGGCAGGTGGGGACCAATGCGATTTTTCACGAGGAGAACTATGCCGGCGGTCAGGTCGTGGCGGCGATCGAACAAGGGCTCGATGCGATCTGCAAGGCGAGCATCGACGTACTGGTGATGGACCTGCAATACGCGCCGGCGCTGCTACGGCCCGAACGGCGCAAACAGACGCTGGAGATGGTGCAGCGGATAGACGAGATCGTAGCGGCCCGGCCCGGCAGGGATCTGCAACTGTTTCGACGTTTTGCCCTGATGCGGCACTGGCACGAAATCGACGGCATTTCGTTCGACTGGATGACCGATCCGACCGACGGTGAATGGTTGCACCAGAGCGAGTGGAGCACGCGCATGGTGTCCCAGGCGCTCTGCAATGCGCTGGCAGAGTCGGCCAGCTAGCGTCGCAACTACTCCGCCGGCCGCATCTGCACCGGCCGCGTCCGCGGATGCACGAAGGCCGTGAGCGTCAGTCCGAGCGCCGCGGCGGCGACCAGCGCGGCCAGCAGCGGCAACTGCCCATAGTGGGCGCCCGCGGTCAGGGCCACGCCGCCGAGCCAGGCGCCGACGGCATTGCCGAGATTGAAGGCGCCCTGGTTCAGGGTCGATGCGAGGTTCGGCGCGTCGGTGGCGGCATCGACCACCCAGATCTGCAGCGGCGACACCAGCGCGAAGGCAAGCCCGCCCCACAGCACCAGCAGTGCCAGCGTCGGGACCATGGCGTGGCTGACGAAGGCCAGCGCGGTCAGGACGGCCATCAACCCGCAGAAGCCGCCGACCACCGTGCGCAGCAGGTTGCGGTCGGCGAAGCGGCCGCCGAAGAAATTGCCGACGGTGAGGCCGACGCCGATCGCCAGCAGCGCGCCGGTGACGCCGTGCGGCGTGAGGCCGGTGACGTCTTCCAAGAGCGGCGTGATGTAGGTGAACAGGCTGAACATACTCACCGAGGCCAGCGTCGAGATCAGCATCGGCAGCAGCACCGGCCAGCGGCCCAGGGTGCGGAACTCGCGGGCGAGGCCGCCGCGCGTGCCGGGCAGGCCGGAGGGCACGTAGCGGGTGATCGCCAGCCCGGCCACGAGCCCGATCGCGACCACCGCCCAGAACGCCGCGCGCCAGCCGGCGAACTGGCCGAGCGCGGTGCCGAACGGCACGCCGAGCACATTGGCGAGCGTCAGGCCGGCGAACATCAGCGAGACCGCCTGCGCGCGCTGCTCGCTGGCGACGAGGTTGCTGGCGACGACCGCGCCGATACCGAAGAACGCGCCGTGGGCGAAAGCGGTGACCACGCGCGCGGTCATCAGCAGGCCGTAGGTCGGCGCCAGCGCGCAGCCGAGATTGCCGATGATGAACACCGCCATCAGCGCCAGCAATGCGGTCTTGCGCGGCAGGCCGGCAGTGGCAATGGCCACGATGGGGGCGCCGACCACCACGCCCATGGCATAGCCGGACACCAGATAGCCCGCCTGCGGAATGCTGACGCCGAAGTCGCCGGCAACATCGGGCAGCAGCCCCATGATGACGAATTCTGTGGTGCCGATGCCGAACGAGGCGGCGGCCAGCGCGAGAATGGGACGGGATATCATCGAATCGTGGCTCCGGGGCTGTCCATGGTGCGGCGCAGCATCCGAGTCAGAAATGGCATGGGCGGGGTGCTTTGGCGAGGCGCGTGAGGGGGATGCAGCCCTGCATCATGCGGCCATCAAAATCGCGGGAGCGGCGATGCCAGCGTTGCCGCCGCGTCGTGGGCGTCAGGCGGTGGCGCGCACGGGCGCCGGGCGGGCCGCCGCCAGCCGCAGGACGTAGCGATTGCCGGCGTCGGCGGGCACCGCCTTGCGGCGAACCAGGTGATGCAGGCAGTTAGCCGCGAGGTCGAACGAGCCGTAGCAATGGTGCGCGACGAGCGCGAGATGCTTAAGCTGCTCGGCGTCCATCGCCTCGGCCTCGATGAAATTGCGTACATAGACCACGTCGGCCTCGACCAGCTGGTTGAGGGCTGCGGCCGGATTGGGCCCCATCATCGGCGCGATCATCTTCTTGTTGATGGCCGCGAACATGTGCGGGATGAAGCCGAGGCTGCGCAGTTCCAGATCGACGTCGCCGAACACCGGCTGATCCTTGTACAGCGGCACGAAGGAAACCTCGGTGTGAACGGCGACGGCCCGGGTCAGCCGTGCGCGGCCGTGGCGGAACACCGACAGTTCCGATCCCTGAATGTCGATCTTCAGCAGGTCGAAGGGCGTCAGTTCGGCGATGTCGTCCAGCCGCTGTGTGGCGAGCGTCGATCTCGCCGATCACGCGGCCGAGTTCCGTGAAGCGCGGGAAATGCATCAGCGTCTTGTCGTCGGGCTGCAGCAGGCTGGCGAAGCCGATGCCGCGGCAGATTTTCAGCGTATGAGTCTCACCATCGCCGATCGCATAGGGCAGATAGGTTTCGAGATCGCCCTTGGCGGCGTTGAGCCGGGCCAGCGCCTGGGGATGCGGATCGAATCCGGTGACGCGGCAGAGGCGGCGTTCCAGCATCGCCTTGTAGGGCGCGTCGCCGTCGATCGGATTGGCGCCGATGTCGACAATATGAGTCAGGCGCGCGGGCGCGAGCAGGGCCACCAGGGAGTCGTCAGTTGAATCGATCACTGGCTGTTTCCGTTCGTCATGAACGGACCAGTGCATCAAACCGCGAGGGATTCAGCCGGGCGAGATCGTCGCGTGCCGCCATTCTGGCGGCGCAGATTGTCGCAGGTATTCGGCTGGGCGCTGGCAGCCTTAGGCGCGTTCTTCCCAGATCATCGCCAGATGCACGATGGTCTGCACGGCCTTTTCCATGTCCTGGCGGCTGACCCATTCGGTGCGGCCGTGGAAGGCGTGTTCGCCCGCAAAAATGTTGGGGCAGGGCAGGCCCATGAACGACAGCCGCGAGCCGTCGGTGCCGCCGCGGATGCTGGTGCGCTTCGGCTCAAGGCCAGCGCGGCGGATCGCCTCCATGGCGTAGTCGACGATATGAGGATGCAGGTCGATCACCTGCTTCATGTTGCGGTACTGGTGCTTGATCTCCAGCGACGCGGTGGAATGCGGATAGTCGCGCATCACATCGTCGACGATGGCATGCAGCAGCGCTTCCTTTTCGGCGAGCCCGGCATCGGTGAAATCGCGCACGATGAAACTCACCGTGGCTTTTTCCAGCGCGCCGGAAATGCTGATCGGATGCAGGAAACCTTCCTTGCCCTCGGTGGTCTCGGGCGAGCAGGAGTCCTTGGGCAGCCGGTCGACGATCGCCGCCGCGATCTTGATGGCGTGCTCCATCTTGCCCTTGGCGAAGCCGGGATGGGTGCTGACCCCCTCGATGGTGATCACCGTGCCATCAGCCGAAAAGGTCTCGTCCTCGATGTGGCCGGCGGTCTCGCCGTCCATGGTGTAGGCGAAATCGGCGCCGAGTTTTTGCAGGTCGACCTTGTCGACGCCGCGGCCGATCTCCTCGTCCGGCGTGAACAGGATTTTGATGACGCCGTGCTTGATGGCGGGGTTGGCGACCAGGAAGCGCGCCGCGTCCATGATCTCGGCGAGGCCGGCCTTGTTGTCGGCGCCGAGCAGCGTGGTGCCGTCGGAGGTGATGATGTCGTGGCCGATCTGGTCGGCCAAAGCCGGGTTGTCGGCGGCGCGGATCACCTGCGTTGGGTCGCCGGGCAGCACGATGTCGCCGCCCTGATAATTGCTGACGATCTGCGGCTTGACGTCCTTTCCGGTGCAATCCGGCGAGGTGTCCATGTGCGAGCAGAAGCAGATCACCGGCACTTTTTTGTCGGATGTCGCGGGGATCGTTGCGTAGACGTAGCCGTGCTCGTCCAGATGCGCGTCGGCGAGCCCGATCTCGCGCAGCTCGGCGGCGAGCAGGCGGCCGAGATCCTTCTGCTTTTCGGTGGACGGGCAGGTGGGGGAGGAGGGATCGGACTGGGTGTCGATCACCACATAGCGCAGGAAGCGCTCGGTGACGGTGTGCGTGAACGCGATGGAGGTCACTGGCATCACCGTATGGCTGGAGGGCGCACCGTCCCGGACCGCCGCGCGGCGGCCCGGAGTGTCGAATCGCTGATAAAGCCTAGACGGCTTCCTTCAGTTCCTTGGCGGCGCGGAACGCGACCTTCTTGCTGGCCTTGATCTGGATCGCTTCGCCGGTGGCGGGGTTGCGGCCCATGCGGGCGGCGCGCTTGCGCACCTGCAGGATGCCGAGACCGACGATGCGAATCCGCTCGCCCTTCTTGAGGTGCTTGGTGATGCGGCCGACCATGTCGCCGAGAATCTCTTCTGCCTTCTTCTTCGACAACTCATGCTCTTCCGCCAGGGCGGCGGCGAGGTGCTTGAGGGTGACGGTGGCGGGGGCGGCGGCCTTTTTGGCTGCAGCGGCGGTCTTCGCTGCGGCCGGGGTCGCGGTAACTGCTTTTTTCGCCATGAATTCTGGCCCTCCTCGTTGGTGTGATCCTGGAAACCTAAGGCCCGCAGGGCTTAAACGATTCGGGGGCCGGCTGACTACGCTGTTTGCCCTGCAAATAGCCGGTTATTCGCATCGGCGATCATCGAAGGCCGAATGAAAAAGGGCTTTCGCAACGTCCTTGACTTCAATTGGTCACCCCTTTATGTCCACCCTCACTGCGGGATTGCAAACGATCCACGCGGGAGTAGCTCAGTTGGTTAGAGCGCTGCCCTGTCACGGCAGAGGTCGCGGGTTCGAGTCCCGTCTCTCGCGCCAGTTTTATAAACTGGTTCAGCACCTTAGCAGATCCCCCGAATTCCAGTTTCGACTCCATCCCAAGGCACTTTCGACTCCGTGCGCCTGTTTCGTTCTCGTTCGCCATCACGCGGCGCCTTCCTTGGTGCCTGCAGAGCGCAGCAGAGACCGCCACGCGCCCGCGCTTCGGCTGCGAGCCGAACCAGCGCCGCGCTGTGAGGCCGGTAGGTGGCCTGCAGATCGCGATTGGTGTCGATCGAATTGGCCATCTTGCCGGCGAGCGCCGCGGGATCGACTCTGCCAGTCGTGGCTTCGACGGCACCTGAGCGGCGCATGTCTGAAAACTTGCGATATGGCGTTGCTGGATCTCGCCGGCACCATTGGCCACGGCAGGTTCATTCGCCACCCTGAGATCAATCAGGCGAGCATCGCCCCTTAAGCTACCCATCGGACAGACAAACTCCAAGCCTTCCATCTAAGATTGCACGAATCATTCGCTGGAGTTTCTGTTGCCCCACTTCGGATCTCACCATCGTCTTGAGTGCGTATGCGGAGCGTACATGGGCTTGACGCGGCGGAGCCCTCACCCGGTCCTCGGCGTGCACTTTGAGATTCAGACGTTTCAATGCAGGAAGTGCGGCGCCGAAGTTGAGCGAAGCGCTGGCGGCAATGGGGAACGGCCGCCAGAGGACGCAAAAACTGATATCGTCCCTCACTAGTGCAGGGGTGAAGCAGTCGGTTTCAAAATTGCATCATCCAGGTCGTTGCTATGAGGCGGGCGGCTGCTGGACCGCCTAGTCAGCAAGCTCGGTCAAACCTGGAGCCGCGACCTATTTTGGCGGGCGAAGCTCGCCCCTGATCCAGTTTACCGCTTCGCTCTTGATCGGATCGGGGCCGTCGCACTCGAAGCAGCGCAGCATGCGCGGGCCGCGCCCGCCCGGCGGCAGCGCCAGCGCCATTTGCGATCCGCAGTGAGGGCACCGCTTTGCCTGGTCGATCTGTCCCATGGTGCTTTAGAGAACTGCGCCACCGGCCGCTGTCAATCCGGAAGTCGTGCAAGGAAGCGAAGCCGTCCAGCTGAGCATCTACCGACGAATGTACCGACGCGTCTTGCCCGTTGGGCGCATCGGGAGGACCTGTTCGCACGGGCTTTCGCCGGCTGCTCGTGATGGAGGCCATCGGGGCGCTGGATGGAACGTAGTGCGATTCCTCCTGTTGGGTCCGGTATGTGACACAGGAGCGACGCAGATGATCGACGATCTCAAGCGCCTCGATCCAATCCGAAAGGCCCGCCTCATCATCGCTGCCCACCGCCTCCGGCGAAGATCCCGTGAAAGCGGGAATGTTGAGGGCTGGCGGATCTCGCGGCTGTTGAACGATGCCGATACCACGGAACTCGCCGACGACGCTGAGCAGCAGTACCGTCTCCATGAGAATTAGATCGGCCTTATAGTCGTGCCGGGCCGGGCCGAGATGATCCGCCGCCTGAATGAGAACATGCATCGCGTTCTGCCAAGCCGGCTTGTTCTGCTCGGCCTTCGGCAGGCCGACGATGTGGAGGCCGGCATCCCGCAGAGTGAAGAGAAGCTTGCCCGACGGCAATTCGATCGGGTTGGCGAAGTGGATATCCCAGGACATCATGCAGACCGTAGCCTAGACGGCCGCTAAGTGCGGCTGCGGCGTTGTGCGGGCTTTGTTGTTTAGCTGATCGCGTGATGGTGCTGGCTTCGGCGGGAGGCCGCCGCATGTGTTTCGGCGGTGCAGATACCACTACCTGACCTCAAGCTCGTCGCCGGATGCATGACGACATGACCAGTGTTCGCCCAGGGGAGCCGGCCGACCAGAATAACGTGAAAGCGCGGGGCCGTTGTCGCAGCAATAGCCGTTCGATAAAACGAATATCTCGGCACCGCCGACGAGACTGCCGCTCGCGATTTCCCGAAAGCCGTTCGGGAGCTTTTTAAAGACAGCGTAGTGCGCGCAGCTAAGCTCGGCGGCGACGACAGCGGGGGATCCGATCAGACCTTTTATGGCCAAACCGAGAAGTATCGACCTGAGGGTGCGGCGGCAAAAGGCCATCTGTGAGGACGTCCGCCCTATCGAGCGGCTCGGTGGGTGACGAGTTAAAACGAGCTCGGGAGCGCGCCTCGCAACGACGTTTGGCCATATGGCCATATGCCCGTCGTCGAGGCCGAGTTGCGGCCGTTCGGCCTGGAGGTCGCGCTTGTCGTAATAGGACTTTGCCGAGGCGACGGCTGCCTGGATGGCTTCGTCGGAAAAGGATGGGGCTTCTGCCATGACGTTTCTCCCAAACGTGCACAAACAATTTCATGCACTCTTAGGTTTATGGCAAGATATATACAACCTTTGGAAGTGGGCAGAGGCGAACTGCACGCGATGCTGCAGCGAGCCGTGTGGCGGCGTTCCGGAGCGTCGCTGTTCCCAGGTCATCGCCGGGCGCAGTCCAGCCGTGCAGGGAGTGCGTAGCTGGCGTTGCGCGTCTTGCGCCCCTTGTTGCGCTGCGCTAAGCCTCGAACAATTCCAATGTCTTCGAATCTGCGGGCGGGCGCCGCGGGGTAAGGGATCGCCGATGAACGGCATCTTGCAGAACTATCTTCCACTCGTGGTCTTTATCGGCATTGCGACGGTGATCGGCGCGGCGCTGCTGATCGCCCCCTTCCTGGTCGCTTATCAGAGCCCGGATCCGGAAAAGCTGTCCGCCTATGAATGCGGATTCAACGCTTTTGATGACGCCCGCATGAAGTTCGACGTGCGGTTCTATCTGGTGGCGATCCTGTTCATCATCTTCGATCTCGAAGTGGCGTTCCTGTTTCCCTGGGCGGTGGCCTTCGGGAAGCTCGGCGCCACCGGCTTCTGGTCGATGATTGTATTCCTCGGCGTGCTCACCGTCGGCTTCGCCTACGAATGGAAGAAAGGCGCGCTCGAATGGGATTGAGCCCCGTGTCCTCGTCCTCAATGCAGCCGACGCCGTCGGCCCGGCCGGTCGGCGCGCAGCCGCTGGTGGCGCGTGCGCCCTCCGGCATCATCGATCCCAACACCGGCAAGCCGGTGGGGGCGAACGATCCGTATTTCCTCGAGGTCAATGCCGAGCTGTCCGACAAGGGCTTCTTCATCGCCGCCGCCGACGACCTGATCACCTGGGCCCGCACCGGCTCGCTGATGTGGATGACCTTCGGTCTGGCCTGCTGCGCCGTCGAGATGATGCAGGTGTCGATGCCGCGCTACGACGTCGAGCGTTTCGGCTTCGCGCCGCGCGCCTCGCCGCGGCAGTCCGACGTGATGATCGTGGCCGGCACGCTGACCAACAAGATGGCCCCGGCGCTGCGCAAGGTCTACGACCAGATGCCGGAGCCGCGCTACGTCATCTCGATGGGCTCCTGCGCCAATGGCGGCGGCTACTACCACTATTCCTATTCGGTGGTGCGCGGTTGCGATCGCATCGTGCCCGTCGACATCTACGTGCCCGGCTGCCCGCCGACCGCCGAGGCGTTGCTCTACGGCGTTCTGCTGCTGCAGAAGAAGATCCGACGCACCGGAACCATCGAACGTTAAGGCTGAAGTTATGGACGACGGCACACTCAACACGCTGGGCCAGACGATCGTCAGCGCGCTGCCCGGCGCTGTCACCGGCGCCTCGGTCGCTTTCGGCGATCTGACCCTTGCGGTCGAGGCCGCCAGGATCGTCGATGTCGTGCGCTTCCTGCGTGACGAACCCGGCTGCCGCTTCGTCAACTTCATCGACGTCACCGCGGTGGACTATCCCGGCCGCGAGCAGCGCTTCGAGGTGGTCTACCACCTGATGTCGCCGACGCTGAACGCCCGCATCCGGCTCAAGGCCGCGGCCTCCGAGACCACCCAGGTGCCATCGATCATCACGGTGTTTCCCGGTGCCGACTGGTTCGAGCGCGAGACCTACGATCTCTATGGCGTGATCTTCACCGGCCATCCCGACATGCGCCGGCTGTTGACCGATTATGGTTTTGATGGCCACCCGCTGCGCAAGGACTTCCCGCTCTCCGGCTTCGTCGAAGTGCGCTACGACGATCAGGAAAAGCGCGTGGTTTATGAGCCGGTCCGGCTCAATCAGGAATTCCGCAAGTTCGATTTCCTCTCGCCATGGGAAGGTGCCGACTACACCATCCCGGGCGATGAGAAGGCCACCGACAAGGCTGGGAGCTAGCCATGGGTGAACCCGCCCTCCGTAATTTCACCATCAACTTCGGCCCGCAGCATCCGGCGGCGCACGGCGTGCTGCGCCTGGTGCTGGAGCTCGACGGCGAAGTGGTCGAGCGCGTCGATCCGCATATCGGCCTGCTGCATCGCGGCACCGAAAAGCTGATCGAGCAGAAGACCTATCTGCAGGCGATTCCCTATTTCGACCGCCTCGATTACGTCGCGCCGATGAACCAGGAGCACGCCTTCTGCCTCGCTGCGGAAAAGCTGCTGGGGATCACCGTGCCGCGCCGCGGCCAGTTGATCCGCGTGCTGTATTGCGAGATCGGCCGCATCCTGTCGCATCTGCTGAACGTCACCACCCAGGCCATGGACGTCGGCGCGCTGACCCCGCCGCTGTGGGGCTTCGAGCAGCGCGAGAAGCTGATGGTGTTTTACGAGCGCGCCTCCGGCTCGCGCATGCATGCGGCGTATTTCCGCATCGGCGGCGTGCATCAGGATCTGCCGCCCAAGCTGGTCGACGATATCGAGGCGTGGTGCAATCCGTTCCTCGAAGTGGTGCAGGATCTCGAGACGCTGCTCACCGGCAACCGCATCTTCAAGCAGCGCAACGTCGACATCGGCGTGGTCTCGCTCGCGCAGGCCTGGGAATGGGGCTTCTCCGGCGTGATGGTGCGCGGCTCGGGCGCAGCCTGGGATCTTCGCAAGGCCCAGCCCTACGAATGCTACGACGAGATGGAATTCGACATTCCGATCGGCAAGAACGGCGACTGCTACGATCGTTACTGCATCCGCATGGAAGAGATGCGCCAGTCGGTGCGCATCATGAAGCAGTGCATCGCCAAGCTGCGCGCGCCGGACGGGCAGGGCCCGGTGGTCGTCGACGATCACAAGGTGTCGCCGCCGCGCCGTGGCGAGATGAAGCGCTCGATGGAAGCGCTGATCCACCACTTCAAGCTCTACACCGAAGGTTTCCGGGTGCCGGAAGGCGAGGTCTATGCCGCCGTCGAAGCGCCGAAGGGCGAGTTCGGCGTCTATCTGGTCTCCGACGGCACCAACAAGCCCTACAAGTGCAAGATCCGCGCGCCGGGTTTCGCGCATCTGCAGGCGATGGACTTCATCTGCAAGGGCCATCTGCTGGCTGACGTCTCCGCCATCCTCGGCTCCCTCGACATCGTGTTTGGAGAGGTCGATCGGTGATCTCCTCCGCGCAGCCTCCCATCCAGTTTGACCGGGCGTCAGGCGCTCTCGTGGGTGCAAGCCCATGGGAACGCACGGCTGCGCTGGCGCTGGTGGCGGGCTCCAAGGTGTCATCGCTGTTCTACCATCGCGGCTACAACATGTGCGCCAACCTGCTGCGCAGGACGCTGCCGGCGCGCGACATCGTTGTGAAGCTCAATCCCGACGCCCAGTTCGCCTTTCCCTATGGCGACGGCTACTGGAGCAAGCTGCTCAACCGCACGTTCTCTTATGAAGACGAGCTGGAGCTGCTGTTCCGCGACTCCGTGGACGTCGATTACACATTGCTCGATTGCGGCGCCAACTACGGCTACTGGTCGGTGCTGGTGTCGAGCAAGCCGTTTGGCGCGCACCGGGCGCTCGCCATCGAGCCGTCGTCGCAGAATTTCGCGATTCTTGCCGGCAACGCCGTGCTTAATGACGGCCGGTTCGAGCCGCTGAAGTGCGCGGTCGGCGACCGCCGCGGCACCGCACGGCTGTCGGGCACCAAGCATGAGGCGCTGAGCATCGTCGGCGACGCTGCCGGCGGCGAGGACGTGCCCGTGCTGGCACTGGACAACCTGCTCGACGACGGCAAGGTATCGGCGACCGACAAGTTCGTGATCAAGCTCGACGTCGAAGGCGTCGAGATCGACGCGATCAAGGGTGCCACGCGTTTGCTGCAATGCGACTCGGTGATCATATGCGAAGAGCATGGCAACGATCCCCAGCACACGGTATCGCGCTTTATCCTGGATCAATCGCCGTTGCAGCTGATCGTGTACGATCCGCGCAGCAATCGCTACGAGACCATCACCGAGCTGTCGATCCTCGATCGCATCAAGGTGTCCAGCCATGTCGGCTACAACGTGTTCGGCACTTCGAGCCCGTTCTGGCAGGACCGTTTCCACCGCCTGAATGCGAGCGCTGCGCGCCGCGCTCAATGAGAGTCCAGACAATGTCCGTCCGCCGCCTGGCACCGAAAGAACTGCAACCCGCGAGTTTCGCCTTCACCGCGGAAAACCTCGCGTTCGCGCAGAAGCAGATCGAGCAATATCCGCCGGGCCGTCAGGCATCGGCGGTGATTGCGATCCTGTGGCGGGCGCAGGAGCAGAACGCCGGCTGGGTGTCGGAAGCGGCGATCCGCGTGGTCGCCGACATGCTGGCGATGCCCTATATCCGCGTGCTCGAAGTGGCGACGTTCTACACCCAGTTCCAGCTGCAGCCGGTGGGAAAGAAGGCCCACGTCCAGGTCTGCGGCACAACGCCCTGCATGCTGCGCGGCGCCGGCGAGCTGATCGACGTCTGCCAGCACCGCATCCACCACGATCCATTCCATCTCTCGGCTGACGGCGATTTCAGCTGGGAGGAGGTCGAATGCCTCGGCGCCTGCGTCAACGCCCCGATGGCGATGATCTGGAGTGACACCTACGAGGATCTCACCAGGGACAGTCTCAACAAGCTGCTCGACGGTTTCGCCGCCGGCACGCCGCCGAAGCCGGGCTCGCAGATCGGCCGCCAGTTCGCGGCGCCCGAGGGCGGCGCGCGCACGCTGAAGGACGGCGGCGCGTTCACGCGTCCGCCGCTCGATACGCCGCCGAATGACGGTCCGGCGCTGAGCGATGCCGACGCCAAGAAGCCGACCAAGGGCGCCAGCGAACGCGAGAGCCCGGCGCCGAAGCCGCCGGCGGCCGACGCCACCAAGACCAACCCGCCGACCGGTTCGGGACCCAAGAAGGCACCAGCGAAATGACGTCGTCTCGCCCGGTGGCCATCGCAATGCCGACAGGTGCAATGCCCATGAACAAGTGGCTCTACGTGCTGCTGCATACGGCTGCGGCTGTGGCCTTCATCTTTCTGCTGCAGCGCTATTTCATGAGCGCGACGCTTGAATCAAGCCTGCTGTGGGCCGTGGTGTTTGGCGGCTTTGCCGCCATGCTCGCCTACAAGCAAGCCAATCGCTGATCGAGGACGCCATGCTCGACGACAAGGATCGCATCTTCCGCAACCTCTACGGCCTCGAGGACTGGGGCCTCAAGGGCGCGCGCTCGCGCGGCGGATGGGATGGCACCAAGGCCATTCTCGACCGGGGCCGCGACTGGATCGTCACCGAGATGAAGGCGTCGGGCCTGCGCGGCCGCGGCGGCGCCGGCTTCCCGACCGGCATGAAATGGTCGTTCATGCCGAAGGACAATGCCGACGGCCGGCCGAGCTATCTGGTGGTCAACGCGGACGAGTCCGAGCCCGGCACCTGCAAGGATCGCGAGATCATGCGCCACGACCCGCATCTGCTGGTCGAGGGCTGCCTGATCGCCGGCTGCGCCATGGGCGCCCATGTCGGCTATATCTATGTGCGCGGCGAGTTCATCCGCGAGCGCGAGCATCTGCAGGCGGCGATCGACCAGGCCTATGAGGCCAAGCTGATCGGCAAGGACAACATCCACGGCTTCCCGTTCGATCTCTATGTCGCCCACGGCGCCGGCGCCTATATCTGCGGCGAGGAAACAGCGCTGCTGGAGAGCCTCGAGGGCAAGAAGGGCCAGCCGCGGCTGAAGCCGCCATTCCCGGCCAACGTCGGTCTCTATGGCTGCCCGACCACTGTCAACAACGTCGAGTCGATCGCGGTGGCGCCGGACATCCTGCGCCGCGGCGCATCGTGGTTCGCCGGCATCGGCCGCGCCAACAACGTGGGGACAAAACTTTACGGCATCTCCGGCCACGTCAACACGCCCTGCGTCGTTGAGGATGCCATGAGCATCCCGTTCCGCGAGCTGATCGACAAGCACGGCGGCGGCATCCGCGGCGGCTGGGACAATCTCCTGGCGATCATTCCCGGCGGCGCCTCGTGCCCGCTGATCCCTGCGGCCGACTGCGAAGAGCTGATCATGGACTTCGACGGCACCCGCGCCGTCAAATCCTCGTTCGGCACCGCCGGCGTCATCGTCATGGACAAGTCCACCGACGTGGTCGCGGCGATCGCCCGCATCAGCTACTTCTTCAAGCATGAGAGCTGCGGCCAGTGCACGCCGTGCCGCGAGGGCACCGGCTGGATGTGGCGGGTGCTCAACCGCATGGTCGAGGGCCGCGCCCACAAGCGCGAGATCGACATGCTGCTGGAAGTGACCAAACAGGTCGAAGGCCACACCATCTGCGCGCTCGGCGATGCCGCCGCGTGGCCGGTGCAGGGCCTGATCCGCGCCTTCCGCCCGGAGATCGAACGCCGTATCGACGATTTCAGCCGCAAGGCGAGCCTCGACGACCAGGGCATTCTCGATCCCGCGCATATGGTCGCGGCGGAGTAGGGGTAAGCAGGAGGCGGAGATGGCAGAAGAACCAGACAATCTCGTTCTTGTGTATCTGCGGCGGCTCGATGAGAAGATGGATCGAGTACTGGACGACATGCGCGATTTGAAAATTCGCGTAACGGGATTGGAAGAGGGGCTTGCGGGCGTTAATCGCCGGCTGGACCGAATGGAAATACGTATCGATCGCATCGAGCGGCGTCTTGAAATAGCTGACGCCCACTGAGTTAGAGACAGGCATGACCAAACTCATCATCGACGGCAAAGAGATCGATGTCCCCGCCGAGTTCACGCTGTTGCAGGCGTGCGAGGCGGCGGGCGCCGAGATCCCGCGCTTCTGCTATCACGAGCGGCTGTCGATCGCCGGCAACTGCCGGATGTGTCTGGTCGAGGTGAAGGGCGGCCCGAAGCCGGTGGCCTCCTGTGCCTGGGGCGTGCGCGACTGCCGGCCCGGTCCCAAGGGCGAGCCGCCGGAGATTTCGACCAAGTCGCCGATGGTCAAGAAGGCCCGCGAGGGCGTGATGGAATTCCTGCTGATCAACCATCCGCTGGACTGCCCGATCTGCGACCAGGGCGGCGAGTGCGACCTGCAGGACCAAGCCATGGGCTACGGCGTCGATACCAGCCGCTTTGCCGAGAACAAGCGCGCCGTCGAGGACAAGTATCTCGGCGTGCTGGTCAAGACCTCGATGAACCGCTGCATCCAGTGCACGCGCTGCGTCCGCTTCGCCGCCGAAGTCTGCGGCGTGCCGGAGATGGGAGCGCTCGGTCGCGGCGAGGACATGGAGATCTCCACCTATCTGGAGACCGCGCTGACAAGCGAATTGCAGGGCAACCTGGTCGACATCTGCCCAGTGGGCGCGCTGACCTCCAAGCCCTATGCCTTTGCCGCACGCCCGTGGGAGCTCGGCAAGACCCAGTCCATCGACGTGATGGATGCGGTCGGCTCGGCGATCCGCGTCGATACCCGCGGCCGCGAGGTGATGCGCATCCTGCCGCGCGTCAACGAGGCGATCAACGAGGAATGGATTTCCGACAAGACCCGCCACATCGTCGACGGCCTGCGCTCGCAGCGCCTCGACCGCCCGTTCGTGCGCGAGAACGGCAAGCTGCGCGCTGCCACCTGGCCTGAAGCCTTCGCCGCCATCGCCGCCAAGGTGAAGGGCGCTGCGCCGAAGAAGATCGGCGCCATCGCCGGCGATCTCGCCGCGGTGGAAGAGATGTTCGCGCTGAAGGAATTGCTGACCAAGATGGGCTCGGCGAATGTCGCCACCCAGGACGGCGCCGCCTTCGATCCCAAGGCCGGCCGCGCCTCCTACATCTTCAACCCGACCATCGCCGGCATCGAACAGGCCGACGCGCTCTTGATCGTCGGATCCAATCCGCGCAAGGAAGCCGCCGTTCTCAACGCGCGCATCCGCAAGCGCTGGCGCAGCGGCCAGATGAAGGTCGGCGTGATCGGCGACAAGGCCGATCTCACCTATGGCTACGACTATCTCGGCGCCGGCACCGATCTCGCTGGGCGAACTCGCCGCCGGCAAGAACGCGTTTGCCGATGTGCTGAAGGGCGCCAAGACCCCGATCGTGCTGGTTGGCGCGGGCGCGGTGTCGCGTTCCGACGGCGCCGCCGTGCTGGCGCTCGCCGCCAAGCTCGCGGTGGATGTCGGCGCGATCACCGACGGCTGGAACGGGTTTGCCGTGCTGCAGGCGACGGCATCGAAGGTCGGCGCGCTCGATATCGGCTTTGCGCCGGGCGACGGCAGCCTGCCCCTGGCTGACATGACCAAAGCGGGCGGGCTCGATGTGCTGTTCTCGCTCGGCGCCGACGACGTCAACGTCGCCGACGGCACCTTCGTGGTCTATATCGGCACCCATGGCGACCGCGGCGCGCATCGCGCCGACGTGATCCTGCCGGGCGCCGCCTATACCGAGAAGTCCGGCATCTACGTCAATACCGAGGGCCGCGCCCAGATTGCCAACCGTGCCGCGTTCCCGCCGGGCGATGCCCGCGAGGACTGGGCGGTGCTGCGCGCGCTGTCCGACGTGCTCGGCCACAAACTGCCCTGGGATCTCGCTGACGGCGCTGCGCCAGGCGATCTTCAAGGCGGTGCCGCATCTGATGCGGCTCGACCAGATCGAGGCCGGCGACGACGCTGCGATCAAGGCTCTTGCCAGCAAGGGCGGCAGCGTCGACAAGGCGGCCTTCAAGTCGCCGGTTGCGGATTTTTACCTGACCAACCCGATCGCGCGTGCGTCGGCCGTGATGGCGGAGTGCTCCCGCCTGGCGTCTGGCCAGTTGCTGACGGCGGCGGAGTAGGACGATGGCTGAATTCTGGACAAGCACCCTGTGGCCGCTGATCATCATGATCGCACAGAGCCTGCTGGTGCTCGTGGTGCTGCTGATCGCGATCGCCTACATCCTGCTCGCCGACCGCAAGATCTGGGCGGCGGTGCAGATCCGTCGCGGACCCAACGTGGTCGGCCCGTTCGGCCTGCTGCAATCCTTCGCCGATCTCCTCAAGTTCGTGCTGAAGGAGCCGGTGATTCCCTCCAGCGCCAACAAGGGCGTGTTCCTGCTGGCGCCGCTGGTCTCCTGCGTGCTGGCTTTGGCCGCCTGGGCGGTGATCCCCGTCAACCTCGGCTGGGTGGTCTCCGACATTAATGTCGGCGTGCTCTACATCTTCGCGATCTCATCGCTGTCGGTGTACGGCATCATCATGGCCGGCTGGTCGTCGAACTCGAAATACCCGTTCCTGGCCGCGCTGCGTTCGGCGGCGCAGATGGTGTCCTACGAGGTCTCGATCGGCTTTGTCATCATCACCGTGCTGCTGTGCGCCGGTTCGCTGAACCTGTCGGCGGTGGTCGAGGCGCAGCACACCAAGGGGCTCGCCAGCCTGATCGGTCTGCCCTGGCTGACCATCCTGAACTGGTACTGGCTGCCGCTGTTCCCGATGTTCGTGATTTTCTACGTCTCGGCGCTGGCCGAGACCAACCGTCCTCCGTTCGATCTGGTGGAAGCCGAATCGGAACTGGTGGCCGGCTTCATGACCGAATACGGCTCCACGCCGTACCTGCTGTTCATGCTCGGCGAATACGTCGCCATCACCACCATGTGCGCGATGGGGGCGATCCTGTTCATGGGCGGCTGGCTGCCGCCGATCGACGTCGCGCCGTTCACCTGGGTGCCCGGAATCATCTGGTTCACGCTCAAGGTATTTTTCATGTTCTTCATGTTTGCGATGGCGAAGGCGATCGTGCCGCGCTACCGCTACGACCAGCTGATGCGTCTGGGCTGGAAGGTGTTTCTGCCGCTGTCGCTGGCGATGGTCGTGATCGTCGCCGCCGTGCTGCAATTCGGGGGCTCGCTCCGAAATGAGGTCGCTATGAATATCAGGGCAACTGCTCACTCGCTGCTGCTGGCGGAGTTCGCTTCGGCGTTCGTCCTCGCCATGCGCTATTTCTTCAAGCCGAAGCCGACGCTGAACTACCCCTTCGAGAAGGGGCCGATCTCGCCGCGCTTCCGCGGCGAGCATGCGCTGCGCCGCTATCCGAACGGCGAGGAACGCTGCATCGCCTGCAAGCTGTGCGAGGCGGTGTGTCCGGCGCAGGCCATCACCATCGAGGCCGGCCCGCGCCGCAACGACGGCACGCGGCGCACGGTGCGCTACGACATCGACATGGTGAAATGCATCTATTGCGGGCTGTGCCAGGAGGCATGCCCGGTGGATGCGATCGTCGAGGGGCCGAATTTCGAATTCGCCACCGAGACGCGTGAGGAACTGTATTATGACAAGGCGAAACTTCTCGCCAATGGCGACCGTTGGGAGCGAGAGATTGCAAAATCCATCGAACTCGACGCGCCGTACCGGTGAGGTGAGGTCATGATCCTTCCCGCATTGTTCTTCTATCTGTTCGCCGGCATCTGCGTCGCCTCGGCGGTGATGGTGATCGCGTCGCGCAATCCCGTGCACTCGGTGCTGTTCCTGATCCTGGCCTTCGTCAACGCATCCGGCCTGTTCGTGCTCATGGGCGCCGAATTCCTCGCCATGATCCTGGTCGTGGTCTATGTCGGCGCGGTCGCCGTGCTGTTCCTGTTCGTGATCATGATGCTCGACGTCGATTTCGTCGAACTGCGCCAGGGCTTCCTCGAATACCTGCCGGTCGGCCTGCTGATCGGCTTCATCTTCCTCGCCGAGCTGCTGCTGGTGGCCGGCGGCTGGGTCATCAACCCGACGGTCGGCAAGTCGATCACCGCGGCGATCCCCGGCAATGTCAGCAACACCGAGGCGCTCGGCCTGGTGCTCTATACGAAGTACATCCATTACTTCCAGCTGTCCGGCATGGTGCTGCTGGTGGCGATGATCGGCGCCATCGTGCTGACCTTGCGCCACAAGGTGAAGGTCAAGCGCCAGGACATCAACGTGCAGAACGCCCGCACGCCGGCGCTGGCCATGGATGTGCGCAAGGTCGCCTCGGGGCAGGGGCTCAAGGACGCGGACGCGGCGGAGTGGGTGCAATGACCATCGGTCTCGGACATTACCTGTCGGTCGGCGCGATCCTGTTCACGCTCGGCATCCTCGGCATCTTCCTCAACCGCAAGAACATCATCGTCATCCTGATGTCGATCGAGCTGATCCTGCTCGCGGTCAACATCAACTTCGTGGCGTTCTCGACCCATCTCGGCGACATCGTCGGCCAGGTGTTCGCGTTGCTGGTGCTGACGGTGGCAGCGGCGGAGGCGGCCATCGGGCTTGCCATCCTCGTGGTGTATTTCCGCAACCGCGGCTCGATCGCGGTTGAAGACGTCAATCTGATGAAGGGCTGAGGGCATGATCCGGAAAAGTGGATCCCGGTTTTCCGATCAGATCATGCCACTTAACAAGGCACTACTATGATCCAGGCTCTCGTTTTCCTGCCGCTGATCGGTGCGCTTATTGCGGGCCTGATCGCCATTTCGGGCGCGCATGCGCGCAACCCGAGCGGCGACGAAATGGACCACCACGACGACCACGGTCATGGTCATGGCGACGCCCATGCGGCACACGCCCATGACGATCACGGGGCCGATGCCCATGGCCACGACGACCATCACGCCGTCGAGCCGGCGGCTGCGGGCTCACGCGCTGCCGAGCTGGTCACCACCGCGCTGCTGCTGATCTCGGCCGGCCTGTCCTGGATGACCTTTGTCGATGTCGGCTTCCTGCATCACGATGCCCGCATCGTGCTGATGCCGTGGATCAATTCCGGCGACCTGCAGATTGCCTGGACGCTGCGCGTCGATACGCTGACGGCCGTGATGCTCGTCGTCGTCACCACGGTGTCGTCGCTCGTGCACCTGTATTCCATCGGCTACATGGAAGACGATCCGAACCGGCCGCGCTTTATGGCCTATCTGTCGCTGTTCACATTCGCCATGCTGATGCTGGTGACCGCCGACAACCTGGTGCAGCTGTTCTTCGGCTGGGAAGGCGTCGGTCTCGCCAGCTACCTGCTGATCGGCTTCTGGTACCAGAAACCCACGGCCAACGCCGCCGCCATCAAGGCCTTCGTGGTCAACCGGGTCGGCGACTTCGGCTTCTCGCTCGGCATCTTCGCCATCTTCATGCTGGTCGGCTCGACCGATTTTGACACCATCTTCGCCGCGGCCCCCGGGCTGACCGGCAAGACCATCGACTTCTTCGGCTGGCATGCCGACGCCCTGACCCTGACCTGCCTGCTGCTGTTCATGGGCGCCATGGGCAAGTCGGCCCAGTTCCTGCTGCACACCTGGCTGCCGGACGCCATGGAAGGCCCGACCCCGGTGTCGGCGCTGATCCACGCCGCGACCATGGTCACCGCCGGCGTGTTCATGGTGGCACGCCTGTCGCCGCTGTTCGAACTGGCGCCCAATGCCCAGGCCGTCGTCATGCTGGTCGGCGCCACCACCGCGTTCTTCGCCGCCACCGTCGGCCTGGTGCAGAACGACATCAAGCGCATCGTCGCCTATTCGACCTGTTCGCAGCTCGGCTACATGTTCGTGGCGCTGGGGGCAGGGGCCTATTCGGTCGCCATGTTCCATCTGTTCACGCACGCCTTCTTCAAGGCGCTGCTGTTCCTGGGCTCGGGCTCGGTGATCTACGCGATGCATCACGAGCAGGACATCCGCAACATGGGCGGGCTGAAGGACAAGATCCCCTTCACCTATGCCATGATGGTGGTGGGCACGCTGGCGCTGACCGGCTTCCCGCTGACCGCCGGCTATTTCTCCAAGGACGCCATCATCGAGGCCGCCTTCGTCTCGCACAATCCGTTCGCCTTCTACGGCTTCCTGATGACGGTGGTCGCCGCCGGCCTGACGTCGTTCTATTCATGGCGGCTGATCTTCAAGACCTTCCACGGCGAGCCGCACGACAAGAAGCACTACGATCTCGCCCACGAGGCGCCCTATGTGATGCTGGTGCCGCTCGGCGTGCTGGCGGCCGGTTCGATCCTCGCGGGTTTCCCGTTCAAGGAACTGTTCGCCGGCCACGGCATCGAGGAGTTCTTCAGGAGTCGCTGAAGATGCATCCGCATATCATCGAAGAGATGCACCACATCCCGGCGGGGATCGCCTATCTGCCGACGGTGATGATGGCGGGCGGCTTCCTGGTGTCCTGGATGTTCTACATCCGCAGGCCCTATCTGCCGGTCGAACTCGCCAAGCAGCACGGGATGCTCTACCAGTTCCTGCTCAACAAGTGGTACTTCGACGAACTCTATGACGTCATCTTCGTCCGTCCTGCCAAGTGGCTCGGCCGCTTCCTGTGGAAGAAGGGTGACGGCATGATCATCGACGGGCTCGGTCCCGACGGCGTCTCATCGCGCGTCATCGACATCACCCGCGGTGTCGTCAAGCTGCAGACCGGCTACCTCTATCACTACGCCTTCGCGATGCTGATCGGCGTCGCCGGGCTGATCACCTGGTTCATATTCGGCTTGGGAGGCCATTGATGTCGTCGGCTTCCGTCATGACCTGGCCCATCCTGTCCGTCGTCACCTTCCTGCCGACCGTCGGCGCGATCCTGATCTATCTCAGCCGCGGCGACGACGAGGCGGCGCAGGGCAATGCGCGCTGGATCTCGCTGTGGACCACGCTGATCACCTTCGCGGTGTCGCTGATCCTGGTGCTGCGCTTCGATGCCGCTAACGGCGACTTCCAGTTCGTCGAGAAGGCGCCGTGGCTCGCCAACACGATCACCTACCACATGGGCGTGGACGGCATCTCGCTGCCGTTCGTGATCCTGACCACTGCGCTGATGCCGTTCTGCATCCTGGCGTCGTGGAAATCGATCACCAAGCGCGTGCGCGAATACATGATGGCGTTCCTGATCCTGGAAACGCTGATGATCGGCACCTTCTCGTCGCTGGATCTGGTGCTGTTCTATCTGTTCTTCGAAGGCGGCCTGATCCCGATGTTCCTGATCATCGGCGTGTGGGGCGGCCCGCGCCGGGTCTACGCATCGTTCAAGTTCTTCCTCTACACGTTCCTGGGCTCCGTCCTGATGCTGCTGGCGATCATGGCGCTGTACTGGAATGCGGGGACCACCGACATCCCGACGCTGATGCACACGGCGGTGCCGCGTAGCCTGCAGACCTGGGCCTGGCTGGCGTTCTTCGCCTCGTTCGCGGTCAAGATGCCGATGTGGCCGGTGCACACCTGGCTGCCGGACGCCCACGTCGAGGCGCCCACCGCGGGCTCGGTGGTGCTGGCGGCGATCATGCTGAAGATGGGCGGCTACGGCTTCCTGCGCTTCTCGCTGCCGATGTTCCCGGAAGCCTCCGTCTACTTCACGCCGCTGATCTTCACGCTGTCGGCCGTCGCCATCGTCTACACCTCGCTGGTGGCGCTGATGCAGGAAGACATCAAGAAGCTGATTGCCTATTCGTCGGTCGCCCATATGGGCTTCGTGACCATGGGCATCTTCGCCGGCACCACCCAGGGCGTCGCCGGTGCGGTGTTCCAGATGGTCTCGCACGGCATCGTGTCTGGCGCGCTGTTCCTCTCGGTCGGCATCGTCTACGATCGGCTGCACACCCGCGAGATCGCCGCCTATGGCGGCCTGGTCAACCGGATGCCGCTCTACTCGCTGATCTTCATGGTGTTCACCATGGCCAATGTCGGTCTGCCCGGCACTTCCGGCTTTGTCGGTGAGTTCCTGACCCTGATCGGCACCTTCAAGACCAGCGTCCCCACCGCCACCGTGGCCACGCTCGGCGTCATCCTGTCGGCGGCCTACGCTCTGTGGCTGTACCGCAAGGTGGTGTTCGGCGCGCTGACCAAGCCGGCGCTGCAGGGGATCAAGGACATCACCTTCCGCGAAGGCCTGATCATGGTCCCGCTGGTCATTCTCACCATTCTGTTCGGGGTCTATCCGAAGCCGGTTCTCGACATGTCGGCGGCCTCGGTGCAACTCCTCGTCAACAACTACGCCGCTGCAACCACTGCCGTGAAGGCAGCCGCGCTGCTGCCATGAACGCAGCAGGTCAGGACAACGCGCAATGACTTTTGAGACCGCCGGATATTCGTTGCTGCCCGTATTGCCCGAGCTTGTGCTGGCGGTCGGCAGCATGGTGCTGCTGATGATCGGCGCCTACCGCGGCCCGGCCATGACCGGCCTCATCACCGGACTGGCCGTGTGCCTGCTGGCCATCGTCGGCGCGCTGGAGCTGTTGCTGCCGGCCGGCAAGCTGGTGACCTTCGGCGGCAGCTTCATCGTCGACGATTTCGCGCGCTTCCTGAAGATCCTGTCGCTGGTCGGATCGGCGGTGACGCTGATCCTGTCGCGCGAATTCCTCGCGGACCCGTCGCGCCGGATCTTCGAATATTCGATCCTGGTGCTGCTCTCGACCGTCGGCATGATGGTGCTGATCTCGGCCGGCGACCTGATCATGCTGTATCTCGGCCTCGAACTGATGAGCCTCGCGCTCTATGTCGTCGCCGCCTCGAACCGCGACAATGCCAAGTCCACCGAAGCCGGCCTGAAGTATTTCGTGCTCGGCGCGCTGTCGTCGGGCATGCTGCTCTACGGCGCCTCGCTAATCTACGGTTTCACGGGCACCGTGACCTTCACCGGCATCGCCGCTGCGGCGACCACCGGCAGCACCGGCCTGGTGTTCGGCCTCGTGTTCCTGCTCGCCGGCCTGTGCTTCAAGGTCTCGGCGGTGCCGTTCCACATGTGGACGCCGGACGTCTATGAGGGCGCGCCGACCCCGGTCACCGCGTTCTTCGCCTCGGCGCCGAAGGTGGCCGCGCTGGCGGTATTCACCCGCGTGGCGCTGACCGCATTCCCGGGCATCATGACCCAGTGGCAGCAGATCGTGGTGTTCGTCTCGATCGCCTCCATGGTGCTCGGCTCGTTCGCCGCCATCGGCCAGACCAACATCAAGCGCCTGATGGCCTATTCGTCGATCGGCCACATGGGCTTTGCGCTTGTCGGCCTTGCCGCCGGAACGGTCGAGGGTGCGCAGGGCGTGCTGGTCTATATCGCCATCTACGTGGCGATGACGCTCGGCACCTTCGCCATCATCCTGGCCATCAAGCGCGACGGCAAGCCGATCGAGACCATCAAGGACTTCGCCGGCCTGTCGCGCACCAATCCGGCGCTCGCGTTCCTGTTCGCCATGTTCCTGTTTTCGCTGGCCGGCGTGCCGCCGCTGGCCGGGTTCTTCGGCAAGTTCTATGTCTTCGTCGCCGCCATCGAGGCCGGCCTGTTCACGCTGGCCGTGGTCGGCGTGCTGGCCAGCGTGGTCGGGTGCTATTACTACCTGATGATCGTCAAGATCATGTATTTCGACGAGCCGGGCACCAAGCTCGACCCCATGCGGTTCGAACTGCGCACCGTGCTGGCGGTCGCCGGCATCTTTAACGTGCTCTTCTTTGTCTATCCCGCCCCACTGGTCAGCGCCGCCAGCTTCGCAGCGAAGTCGCTGTTCTAGATGGCGTTCGTGCTAGGGCCGCGGGCCGCCGCGGCGGGCTACAAGGTTGCCGTCTTCGATGAGGTCGGCTCCACCAATACGGAAGCGATGGAGCGCGCGCGCCAGGGCGAACGCACTCCGACCTGGTTTGTCGCCCGCACGCAGACGTCGGGGCGGGGGCGCCGCCAGCGCGCCTGGAGCGCGCCGCCGGGGAACCTGTACAATTCGGTCCTCGAACTGCTCGACGTGGTCCCGCCGGTCGCCGCCACCCTGGGCTTCGCGGCCAGTCTCGCGATAGGCGCTGCGCTCGACCATGTCAGCCTCGAGACGCGGCTGCGCGGCGGCGCCGAAGGCCTCGCATTCAAGCTGAAATGGCCGAACGACGTCCTGGCGGGAGGAGCCAAGATTGTCGGTATCCTGCTAGAGGCGGAAGCCGTTGCGGATGGCCGGCTCGCCGTTGTGGTGGGCATCGGCACCAATGTTGTTGCTTATCCCGAGGGAACGCCGTATCCCGCGACTTCGCTTGCAGCTCTGGGTGTCCATATCGGGGCGGAGGAGTTGTTCGGCGCGCTGTCGGATTCCTGGGCTGAATTCCGCGGGATCTGGGACAACGGCCGCGGCTTCGGCGAGATCTGCAGGAAGTGGCTGGAGCGTGCGGCGGGGCTCGGTGAGCCCGTGTCGATCCAGTCCGGCGGCTCCACGGTCACCGGCACGTTCGACACGATTGATGAAGCAGGCTGCCTGATTGTCAGGACGGCCGAAGGCAAGCGCCTGCCGATCGCGGCGGGCGATGTCTTTTTGGACCGACAGCGTCGGTTGGAGCGGCGTGAGATGACGCGACCCGACGAATTGACTTTTGCATCGCTTGGCGGTGTTGGCGAGATCGGCATGAACCTGTCGATCTACGGGCTCGGCAAGGGCAACCAGCGCAGCTGGCTGGCGGTCGATCTCGGCGTCTACTTTGGCGACGAGGAGCACCTGCCAGGCATCGACCTGGTGATGCCCGACATCAAGTTCCTGGAAAAGGAAAAGAAGAACCTCGTCGGCCTGGTGCTGACCCACGCCCATGAAGATCATTTCGGCGCCATCATCGACCTGTGGCCGAAGCTGAAATGCCCGATCTACGCGACCCAGTTCAGTGCCTCTCTGTTCGCGGCCAAATGCGCCAGCGAGCGCAACCCGCCGAAGATCCCGGTCACCGTGGTGCCGTCGGGCGGCACCATCCAGCTCGGTCCGTTCAGCGTCGAATTCATCCCCGTCGCGCATTCGATTCCGGAATCCCACGCGCTCGCCATCCACACCTCGGTCGGCACCGTGCTGCACACCGGCGACTGGAAGATCGATCCGACCCCGATCATCGGCAAGCCCACCGACGAACGCCGCCTGCGCGAGCTCGGCGACCAGGGCGTGCTGGCGCTGATCGGCGATTCCACCAATGCCGTCAGGGAAGGGCGCTCGCCCTCCGAGATGGAAGTCGCCAAGACCATCACCGAGCTGATGAAGGCCGCCAAGGGCCGCGTCGCCGTCACCACCTTCGCCTCCAACGTCGCCCGGCTGCGCGCCGTGGCCGATGCCGCCGAGGCGTCCGGCCGCGAGGTCGTCGTGGTCGGCCGTGCCATGGAACGTGTGGTCCAGGTGGCGCGCGAGACCGGCTATCTCGAGGGCGTCCGCGCCTTCCGCAGCGCCGACTACTACGGCCATTTCCCCGCCGACAAGGTTGTCGCGCTGTGCACCGGCAGCCAAGGCGAACCGCGCGCCGCATTGTCGCGCATCGCCAACTCGGATCATCCGCAGGTCACCCTCAACAAGGGCGACACGGTGATCTTCTCGTCGCGCACCATTCCGGGCAACGAGAAGTCGGTCGGCACCATCATCAACGGCCTGGTCACCCAGGGCGTCGAGGTCATCACCGACCGCACCCATCTGGTGCACGTCTCCGGCCATCCGCGCCGCGACGAGCTGCGCGACATGATCTCGTGGGTCCGTCCGCAGCTCTTGATCCCGGTCCACGGCGAAGCGCTGCATCTGCATGAGCACGCCAAGCTGGCGCGTGCCTGCGGCGTGCCGAAGACCATGATCGTCAAGGCCGGCGACCTGGTGCGGCTCGGACCCGGCGACTCCGCGGTGATCGACCAGTTGCCGTCGGGCCGGCTCTACAAGGACGGCGCCATCCTCGAGGATTCCAAGTCGCGCGCGGTGACCGAGCGCAAGCGGCTGTCGTTCGCCGGCTGCGCCTTCATCGCTATTGCCGTGAGCGAGAAGGGCGACCTCGTCAACGATCCCGAACTGGATCTGGTCGGCATCCCCGAGAAGAACGTCAAGGGCGAGCTGATCGACGACATCGTGTTCGACGTCGTGGTGAACACCGTCGAGAACCTGCCCAAGGCGCGCAAGCGCGACCCCGATGCCATGGCGGAATCGATCCGCCGCGCGGTGCGCTCCTGCGTGTCCGAGCACTGGGGCAAGAAGACGCTGTGCTACGTTCACATCCTGACGGTCTAGAGTAACGGCGGAGGGACGATGCTGGGTCGACTCAATCACGTGGCCATCGCGGTCGCCGACGCCGAGAAGGCCGCGAAAATCTATGGCACCGCCTTCGGCGCCGAGATTTCCGCAGCGGTGCCGCTGCCCGAGCACGGCGTCATCACGGTGTTCGCCACCTTGCCGAATACCAAGATCGAGTTCATCCAGCCGCTTGGCGACGCCTCGCCGATCGCGAAGTTCATCGAGCGCAATCCCGACGGCGGCATCCACCACATCTGCTACGAGGTGCCTGATATCCTCAAGGCGCGCGACACGCTGGTCGCCGAGGGCGCGCGCGTGCTCGGCAATGGCGAGCCCAAGATCGGTGCCCACGGCAAGCCAGTGCTGTTCCTGCATCCGAAGGATTTCTCCGGCGCGCTGGTCGAGATCGAGCAATCCTGATGGCCTATGCGATCTCAACCGGTCTTGCGATCTACTTCGTCATCTGGTGGATCGTGCTGTTCCTGACGCTGCCGTTCGGCGTGCGCAGCCAGCACGAGGACGGCGAGGGCACCGACGGCACCGATCCCGGCGCGCCGGTGATCACCCGGATGGGCAGGAAGCTGCTGTGGACCACGGTCATCTCGGCGGTGTTGTTCGGCGCCGGCATGTATTGCTATCGCATGGACTATTTCAACATCGAGCGGCTGTCGAAGCTGATGGGCATCCCGCTGTAGGGGATCACTGGTCGCTTTTGACGCGCGTCGCGGTCTGGATGTCCTGGGTGCGCGCCAGCCGGGCCAGCTCGCAGCCCTCGCAATAGCGCAGATCCTTGAAGTCGATCCAGTTGTGGGCGAACACCCGCTCAGAAGGGATGTCGTAGCGGGTCTGCAGCACGCGGACCAGCATGCGCCATGCCGCGGTCTGCGCCTCGGTGACCGGTCGACGCACGTTTGGATAGTTGCCGACGAATTCGACGCCGATCGAACTGTCGTTGTCGATCTGCTGGAAGGTCGATGAGTTGTCGATGAACTTGTTGTCGTTGCGATTGCCGTCGCGCAGGTGGTTCGGCACGGCGAATTCCGCCACCGCCCAGTACACGGTGCCGTCGGTCTCGACCCAGATGGTGGTGCCGCGGCGATTGGGGCGCTGCATCTGCGCAACCGCGCTGCGGAAGGCCGAGCCGGCCGCGCCTTCGCTCTGATGCACCACGATGTTGCGCCACTCGCGGGCATTGGCAAGATCGCCCCACGGCGTCAGCCAGACCATATTCAATCCGGGAATATCGGGGGTGCCGCGCGACCGTACCGCGGTCTCGAAACTGGATGGCGATGTCTGTGCCGAAAGCGGCGGACAGACCGCCATGAACCAAGCCAGCACCAAGACAATGCGAAAGGTCATGCCCCATCCCGAAGCGCGGCATCGCGTCTTCGCAGCGTAACGCAGCCTCTATTCGAGTCAAATCCGATCGCGGCGCGGGGGGCCGGCTTGTCAACTCGCAGGCGCGCTGATGAAAAGCAGGGCGCGGAGCTTCTCAAAAAATCTCGAAAAAAAGAGCAGGGCCACAGCCCTGCTCGGAAAATTGTGTCGACCCTATTCCCCCAGAATTTTTGGATTTATCCTTGATTTATGGGGCGACGCTGCTTGTGCGCGTCAGGGCTCCTCCCGAGACTTGGACCACCAGACTTTGTCCTTGCAGACCGCCTGAGCTTCGAGTCGTAGCCGATCTTTTTTTGTTTGTCATCTATTTCGGCAGCGTTTGTTCAAAATTGAGGCAATGCTAGGATGGCCCTGCCGCATGCCATTAACGGTTGCATTTCGTGCGCAGACCCGGAGGGATTGGATGCTCATGGTTGCACCGGGCGCCGCAGCGGCGACGGTACCAATTAAGCCCAGTTTGTCGGCTCAAAGCGATGTTCGTCTCTTCTCGCCGCGGCGGCCGCCCTTGTGTTTTGACAGCCGATCCGGTTTCACTCCCGCATCATCCCGTCCCTCCGATTCTTGAGCGTACCCATGCGATTGTCGCGCTATTTTCTGCCCATTCTCAAGGAAACGCCCAAGGAAGCCGAGATCGTCTCGCACCGGCTGATGCTGCGCGCGGGCATGATGCGGCAGGAGGCGGCGGGCATCTATGCCTGGCTGCCGCTGGGCCTGCGGGTGCTCAGGAAGATCGAGCAGATCGTGCGCGAGGAGCAGAACCGCGCCGGCGCCATCGAGCTCCTGATGCCGACGCTGCAGCTCGCCGACCTCTGGCGCGAGAGCGGCCGGTACGACGCCTACGGCCCGGAGATGCTGCGCATCACCGACCGCCACAAGCGCGAACTGCTGTACGGGCCGACCAACGAGGAAATGATCACCGAGATCTTCCGCGGCTATGTGAAGTCGTACAAGAGCCTGCCGCTCAACCTCTATCACATCCAGTGGAAATTCCGCGACGAGCAGCGTCCGCGCTTCGGCGTGATGCGCGGCCGGGAATTCTTCATGAAGGACGGCTATTCCTTCGACATCGACGAGGCCGCCGCCAAGCACAGCTACAACCAGATGTTCGTGGCCTACCTGCGCAGCTTCGCGCGGATGGGGCTGAAGGCGATCCCGATGCGCGCCGAGACCGGGCCGATCGGCGGCGACCATTCCCACGAATTCATCGTGCTGGCCGAGACCGGCGAATCCGCCGTCTATTGCAACAGCGACGTGCTCGAGCTGCCGGTGCCATCAGATGACGTCGACTACAATGCGGATCTCAGCCCGATCATCGAGCAGTGGACGTCACTCTACGCGGCCACCGAGGACGTCCATGATGCGGCGCGCTTTGCCGAAGTGCCGGACGCCAAGAAGGTGCACACCCGCGGCATCGAAGTCGGCCAGATCTTCTACTTCGGCACCAAGTATTCCGACGCCATGAAGGCGCTGGTGGCCGGTCCCGACGGCGCCGAGACGGCGATCCACGGCGGCTCCTACGGCGTCGGCGTGTCGCGGCTTGTGGGCGCGATCATCGAGGCCTGTCATGACGAGAACGGTATCAAGTGGCCGGAGGCGGTGGCGCCGTTCAAGGTGTCGATCCTGAACCTAAAGCAGGGCGCCCCGGAGACCGATGCCGCCTGCGAACAGCTGTACCGCGAGCTTGAGGCGAAGGGCGTCGAGGTCCTGTACGACGACACCGACCAGCGCGCCGGCGGCAAGTTCGCCACCGCCGACCTGATCGGCGTGCCCTGGCAGATCCTGGTCGGCCCCAAGGGCCTGGCCGAAGGCAAGATCGAGCTGAAGCGGCGCAGCGACGGATCGCGCGAGAACATCAGCCTGTCCGAGGCGGTCGCCAAGCTGGCGTCCTGATCACTTATCCACCGACCGGCCGCCGTGGTGCGATCGCGCGACCCGAATTAGCCCGAATCGTGGTGAAGTTCGACCAATGGATGATGTCATGACCGACCCAGTGCGAACTCCACCCTTTGCGGCCTTCGAATGGCTGCTGTCGGGGCGCTATCTGCGCGCCCGGCGCAAGGAGGGATTCATCTCGGTGATCGCCGGGTTTTCGTTTCTCGGCATCCTGCTCGGCGTCGCCACGCTGATCATCGTGATGGCGGTCATGAACGGCTTTCGCAAGGAGCTGCTGGACAAGATCCTCGGCCTCAACGGCCATCTTCTGGTGCAGCCGCTGGAAAGCCCGCTGACCGACTGGAAGGACGTCGCCGACCGCATCAGCGGCGTCAGCGGCGTGCGGCTGGCGGTGCCGGTGGTGGACGGCCAAGCGCTGGCGTCGTCGCCCTTCAATGCCTCCGGCGTGTTCGTGCGCGGCATCCGCTCCGCCGACCTCACCAACCTGACCTCGATTGCCAAGAACATCAAACAGGGCACGCTGGAAAATTTCGACGAGGGGCAGGGTGTGGCCATCGGCCGTCGGCTGGCGGATCAGCTGTCGCTGCACGCCGGTGACAGCATCACGCTGGTGGCGCCGAAGGGGGCGATCACCCCGATGGGCACCACGCCGCGGATCAAGCCGTACCGGATCGCGGCGGTGTTCGAGATCGGCATGTCGGAATATGACGGCACCTTCGTGTTCATGCCGCTGACCGAGGCGCAGGCCTATTTCAACCGCGCCTCCGATGTCACCTCGATCGAGGTCTTCACCACCAATCCCGACAAGATCGACGAGTACCGCAAGAGCGTCACCGAGGCGGCCGGACGCCCGATCTATTTGGTCGACTGGCGGCAGCGCAACTCGACCTTCTTCAATGCTCTGCAGGTCGAGCGCAACGTCATGTTCCTGATCCTGACCATGATCGTGCTGGTGGCGGCGCTCAATATCGTCTCCGGTCTGATCATGCTGGTGAAGGACAAGGGCAGCGACATCGCCATCCTGCGCACCATGGGCGCCTCGCAGGGCTCGATCATGCGGATCTTCCTGATCACCGGCGCGGCGATCGGCGTGGTCGGCACGCTGTCCGGCCTCGTGGTCGGCCTGCTGGTTTGCACCAACATCGAATCGATCCGGCAGTTCATCTCCTGGATGACGTCCACCGAACTGTTTTCGCCGGAGCTGTATTTCCTGTCCAAGCTGCCGGCCGAGATCGACGTCGGCGAGACCAGCGCGGTGGTCGTCATGGCGCTGACGCTGTCGTTCCTCGCCACGCTGTACCCGTCCTGGCGGGCCGCACGGCTCGATCCGGTCGACGCGCTGAGGTACGAGTAGAGATGGCTGACATGGCGCAGGGCGCAGAAGACGTGCCGGTGGTTTATCTTCACGATATCCGCCGCACCTACACCCAGGGCGAGGCCCACCTGACCATCCTCGATGGCGCCAAGCTGGCGCTGTGGGCCGGGCAGTCGGTGGCGCTGGTGGCGCCGTCCGGCTCGGGCAAGTCGACCCTGCTGCATATCGCCGGCCTGCTGGAGAGCCCGGACGAGGGCGAGGTCTATGTGGGCGGCACCGCCACGTCGGGGCTGTCGGACGCCGAGCGCACCCAGATCCGGCGCACCGACATCGGCTTCGTCTACCAGTCGCACCGCCTGCTGCCGGAATTCAGCGCGCTGGAAAACGTCATGCTGCCGCAGATGATCCGGGGGCTGAAGCGCGCGGAGACAGTGAAGCGGGCGACCGAAATCCTGGCCTATCTCGGGCTTGCAGACCGCATCACCCACCGGCCCTCGGAATTGTCAGGCGGCGAGCAGCAGCGCGTCGCCATCGCCCGCGCGGTCGCCAATGCGCCGAAGGTGCTGTTCGCGGACGAGCCCACCGGCAATCTCGATCCGCACACCGCAGATCATGTGTTTCAGGCGCTGATGCAGCTGGTCAAGGCAACCCGGGTGGCGATGCTGATCGTCACCCACAACATGGCGCTGGCCGGACGGATGGATCGCCGGGTGACGCTGGAAAACGGCCACGTGGTCGAGCTGGACTGAGTCTCCCGCCCGACCGCCGCGTCTCAATAGGCGCGGTGCTGGCGGTGACGGCGGCGCGGAGCCGGCTGCTCATCGTCATATTGCCGATTGTAGGCCAGCGCCGGATTCTGGAAGCAGGTCAGGCCAAGGCCGCTCGCGGTTGCCTGGCACTGGGCAAAATTGCTGAAGGTGCACTGGTCCGTATCGAAGCGCGTGCGCATGCAGAACGGATAGTCGCGCGCTTCCGCGGGGGCGATATCGACGGCCGAAAGCGTTCCGATGGCCATCAAGGCAAAGAGGGCTGCGCGCATCATATTCTCCTGCCGACTCGACCGCCGGCCTGTGTGGCTACTAGACATACCAAGCCGGGGGAACCGGCATTCGTCAACTCACATCCCCGCGTTTCGTTGCCGCGCTTTTGTGGACGGAAACGAACCGGAAACGTTTCGTTAAGCTTCGCCGCGGAGCGCGTCTGGCGATCGTTGACTCCGGGAACGAAATGAGAACAATGTTCTTCATATGTTCCTTATGATTCCGGAGGCTGACATGTTGAAGACATTCGTTGAGGAAGCTGCGGCATTGGCGTCGATCGTGCTGTTCATCGGCATGATTGCAGTCTGGGCGCAGGTCATTCCGCAGCTCTGACACGGGCCGGCACGACCGCCGACGGGATAACGGGGACGCTTCGCCCACGGCGCCGGTTTCGCGTGGACAGCCCGGCGCCCAGCCATCACCATGGCTCAGCGAGTCGGCCCTGCGGCTGCCGCTATCCCTCGAGTCGATGATCGCCAGACCATGAGCCAAAAGCCCGCAGCCGCGTCCAATGCCGGTTTCGTCCATCTCCACGTGCATTCGGCCTATTCGCTGCTGAAGGGCTCGATCAAGATCCAGAAGCTGGCGGATCTGGCCAAGGCCGACCACCAGCCGGCGCTGGCGCTGACCGACACCGACAACATGTTCGGGGCGCTGGAATTCTCCGAGAAGCTGGTGAGCTACGGCATCCAGCCGATCGTCGGCTGCGAAATGGCGGTGGATTTCGGCGATCAGGATCCGAACGCGCGCCATGCCATGGCGCCGTCGCGGGTCGTGCTACTGGCGACGCGGGAGCGCGGTTACCGCAGCTTGATGAAGCTGAATTCCCGGGCCTTCATGGAGACCCCGACCCACGAGGCGCCGCATATCAAGTTCGACTGGTTCGACGGCGAGACCGAGGACCTGATCCTGCTGACCGGCGGCCCGGAAGGGCCGCTGGCGCTGGCGTTCAATGCCGACCAGGCGGCGCTCGCCGCCGCGCGCTGCGACCGGCTAGCCGCTAAATTCGGCGACCGGCTGTATATCGAATTGCAGCGCCACGGGGTCGACAAGGAACGCCGCGCCGAGGCCGGCCTGATCGATCTGGCCTATTCCCGGGGCTTGCCGCTCGTGGCCACCAACGAGCCGTATTTCGCCGCCGCCGACGATTACGAGGCCCATGATGCCCTGCTGTGCATCGCCGGCGGCAAGCTGATCGCCGATACCGAACGCGAGCAGCTGACCGCCGACCACCGCTTCAAGACCCGCGCCGAGATGGCGGTTCTGTTCGCCGACCTGCCGGAGGCGCTGGCCTCCACGGTGGAGATCGCCGAGCGCTGCGCGTTCCGGCCGCGCACGCGAAACCGATTCTGCCGCGCTTCACCGTGGGAGCGGGCTCCAATGCCGCCGACGCCGAAAGCGAGGAAGCCGCCGAGCTGAAGCGCCAGGCCGAGGAGGGCTGCGGCAGCGCCTCAAGGTGCATGGCGTCTCGCAGGGCAAGACGGAAGAGGATTACCGGGCGCGGCTCGATTTCGAGCTCAACGTCATCACCCGCATGAACTATGCCGGCTACTTCCTGATCGTGGCCGACTTCATCAAGTGGGCGAAGTCGCAGGGCATTCCGGTCGGGCCGGGCCGCGGTTCGGGCGCGGGCTCGATGGTCGCCTATGTCATGACCATCACCGACCTCGATCCGCTCCGCTTCGGACTGCTGTTCGAGCGCTTCCTCAATCCCGAGCGCGTGTCGATGCCCGACTTCGACATCGACTTCTGCCAGGACCGCCGCGGCGAGGTCATCACTTATGTGCAGCAGCGCTACGGGCGCGACCAGGTGGCGCAGATCATCACCTTCGGTACGCTGCAGGCGCGCGGCGTGCTGCGCGACGTCGGCCGCGTGCTGCAGATGCCCTACGGGCAGGTCGACAAGCTGACCAAACTGGTACCGCAGAATCCGGCGGCGCCGGTGACGCTGGAGGCGGCGATCGAGTCCGAGCCGAAGCTGCAGGCGTTTCGCGACGAGGACCCGATCGTCAAGCGTGCCTTCGATATCGCGCTGCGCCTCGAGGGCCTGACGCGGCACGCCTCGACCCACGCCGCCGGCATCGTCATCGGCGACCGCCCGCTGTCCGAGCTGGTGCCGATGTATCGCGATCCTAAATCCGACATGCCGGTGACCCAGTTCAACATGAAATGGGTCGAGCCTGCGGGGCTGGTGAAGTTCGACTTCCTCGGCCTGAAGACGCTGACCGTGCTCGACGTCGCGGTGAAGCTGTTGAAGCAGCGCAACCTCGATGTCGATCTGGCGACGCTGCCGCTCGACGACGCAGCCACCTATGCGATGCTGGCCAAGGGCGAAGTGGTCGGTGTGTTCCAGCTGGAAAGCCAGGGCATGCGGCGGGCGCTGGTCGACATGCGGCCGGACAGGTTCGAGGACATCATCGCGCTGGTGGCGCTGTATCGGCCGGGTCCGATGGCCAACATCCCGACCTATTGCGCGCGCAAGCACGGGGACGAGGAGTCCGAGTACCTGCATCCGATGCTGGAGCCGATCCTCAAGGAAACCTACGGCGTCATCATCTACCAGGAACAGGTGATGCAGATCGCCCAGGTGATGGCCGGCTACTCGCTCGGCGACGCCGACCTGTTGCGCCGCGCCATGGGCAAGAAGATCCGCGCCGAGATGGAAAAGCAGCGCGAGATCTTTGTCGCGGGCTCGGTCAAAAACGGTGTCGGCAAGGACCAGGCGAATACGATCTTCGACTTGCTCGCCAAGTTCGCCGACTACGGTTTCAACAAATCGCACGCGGCCGCCTACGCGCTGGTGTCGTATCACACCGCCTACATGAAGGCGCATTATCCGGTGGAGTTCATCGCCGCGTCGATGACGCTGGACATGAGCAACACCGACAAGCTGTCGGAATTTCGCGCCGAGGCGCAGCGGCTCGACATCCGGCTCGAGGCGCCCAACATCAACCGCTCCGGCGCCACTTTCGAAGTGGCGGAGAACACCATCTTCTACGCGCTGGCCGGCCTCAAGGGCGTCGGCGGCAGCGCCGTCGAGCTGATCGTCGGGTCCCGCAAGGATGGGCTGTTCACGTCGCTGGCGGATTTTGCCGCGCGGGCCAATCCGAAAGCGATCAACAAGCGGGTCATCGAGAGTCTCGCGGCGGCCGGCGCCTTCGACACGCTGGACCCCAACCGGGCGCGGGTGTTCGGCGGCGCCGATGCCATCCTGTCGGCCTGCCAGCGCAGCCATGAGGCGAGCACCGTGGGGCAGAACGACATGTTCGGCGGTGCTGCGGACGCGCCGACCATCATGCTGCCGCAGATCGACAACTGGCTGCCGTCCGAAAAGCTGCGCCGCGAATACGACGCCATCGGCTTCTTCCTGTCCGGGCATCCGCTCGACGATTACGCCGTCGTGCTGAAGCGGCTGCGGGTGCAGACCTGGGCGGAGTTTTCGCGCGCCGTGAAGAGCGGCGCGACCGCCGGCAAGGTCGCCGCCACCGTGGTGTCGCGCCAGGAGCGGCGCACCAAGACCGGCAACAAGATGGGCATCTTCGGCCTGTCCGATCCGACCGGGCATTTCGAGGCGGTGATGTTCTCCGAAGGCCTCGCCACCTTCCGCGACGTGCTGGAGCCGGGCGCGGCCGTGCTGATGCAGCTCGGCGCCGAGCTGCAGGGCGAGGACGTCCGCGCCCGCGTGCTGCACGCCGAACCGCTCGACGCCGCCGCCGCCAAGACCCAGAAGGGCCTGCGCATCTTCCTGCGCGATACCAAGCCGCTGGATTCCATCGTCAAGCGGCTGCAGGGCGACGCGCCGGCGGCAGCGCCGACCGGCCGTGGCGTGCTGGCGCCGAAGCCGACGGCGCCGTCGGGCGGCGCCGGGGAGGGCGAGGTCTCGCTGGTGATGATGCTGAACCTCGAGACCGAGGTGGAAATGAAGCTGCCCGGACGTTTCCGCGTCTCGCCGCAGATCGCCGGCGCGCTCAAGGCGGTCACCGGCGTGGTGCAGGTGGAGATGCTGTAGGGGTGATGGAGCTCGTTCGTTCCCCGGACGCGGTGCACTGCGCCGCCAATTGGCGGCGTGGTGCTCCGCAGATCCGGGGGCCCGCATGGACGAAACCGGGATCCCGGATCTGCGGCGCGGCACTTCGCGCCGCACCGCGTCCGGGAAACTAAATCGTTCAGGTCCATGACGAATTTCCGCCCGTTCCAGTCCGCCGATCTCGACGCGCTCTACGCGATCTCTCTGGCGACAGGATTCGAAGGAGGCGACGCGTCGCACCTCTATTACGCCCCCAGGCTGATGGGGCTGATCTATTCGGCGCCCTATGCGCTGCTGGAGCCCGAACTTGCGCTCGTGGTCGAGGACCGGGAGGGCGTGGCCGGCTTCGTCGTCGGCGCCGTCGACACGCTCGCCTGGGAACGGAAGCTCGAGCGGGACTGGTGGCCGTCGCTGCGACGGCAGTATCCCGCTCCAGCAGAGGACCAGATGGCGTTATGGACCCCCGACCAGCGCCGAGCCTGCTGCCGCGCCTGCAGCGGCAAGGCGTTGGAGCCAAGCTGCTGCAGGACTGGCTCGCGATCGCAGCGGCGCATGGCGGCCAAGCCGTCCACGTCGGGGTCAACCGGGCCAACGCTGGCGGGATGCAGTTCTGGAAAAAGCTGGGTTTTGCCGAATTGAGCCATGACGGACTCGCGGATGGACGGACCGTCTGGATGGGGCTGGGATAGATCCGATGCGGATATCTCCGCTGTTCAAGTCGCCAGCACTACCTTTTTCAGGGGGCCGGCAGGGCAATCGAACCGAACGAAGCCTTCGGATAGAGGTAATCCTCGCCGGATTCATCGATGATCCGCAGCAAGCCGCTCTTGTCGGCTTCCAGGTCGGGGAGGGCGATATAAATCTTTCGCCCTTCCAACGAGGCGGCGTGGCCTTCGTTGTCGAGGCACACGACAAGCTGTTCTGACGATGTTTTTGCCATGGTCACTGCCCTCAAAGGAGCTGCTTGATCTTGATCGCGGTGGCTAATCGGCCCAATTCTACGCTCAGAGGCCTCGGACGGTAATTTTGAAGCGCCTGTCCAGTGCGGCATCCTATCCGCAAGAAAGGTGCCCGAGGAGACGGCAAGTGGCCGGATTTCCTTGCTTATCCCGGGAATCCGGCTATATACCGCGCCATCTCACACGGAAGCATGGCTTAGCGGCCGTCCGGTGGCATTCCGGCCTCACAGCAGATTTCCTGCCTAAACGCTTGATTGCTCACACGCTTCCGGAGGAACCAACCGGAGAATTAGAACTATGGCGATCCCTGAATTTTCTATGCGTCAGCTTCTCGAAGCCGGCGTGCATTTCGGCCACCAGTCGCACCGCTGGAACCCGAAGATGGCTGATTACATCTTCGGCGCGCGCAACAACATCCACATCATCGATCTCGCCCAGACCGTGCCGCTGCTTCACCGCGCGCTGCAGGCTGTGTCGGACACCGTCGCCAAGGGCGGCCGCATCCTGTTCGTCGGCACCAAGCGCCAGGCCCAGGACGTCGTCGCGGAAGCTGCCAAGCGTTCGGCGATGTACTTCGTCAATTCTCGCTGGCTCGGCGGCACGCTGACCAACTGGAAGACCATTTCCGGTTCGATCAAGCGCCTGCGCCACCTCGACGAAGTGCTGAATTCCGGCGATGCCTCGGCCTACACCAAGAAGGAGCGTCTGACGCTGCAGCGCGAGCGCGACAAGCTCGACCGTTCGCTCGGTGGCATCAAGGACATGGGCGGTCTGCCCGACCTGATCTTCGTGATCGACACCAACAAGGAAGACATCGCGATCCAGGAAGCCCAGCGTCTGGGCATCCCGGTGGCGGCGATCGTCGACACCAACTGCGACCCCAAGGGCATCACCTATGTGGTTCCCGGCAATGACGACGCCGGCCGTGCGCTGACGCTGTATTGCGACCTGATCGCCCGCGCCGTCATCGATGGTATCGGTCGCGCCCAGGGCGATTCCGGCTTCGACATCGGCGCCTCCGCCGCCCCGATCCCGGAAGCCATTGCGGCGCCGGAAGCGGTCGGCTTCCAGGGCCTGGCTGGTCCGCGCGGCACCGCCGACGACCTCAAGAAGCTCACCGGCGTGTCCGGTGCGATCGAGAAGAAGTTCAACGACCTCGGCATCTTCCACTTCTGGCAGCTGGCCGAGCTCGATCACGATACCGCGCACAAGATCGGCGAAGAGGTCGGCCTGCCGACCCGTGCCGATGGCTGGGTTGCCCAGGCCAAGGCGATGACCGCGGAAGCGGAATAAACAACACGCGTCTTGTGGCCGGACACCCGTCCGGCCACAATTCCATGTTCACACACTCACGATAGTTTCCTGATGGCAAAGCGGGGCGTGCAGCATTGGCTGCGCCACGCGCGCACTGACAGGCAAAGGGTTTAACGATGGCAACGATTACTGCAGCGATGGTCAAGGACCTCCGCGAGACCACCGGCGTCGGCATGATGGATTGCAAGAATGCACTGGCCGCCAATGACGGCGACATGCAGGCGTCGATCGACTGGCTGCGCGCCAAGGGTCTTTCCAAGGCCGCCAAGAAGGCTGACCGCGTCGCTGCGGAAGGTCTGATCGGCGTCGTCACCGCCGGCGCCAAGGGCGTCGTCGTTGAAGTCAATTCCGAGACCGATTTCGTCGCCCGCAACGAGCAGTTCCAGGGCCTGGTCAAGATGATCGCCCAGGTCGCGCTGAAGGTCGGCGGCGATGTCGATGCGATCAAGGCGCACAAGGTCGGCGACGTCACCGTCGAAACCGCGATCACCGAAGCGATTGCGACCATCGGCGAGAACATGTCGCTGCGCCGCGCCGCCGTGCTCGAAGTCTCGGCCGGCGTTGTTTCCAGCTACGTGCACAACGCCGTGACCGAAGGTCTCGGCAAGATGGGCATCATCGTCGCGCTGGAATCCACCGGCAAGACCGACGAGCTCGCTGTGCTCGGCAAGCAGATCGCCATGCATGTCGCTGCCGCCAACCCGCAGGCGCTGGATTCGGCGTCGCTCGATCCCGCCGTCGTGGCGCGCGAGAAGGACGTGATGGCCGACAAGTACCGCCAGCAGGGCAAGCCCGAGGCGATGATCGAGAAGATCGTCGAGAACGGCCTGAAGACCTACTACAAGGAAGTGTGCCTGCTCGATCAGGCATTCATCCACGACACGTCGAAGTCGGTCGCACAGGCCGTCAAGGAAGCCGAAGGCAAGGTCGGCGCGCCGATCAAGGTTGCCGGCTTCGTGCGCTATGCGCTCGGCGAAGGCATCGAGAAGCAGACCTCCGACTTCGCCGCCGAAGTCGCCGCCGCCAGCGGCCAGAAGTAACCATCGGACAAGACCTCCCGGCATGTCATGCCGGGAGTGGCCGCGCGCGGAAGGAAAGCGATCGCATCATGGGTGAGCCGCTGTATCGTCGCGTCGTGATCAAGCTGTCCGGCGAGTATTTCGCCGGCGACCAATCGTTCGGTATCGACCAGCCCACGATCGACCGCATCGCCGGCGACCTCATTGCAGCGCAGCAGCTCGGCGTCGAGGTTGCGGTGGTGGTCGGCGGCGGCAACATCTTCCGCGGCGTGGAAGTGTCGGCGCGCGGGGTGTCGCGGCCGACCGGCGACACCATGGGCATGCTGGCCACTGTAATGAATTGCCTGGCGCTGGAGGCCGCGATCGAGCGGCGCGCAGTGCCGGCGCGGACCCTGTCGGCGATGGTGATGCCGCAGGTCTGCGAGCTCTTTACCCGCAGCGCGGCGCATAAATGCCTGTCCGAAGGCCGCATCGTTCTGCTGGCCGGCGGCACCGGCAATCCGTACTTCACGACCGATACCACGGCAGTGCTGCGGGCCGCCGAAATCGGCGCCCAAGCGGTGCTGAAAGCCACCAATGTTGATGGCGTCTACAGCGCCGATCCGAAGAAGGATCCGGCCGCGACGCGTTTCGAGCGCCTCAGCCATTCGCAGGCGGTCGAGGGCAATTACAAGGTGATGGATGCGACCGCTTTCGCGCTTGCCCGCGAGACATTGCTGCCTATCATCGTATTTTCCATCGCCGAGCCCGGTTCGATCGGCGCCATTTTGAGCGGTACGGGTCGCGGCACCATCGTCGCGGGCTAAACGTCAGTACAGGTCGGATCCGCGGTCGTTCGTGGACCCAGCCGAAGAATTCAGGAGGAGAGCTTCATGGCCCCCATGGCCCCATTCGATATCAACGACCTGAAGCGTCGCATGCAGGGTGCCACCGCCGCGCTCAAGCACGAGTTGGGCGGTCTGCGCACCGGCCGTGCCGCGGCCTCGATGCTCGAGCCGGTGCAGGTTGAAGCCTATGGCAGCCACATGCCGCTGAACCAGGTGGCCACCGTCAGCGTGCCGGAGCCGCGCCTGCTGTCGGTTCAGGTGTGGGACAAGTCGATGGTCAAGGCCGTCGAAAAGGCGATCGTCGACTCCAATCTCGGCCTCAGCCCCGCCACCGAAGGCCAGGTCCTGCGTCTGCGCATTCCCGAGCTGAACGAAGAGCGCCGCAAGGAACTGGTCAAGGTCGGCAACAAGTATGCCGAGGCCGCCAAGGTCGCCGTGCGCCATGTCCGCCGCGACGGCATCGACCACATCAAGAAGCTCGAAAAGGCCCACGAGATCACCGAGGACGACCAGAAGCGCCTGGATAACGAGGTCCAGAAGGCGACCGACGCGTCGATCGCCGAGATCGATCAGTTGCTGGCGGCCAAGGAAAAGGAAATCATGACGGTCTAGGTGCGGACCGCCTGCACCGGCCGAACGCTTTCATTTGGGCACGGGGCAGGCGAAAAGACGTTCTCCTTTACCCGTTCATGCTCTAGCGTGAATGATCCCCGGGCGGCCATCGGTGATGCCGCCCGCGACGTGCAACCTGTTGATTTGGAGTATTCTTTTGCGGCGGACGGAATTGTGCGTCGCCGCAGGGTGCTTCAGGGATTGATCGATGTCGAACGCCGCCGCGCCCGCAACCGATGGATCTGACCGATCCATGCCGTTGCACGTCGCGATTATCATGGATGGCAACGGACGCTGGGCTGCGGCACGCGGCCTGCCGCGCGTGGAAGGCCATCGCCGCGGCGTCGAGGCGCTGCGCCGCGTGGTGCGGGCCGCCAACGAACTCGGCATTCTCTACCTGACGATTTTCTCCTTCAGCTCCGAGAACTGGTCGCGTCCGGCCACCGAGATCGGCGACCTGTTCGGCCTGCTGCGCCGCTTCATCCGCAACGATCTGGCGACCTTGCATCGTGACGGCGTGCGCGTGCGGGTGATCGGCGAACGCACCGGACTCGATCCCGACATTTGCGCGTTGCTGAAGGAAGCCGAGGATCTCACGCGCGACAATACCAAGCTGACGCTCGTCGTCGCTTTCAACTACGGCGCTCGTCAGGAGATCGCCAATGCCGCGCAGCGCTTGGCGCAAGAGGTTGCCGAGGGTAAGCGCGATCCCGCCTCGATCAATGCCGACGTGCTTGGTCAGTATCTGGACGCACCGGATATCCCGGATCCCGACCTGATCATCCGCACCTCCGGCGAGCAGCGGCTGTCCAATTTCCTGATGTGGCAGGCCGCCTATAGCGAACTGGTGTTCGTGCCGATCCACTGGCCGGATTTCGACAAGGCGGCGCTGGAAGGCGCGATCGCCGAATATGCCCGCCGCGAGCGCCGCTTCGGCGGCCTCGTCGCAAAGACCGGTTCGTGACGGGCGTGAATCACGACGACGCGACACCGAAGCAGGTGGACGATCGCGGTTTGCGAAATCTTCTGATGCGCGTGCTTGCGGCACTGGTGATGGTCCCCATTGCCGTTGCCATTGCCTATGCCGGTGGCTGGCTGTGGTTCAGCCTTGTGGCGCTGGTGTCCGTCGGACTGTTCGTCGAATGGGTCATGATCGTCGGCCGCAATGCAGGCTGGATTGTCGTCGGCGTCATCTATGCCTTCGCCGCGTTGCTGGCTTCGGTCGTGGTGCGGCTCGATCCGCTCTGGGGATTCGCCGCGTTGATGTTCGTTCTGCTGGTGGTCTGGGTCACCGATATCGGCGGCTATTTCGCGGGCAGGGGCATCGGCGGTCCGAAGCTGTGGCCGCGCATCAGCCCCAAGAAGACATGGGCCGGCGCCATCGGCGGCCTGGTGCTCAGCCTGGCTGTGGCGGCGGGCTTCGCCTGGTTCGGCGTCGGCCGTCTGCTGCCGCTGCTTGCGCTTGCCGCGGTGCTGACGGTGGTCTCGCAACTCGGCGACCTGTTCGAATCCGCGGTGAAGCGCAACTTCGGCGTCAAGGATTCCAGCCACATCATTCCCGGTCACGGCGGCTTGCTGGATCGGTTCGACGGTTACGTGTTCGCAGTTGTTGCAGCTGCGTTGATCGGTTTTGCGGGGCGGCGCCGATGGCGTCGGCCGCGCTCTTATGGTTTGGTAAAAAAATGAGCGCAGTCCCATTGCGAAACAACAAGGCCGCGGCGTCCGCCGTGCGCAGCGTCAGCGTGCTCGGTGCCACCGGCTCGATCGGCGACAGCACCATGGACCTGCTGCGGGCGTCGCCCGAGCGGTATCAGGTGGAGGCCCTGACCGCGAACACCAATGTTACCGGGCTGGTCAAGCTGGCGAAAGAGTTCGGCGCACGCTACGTGGCGCTGGCCGATGCCTCGTTGCTCGGCGAACTGCGTGCGGCTCTGGCGGGGACCGGGATCGCCAGCGGTGCCGGTGACAGCGCGATCGTCGAGGCGGCCGAGCGGCCAGCGGATTGGGTCATGGCGGCCGTGTCAGGGGCTGCCGGACTGAAACCGGCGCTGGCCGCCGTCGATCGCGGCGCCACCATCGCGCTGGCCAACAAGGAATGCCTGGTTTGCGCCGGCGATTTTTTCATGGAGCGGGCCGCAAAGGCCGGCGCCTGTATCCTGCCTGCAGATTCCGAGCACAACGCGCTGTTCCAGGCGCTGGGATCTGGCAACCGCGAAGAACTCATCCGTGTCATCATCACCGCCTCCGGCGGACCGTTCCGCACTTGGGCTGCCGCCGACATCGAGCAGGCCACCCTGGCGCAGGCGCTCAAGCATCCGAACTGGAGCATGGGGCAGAAGATCACCATCGATTCCGCATCGATGATGAACAAGGGCCTCGAGGTGATCGAGGCGTCCTATCTGTTCGCGCTGTCGCCCGACGAAATCGAAGTGCTGGTGCATCCGCAGTCGATCATCCACGGCATGGTCGAGTTTTCCGACTGCTCGGTGATGGCGCAGATGGGGGCGCCGGACATGCGCACGCCGATCGCCCATTGCCTGGGCTGGCCGGACCGTATCGTCGGCCGCGCCGCGACCCTCGATCTCGCCAAGATCGGATCGCTGACGTTTGAAGCGCCGGATTATGCCCGGTTCCCCGGCCTGAAGCTGGCCTATGACGCGCTGCGCACGGGCCATGGCGCGACCACGGTCTACAACGCCGCCAATGAAATCGCGGTGGCGGCCTTCATTGCCCAGAAAATCCGCTTCGGCGCCATCGCGCGCCTGGTCGAGGCCACCATGGATGGCTGGGTGCGGGCAGGGAACCTGGCGCCGCTGAGCTCGGCGGACGACGCCATCGCCGTTGACCATAACGCGCGAAAAATGGCTGCCACCCTCTTGCCTCAAATTGCCGCAAAGGCATCCTAGATCATTGGGGACGGGGCCTTTGGCCCCGCGGTAGGGGAATTGGGATGTTCGACTTTTTCTAAATAGTTTCAATACGTTGAGCCACGGTGTGGTGGGCTACATCATTCCCTTCCTGTTCGTCCTGACGATCGTCGTTTTCTTCCACGAACTCGGCCACTTTCTGGTCGCCCGCTGGAACGGTGTGAAGGTCCTGACCTTCTCGCTCGGCTTCGGGCCAGAGCTGATCGGTTTCAACGACCGGCACAACACCCGCTGGAAGATCTCGGCGATTCCGCTCGGCGGCTACGTGAAATTCTTCGGCGACGAGAGTGAGGCCAGCACGCCATCGAGCGCCGCGCTGGCCACCATGACCGCGGAAGAGCGCGAGGGCAGCTTCCATCACAAGTCGGTCGGTGCGCGCGCCGCCGTGGTCGCCGCCGGCCCGATCGCCAATTTCATTCTGGCCATCGTGATTTTCACCTGCCTTTTCACGTTTTTCGGCAAGCCCAGCACCACGGCGCAGGTCGATACCGTGCAGGTCGGCAGCGCCGCGGCGGCCGCGGGGTTCCAGTCCGGCGACGTCATCAAGTCGATCGACGGAAACGCCATCGGCAGCTTCTCCGATATGCAGCGCATCGTCGGCATCAAGGCCGGCGAGCAGCTCACCTTCAGCATCAAGCGGGGCGATCTCGACCGTCGAGCTGAAGGCAACCCCGGAACTCAAGGAAGTCAAAGACAGCTTCGGCAACGTCCACCGCCTCGGCGTGCTGGGCATTACCCGCTCGGCGGCGGCCGGCGAGGCGACCACCGAGAAGGTTAACCCGGCCGCGGCCTTTGTGCTCGGCGTCAAGGAGACCTGGTTCGTGGTCGATCGCACGCTGGCCTATATCGGCGGCGTCTTTACCGGCCGCGAGGCGGCCGACCAAGTCGGCGGCCCGCTGCGAATCGCCCAGATCTCCGGCCAGGTGGCGACCATCGGGGTGACCGCGCTGATTCACCTCGCGGCGGTCCTTTCGATCTCCATCGGCCTGCTTAACCTTTTCCCGGTACCCCTGCTGGATGGCGGACACCTGCTGTTCTACGCCTTTGAGGCGGCGCGCGGCCGTCCGTTGTCGGAGCGGGCGCAGGAGATGGGGTTCCGGATTGGATTGGGTTTGGTGCTGATGCTGATGGTATTTGCGACCTACAACGACATTCTGCATCTGGCGGCGTCATGAGTCGCGACCTTGATTGCGTGGCCGATGGGCAACGTCTTGGAATGAAATTGGAATTGCAGTGCGAAAGGCCGTTTGCCAGTCCGGTAAAATTGGCTACAAGCATGGCAACAAATGGGATTCTGTCAGTCCGTAGGGGTGCGGGCTGGCGATGGAATGATAAGGGCGCGTTGCGCATGAAGTTTGGAATGCGAGTGTTGCGGGGAAGCGTTCTGGCTGCCCTCATGTTGGTCGCCATGCCGGTTGCAGCCACGGTGACCGCAGCGCTTCTGGCGTCGCCGGCCGTTGCCCAGACCTCGGCGTCGATTGCCGTTGAAGGCAATCGTCGAGTCGATGTGGAAACGATCCGTTCCTATTTCAAGCCCGGCCCGGGTGGTCGCCTCGACCAGGGCAACATCGATGACGGTCTCAAGGCCCTGATCGAGACCGGCCTGTTCCAGGATGTCAGAATCAACCAGGGCGGCGGCCGGCTGACGGTCGTCGTTGTCGAGAATCCGGTGATCGGGCGCGTTGCCTTCGAGGGCAACAAGAAGGTCAAGGATGACCAGCTCAGCGCCGAAGTGCAGTCCAAGCCGCGTGGCACGCTGTCGCGTCCGATGGTGCAGGCCGACGCCTCGCGTATCGCCGAAATCTATCGCCGCTCGGGCCGCTATGACGTCAGCGTCACGCCCGAGATCATCGAACAGCCGAACAATCGCGTCGACCTGATCTTCACCGTCAACGAAGGCCAGAAGACCGGCGTCAAGACGATCAACTTCATCGGCAACAACTTCTATTCGTCCTATCGCCTCAAGGACGTCATCAAGACCCGTGAATCCAACCTGCTGAGCTTCCTGGCTTCGGGCGATATCTACGATCCGGACCGTGTCGAGGCCGATCGCGACCTGATCCGTCGCTATTATCTGAAGAACGGCTTTGCCGATGTGCAGGTCGTGGCCGCGCTCACGGAATACGATACCGAGCGCAAGGGCTTCCTGGTGACCTTCAAGATCGAGGAGGGCGCCCAGTACCGCGTTTCTTCCGTCGACTTCCAGTCCACTATTCCGACGCTCGATGGCAATTCGCTGCGCGGCTTCTCCCGCGTCAATGTCGGCTCGCTCTACAACGCCGAGGCGCTGGAGAAGTCCGTCGAAGAAATGCAGATCGAGACCTCGCGTCGCGGCTACGCCTTTGCCGTGGTCCGTCCGCGCGGCGATCGTAACTTCGAGCAGCACACCGTTTCGATCTCCTTTTCCATCGAGGAAGGTCCGCGCACCTACATCGAGCGCATCAATGTGCGCGGCAACACCCGTACCCGCGACTATGTGATCCGCCGCGAATTCGATATTGCCGAAGGCGACGCGTATAACCGCGCGCTGGTCGATCGTGCCGAGCGCCGCCTGAAGAACCTCGACTTCTTCAAGAGCGTCAAGGTGACGACCGAGCCGGGATCGAGCAGCGATCGCGTGATCCTGGTGGTCGATCTTGAAGAAAAATCCACGGGCGACTTCTCGGTCTCCGGCGGCTATTCCACTACCGATGGCGCCCTGGGCGAGGTCAGCGTTTCCGAGCGTAACTTCCTCGGCCGCGGCCTGTTCGCCAAGGCGTCGGTGCAGTACGGCCAGTACGCACGTGGTTACTCGCTGTCGTTCGTCGAGCCGTACCTGCTCGACTACCGTGTTGCGCTTGGTCTCGATTTCTACCAGAAGCAGCAGCTGTCCAACCAGTACATCTCGTACAACACGAAGACGCTCGGCTTCAGCCCGCGGCTCGGCTTCCAGCTCCGGGAAGATCTGTCGCTGCAGCTGCGCTACTCGATCTATCAGCAGGAAATCTCGCTTCCGGCTGCATACTCGAATTGCAACAACTTTAACCCTACGACGCTGACGCCTGGCGCAATCAACGCTGCGGCTGGAACTCTTTCGGCTGTTGACCCCGGCAATTCGGCCACATGGGGCTGCTACGCCGACGGCGAGTCCTCGCTGCCGGTCCGACGGGAGCTGGCAAGCGGCAAGTCGCTGACCTCGCTGGTCGGCTATACGCTGAACTACAACACCCTCGACAATAACAAGAACCCCACCGACGGCCTGTTCCTCGAGTGGAAGCAGGACTACGCCGGTGTCGGTGGCGACGTCAGCTACATCAAGAGCTCGTTCGACGCCAAGTACTACACTCCGCTGGTGGCCGATATCGTCGGTATCATCCACGGGCAGGGCGGTATCCTGAACAAGGCCGGCAGCAGCGACATCCGCATGCTCGACCACTTCCAGATGGGTTCCAACCTGGTTCGCGGCTTCGCGCCGAACGGTATTGGTCCGCGCGACATCAGCTATGTTGCGCTGGGTGCGACCGGCGATGCGCTGGGCGGCACCAAGTATTGGGGCGCGTCGGCGGAATTGCAGATGCCGTTCTGGTTCCTGCCGAAGGAAGTCGGGATCAAGGGCGCGCTCTATGCCGATGCCGGTTCGCTTTGGGACTACCAGGGGCCGACCACATGGTCTGCGACGGGCGAGACCACGGCGGCAAGGAACGGTGTGGCTCTGAACGGCGCCAACTGCACGCCTTCCAGCAAGACGACCGTCGGCAACTGTACCGGCCTGCAATATGACGACACCAATCTCGTTCGTACCTCGGTCGGTGTCGGCTTGATCTGGCAGTCCCCGTTCGGCCCGTTGCGCTTCGACTATGCTATTCCGCTCACGAAGGGCCAGTTCGATCGCGTCCAGCAGTTCAAGTTTGGCGGCGGAACTTCGTTCTGAGTTTGATCAACGGCCGGACCGCGACGGGTGGAATGGCACAACCGACATTCTTCAGGAAATTCACTTCGTTGACGCTGGCTGAGATCGCCATGTCAACGAAGTCGGATCTGGCCGACGCCGCGTGCGCCGACCAGATGGTGACCGGTCTTGCCTCGCTGGACGAGGCCGGCCCTGGGCATCTGGCCTTCTTCGACAATATCCGTTACGTCGACCAGCTCGCCAAGACGCGCGCAGGCGCGGTTCTGGTGAACGAACGCCACGCGGCGAGCGTTCCTCCACATGTCTCGGTTCTCCGCGCCAAAAAGCCGTTTGCTGCCTTTGTGCAGCTGCACCGCGAACTGCAGCAGGATGCGTTGCGTCCTCAATCGGGCTTCGCGCTGACCGGTATCGCGGTATCAGCGGTCATCCATGCCACCGCACGGCTGGAAGACGACGTGACCGTCGATCCGCTGGCTGTGATCGGTCCCGATGTCGAGATTGGTTCGGGCTCGGTGATCGGCTCAGGCGCGGTGATCGCGGCCGGCGTGAAGATCGGCCGCGACTGCAACGTCGGCGCCGGCTCGACGATCCAGTTCGCTCTGATCGGCAACAACGTCCTGATTCACCCGGGCTGCCGTATCGGCCAGGACGGATTCGGCTTCATCTATGGCGCCGAGGGCCACCTCAAGGTGCCGCAGGCCGGCAGGGTGCTGATCCAGAACAACGTGGAGATCGGTGCCGGCACCAGCATCGACCGCGGAAGCCTGCGCGACACCATCGTCGGCGAGGGCACCAAGATCGATAACCAGGTCCAGATCGGCCACAACGTGACCATCGGGCGGCATTGTCTCATCGCCGCCAAATGCGGCCTTGCCGGCAGCCTGACCCTCGGCGACAACGTCGTTCTGGGCGCCATGGTCGGTCTTAACAACCATATTACCATCGGCGACGGCGCGCAGGTCACTGCCATGAGCGGCGTCAAGGACAGTATCCCTGCCAGAGGGCGCTGGGGTGGCTTCTTTGCCAAGCCGACCAAACAATGGTTTCGCGAAATTCTCGCGGTGGAAAAGCTCGGACGCGACAGCGCCCCGGGCGCGGATGCGGGGTCGCAGGATGCGACAGACGAGGGGCGGCAATGACCGACAAAGCACCAATCGATCTTGTGTCGCCGATTGCCTATGAGCTGGTCGACATCAACACGATCCTCAAGACCCTGCCGCATCGCTACCCGTTCCTGCTGATCGACCGGGTCGTCAACATCCGCAAGGATTACAGCGGTATCGGCATCAAGAACGTCACCATCAACGAGCCGGCCTTTCTCGGCCATTTCCCGGATCGGCCGGTGTATCCGGGCGTGCTGATGATCGAGGGCATGGCGCAGACCGCCGGCGTCATCGGTATCATGTCTGTGGAGGGGACCGAGAAGCCGCGCGCGGTCTACTTCCTGACCATCGACAAGTGCAAGTTCCGCAAGCCCGTGATGCCCGGCGACACCGTCGAATATCACATGACCAGCATCGGCCGAAAAAAGACCATGTGGTGGTTTCACGGCGATGCCAAGGTCAATGGCGTCACCGTGGCCGAAGCCAACGTCGGTGCGATGCTGACGGACTGATATGGTGTCCCGGACGCGCGCCTCCTGACGGAGGCGCACTGCACCGCGTCCGGGACACAATTCCAGCCTACTGCTTCGTCGCCTTGACGATCTTCTTGTTGAGATGGCCGGTCTCGTGGTCGCGGCGCAGCTGGCTGAGCGAGGTCTCGTTGAGTTTGGACAGCACCTCGCCGAGCGTGGCGTTGTCCTGGAAGCCCGCTGCGAAACTCTTGCCGTAGATCGCGCGCAGCGTGCTCAGCTGCGTGTTGCCGTGCTTCTGGCCGATCGCGCCATCGGACGTGCGATGGCGGCTGTCGAGCGTCGTATGCTCTTTCATCGTTTCTCTCCCCGTGTTTGCGACGTTGCGCGGTCATGAGACTGCGCCCCGGAAAACGACTTGGCAACTCCGCGACCGGGCTACCCGCAGGCCGTGCGGGCGCGGGCAGCCTGAAACAGTGCATCATCAAACGTCACTGGACAGCCTCCAACGCGCGCGCTAACCAACGGAAAACCCACCATATTCACGCGACACCCGGCTGAAACTGGACCTTTCGATGAGCATGATCGATCCCACGGCGCGAATTGAAGATGGCGCCGTCATTGGTGAGGGCACCACCGTCGGCCCGTATTGCGTCATCGGCCCCAACGTCGTGATCGGCGCCAACTGCAAGCTGATCGCCCATGTGCACATCACCGCCCAGACCTCCATCGGCGACGGCTGCACGATCTATCCGTTTGCGTCGCTGGGCACGCCGCCGCAGTCGCTGAGCTACAAGGGCGAGCTGACGAAGCTGGTGATCGGCAACGGCTGCACCATCCGTGAATCCGTCACCATGAATGCCGGCACCGTGGCCGGCGGCGGCATCACCACGGTCGGCGATCGCGGCTACTTCATGAACTGCAGCCATGTCGGCCATGACTGCCATGTCGGCAACGATGTGATCTTCGCGACCTCGGCGACGCTCGGCGGTCATTGCGAGATCGGCGATTTCGTCTTCATGGGCGGACTGTCGGCGGTGCACCAGTTCACCCGCATCGGTCCGCAGGTGATGGTCGGCGGCATCTGCGGCGTGCGCGGCGACATCATTCCGTTCGGCCTCGCCAACGGCCAGTATGCCAGCCTCGAAGGCCTCAATATCATCGGCATGAAGCGCCGCAAGTTCACCAAGGAACGGCTGGCGCTGGTGCGCTCGTTCTATCAGAAACTGTTTCACGGCGACGGCATGTTTGCCGAGCGGTTGGCGCGCGTGCTGCCGATGGCGTCGGAAGATCCCGCCATCGCCGAGATCCTGGCCTTCATCGGCGCCGGCAAGCATCGCGCGCTGTGCCTGCCCGAAGGCAATAAAACCAGCGCTTGAGGATCGGACAGCGGCGAGCCATGACCGATCGGGATCCTTCCAACTCATCGCCGGTCGGGTTGATCGCAGGCGGCGGCGCGCTGCCGTTCGCGGTCGCGGACTCGCTGCTGGCGCGCGGCATCACGCCGGTGCTGTTCGCGCTGCAGGGGATCTGCGATCCCGCAGCCGCAGCGCGCTATCGCCATCACTGGATCCCGATCGGCCAGCTCGGCCGCCTGGCCCGGCTGATGCGCGGCGACGGATGCCGTGACCTCGTTTTCATCGGCACTCTGGTGCGGCCGGCGCTCTCGGAGATCCGCCTCGACTGGGGCACGCTGCGCGCCATGCGCCACATCCTGTCGGCGTTTCGCGGCGGCGACGACCATCTGCTGACCGGCATCGGCCGCATCTTCGAGCGGCAGGGCTTTCGCCTGCTCGGGATCAAGGACGTGGCGCCGGATCTCCTGATGCCGGCGGGCTCGCTGACCCGCGCGGTGCCCGATGCGGATGCCGAGGCCGACATCGCCAAGGGCCGCGCCGTGCTGCGCGCGCTGAGCCCGTTCGACATCGGCCAGGCCACCGTGGTGATCGACGGTCACGTCGTGGGGGTCGAGGACATTGAGGGCACCGACGGGCTGCTGGCGCGGGTGGCGCGGCTGCGCGGCGAAAACCGCATTCGCGCCAAGGCCGGGCGCGGCGTGCTGGTGAAGGCGCCGAAGAGCGGTCAGGACCTGCGCTTCGATCTCCCGACCCTTGGGCCGCAAACCATTGCGCGTGCGATCGCGGCTGAGCTTGCCGGCATCGCCATCGTCGCCGGCAACACCATCGTCGCCGAACCGCAGGCCATGATCGCGGCCGCGGATGGCGCCGGCCTGTTCGTCACCGGACTGCCGGCATGACACCCCGCGAAAGATCTTTCTCGTCGCCACCGAGGAGTCCGGCGACCGGCTCGGCGCGGCGCTGATGAAAGTGCTGCGGCAGCGGCTCGGCGAGAATGTGGTGTTCGAAGGTGTCGGCGGCACGTCGATGGCGCGCGAAGGCCTGGTCTCGCTGTTTCCCATCACAGAGCTGTCCATCATGGGATTCTCGGCGATCCCAAAGAAGCTGCCGATGATCCTGCGGCGGCTGCGCGAGACCACCGGCGCGGTGCTAAAGGCGGCGCCGGATATTCTCGTCATCATCGACAGTCCCGATTTCACCCACCGCGTGGCGCGCCGGGTGCGACGGCGCGCGCCCTCGATTCCCATCGTCGATTACGTCTCGCCATCGGTATGGGCCTGGCGGCCCGGCCGCGCAGCGGCGATGCGCGGCTATATCGATCACGTGCTGGCATTGCTGCCGTTCGAGCCGGACGCCCATCGGCGGCTCGGCGGGCCGCCTTGCACCTATGTCGGCCACCCCTTGATCGAGCAGACCGCCGAGTTGCGGCCGAATGCCGAAGAGCAGGCGCGGCGCGATGCGCAGCCGCCGCTGTTGCTGGTGCTGCCGGGCAGCCGGCGCAGCGAGATCCGCCACCACATGGCGATCTTCGGCGCGACGCTCGGGCTGTTGCAGCAGCAGGGCGTGGCGTTCGAACTGGTGCTGCCGACCATGCCGCATCTGGTGGACGCCATCTCCGCCGCCCTGAAGCAATGGCCGGTGCAGCCGCGCGTGGTGGTCGGCGAGCACGACAAGCGCGCTGCATTCCGGACCGCCTATGCCGCGCTGTGCAAGTCGGGGACGTCGACGCTGGAACTGGCCGTGGCGGGCGTGCCGATGGTCGGGGCCTACAAAGGCGGCGCAACCGAAGCCTGGATCGTGCGGCGGCGGATCACGTCGGCATCGGTGATCCTCGCTAATCTCGTGGTCGGCGAGAACGTCGTGCCGGAATTCATCCAGCAGGACTGCAGCCCCGAAAAACTCGCGCCGGCCTTGCGCGATGTGCTCGGGGCCACACCACTGCGGCAGCGCCAGATCGAGGCCTTTGCACGGCTCGACACCATCATGGCCACCGGCAAGGCCTCGCCAAGCGTTGGCGCGGCCGAGATCGTGTTGTCGCTGCTGACCTGAGGGCTACTCGGCCTTGATGTTGGCGTCCTTGATGATCTTGTCGTAGCGCGACATTTCATCCGAGATATATTTTGCAAAGTATTCCGGCGTAGAGCCGATCGCTTCGAAGCCGAGCGTTTCGAAGCGCGCCTTGACGTCCGGCTGCTGCGCCATCTTGGTGATCTCGGCCTGCAGCCTGGTGACGATTTCCGGCGGCAGGTTCTTCGGACCCCACAACCCGTACCAGGACGAGAATTCGAAGCCGGTCATGCCGGATTCCGCCACCGTCGGAATCTCTGGCGCGATGGCAACGCGCTTCAGGCTGGTGACCGCCAGCGCCTTGATGTTGCCGGCCTTGGCGAGCGGCAGCGATGACAGCATCGGGTCGGCCATCAGCTGGATGTCGCCACCCATCAGGTCGGTGAGCGCGGGGTTGGCGCCCTTATAGGGAATGACGAGCGTGTTGACGCCGGCGTCGCGCTTCAGAAGTTCGATCGCCAGATGGCCGGCGGAGCCGAAGCTCGACGTGGCGAAAGTGTACTTGTCCGGATTCTTGCGCACCAGATCGAAGAATTCCTTCAGCGTGTTGGCCGGCACTTTCGGGGTGGTGCTGACCAGCAGCGGCCCTGAGGCCACCAGCGAGATCGGCGTGAAGTCCTTGACCACGTCGTAGGGGACGGCCTTCTGCAGGAACGGCGTCACCACGTGGATCGATGCGGTGAGCATGATGGTGTAGCCATCCGGCGCCGCCTTGGCGACGTAGTTGGCGCCGACGATGCCACCGAAGCCACCGGCGCGGTTCTCGACGATGAAGCTGTGCCCCATGGTATCGGTGAGTCGCTGCGCCAGGATGCGCGCGACGCCGTCGACCGATCCGCCGGCTGGGTAGGGCACGATGACGGTGACGTTCTTCGTGGGGTAGGTCTGGGCCGCGGCGGGCGCCGCATTCAATCCCAGCAGTGCGGCGCCGACGAGGGCGAAGGACAAACGATATTTCACAGAAAATCCTCTCAAATGCTGCATCAAAAGGTTCCTGGGTAGCTTCCCCGTCGACCAGTATGTTCTGGCCTGTAACGAATCCTGCGTGCTCTGAACATAGAAAGGCGCAGTAGGCGCCGAGTTCTTCCGGCCGGCCGTAGCGCTTGGCGGGATTGGCGGCGGCGCGCTCGCGCCAGATTTCATCGTAGCTCTTGCCGCCCGGTACCAGCATGCCCTCGATATGGCGGCGTTGCGCATCGCTGTCGAAGATACCCGGCAGCAGGTTGTTGATGGTGACGTTATGCGCCACGGTCTGGCGGGCGAGCCCGCCGACAAAGCCGACCAGGCCGGAGCGGGCGCCGTTGGACAGGCCAAGTTCGAGCTGCGGAATCTTCACGCTGCGCGACACGATGTTGATGATCCGCCCGAAGCCGCGCGCCATCATGCCGTCGACGCTCCGCCGCATCATCTCGATCGGGCTCAGCATCATCGCGTCGAGCGCTGCCGACCAGTCGGCGTGGGTCCAGTCGCGGAAGTCGCCGGGCACCGGACCATCGGCATTGTTGAGCAGAATGTCCGGATCGGGGCAGGCCGCCAGCGCATCGTCGCGGCCCTTGGCGGTGGTGATGTCGCCAACCACCGCCGTCACCGCGACGCCGGTGGCGTCGCGGATCTCGGCGCAGGTAGCTTCAAGGGTTTCGGGCGTGCGGGCCAGGATGGTGATATCGACACCCTCCTTGGCCAGCGCCATGGCGCAGGCCTTGCCCATACCGCGGCTCGCTCCGCTGAGAAGTGCCTTGCGACCGCGGATTCCAAGATCCATCGATCAGGCCGCGACGGCCGAGAGCGACGAGATCTTGTAGCCGTACTTCTTGTCGAGCTCGAGCTCCTGGATGATGCGGATGCCCTTGGCCAGCGCTTCGCCTTCCAGCATGGTCAGCGGCTTGCGCAGATCGCCGGCCGGCATGCCGATCGCCTTCATCAGCGACTTCACGGCAACCGGATTGATCGCCGAATAGGTGTAGTGCAGCAGCGGCAGCAGGCCGAGATAGGCATTCTTGAAGCCGACGGCTTCGGTGTAGCTGGTCCACGGCGTGGAGATGATAGCCATCTCGGCCGGCGCGAGATTGCCGGTCATGTTGGCGGTGCCGTGACCGCCGAGGCTCATGGTCGGCACCACCAGGCCGAGGTTCGGGCTGTCGCAGCACATCACCGACACGCCGCAATCGGCGGCCAGCACCTGCGCCACCTGGCCGACGCGGCCAGTGGACTCCTTGTGCACCACGTAGTTCGGGTGCTTGAAGATGCGGATCAGGTTGTCCCAATGAAGGTCGCTCTTCACGCGCGGCGGATTGTTGTAGATGCCAAGCGGCAGGTCGGTGGCGTCGGCGACGTCGAGGAAGAAGCGTTCGATGTCGGCTTCCGGCGCGCAGATATAGGCGGGCGCCGCGAGGATCGCGCCGTCGGCACCATTGTCCTTGGCGAAGCGGACGTTGGCGATAGTCGTGTCGGTGTTGTTGCCGGTGCAGCCGAAGAAGATCGGCATGTCCGGCGTCTTCATCTTCGCGCACTCGACGATGATCTGCTGTTTTTCCTGCTGCGACAGCATCGAGGACTCGCCGGTGGAGCCCATGATCAGGATCGCCGAGGTACCGTTGTCCTGGTGGAATTTCAGCAGCGTGCGGAATGCGGCGAAGTCCACCGAGCCGTCCTTGTTGAACGGTGTAATCAGCGCAACGAAGGACCCCGTCAGCTTCTTGATCGACATCTCACATCTCCTGTTGTTCGAATTTTTCTGAACCTATCATGGTTGGCACGGTTGGCCACAGCAGCGTGGCGAACCGTGCCATGCAGGCGCGGGGATTTACGCGGCGTTGCGTTTCCGCGTGTCCAGTTGGTCGAGGGCGAAGGCTACCGCCGCATCGGCATGAATCAACGTGGAATCGAACGCCGGCAGGTCGAAGTCCTTGGCGCCGATCAGCAGGCCGATTTCGGTGCAGCCGAGAATGACGCTGTCGGCGCCCGCCGCCTTGGCCGTGGCGATCACGTCGAGATAGCGCTGACGCGATGCTTGGCTGACGATGCCGCAGCATAATTCACCAAAAATGACGTCGTGAACAGCGGTCCTGTCCTCGTCGTTCGGTACCAGCGGCGCAAGGCCGTGGTCGTCGCGCAACTTGGAGAGGTAAAAATCCTGCTCCATCGTGTAGCGGGTGGCGAGCAGCAGGGGCCGGCGACAGCCCGCGGCCTTGACCGCCTCACCGGTCACGTCGGTGATGTGCAGCAGCGGGATCGAGATCGCGTCCTGAACTGTGTCGGCCAGCTTGTGCATGGTGTTGGTGCAGATCAGGACGCAGTCGGCGCCGGCGCCTTCCAGATTGCGCGCGATCTGTGCCAGCACCGCACCGGCCTGATCCCAGTCGCCGGCCTTCTGAAGCGCCACGATGGCTTCGAAATTGACCGAGTGCAGGATCACCTCGGCCGAGTGCAGGCCGCCCAGCCTGTTGCGGACGGTCTCGTTGATCCGTCGGTAGTAAACCGCGGTGCTTTCCCAGCTCATCCCGCCCAATAATCCGATGGTTCGCATTCCGGTCCGTCCTTGCCAGCTTCAGATGTGGCCGGAAGGATAACAAATAGACCGCGCAACAATGCGATCGAAGATCGCCGAAATCGATCCAGGGCGGCGAGGATATTGCTTAAATTTCAAGATTAGAGCAATATTTTATCGGTGATGACGAGAGATTAGCATTCTAGGTTCAATATTCGGGAGGAATCAGCGCGTGGATGCCATTGATCGCCGGATTCTCGATATCCTGCAGAACGACGCCTCGGTCGCGATCGCCACCATCGCGGAAAAGGTCGGCCTCAGCACGGCGCCGTGCTGGCGCAGGATCAAGCGGCTGGATGAGGACGGCGTCATCACCCGGCGGGTGGCCCTGTTGAACCGGCGCAAGGTCAACGTGCCGATGACTGTGTTCGCCTCGGTGAAGGCGCCGCGTCACGAGGCGGACTGGCTGCAGGCGTTCCGGCGGGTAATCGGCGACATCCCTGAGATCGTCGAGGCCTGGCGGCTGACCGGCGATACCGACTATCTGCTGCGCATCGTGGTGCCCGACGTCGAGACCTACGACGCGGTCTACCAGCGCATGATCAAGCGGCTGGAGTTTTCCGACATCAACTCGTCCATCGCCATGGAAGAGATGAAGTTCACGACCGCGATTCCGACCAGCTACATGCAGTTGAAGTCGCCGGCCTGACGCCGGTACCGCGCAAACGAAAACGGCGGACCGTGGGGTCCGCCGTTTGTGTTTGATCTAGTCGAGGCAATCAGCGCTTGCTGATGTCCACGTAATCGCGGCGGGCGGCGCCGGTGTAGAGCTGGCGCGGACGGCCGATCTTCTGCTGCGGATCCTCGATCATCTCGCTCCACTGGCTGATCCAGCCGACGGTGCGGGCGACTGCGAACAGCACGGTGAACATCGAGGTCGGGAAGCCCATCGCCTTCAGCGTGATGCCCGAATAGAAGTCGACGTTCGGGTACAGCTTGCGGTCGATGAAGTAGGGGTCCGACAGCGCGATCTTCTCGAGCTCCATGGCAACGGCGAGCATCTCGTCGCCGCCGTGGCCGGTTTCCTTGAGCACTTCATGGCAGGTCTGCTGCATGATCTTGGCGCGCGGATCGTAGTTCTTGTAGACGCGGTGACCGAAGCCCATCAGGCGGACGCTGGAGTTCTTGTCCTTCACCTTGGCGATGAAGTCCGGAATCTTGTCGACCGTTCCGATTTCGGACAGCATCGCCAGCGCGGCTTCGTTGGCGCCGCCATGGGCCGGTCCCCACAGGCAGGCGATGCCGGCGGCGATACAGGCGAATGGGTTGGCGCCGGACGAGCCGGCAATGCGCACGGTCGAGGTCGAGGCGTTCTGCTCGTGGTCGGCGTGCAGGGTGAAGATCTTGTCCAGCGCCTTGGCCAGCACCGGATTGACGACGTATTCCTCGCAAGGCACCGCGAAGCACATCTTCAGGAAGTTCGACGCGAAATCCAGCGAGTTGGTCGGATACACGAACGGCTGTCCGACGGTGTACTTGAAAGCCATTGCCGCCAGCGTCGGGATCTTGGCGATCATCCGGATCGACGCGATCTCGCGCTGCTTGGCATCGTTGATGTCGGTGGAGTCGTGATAGAAGGCGGCGAGTGCGCCGACCGAAGCCACCATCACCGCCATCGGATGCGCGTCGCGGCGGAAGCCCTGGAAGAACCGGGCCATCTGCTCGTGCACCATGGTGTGGTGCGTGACCATCTGATCGAAGTCTTTCTTCTGCGCGGCATTCGGCAGTTCGCCGTTGAGCAGAAGGTAGCAGGTCTCAAGAAAGTCACCGTTGTCGGCCAGCTGCTCGATCGGGTAGCCGCGGTATTCAAGAATGCCGGCGTCGCCGTCGATATAGGTGATCTTCGACTGGCAGCTGCCTGTCGAGGTAAATCCGGGATCGTAGGTGAAAAGGCCGGACTGGGCGTAGAGCTTACCGATATCGACCACATCGGGTCCGACGGTTCCGCTTAAAATCGGGAAGTCATAGCTCTTGTTACCGACCGTGAGCGTTGCGGTGTTGGTCTTGGTTGTTGCGTCCATCGTGTCGTCCCCGATGCGATCGTTGAGAGGCCGGCAGGCCGGTTCGCAATGTCAGGAAACATTGCGCGGCAGGCCGGAGCAGGCTTCGCCAGAATGCGTATCGCATTGCTGTGTGCGCTGCAAGATGGGCAAAATCGGCCGTCAGGCCCCTAAACGGATGCCTGATCCGCCAGCCGGGACAGGCATTCCGACCGCCCGAGTACCGCCAGAACGTCGAAGATCCCCGGCGACGTCGTCTTTCCGGTCAGCGCCACCCGCAGCGGTTGGGCGATGGCGCCGAGCTTCAGCCCGTTGGCCTCGGCGAAGGTGCGCATCGCCGCCTCGGTGGTCGTGGCGCTCCAGTCGGTCACCTCGGCCAGCGCGATCTGAAGCTTGCCGATCAGTGCCCGGGTCTCCGGCGTCAATACCGCGGCGGCCTTGGGCTCCATCGCCAGCGGCCGGTCGGCGAAGATGAAACCGGCATTGTCGATCAGCTCGATCAGGGTCTTGGCACGCTCTTTCAGGCCGGGCATCGCCTGCAGCAGCTGGGCGCGGGTGGTATCGTTGACCTTGGCTTTCAGCGTCGCGCCGTTCGGGACGTAGCTCAGCACATCCTCGAACATGGTTGCGAGAGACTGATCGTCGGAGTGGCGGATGTAATGGCCGTTGAGGTTTTCCAGCTTGGCGAAATCGAACCGGGCCGCCGAGCGGCCGATGGCCGACAGGTCGAAGGCCGCGATCATCTCCTCGGTCGAGAAGATCTCCTGGTCGCCATGGCTCCAGCCGAGCCGGACCAGGTAGTTGCGTAGCGCGGCCGGCACATAGCCCAGCGCGCGGTAGGCATCGACGCCGAGCGCGCCATGGCGCTTCGACAGTTTGGAACCGTCGGGGCCGTGGATCAGCGGGATATGCGACATGCTCGGCAGCTCCCAGCCGAGCGCATCGTAGATCTGCTTCTGGCGCGCAGCATTGATCAAATGGTCGTCACCGCGGATCACATGGGTGACGCCCATGTCGTGATCGTCGACCACCACCGCGAGCATGTAGGTCGGGTTGCCGTCGCCGCGCAGCAGAACGAGGTCGTCGAGGTTCTCGTTCTGCCAGACCACGCGGCCCTGCACCTGGTCGTCGATCACGGTCTCGCCGGTCAGCGGCGCCTTCAGCCGGATCGTCGGCTTCATGCCGGCTTCGGCCGCGGTGGCGGCCCGGTCGCGCCAGCGGCCGTCGTACAGCTTGGACTTGCCCTCGGCGCGGGCCTTTTCGCGCATCTCCTTGAGTTCGTCGGCGGTGGCGTAACAGTGGTAGGCCTTGCCTGCGGCGAGCAGCTGCTCGGCCACCTCACGGTGCCGGCCGGCCCGGGCAAACTGAAACACGGTGTCGCCATCCCACTCGATGCCAAGCCATTTCAGCCCGTCGAGGATCGCCGCAATGGCCGGCTCGGTGGAGCGCTCGCGGTCGGTGTCCTCGATCCGCAGCAGCATCTTGCCGCCGAATTTGCGCGCATAGAGCCAGTTGAACAAAGCGGTGCGGGCGCCGCCGATATGGAGAAATCCGGTCGGGGAGGGCGCAAAGCGGGTGACAACAGGTGCGGTCATTAATGGCTTCGATCGATGCTGAGGGGACTGTTGGCGGGCGTTTATCACACCGCCCGCACGCTGTCCCCGCGAATTGCGGGCGGCACGGCGGACCGGTTCCAATCCGCCGCTCCGGCCCTTGGCGCGGGGCCGCGGATTTGGCACATAGGGCGCAGCTTGAAAGGCACCCCATGACAGACGAATCGGTAACCGAAGCAGGCCGTGACTTTATCCGCGACATCGTTGCGGCGGATCTGGCCTCCGGCGCCCACAAGAGCGTGGTGACGCGCTTTCCGCCGGAGCCCAACGGCTACCTGCATCTCGGCCACGCCAAGTCGATCTGCCTGAACTTCGGCATTGCCGAGGAATTCGGCGGTATCTGCAACCTGCGCTTCGACGACACCAACCCGACCCGGGAAGAGCAGGAATATATCGACGCCATCCAGCGCGACGTGCGCTGGCTCGGCTTCGACTGGGGCAGCAACCTGCATTATGCGTCGGACTATTTCGAGCAGCTCTATGGCTGGGCACAGCACCTGATCCGCGCCGGCAAGGCCTATGTGGACGACCAGACCCAGGAAGAGATCCGCCTGACCCGTGGCACCCTGACCGAACCCGGCCAGAACAGCCCGTTCCGGGATCGCTCGGTGGAGGAGAATCTCGACCTGTTCGCGCGGATGCGCGCCGGCGAGTTTCCGAACGGCACCCGGGTGCTGCGCGCCAAGATCGATATGGGCTCGGGCAACATCAACCTGCGCGATCCCGTGATCTACCGCATCCTGCATGCGTATCATCCGCGCACCGGCACGGCGTGGAGCATCTATCCCAGCTACGACTTCGCCCACGGCCAGTCGGATGCGATCGAACATGTCACGCATTCGATCTGCACGCTGGAGTTCGAGGATCACCGGCCGCTGTACGACTGGTGCCTGGACAACCTTCCGGTGCCATCGCGGCCGCACCAGTACGAGTTCGCCCGCCTGAACATGACCTACACGCTGCTGTCCAAGCGCGTGCTTACCGAACTGGTGCGCGGCGGCCATGTCAGCGGCTGGGACGATCCGCGGATGCCGACCTTGGCCGGGCTGCAGCGTCGCGGCGTGCCGGCCGCAGCCTTGCGCGAATTCGTCAAGCGCATCGGCGTGGCCAAGGCCAACAGCACGGTGGGCATCGACATGTTCGATTTTGCCATCCGCGAGACTCTCAACCGCACCGCGCAGCGCCGCATGGCGGTGCTCAAGCCGCTCAAGGTGGTGATCGAGAATTATCCGGAAGGCCAGGTCGAACAGCTCGACGCGGTCAACCACCCCGAGGACGAGAGCTTGGGTTCGCGCAAAATTCCGTTCGGCCGCGAGCTTTACATCGAGCACGACGACTTCATGGAAGAGCCGCCGAAGAAATTCTTCCGCATGGCGCCGGGCAGGGAAGTGCGGTTGCGCTACGGCTACTTCATCACCTGCCGCGACGTGATCAAGAACGCGGCCGGCGAAGTGGTCGAACTACGCTGCACCTACGATCCGGAAACCCGCGGCGGCAATGCGCCGGACGGGCGCAAGGTCAAGGCGACCATCCATTGGGTCAGCGCGGCGGAAGCGGTGCCGGCGGAAGTGCGGATCTACAATTTGCTGTTCACCGCGCCGCAGCCCGACGCCGCCAACTTCGCCGCGCAGATCAATCCGGAGTCGCTGGAAACGCTGACCGGCGCCATGGTCGAGCCGGCGCTGGCCGGCGACAATGCCGACGCCGCCGTGCAGTTCGAGCGCCAGGGCTACTTCTGCCGCGACAAGGATTCCGCGCCGGGCAAACTGGTGTTCAACCGCACGGTTGGATTGAGGGATAGTTACGCCAAGGCGACCTGAGCAGAATTGTAGGATGGGTAGAGCGCAGGCGCCCTGCGCCGAAGCGAAACCCATCAGCCTGATGCTTGGCAATGATGGGTTTCGCGAAGACGCTCTACCCATCCTATGGCTTGCTCTCCATGTCGTCCCCGCGAAGGCGGGGACGACATGGAGAGTGCGGAGCGCCTACACATTCCCCATCCGTTCTCGTAGCCGCCCGGTTATTCCTTCCGCTAGCATCGCGCTGAATATGCCGGGCGATGAGACGCGCGATGGCCAACGGGGGACGCAACACCAGACCGCGCGCGCAGGCCGGCACATGGCCGCCGCAGGCCGCAACGGCGAGCGGTGCGCTGCGGCCAGGTGCAGACTTCTGGCCTTCGCTCATCGCCACACTGCAGGCGTGGGCGCGCGCAGAAGCCGGCCCCGGCCGGTTGCTGCCCTGGGTGCCGATCGCTTTCGGCGCCGGCATTGCGCTGTATTTCGTCGCCGACCATGAGCCGGTCGCGTGGATCGCCGCCGCGGCTGCCGGCGCACTGTGTATCGCGGCCTTTCTGTCGCGCCGGCACGGCTGGTTTCCGCTTGTTGTGATGGTCGCCGCGCTGGCGGTGGGCTTCGCGGTGGCGACGTTGAAGACCGCGCGGATCGCCCACGCGGTGCTGGCGCAGCCTTTGTACTCGGTCACGCTGAAAGGCTTTGTCGAGACCCGCGAGGTGCGCGAGCGCACCGACCGCTTCGTGCTGCGGGTCGCCGAGATGGACGGCCCGCGCGTAACCACGAAGCTCGAACGCGTGCGGCTGTCGGTGAGGAAGGGCACCGCGCCGGCGGTCGGCAGCTTCGTTGACGTGAAGGCGCGGCTGCAGCCGCCGCTGGCGCCGCTGCGGCCCGGCTCCTACGACTTCGGCCGCGACCTTTATTTCCAGGGAATCGGCGCCTCCGGCTTTGTCATGGGCGCGATCAAGACAGTCGATCCGCCGGCGCCGGGTGGCCTACGGCTGCGCTATGCCGCGACCATGCAGGGTCTGCGCGATGCCATCGATGCGCGCATTGCCAACGTCCTCTCCGGCGATAGCCGCGCCATCGCCACTGCGCTGCTGACTGGGCGGCGCGACGCCATCTCGCCCGATGTCAACGACGCCATGTTCATCTCCGGCCTCGGTCATGTGCTGTCGATCTCCGGCTATCACATGGCGGTGGTCGCCGGCGTGGTGTTCTTCGCGGTGCGCGCGCTGCTGGCGCTGATCCCGGTGCTGACGGTGACGTTTCCGATAAAGAAGTGGTCGGCCGCCGCAGCACTCGCCGCCGCGCTGTTCTATCTGCTGCTGCTGTCCGGCGCCGAAGTCGCGACGCAACGTTCGTTTTTCATGACGGCGGTGGTGCTGATCGCTGTGATGGTGGATCGCCGTGCGATCACCTTTCGCACCCTGGCGGTGGCGGCGATGATCGTGCTCACTTTGGCGCCGGAGGCGCTGGTGCATCCGAGTTTCCAGATGTCGTTCGCGGCGACCCTCGGACTGGTGGCCCTGGTGCAGGTCGGCATGCCCATGCTGTTCGCGACGGCGGAGCATTCGCGCACCGCGCGCGCGGCGCTGTGGGGCGGCCGCGAGATCGTCATGCTGGCGCTGGCCTCGCTGGTCGCCGGGCTCGCGACCACGCCCTATGCGGCGTTTCACTTTCACCGCATCACGCCTTACGGCGTCGTCGCAAACCTGCTGGCGATGCCAGTGGTCTCTGCGCTGGTGATGCCGGCGGGGCTGTTAGGACTTGCGGCCGCGCCGTTCGGGCTCGACAGCGTGTTCTGGCGGCTGATGGATGTCGGCATCCAGTGGATGATCGTGGTGACGCAATGGGTCGCGGCATTGCCCGGTGCCATCGGCCGCGTGCCGGCGTTCGGGACCGGGCCATTGCTCGCGGCAACCATCGGCATCGTGCTGCTCGGACTGCTGCGCACGCCGCTGCGCTGGATCGGCGCGGGCTTTGTCGCGGCGTCGATGGTATGGGCCGCGATGGTGACGCAGCCGGATGTGTTGATATCAGGCGACGGCCACAGCGTCGCGGTGCGCGGCAAGGACGGGCGGCTGCATGTGATGCGCAGCGCCAGAGATTCGTTTCTGCTCAAGGAATGGCTGGCGGCGGATGCGGATTCGCGATTGCCGAACGATCCGACGCTGGGCAACGGCATCGCCTGCGATGGCGCCGGCTGCGTGGCGACGTTGGCCGACGGCGCGTTGGTCGCGCTGGCGCTGCAGCCGGATGCCTTTGTCGATGATTGCCTGCGCGCGACGCTCATTGTCACAACAAGACAGCCGCCGGGGGATTGCGGAGCGACGGTGATCGATCGTGATAGTCTGCAGAAAACCGGTGCGACGGCGTTGCGGCAAACCAGCGGCGGTTTTGTGATCGATGCGATCAGGCCGAAAGGGCGGGACCGGCCATGGGCACCAGCCGCAGCGGACACGCTCGAGGTTGCCAGCGGCGCGATCTTGCCGGGGCGGCAGCGCGCGCCCGATGCGACGCCGGCCGAGACCGACGTGCAGGCTGATGAACCGTGAGCGAACGGCTCTGCGTCACGAACAACGGCGCAGCAAGTCGTTGCGCGTTCACTCAGTACTTGCGGTACAGTCCGACCAGCCGGCCCTGGATGCGCACCCGGTTGGGCGGCAGGATGCGGACCTCGTAGGCGGCGTTGGCGGGCTCCAGCGCGATCGAGGCGCCGCGGCGGCGGAAGCGCTTCAGGGTGGCTTCCTCCTCGTCGATCAGGGCGACCACGATGTCGCCGGTCTCTGCGGCGTCCTTGCGCTGGATCAGCGCCATGTCGCCATCGAGAATGCCGGCCTCGACCATGGAGTCGCCGCGCACTTCCAGCGCGTAGTGTTCGCCGGAGCCGAGCATGTCGGTCGGCACGCTGATGTTGTGGCTGCGGGTCTGCAGCGCCTCGATGGGCGTGCCCGCGGCGATGCGGCCCATCACCGGCACCAGCACCGAACGCGCGCCGTCATCCTCGGCATTGCCAGAGGACGGTCGCACCTTGCCGAGGGTGCCCTCGATGACGCTGGGCGTGAAGCCGCGGCGACCGTTGCCAGCAACGCTGCTGCTGCCGCCGAGTTCGGGCAGCTTCAACACCTCGATGGCGCGGGCCCGGTTGGGCAGGCGGCGGATGAAGCCGCGCTCTTCCAGCGCGGTGATGAGTCGGTGGATGCCGGACTTGGAGCGCAAATCGAGCGCGTCCTTCATCTCGTCGAAGGAGGGCGGCACGCCGGCTTCCTTCAGGCGCTGATCGATGAATCGCAGAAGTTCGTACTGTTTGCGGGTCAGCATCTCGATCGATCCTCAATAGGACGGCGTTGACCACCGTCGCGTTTCCGGCCTTGCGCTGATCAGCCGATCGAAGTTGAGCGGTCGCGGCGCCGGAAGGTCAGAAACAAATCATGAACGAACACTATCTGTTCCATATGTGTTCCGCAACGATTAATTTCCCGTCAACGCAATCGGACCGCCTTAAAGCGGCAAACGCAGCACGCTGCAGGGCGTGCCGGCGGGCGCGGCGGGGGCGTGGGGGCGCGAACCACTAGGCCGTGGGCGGCGGACAGATTGCCGAGCAGCGAGGAATCCTGGCGGGTCACGGGCGTCGCCACCAGCGCGCCGTCCTCGCGCACCGCCAGCACGGCGCGCAGATAGTCCTCGCGCAGGTCGTTGGCGCCGACGTCGCAGCCGAGCAGCGCCGGCTCGCGTTCGAGATGGATGTCGCTGCGGCCCGACAGCGTGCGGATCAGCGGCACCATGAACAGCAGCGCGCAGACATAGGACGACACCGGATTGCCGGGCAGGCCGATCACCCGCATCGGCCCGATCCTTCCATGCATCATCGGCTTGCCCGGGCGCATCGCGATCTTCCAGAACGCCATGGTGACGCCTTCGGCGGTGAGCGCCTGCTGCACCAGGTCGTGGTCGCCGACCGAGGCACCGCCGGTGGTGATCAGGATGTCGGCGTCGCTGTCGCGGGCGCGGCGAATGCCGGCCACGGTGGCATCCAGCGTATCGGCGGCGATGCCGAGATCGGTCACCTCGGCGCCCTCGTTGCGGGCCAGCGCGCGCAGCGCGTAGCCGTTGGAATAGACGATCTGGCCGGGGCCGAGCGGCTGGCCGGGCATCACCAGCTCGTCGCCGGTGGCCAGCAAGGCGACCTTCGGGCGGCGGTGCACCGGAAGCTCGGGATGATTCATGCTGGCGGCCAGCGACAGGTCGCGGTCGGTGAGGCGGGCGCCGGCGCGCAGCAGCACGTCGCCGGTGGTGAAGTCGACGCCGGCCGGGCGGATGTGGCGGCCAGCGCGGGCGGCCTCGTGGATGAATACGGTGGTGCCCTCTCGCGCCGTGTCTTCCTGGATCACCACGGCATCGGCGCCTGCGGGGATCACGCCGCCGGTGAAGATGCGGACCGCCTCATGGGCTCCCAATGTCCTCTCGAACGGCCGGCCGGCGGCGACTTCGCCGATCACGGTGAGCGCCGCATGCTGCGTGGCGTCTTCGGCGCGCACCGCATAGCCGTCCATCGCCGACATCGGCTGCGGCGGCTGGGTGCGCAGCGATGCGACGTCGCAGGCCAGCACGCGGTGGAAACAGTCGTCGAGCGCGACCATCTGCCGGGACAGCGGTTCGGCATCGGCGAGCACCGCGGCCAGCGCGTCGGCAACCGGCATCAAGGCCATCGGCAAAGTCTCCATCACCAGCGCTGGCCGGCCGGGGAGGCCGCGACCGCACCCGGGCTTCATAACCGAGCGCTGGTGCGGACGCAAAACCGCGATCGCGGCAGGTTCAGGATTTTTCCGCCACGCCCAGCGCCGCCAGCGCCTCGGCCACCGAGGTGGGCGAGGTGACGTGAACCGCCTGAAGCCCGCCGGCGCGGGCCGCCGCGACGTTCTCGGCGAGGTCGTCGAAGAACACGATGCGCTGCGCCGGCACGCCGATCGCCTTCACCACATGGTCGTAGGCGGCAGCGTCCGGCTTGCGCAGCCCGATCGACGACGACAGGAACAGCTCGCGGAAATGGTCGAGCACCTCGGTATGTGCCTGCAAGAAATGTGCGGCGTGGGCGGCGTTGGTGTTGGAGAGGGCATAGAGCGGCAACTGCTCGGCGGCGCGCGCCAGCAGCGGCGCGATGCCGGGCATTTCGCCGATGAAGATCGCGTTCCAGCCCTCGAGGAACTGGGCGTCGGAAATGTCGATGCCGAGCGTCGTGCGCAGGCTGGCGAAGAAGGCTTCATCGCTGATCTGGCCGCGCTCATGGCGCATGTAGTCGTCGCCGCGCACGAACCGCGTCACCAGGTCGGAGCGAGTGCAACCGGCGTGGCCGGCCCAGCATGCGATGGTGCGCTCGAAATCGATGTCTATGACGACGCGGCCAAGATCGAACAGCAGCGCGTCAGCGGAGTCGGGGGAGAGGGAAGATTGAGTCATGGACGAGTTTTACCGAGGCGGGGCGACGGTGCAATGACGGGCGTAGGGTGGGCAAAGGCGCGCTAGATGTTTGGTCCCAGCATTTGATGGTGCATTATTCTCCGACGGTTGGAAGGATGCGCTATGGGACAGGTTCACCACGGGAGCGCCACAACGACAGCGGCGGTCCGTCGAGCGATACAACATAGTCAAGAGAGCCTGAGGGTCTTGGCCAGGCGGCATGGGATCAATCCCAAGACCGTCGCCAAGTGGAAGGCGCGGGCCTCGGTCGAAGATCTACGAACCGGGCCGAAAGACCCGAAGTCGACGGTTCTGACGGTCGAGGAAGAGGCGCTTATTGTCGCCTTCCGGCGGCACACGCTGCTGCCGCTCGATGACTGCTTGTATGCCCTGCAACCAACCATCCCGCATCTGACGCGCTCGTCACTGCATCGCTGCCTGCAGCGCCACGACATCTCGCGATTGCCTGAAGTCGAGGGCGACAAGCCAGATCGGCGTAAGTTCAAGACCTATCCGATCGGCTACTTTCACATCGACATCGCCGAGGTCCGCACCGAGCAGGGCAAGCTCTATCTGTTCGTGGGGATCGACCGGACCTCAAAGTTCGCCTTCGTCGAGTTGCACGAGAAAGCCACTCGGCGCATCGCCGGCGACTTCCTGCGCCACCTGATCGCGGCCGTGCCCTACAAGATCCACACCGTGCTGACCGACAATGGCACGCACTTCACCACGCCCGGTGCCGGTGGCTCAGCGGTCCCTGAGATCAAGCTGGCCCTCGAGCGTGGCGAGCCGGTCTGGGCCCATGGCTTTGAGTTGGCTTGCGCCCAGGCCGACATCGATCATCGCCTCACCAAGCCCAAGCACCCCTGGACCAATGGCCAGGTCGAACGGATGAACCGGACTATCAAGGAAGCGACCGTCAAGCGCTTCCACTACGAGACCCACGACCAACTCCGTCGCCACCTCGGCGACTTCATCGACGCCTACAACTTCGCGCGTCGGCTAAAGACCCTGCAGGGCCTCACACCCTACGAGTACGTTTGTAAGATCTGGACAAAAGAGCCCACCAGATTCAATGTTGATCCGACCCATCAAAGTCCGGGACTAAACATCTAGCGCCGTGCCCATCATTTCTGTGCGTCGTGTATTGTGGTGGGCACGCCTCGCCGCGCTTTGCGCGGACGAGGCTTTGCCCACCCTACACCTCACACCAGCGCGCAGATCGTCGCCGCCAGCGCCTGGGTGCGCGGCAGCAGGGTGTCGAGGCGGCAGAATTCGTCGTCGGTATGGGCCTTGCCGCCGACCGGGCCGAGGCCGCACAGGGTCGGGATGCCCATGGCTGCGGTGAAGCCGGAATCGGCGCAGCCGCCGGTGAACTCACCGCCGACGGCGAAGCCGACCCGCGTCGCCGCGTCCCGGTACAGAGCGAACAAACTGCCGGAGTATTTTTCCTCGAGCGGCAGGAACATGGAGATCTGTTCGATCTCGGCCGAGGTGCCCGGCACGTCTTCATCGTGCACGATGCGTTCGATCTCGCGCACGATGCTCGCGCGCTGCTCGAGCGTCATGAACCGAAGGTCGAGTTCGGCCTCGGCCCACGGAGCCACGGTGTTGTGGGTGTTGCCGCCCTTGATGACGCCGACATTGGTGGTGATCCCGGCGTCGTAGTCGGTGAGCGCGTGCAGCCGGGTGATTTTGCGTGCCAGCGCCTCGATCGCGCTGGCGCCGTCGGCGTGGTTGACGCCGGAATGCGCGGCGCGGCCGGTGACCTTGATGTGGAACGAGCCGCCGCCCTTGCGGCCGGTGACCACATTGCCGCTGACGCGGCCGGGCTCGGTGTTGAGCACGGCGCGGGCGCCCTGCGCGGCAGTTTCGATGTCGGCGCGGCCCTGCAGCGAGCCGATTTCCTCGTCCGCTGTGAACAGCGCCACCACCGGGAAGGGCAGGCCGCCGACGGCGTTCAGCGCGCGCAGCGCAAAGATGTTAGCGACCAAGCCGCCCTTCATGTCGGCGACGCCCGGACCAAAAGCGAGATCGCCGTCGCGCGAATAGGGACGCGTCAAAACCGTGCCCTTCTTGAACACGGTGTCGCGATGGCCGAGCAGCAGCACGTGGCCGTTCTGGCGTCCCGGCAATTCGGCGCGGACGATGTCGCCGAAGCCGACCTTGGGCGTGACGCTGACCGCAATGCCTTCGCCGGCCAGCAGGTCGGCAATGGCCACGCCGACCGCGTCGGTGCCGGCCTTGTCGAAACTGTTGGAGTCGATGTCGACCAGCCTGTGCAGCAGCGCTTCCATCTCGGCGGCGCGCGGCGCTAGCCAGGCGACGACCTTGTCGGCGAGATCGGTGTGGCTGTGCTGTGCCGTATGTTGGTCGTTCATGGGGCTTGGTTCCTGATGCGCGCGATGTATTGCCCACACCCTATAACAGCTTGGCGGTGATCTGCAGGGGGCCCACGCAATGCAGTCAAGCAGATGTCAGGTGGACGAAGCCATCGCCGACGCCGTCAGGCTTGTTCAGAGATGTCGTCGACGCTCCGCATGCGGCTCGGCGGCATCTTGTGCCAGCGGCTCCAGGCGCGCCGCAACTGCCGGGCGGAGGCGAAGCCCGAGCGCTCGGCGACGGTTTCGATGTCGAGCCGCGAGCCGGACAGCATCTGCCCGGCAAGCGCCACCCGCATGCGGTTGACGTAGTCGATGACGCTCATGCCGGTATGCTCGTTGAACAGACGGGAGAGGTTGCGGGGACTGGCGGCAGCGATCTCCGCGAGACGATCCACCGACCAGTCGGCTGTCGGGTCTGCCGTGACCGCGTCCTGCGTGCGATGAATCGCCGGATGGATGTGATTGCGCCCTTCCAGCCAAGGCGACAGCTGCGGATCGGCGCCGCCGCGACGGAGGTAGACGACGAGGTAACGGGCGACGGACAGCGCCACCGCATGGCCGACGGTCTGCGCCACGATGTGCAGCATCAGATCGACGCCGGCGGTGATGCCGGCGCTGGTCAGGCGCTCGCCGTCCTCCACATAGAGCCGGTTCTCATGCACGCGCGCCGAGGGTGCGAGCTTCGCAAGCTCGTCGGTGCAGGCATGATGCGTGGTGCAGTCATAGCCATCGAGCAGCCCGGCACGCGCCGCAACGAGCGCGCCGGCACAGATCGAGGCGAGCCGGATGCCGGGCCGGATGGTCTTTCTCAACCAGTCGACGATGGCTTTCTCCTGCAGCGCATCCTTCTTGCGGTCGGTGGCAGTCGCTCCGAGCGCGACGTCGGCGCTGCCGGGCATCACCACCAGCGCGTCGGCGGGGAGATGCTCAGGTAACTGTTCGATGCCGGTGATGCCAAGTCCGATCGAACTGATGGCGTCGCATGCCGGCCCGACATAGGTGACGGTGAAACGCACCTCGTTCTGTTCGAGATTGGTTTTTCGCAACACCTCGATCGGACCGGCGATGTCGAGCAGCAGCACGCGCGCCGGCACCACCACGAACACCGGGATGACGCGCGCGTGCGGTGCTCTTGCGGTCATGCGGCGATCTTTTCTGCCTGTTCGGCAAGAGCCTGTTCCACCGTCGCGATCCTGGCAAAGCGGCCCGCCAGCACCAGCTCGGTGCGGGCGCGGATTTCCGCGGCGCTCCATGTGCGCCCGGCGGCATCGGTCATCGGGAACGTCAGCGTCGCTTCGCCCACGAAGTCGACGGCGTAGCCGAGATCGGACGCATGCCGCGTGGTGGTTTCGCAGCATTGCTCGGTGCGGATGCCGGAGACGATGATCTTGCGGATGCCTTGGGCGATGAGCCAGACGTCGAGGCCTGTGCCGACGAGCGCGCTGTGGCGGCGCTTCTTGAAAACTGCATCCGGCGTGATCTGCAGCGGCGCCAGTGTCGTCACGTGGCCGGAGGACGCCGAAAAGGCGCCGTTATCGGCGAGGTGAAAGACTTGAAGCACGGGAATGCCAGCCGCCTTCGCTCCATCGATCAGCGCCTGCTGGCGCTCGAGAAAGGCGGGCAGGGCGTCTTCGGTCCAGTAGTCGCGGTGGCGGAACGATTTCTGGACGTCGATGACGATGAGCGCGGTATCGGACATGGTTGTCTCCGTTGGCTGCGAGTGTGCTGCCACTTTATCCGTGCCGTCAAAGGCCGAAATGCCGGTTGCGGACGAAGAGGGGACAATTCACGCCAACCGGTCATTTCGGGCCAGCGCATGCGCTGGGCGAATTCTTGTAAGGGAAGCCATCCAGAAAACCACAATGCAGGGGGCAGTCGTCAGGCCGGTGACGAACGAGCAAGGATGGCTGCGGCGGCGCTCGCTCTTCACTCTCCCCCAGCAAAGCGAAGCTTTGCGCAGCGGGAGGGGTGCCTTCGCGTAGCGAAGGCGGGAGAGGGCGCTTGCTGCACCACCCCTCTCCCGGCCCGGACTTCGTCCGGGCCACCCTCTCCCGCCTGCGCAGCTTCGCTGCTTGGGGAGAGGGGAAGAAAGTGCGGTATCGAACGGCGCCCATGATCCGGAGGTCCCGCGTCAAACCACGGCTTTTCGTCCCTCCCGCTTCGAACAGGGTTTCACCCCGTCACTTCCGCTCCGCGATGATCCGCTTGCCGTCCTCGCCGACATCGTAAAACAGTCCCGCCATGATCTGCAGTGCCTCGCGCGCGACGGAGCCGAGCAGATGCTCGTCGGGGGCGTGCTGCGAGCAGGACGGATAGGAATGCGGCACCCAGATGGTGGGCAGGCCGAGAACATCCGCGAAGACGTCGTTGGGCAGCGAGCCGCCGAGGTTCGGCAGCAGCGCCGGCTTCTTGCCTGTGGTCTCCTTGATCGAGGCCAGCGCCCAGTGCACCCAGGGATCGGTGGGGTCGAGCCGGGTGGCGGAGAAGGCTTCCTGGCGCGCCGGTTTTACGGAGACGCGCGTGAGGCCGTTGGCATCGAGCTGCGCGCGCACCGCCGGCAGAATGCCGTTCGGGTCGGTGCCGACCACGAAGCGCAACTGCATGGTCGCCTTGGCGGTGGGCGGGATGGCGTTGAGCGGCGCTTCCGGCGTGCCGGTCTTGAACGCCAGCACTTCCAGCGTATTCCAGCCGAAGATCTTTTCTTCGGAGGTGAGGCCGGGCTCGCCCCAGTTGGGATCGATGACGGGATCGCCGGGACCCTGGCCCACGGTGACGTCGGACAGAGCCGCACGTACCGCATCGGGCAAATCGGGCTTCAGGGCATCGACCAGGATTTGGCCCTTGCTGTCGACAAGGCAGGCGACGGCGTGGGCCAGCAGGGTGCCGGCATTGGCGAGCACGCCGCCCCAGTTGCCGGAGTGGTGGCCGCCGTCGCGCAGGTCGACTTCGAGTTCGAAATTCAACGCGCCGCGCGAGCCGAGAAACACCGTGGGACGCTCCGCGGTGAGGCGGGGGCCGTCTGAGCCGATCAGCACGTCGGCCTTCAAAGCCTGGCCCTCGGCCTGGGCGATGGCGCGCAATCCCGGCGAGCCGGCTTCCTCGCCCATTTCCAGGATCAGCTTGCAGTTGAAGCCGAGGCTGCCGCCGCGCGCGGCCATCACCTGTTCGAGGGCGGCGAGGTTGATGGTGTGCTGGCCCTTGTTGTCCGCGGTGCCGCGGCCGTACCAGCGGTCGCCTTCGACAGTGACCTGCCAGGGGTCGAGGCCGTCGCGCCACTGAAAGGCGTGGCCCATCACCACGTCGCCATGGCCATAGGTCAGCACCGTCGGCATGCCGTCGGCCTCGTGACGCTCGGCGATCAGGAACGGGCCGTGGCCGGCGCGAGGGTTGTCGACCACGCGGCAGACAAAACCCATGCGCTCGGCATCGGGAATGATCTGCTCGTTGAGATAGGCATGCAGCATGTCGAGGCGCGGCGTGGCGCCCTGGCTCTCGGTGGGGACGGCGACGCGGCGCGCCAGGTCGGCGCGAAACGCGCCATTGTCAAAATAGGTTGTCGCGCGGGCGACGGCATCAGAGCGGCTCATGAGAGTTGCAGTTCCTTGGGTTGAACGAGGTGGCAGGCGGCCCAGCCATCCGGCAGGGCGCGCGTGGGCGGGAAGGCGGTCTGGCAGATCTCCATAGCGGCCGGACAGCGCGGCGTGAACGGACAGCCGGGATTGCCCGCCAGCGGATTGGGCGCGATCGCGCCGATTCCGGTGTCGGGCACGCCGAGATCGGGATCGGGTGTCAGCACCGACTCCAGCAGCGCGCTTGTATAGGGATGGCGTGGTGCGGCAAACAGGCCGGCGCGGCTGCGCTGCTCGACGAGGCGGCCGAGATACATCACCGCAACGCGGTCGGCGAGATGCTCGACCACTGCGAGGTTGTGGCTGATGAAGAAGTAGGTGAGGCCCAACTCGCGCTTGAGATCCAGCAGCAGGTTGAGGATCTGCGCCTGCACGGAGACGTCGAGCGCCGAGGTCGGCTCGTCGCAGATCACCACTTCCGGCCGCATCACCAGTGCGCGTGCGATGGCGACGCGCTGGCGCTGGCCGCCGGACAATTGGCCCGGCGTGGCGTCGAGCATGCGTTTTGGAAGTCCGACCATGTCGAGCATTTCGATGACTTTTGCCCGGCGCGAGGCGCGGTCGCCGATGCCGTGCACAACCAGTGGCAGGGCGATCAACTGACCGATCGATTTTCGCGGGTTGAGCGAGGAATAGGGATCCTGAAAGATCGGCTGGATGCGCCGCGCCACCGCGACGCGGTTGCCTGCCGAGATCGGTACGCCGTCGATGAGGATCTCGCCTGATGTCGGCGGCAGCAGGCCGAGCAGCAGCTTGGCCAGCGTCGACTTGCCGGAGCCGCTCTCGCCGACGAGGGCGTAGACCTCGCCGCGCTTCACCTGCAGCGACACGTCGGCCACGGCGGTCAGCGTCGCCGCCGGGCGAAATACGCCCTGCGAGATTTCGAAGGTGCGCGTGACGTTGCGCAGTTCAAGGGCGATGTCGCTCATGCCATGGCCTCCAGCGCGGGCAGGCGAATGCAGCGCACGTCATGCTGCGGCTCCGGATGCATCAGCGGAATGTCGGCTTCGCATTCAGGCGCGGCAAATTCGCAGCGCGCGCGAAAGGCGCAGCCGTGCTGCGGGCCGATCAGGTTCGGCAGTTGCCCGGGGATGGCGCCGAGCGGGGCGCCCGGCGCGGTGCGGCCGGGGATCGGAATGCAGCTCAACAAGCCGCGCGTATAGGGATGCAACGGCGTCTTGAAGACAGGCCGCGCCGCGCCGCTCTCGACCACGTCGCCGGCATAGAGCACGGCGACCTTGTCGGCGACGCGCGCGACGACGCCGAGATCGTGGCTGATCAGGATCATAGCCATGCCGAACTCGGTCTTGAGATCGGCCAGCAGCCGAAGGATCTGCGCCTGGATGGTGACATCGAGCGCGGTGGTCGGCTCGTCGGCGATGATCAGGTCGGGGCTGCACATCAGCGCCATGGCGATCATCACGCGTTGCCGCAGCCCGCCGGAGAGCTGGTGCGGATACTGCCGCAGACGATTGGCGGCATTGGCGATACCGACCTTGTCGAGCAGTTGCAGCGCGCGGTCGCGGGCGGCTGCCTCGCTGACAGACTCATGGCAGCGCAGCGCCTCGATCAGCTGGTTGCCGATGGTGTAGGCCGGGTTCAGCGAGGTCATCGGCTCCTGAAAGATCATCGCCATGCGGTTGCCGCGCAGTTTTCGCATTTGCGGCTCCTTGATCCCCAGCAGATCGACGCCGTCGAAGCGCAGGCGTGCCGCCGTTCGCCATGCACGGCGCGGCAGCAGGTCCATCAGCGCCAGCGAGGTCAGCGATTTGCCCGAGCCGCTCTCGCCGACAATGGCCAGCGTCTCGCCGCGCTCCACCGAGAACGAGATTTTCCTGACAGCGTGCAGCGTGCCGTTGGGCGTGGCAATGTCGACTATGAGGTCATCGACTTCGAGCAGGGCCATCGGTCAGTTCCTGTTCTCGGGCGCGGTGACGTCGCGCAGCCCGTCGCCGACCAGATTGATGGCCAGCACCAGCAGCACCAGTGCGGCAGCGGGAACGCCGATCACCCAGGCGCTGAAGAACATGTATTGCTTGCCCTCGGCGATCATCAGTCCCCACGACGGTAGCGGCGGCTGCACGCCGAGGCCGAGGAATGACAGCGCCGCCTCGAGCAGGATGGCGTGGGCCATCTCCAGCGTGGCGACGACGATCAGTGCGTTGAGGATGTTGGGCAGGATTTCCGAGAACAGGATGCGCGGCGTCGAGCAGCCGATGGCGCGCGCGGCGGCGACGTAATCGGATTGCGCGATCTGCTGGGTGGCGGAGCGGGTGACCACGGCAAAGCGATCCCACAGCAGCAGGCCGAGCACGACGATGACGCCGTTCAGCGACGAGCCGACGATGGCGGCGGAGGCCAGCGCCACCAGCACCACCGGCAGCGCCAGCCGCGTGGTGACCACATAGCTCAGCACCGCATCGACCTTGCCGCCGAAATAGCCGGCGCAGACGCCGAGCAGGGTGCCGATGGTGCCGGAGATCAGCACGGTGAGCGTGCCGATCATCAGCGAAATGCGGGCGCCGTAAAGCAGGCGGCTGAGATAGTCGCGGCCGAGCTTGTCGGTGCCGAGGATGTTGTCCCAGGTGCCTTTCGCGTTCCAGATCGGGGGTCGCATGCGGCGCGCCAGATCCTGGGCATAGGGATCGTGCGGCGCGATCAGCGGCGCCGCCAGCGCCAGCACCACGATGACCAGCAGGATGACGCCGCCGATCATCAAGCCGCTGTGGCGGAAACTGCGGCGCATGAAAGCGGCTGTGGACGAGCGCTGCGGCGATGTTTCGGCCGGCAGGGATTTCGCGATGGCAGATACGTCGGTCATGCCAGCCGGATCCTTGGGTCGAGAAAGGCGTTGGCGAGATCCGCCAGGAAGGTGAGCATCACGTAGAGCAGGGCCAGGATCAGCACCACCGCCTGCACCACCGGGAAATCGTTGCGCGCAATGGCTTCCCAGGCGAGGTGGCCGAGGCCCTGCATGGAGAACACCGCCTCGACCACGATGGAGCCGCCGAGCATGAAGCCGAACTGCACGGCGGCCAGCGCCACCACGGGGATGATGGCATTGCGCAGCGCATGCTTGAAGATCACCATGCCGGGCGCCAGGCCCTTGGCGCGGGCGGTGCGGATGTAGTCGGCGGACAGCACTTCCAGCATGCCGTTGCGCGACAGCCGCATCACCGCCGGAATCGCGTACCAGCCGAGCGCCACCGAGGGCAGGATATAGCTTTGCCAGCTGGCATTGCCGGACACCGGCAGCCAGCGCAGGTTGACCGAGAACACGATGATCAGGCCGAGGCCGAGGCAGAACGTTGGCACCGCCTGGCCGATCACCGAGAAGCTTAGCGCCAGCCGGTCGATCCAGGTGCCGCTATAGACTGCGGCGAGCACGCCGAGCGGCACCGCCACAATGAGCGAGATCAGCAGCGAAATGGCGCCGAGGGTCAGCGTCACCGGGATGCGCGCGGCGACCAGCGAGACGACGCTGTCACGGAAGTAAAACGACGTGCCGAAATCGAAATGCAGGGCGCGCCACAGCCAGTCGAAATACTGCACCGGCATCGGGCGATCGAGCCCGAACTGGTGGCGGATCACCTCGACCTGCGCCGCCGAGGCTTCCGGGCCGGCGATGGTCATCGCGAGATCGCCGGACATATGGAGCAGGAGGAAGGCAACGACAGAGACCGTCACCGCCACGGAAATGGCGACGACGAACCGTTGCAAGGCAAAGCTGAGCATGGGCTCCTCGAATTTGTAGGGTGGGCAAAGGCGCTCTTGCGCCGTGCCCACCGTTCGGAGCGCTACACCGGCGTGGTGGGCACGCCCGCGTGCGCTGCGCGCTCGCGGTCTTTGCCCACCCTACGACTGCGGCTGCGCTATTTCCATTTCGCCATATAGAACCGCGGCAGCTCGTCGGGCTGGCCGGTGAATACGAGGTCGCTGGTGAAGGCGTAGTTGGCGGGATAGGAGAACATCGGCATCAGGTATTCCTTGTCGGCGATCAGCTTGAGCGCGTCGGCATAGAGTTTGACGCGCTTGTCGGTGTCCACCGTGGTGTCCGCCGTTTTCGTCAGTTTCTGCACGTCCGCGTCGCGCGACATGTCATCGGCGTCGCCCTTGAACCAGACGCCGGTGAAGGCGGAGACGTCCATCACCGAGAACGAGCCCCAGGTCTGGAAGTTGATGGCCACCTTGCCGGAGCGGTTCATCTCGCGGATCGCGGCGTATTTCATGAAGTTGAGGTTGGCCTGGATGCCGACCGCGCGCAGATAGCCGATCATGGCTTCGGCCAGTTCGCGGTCGCGATAGGCGTAGAGTTCGGTCTTGAAGCCCTGGGCGTAACCGGCTTCGGCCAGCAACGCCTTGGCCTTGGCGGGATTGTAGTCGTAGACCGGCACGCCCTTGTCGCTGCAGCCGAACTGGTCGATGAAGCAGGCCGAGTTCATCACCCGTCCGCCGCTGCCGACCAGATTGTCGAGCATGCTCTTGCGGTCGATGGCGTAGGCAATGGCCTGGCGCACGCGCACGTCCTTCAGCGGTTCGGACGCCGGCGTGCGGCCGACCGCGTCGAACTGCAGGAAGCCGACGCGCATGGTCTCCGCGGAGAGAACGGTGATGTTGGGCACCGCCGAGAGCTGCTGCGCCTGGTCCTTAGGCACCCGCCAGATCCAGTCGACGCCGCCGGTCATCAGTTCGGCGAGCCGTGTCTCTGCGTCGGGCATCACGCGGAAGATGAGCTTGCCGATCGACGGTTTGCCCAGCGGGCTGCCGTCCCAGTATTTGGTGTTCTTCTCCATGGTCACCGTCTTGCCGGCTTCCGCCGAGGTGATGCGATAGGGCCCCGAGCCGACCGGCGCCTTGGCGAAGCCGTCAATGCCAACCTTCTCGAAATAGGCCTTCGGATAGATCACCACCGGGCCGGCGAGATATTCGATGGCCGCCGGAAACGGGCCGACCAGATGGATGCGGACGCGATCGTCGCCGGTCTTCTCGGCGCTCTTGATCCAGTCGACGTTCTGCTTGGTGATGACCTTCGAGATCCGGGCTGACCACATAGTTCAGCGTCCACACCACGTCGTCGGCGGTCAGCGGATCGCCGTTGTGAAACACCACGCCCTTGCGGATGGTGAGGTCGAGGGTGGTGTCGTCGACCCAGCTCCATTCCGTCGCCAGCTGCGGGCCATATTTGCCGGTCGCCGGATCGCGGTAGATGAGGTTGTCAAATACGTGCCTGCCGATGATCACGCCTTCGCGCAGGTTATTGTGATAGGGGCTGATGTTTTCCGGCTCGGAATCCGAAACGTAGGTCAGCGTGTCGTTCTTCTTGCCGGCCCAGGCGGCCGCGGGAACAGCGACGACAGCAGCCGCCGTCAGCAAAACCGCCAACCTGGAATAAAACAACTTCATCGTCACGCTCCTGATGGATCTGTCCCGGATTCTTGAACCGTCAATGACGGGTGGAAACAACTGCGCCGAGGAAAGGATGCGCCTTGGTTCCTGAGGCTGCCCGCTTCGCTGCGTCAAAGCAACGGCCACGGGCGGCGCGTCAAACGAAAGCAAGGATCGTGCCCAGTCCATGGTTTCCGGCACGGTGCAGGCGGGGACGACGTGGAGAAGCCGTCGATTTGACGCATGCCGCACTCTCGCGTTAGTCGCGGTATCATGGACCCGGACTCCTCGATCATGCGTGACCGCAGCCCGCCCGCCTGGCGCGATGACATCGATTCACTGGCGTTCCGGCCGGACGGCCATGACGGCGTCTGCATGGTGCATCGGCGCGCCTTTCGCACGCTGCTGAAGCGTGTGGCGACGGCGGACGACTGCGCGGATTTCTTCCGCCGGCATGAGGCCGCGTTCCAGGCCGCGGCGCGCGCAAAGATTGAGCGCGCCATGCTCGGGCAGGGGGCAAACCTGCACCTCACCAGCCGGGACGTGGCGCGGCAGATGACAAATTAGGGTCGCGCCCGGTTCCGAACTCGGCTAAACTGTTGGTCTATTTTGCGAGGATTCCATGCAGCAGACCCAGACAGCCTCATTTCCCACCGCGACCACCGACGCCAGTGCCGTTGTCCAGGCTGTGCTCGCCATGGTGCTCGGCCTGTTCATCGTCGGCGTGGTCGGCTTCTCGCACATCAGTGCCATCCACAACGCTGCGCATGATGTGCGCCACGCCAACGCGTTTCCCTGCCACTGATTGAGATGTCGGTTTTCCGGTCGATCGTATTTTCTGCCGCTCTGGCGGGGCTGGTGGTCGGCACTGCCATCACCGCAGCGCAAATGATCGGCACCGCGCCGCTGATACAGCAAAGCGAAGTCTACGAACGCAAGGCCGAGGCGACGCCTGCGCCGGCGCCCGCCGCGACGGGCCATCAGCATGCTGCCGGGCATGACCATGGCGCGGCCGCATGGGAACCCGCCGACGGCTTGCAGCGCAACGCCTTCACCTTCGGCGCCAACATCCTCACCGCCATCGGCTTCGGCATGCTGCTGACCGGGATCTTCGCGTTGCGCGGACGTCCGGTGGACTGGCGCGAGGGGCTGCTGTGGGGCCTCGGCGGCTTCGTGGTGTTCACCGTGGCGCCAGGCCTCGGCCTGCCGCCGGAATTGCCGGGCATGCCGGTGGCCGACCTGACGCTGCGGCAGACCTGGTGGATCGGCACCGCCTGCGCCACCGCCGCCGGCCTCGGCCTGCTGACGTTTCGCCGTGAAGCATGGGCGGCCGCGCTGGGCCTCGGCCTGATTGCGCTGCCGCATCTGATCGGCGCGCCGCAGGCCGCAGAGGCCCACAGCGACGTGCCGCATGCGCTGCTGCATAACTTCGTGGTCGCTGCGACCCTGACCAGCCTGCTGTTCTGGGCGCTGCTCGGCGTCGCCACCAGCCTCGCCTTCCGGCGGATCTCGCGCATCTAGCCACCACACCGCAGCAAGCTCGGACATTTCGCCATGCGGTTGAACTGCGGGCGTGGGTCCGCCGACTGATGTCCACGATGCCTTCAATGCCGAGGGCGCGTTTCCCTCCATCGTGGACAGCATCATGACTCGCACGTTGAGAACGTTTGCCCTGTTTGCCGTGCTGGCGCTGGCGACGCCGGCAGTGGCGCACGACGGCCAGGTCGCGGCAATCAGGGCCACCCAGGCCGCCGCCGCCCTGCAGACCTATAACGACAACCTGCGCGACGCCGGCCGACGGCCGGACTACACATCGGTGCCCGCCGCCGATCTACTGCGCGCCGTGTTCGACACCGACCGGCTGGCCGCACTGCCGGAGCCGACCGCGAAAGATATCGGCTGGCTGATGGACTGGGGCAACGCGGCGAGCCGCGGTTACAAGCAGATCCTGTTGTTCGGCCTGCCGCCGGGACAGAAGCCCGACGAAGCGACGATGACGCGCAATCTGGAAGCCTACGAAGGTGAGGTCGCGACCGCCATGAACTTCATGGTTCGCGTGCTGGCGCGCCAGATGGATGCAGCGGCGCTGTTCATCTCCGAACTGCCGAAGACGGAACTGACGCCGGCCCGCATCGAGGGATTCCGGATGGTGCGTTCCGGCTCCGGCGAAGTTCTCGAGGGCGCGCTGCTGACGGTGGCGCAGGGCATGAAGCCCCGCAATGCGCAACTGGTGATGGCCGCCGCCGGCGATACCCGGTCGACCTGGATCCATGGCCTGTATCCCGAGGACCGGACCAAGGTGATGCGGCTGCTGAAGGAAATCGTGAAGCGTGTCGGTGACAAGGAAGTCACAGACAGCGCCGCGGTTCTGCTCACGGCGTTCGCGACGGAAAAGTGAGCGCGCCGGTTCGAGCGACGCAGGCTCAGTCGGCGATTGTGTCGCCCTTCTTCTCGATGAGGTGGATTATAGCCTCGATGCGCACGCCGCGCCCCACCGCCTTGATCATGTCGTAGATGGTCAGGCACGCCACCGACACCGCGGTAAGCGCTTTCATAAGGAGGCGCGCCCCCGATGCCGGAGACAGACTGACAACGTCGCCGAAGTCGGAGGATGTGATGATACGTTTGATCGTGATGGCAGCATTGCTGCTGGGCGGCGCAGCCGTCGCCGAGGCCCGACCCGTCGCCGCCGCGCGCCCTGACAGCACGCAGCAAGGCCCGGCCGTTGCCGCTGCTGCGAAAAAGTCCGCGGAGGCCCTTCAGGCCTATCTTGAGCGCGTGGAGAAAGCGGGAAGGCGGCCGGACTACACGTCGCCGCCCGCATCCGACCTTTGGCAGGCGCTGTTCGATGTCGACCGGCTGGCGGCCCTGCCGCCGTTTGCGGCTGGGGACGTTGAATGGCTCTCGACATGGGGCGAAGCCGCCAACTACACCATCATTCGGGTGATGTGGTTCGGTGTGCAGAGCAAGTCGTCCGTCGATGAAGCGGCGTTCCGGCGCAACGTGATGGACTACGAGGATCAGTACGCGGCGGCGACCAATTTCCTGATCCGCATCGCGGCGCGGCAGAGCGCGGCGCTGATGCAGCAGATGGAGCAACTCGCGCCGGAGCAGCGCACGGCGACCTGGATGGAGGGGTTTGAACTGAGCCGCATCGGCGCCGGCGAGATGGTCCGCGGCCTGCTGATCTCGGTCGCCCAGGGCATGAAACCGGCCAATGCGCGGATGATGACGGCGGCACTGAAGGACACGCGCGAGATCTGGTCCGGCTATCTGTCGGCGGAGCAGCGGGCCGAGGCGTTGAGCATCATCGAACAGGCGGCGTATTTCCGCGACGAGCAGGTGAAGGGCAACATCGCCAGCTTCGCGACCGCCATCCGCACAGCGATCTAGTGCGAGATGAAGCAGGCTGAGACGTTGCGCAAGTTAAAGTCGCGACGGACGTCACCGAACTCGCGACGGCGCGTTTAGTCCGTATCGGCGATGGTGTCGCCGACGAGATAATGTCCGGACTTGCCGCCCTTCTTCTCGACGAGGTGGATGGCCTCGATGCGCACGCCGCGCTCCACCGCCTTGATCATGTCGTAGATGGTCAGGCACGCCACCGACACCGCGGTGAGCGCTTCCATCTCGACACCGGTCGGGCCGGTGGTCTTCACCGACGCGCGAACGCGACAGCCCGGCAGCTTCCTGTCCGGCGTAATGTCGACGGTCACCTTGGACAGCGCCAGCGGATGGCACAGCGGAATGAGATCGGCGGTGCGCTTCGCCGCCATGATGCCGGCGATCCGCGCGGTGCCCAGCACGTCGCCCTTCTTGGCGTTGCCGGAGACGATCAGCTCCAGCGTCGCCTTGGTCATGACGACGAGGCCTTCGGCCACCGCAATGCGTTCGGTGGCCGGTTTCGCCGACACGTCGACCATGCGCGCCTCGCCGGCGGAATCGATGTGGGTGAGGGCGGGGGTATTCTTCGCGGTCTTGGGTTTCTTGCCGGCCATGATCAGAGTCCTGCTGTGGTGCACGAAAACCGCGGCGCTCGCGGTTCACCCTCCCCTGGAGGGGAGGGTCGGAGCGAACGATGCGCAGCATCGTTGGCTCCGGGGTGGGGTGAAATCGTCGCGTGTGGCGCTGTCGTCGATCGCTCGCCGGCCCTGTCACCCCACCCCGATCGCTGCGCAATCGACCCTCCCCTCAAGGGGAGGGTAAGCAAGCAGCGCGCTGCCCGTTGGGCGCACGACCTTACGCCGCGCGCTTCAACAGCGTCCTGGTCGCTGCTGCGACGTCGCTCTGGCGCATCAGGCTTTCGCCGACCAGGAAGGTGGAGATGCCGACGCGCGCGAGGCGGGCGCAATCCTCGGGCGTGAACACGCCGCTTTCGCCGACCATCAGCCGGTCCTTCGGAATCATCGGCGCCAGCAGCTCGCTGGTGGCGAGCGAGGTCTCGAAGGTGCGCAGGTTGCGGTTGTTGACGCCGATCATCGGCGACCGCAGGTTCAGCGCGCGCTCAAGCTCCTTCTGGTCGTGCACTTCCAGCAGCACGTCCATGCCGTGGTCGATGGCGGCGTCCTCGATGTCGCGTGCCGTGGCATCGTCGAGCGCAGCCATGATGATCAGGATGCAGTCGGCGCCGTGGGCGCGGGCTTCCACCACCTGATAGGTGTCGAACATGAAATCCTTGCGCAGCACCGGCAGCTTCACGGCATCGCGGGCGGCGACCATGAAATCCAGGTGGCCCTGGAACGACGGCGTATCGGTCAGCACCGAGAGGCAGGCGGCGCCACCGAGCTCGTAGGCTTTTGCCAGAGCCGGTGGATCGAAGTCGGCGCGGATCAGACCCTTGGACGGCGAGGCCTTCTTGATCTCGGCGATCAGCGCGTAGTTGCCCTTGTCGAGCTGCGCATAGAGCGCGGTCATGAAGCCGCGCGGCGGCGAAGCGGCTTTGGCCCGTGCGTCGATCTCGGCGAGCGGATGCGCGCGCTTCGCTGCCGCGATCTCCTCGCGCTTATAGGCCTCGATCTTGGTCAGGATGTCGGACACGAATATTCCTTCACGCTCAGGCGTTGGAGACGGTGACCAGGTGCTTCATCTTCTGCAGCGCCGCGCCGCTGTCGAGCGACTTCTGCCCGAGCGCGACGCCTTCCTTGAGGTCCTTGGCCTTGCCGGCGACGATCAGCGCCGCCGCGGCGTTCAGCAATGCGACATCGCGGAACGCGCCCGGCTTGCCGTCGAGCACGCTTTGCAGCGCCACCGCATTGGCCTGGGCATCGCCGCCCTTCAGCGCGTCGCCATGGGCGCGGGGCAGGCCGGCTTCTTCGGGGGTCACCTCGAAGGTGCGGATGTTGCCGTTTTCCAGCGCCGCCACGAAGGTCGGGCCGGTCAGCGTGATCTCGTCGAGGCCGTCGGAGCCGTGCACCACCCAGGCGCTTTCGGAGCCGAGGTTCTTCAGCACCTGCGCCAAAGGCTGCACCCATTGCCGCGAGAACACGCCAACCATCTGCCGGGTGACGCCGGCGGGATTGGACAGCGGCCCGAGCAGGTTGAAGATGGTGCGGGTGGCCAGTTCGACCCGGGTCGGGCCGACGTTCTTCATGGCCGGATGATGGGTCGGCGCAAACATGAAGCCGATGCCGGTTTGCTGGATGCAGCGGCCGACCTGCTCAGGCGTGATGTCGATCTTGATGCCCAGCGCGGCCAGCACGTCGGCGGCGCCGGATTTCGACGACAGCGCGCGGTTGCCATGCTTGGCCACCGGCACGCCGGCCCCCGCGACGATGAACGACGCGCAGGTGGAGACATTGACCGAGCCGGAGCCGTCGCCGCCGGTGCCGACCACGTCGACCGCGCCGGCGGGGGCGGTCACGGTCAGCATCTTGCTGCGCATCGCCGACACCGCGCCGGTGATCTCGTCGACAGTCTCGCCGCGTACCCGCAGCGCCATCAGCAGCCCGCCCATCTGGGACGGGGTGGCCTCGCCCGACATCATGCTGTCGAACGCAGCGGATGATTCATCGCGCGACAGCGTGGCGCCGGTGGCGACCTTGCCGATGATTGCCCTGAGATTATCCATCACATGCTTTCAGAATGGTGCGGGACCCTCATGGTGAGGAGCGCGCCAACGGCGCGCGTCTCGAACCATGAGCTGGAACGCCATCCTTCGAGACGCGGCCTTGGGTGGAGCAATTGCTTCATCCAAGGCCGCTCCTCAGGATGAGGCAGTGTATGTCTCGCGATCCGAGACTTATTTCAAGCTTCAGTTCGTGTTGGTGCCCGCACCCGTGGCAAGCGCGAAGGCTTCCTGGTTGATGCGGGTGCCGATCTCGGATTCGATCTTGCCGACATACTGCGCCACCTGCTCGTCGGTGAGGCCGCGCTGCAGGGTCTCCTTCAGCTTCTTGGCTTCGTCCGAGGCCATGTCGAGCGCCGGCGCCGTTATGTCGGTGACCCGGTAGACGATCCATTCGGCGGAGCTGGCGCCCTGGGCGCTGCCGGCGGCATCCTTGGCGCTGCGGAACGCGGCCTCGACCACGCCGCCCGACAGGCCGGGCACGGTGGCGTCGCGCTTGAACGGCGCCGAGGTCTCCAGTTTGACGCCGGCTGCCGCCGCCACGTCGGCGAATTTTGCGGCAGGACCGAGCTTCTCGACCAGCTCCGCGGCCTTGCTGCGCAGCCGGCCGGCGATCTGGTCGTCGCGCCAGCGCGCCACCACCTGGTCCTTGACCTCGTCGAGAGTGCGATCGTGCGACGGGGTTACGCCGAGCACATCGAACCAGACATAGCCGCCGCCGACCTGCAGCGCGTCGTTGTCGACGCCGACATTGCTGGCAAAGGCCTGCGATACGAGGTCGGTGCCGACCGGGAGGCCGGCCACCGGCTGGCCGTCCGGGGTGCGGCCGGATCGGTCGACCGCTTCGACGGTCACCGCGGTCAGGCCGAGTTTCTTGGCGGCTTCGATCACGCTTGAACCGCCGCCGCGCTCGTCTTCCATCTTGTTGTGCATGTCGGCGACCGCGGCGCGGGCCCGCTCGATGGCGAGGTCGCGCTTCACGGTGGCGGCGACGCTGTCATAGCTCGGCTCCGTGCCGGGCTGGATCTTGCCGACCTTCACCAGCACAGTGCCGAAGCGGCCCTGCACGGGCTCGCTGATGCTGTCCGGCGCCAGCGCGAACGCCGCATCGGCCACGGTGGGATCGATGATGCCGGCCTTGGCCACCATGCCGAGATCGAGATCGGCCGGCGTCATGCCGCGTTCCTTGGCAAGGTCCTCGAAGGCGAAGGTCGGGCTCAATTTGGCGCGGGCGGCCTGCGCCTCGGCGAGCGACGGAAACACCATCTGCGAGAGCTGGCGCTGCTCGGGCGTCGACATCCGGGCCTTGCTGGACTCGAACGCCTTTTTGGCGTCGTCGTCGGAGACCACCGACCACTTGGCCATTTCCTCGGGGGTCATCACCACGAAGGCGATCTTGCGGTATTCGGGCGCACGGAACTGGGTCTTGCGATCCTCGAAATAGGCCGCCAGCGCCTCGGGCGAGGGCGCCTCGACGGTACCAGCCTGGGCGGTGTCGAGCTTGACGTATTCGATGGTGCGCTGCTCGTTCTGGAACCGGGACAGCGCCTCCAGCATCGTTTTCGGCGGTTCGGCGCCGCCTGTTACGGTGCCGGCGATCTGCCGGCGCAACGAGACCTTGCGCTGCTCGGCGATGTAGCGCTGCTCGGTGTAGCCGAGCGAGCGGATCAACTGCTGGAAGCGGGCGCCGTCGAAGGCCCCGGTGGAGCCCTTGAAGTTCGGGTCGGCAGTGATCTGGCGCATCACCTCGGCATCGGACACGCCAAGCCCCTTGCGGCGGGCGTCCTCGTCGAGCGCAGCTTCGGCGATCACCTGCTGCAGTACCTGGCGGTCGAGGCCGAAGGCGCGGGCCTGCTCCGAGGTCAGGGGCGGCCGAACTGCCGGCCGATCTGCTGCAGCTTGTCGGTATAAAGCTGGCGGAACTGTTCGGTGGAGATTTCGGTGCTGCCGATCTTGGCCAGCGAGGACTGGCCATAGCCCTTGAAGATGTCGGCGATTCCCCACACCGCGAAGCTGAGGATCAGCACGCCCATCACGACGCTCATAATGGTCTTGCCGAGCCAGTTGGTTGAGGCTTTGCGTATTCCTCGAAGCATGGGGTCATCTTATTTGTCAGGAGGGGACCGGCTCGCACCTGCAGCGGAATCCGCAAAAGGGCGTCGCCAAGTTGGAGATGCACCATAAAGTGGCCGTCGCCCGCTCGCAACCGCGCCGCGGTGGACGGATTGAAGCGGACTGGCTGCCCGAATGGCGGCAAATGGAACTTTTTGACCGCCGCGGCCTTCTTCCGGCGCAGGCCTGTCGGTCGCCGGGGAGCTTAGATGCAGACGATATTGCGATCGGGATTGCTGTTTCTGGGCCTAGCGCTGGCCGGCCCGGCCCTGGCGCAGGCGCCAGCCCCCGCCAACAATGCGACCGCGCCGCTGCCGGGCGCCAACAGCTTTGCCGAGCCGCAGGCCCGCAAGCTCATCGAATCGCGCGGCTTTTCCGACGTATCGCCGCTGGTGAACGACAGTCAGGGTGTCTGGCGCGGTACTGCCAGGAACGGCACGGTGAAGGTGCGCATCAGCGTCGATTACAAGGGCAACGTCTCGGCCAATCCGGAATGACACAAGCCCCGATCCAAGGATTGATCCGATGAGCAAGGTCACAATTTCACGGCTGTTCGACGACTTCGCGGCGGCCCAGCAGGCGGCCGCCAATCTGCGCGATGCCGGGGTCGATGAGGCCGACATCAGCCTGATCGCCAACAATGCCGACAAATGGTACGCGCCGGACTACGCCGCGGGGGCCGGCAAGGGCGCGGCCATCGGCGCCGGCTTTGGCGGCTTTGGCGGTTTGCTCGCCGGCCTCGGCCTGCTGGCGATCCCCGGCCTCGGCCCGGTGGTGGCGGTGGGCTGGCTGGCGGCAGCCGCGGCCGGCGCTGCGGCGGTCGGCGCCGCCGGCGGCGTGATCGGCATGATCGCGGAAGCCGGCGTGGCCGTGAACGATGCCGAGGTCTACGCCGAGAGCATCCGTCGTGGCGGCAGCCTGGTCAGTGCCCGGGTTGCCGCGGCCGACAAGGAAAGGCTGGAGGCCATCCTGCATCCGTCCTCGGTGGACATCGTCAAGCGCCGGGAAGCCCTGACCTCCGCCGGCTGGACCCGGTTCGATCCCGCTGCGCCGGATTTCACCGCCGACGAGATCAGGCATGAGCGCGGCCTGCGCGGTGCCACCTGACGTCCCTTGAGCGCCATCCGCTGCTCTGCTAGCGCAAGCCAGTTCCATCGTTTTCGGGGTAGTTCCATGACTGACGTCATTCGGCCGCTGATTGCCGGCAACTGGAAGATGAACGGGTTGAAGGATTCCGCTGCCGAGTTCGGTCAGATGACCGCCGGCGTCGGCGATCTCTGGCGCACGGTCGATCTGCTGATCTGCCCGCCGGCAACCCTGGTCTACACCTTCGCCGCGGTGGCGATCGGATCGCGCATCAGGGTCGGCGCCCAGGACTGCCATCCCAAGATCTCGGGCGCCCATACCGGCGACCTCTCGGCGGAAATGCTGGCCGACGCCGGCGCGACCGCTGTCATCGTCGGGCACTCCGAACGCCGCGCCGACCATGGCGAAATCGATGCCGTGGTGCGCAGCAAGGCGGAAGCCGCCTGGCGCGCCGGGCTCACGGCGATCATCTGCATCGGCGAGACCCGGGCACAGCGCGACGCCGGCCAGGCCCTGTCGATCTGCGGCAGTCAACTGGCCGGTTCCTTGCCTGCCGGTGCCACCGCGGCCAACACCGTCATCGCTTACGAACCGGTCTGGGCGATCGGCACCGGGCTCACCCCGACGGTTGAGGATGTTGAGCAAGTTCATAAGTTTATCCGCTATCAGCTCACAGATCACGTAAAGGATGAAGGAGTCCGGATGCGGATCCTTTATGGCGGTTCGGTGAAGCCGTCCAACGCTGTGGAACTGATGGCGGTGGCCAATGTGAACGGCGCACTGATCGGCGGCGCCAGCCTGAAGGCAGCCGATTTCCTGGCGATTGCGGCGGGGTGTCCTTAAGTAACTGAACGTACATGATCGGCGACGAGCCGGCGGTCGTGCGGGGGTGACAATACCCCGTGCAATCGTGTAGACACCGCGCGACTTCAAACCCCGCAAGCTCCCGCCGCAGCCGGCTTCCCGGCGCAGCGAGCTTGATGGAAGGACCCGATGCAAAGCGTAATTATCGTCATCCACCTCATGATCGTCGCGACGCTGATCGCCGCGGTGCTGTTGCAGAAGTCCGAGGGCGGTGGCCTGGGCGTCGGCGGCGGTGGCGGCGGCGGCTTCATGTCGAGCCGTGGCACTGCCAACCTGCTGACCCGCACCACCGGTATCCTGGCGGCCGGGTTCTTCATCACCAGCATGTTCCTGTCGTGGCTTGCCGCCTATGAGCGCAAGCCGAGTTCCGTGATCATTCCGGATTCGGCGCCGATCTCGCAGCCGGGCGCACCGTTGGCGCCGCCGACCTCCGGTGGGCTGCTTGATCTGCTGCGCAAGAGCGATCAGCAGCAGGCGCCGGCGGCTCCCGCGGGCCCGCAGGCTCCGCGATCGCAGTAAAGCAGGGCGGCCATGCAGGACGGGGGCTACCGTCCTGCATCAATAACCGCCATCAAGAGCTTCCATTCACTTCGATTTTCAAGTCACCCACAGCCATGCCGAATTCCGGTCTCTGGCTGCGATTTCGTTTTTGCGAATCGGGTGCTGAGCCTTAAAGGTTGAACCCCATGGCGCGGTACATATTCATCACCGGCGGCGTGGTCTCCTCGCTCGGCAAAGGTCTGGCTTCAGCGGCGCTCGGCGCCCTGTTGCAGGCGCGGGGCTACAAGGTCCGTCTTCGCAAGCTCGATCCCTATCTCAACCTCGATCCCGGGACGATGTCGCCGTACCAGCACGGCGAGGTGTTCGTCACCGACGACGGCGCCGAGACCGATCTCGATCTCGGCCATTACGAGCGCTTCACCGGGCGGCCGGCCACCAAGGCCGACAACATCACCACCGGCCGGATCTACCAGGACATCCTGACCAAGGAGCGGCGCGGCGACTATCTCGGCGCCACCATCCAGGTGATCCCGCACGTCACCAACGCCATCAAGGACTTCATCCTCGACAGCAACGATGACTACGACTTCGTGCTGGTCGAGATCGGCGGCACCGTGGGCGACATCGAGGGCCTGCCGTTCTTCGAGGCGATCCGCCAGATCAAGAACGATCTGCCGCGCGGCCAGTGCATCTATGTGCACCTGACCCTGCTGCCGTTCATCCCCAGCGCCGGCGAGCTGAAGACCAAGCCGACCCAGCATTCGGTCAAGGAACTGCGCTCGATCGGCATCCAGCCCGACATCCTGCTGTGCCGCTGCGACCGCGAGATCCCCAAGGAAGAGCGCCGCAAGCTCGGCCTGTTCTGCAACGTCCGCGAAAGCGCCGTGATCGAGGCCCGCGACGTCGACAACATCTACGCCGTGCCCGAGGCCTACCACCAGGCCGGCCTCGACGACGAAGTGCTGGCCGCATTCGGCCTGACGCCGAAGGCGCCGCTGGCGCTGCAGAGCTGGCACGACATCAACGAGCGGGTGCGCAACCCCGAGGGGGCGGTGACCATCGCCATCGTCGGCAAGTACACCGGCATGAAGGACGCCTACAAGTCGCTGACCGAGGCGCTGTCTCACGGCGGCATCGCCAACAAGGTGAAGGTCAACCTCGACTGGATCGAGAGCGAGGTATTCGAGAACGAGGACCCGGCGCCGTTCCTCGAACACGTCAACGGCATCATGGTGCCCGGCGGTTTCGGCCAGCGCGGCGCCGAGGGCAAGATCCGCGCGGCGCAGTTCGCCAGGGAGCGCAAGGTGCCGTATTTCGGCATCTGTTTCGGCATGCAGATGGCGGTGATCGAGGCGGCGCGCAATCTGGCCGGGATCAAGGACGCCAACTCCACCGAGTTCGGCCCCACCGATGAGCCTGCGGTCGGCCTGATGACCGAATGGCTGCGCGGCAACGAACTCGAGAAGCGGCACAATGCCGGCGACCTCGGCGGCACCATGCGGCTCGGCGCCTATCCGGCCGCTTTGCGGGCCGGCAGCAAGGTCTCAGAAGTGTATGGCGGCGCTCTGGAGATTTCCGAACGGCATCGCCATCGCTACGAGGTCAACACCGCCTACAAGGATCGCCTCGAGCAGCACGGCCTGAAGTTCTCCGGCATGTCGCCGGACGGCGTGCTGCCGGAGATCGTCGAATATGAGAACCATCCGTGGTTCATCGGTGTGCAGTACCATCCGGAACTGAAGTCGCGGCCGTTCGAGCCGCACCCGCTGTTCGCATCCTTCATCAAGGCGGCGGCTGCGCAAAGCCGGCTGGTCTGATCGACGGCTCAGCTCTCGAAAAACACGAACGCGGCCCATACCGCGGGATCCTTGGCGGCCTTGATCTGGCCGTGGATGGCTTCGATCCGCACTTTGCGCAACGCGCTGGCGTAATCCAGGCCGTCGTCGGCCAGCACCTGGTAGAACCGTGCCATCAGGTTGGCGACGCCCTCGTCGCTGACTTCCCACAGCGTCAGCAGCGAGCGCCGGGCGCCGGCAATGGCCAGCGCGGTGGGCATGCCGCGCACGCTGCCGATCCGGGAGGGATCGCCCAGCGCCGTCTGGCAGGCCGACAGCACTACCAGATCGGCGGCCGACAAGTCCCAGTCCATCAGCTCGCGGGCATAGAGCACGCCGTCATTTTCGTCGCGCTGCGGCGGCCGGCCGAGATTGGGACGCGAGGCCAGCAGTCCGCTGCGCCACATCGCATCGGTGCGGTCGGACGCGGCCTTGTAGAAGCCGTGGGTGGCGAGATGCACCACCGCTGCGCCCTGTGCCTTCTGTCTTATCTCGGCTTCGCCGCTGTTGCTGCCGGTCATCATCACGCTGTCGAGCCCCCGCCGCCTGACATCGGCATCGACATGGTCGATCTCGGTACGGGTCGAGGGCAGCGCATTGGCGGCGCCGGCATAATCCAGCCCGCCGACCAGCAACGCCTTGCTGCCCCGGGTGAGCCGGGTGTCCTGGTCGGTAAAGAAGATGGCGTCGGCGCGGGTCAGGATGTGGGTGTCATAGATCTCGTCGAGATAGCGGCCCGAGGCATCGCGCAACATGGCGAAGGGCAGGCTGTAGAGGTCGGCGTCAGGCACCAGGAACAGCCGCTTGACGTCGGCGAGATGCGGCTTCAGCGGCCCCAGCAAGGTGTCGTGCAGCCGGCAGAAGATCCTGTCGCGATCGGGCGCGGCCGCATCGCTCGCCAGCAAGTCATCGAGCGGGCCGAGATCGACCAGCGCCGGGGCTGTGGCGGGGCGGCGGATGACGGCCTGCAGCCGCATTGCGGGCTTTGGCTGAGCCGGATTGAGACGGTTGCGGCGACCGCTGACAAAGAAATCGACCAGCGCGTCGTCGCGCTGCAGCCTGTCCTCGATCGATGGCAGTTGCAGTCCCGCCGGCGGCTTGTCGCCCATGCGCGCCGCCAGCGCTTGCCGCGCGTCCTGCAATCGCCGGAGCACGTCACTGGCGTCGGTGTCGAGCTTGCCCGATGACAGCAGTTCCTGCTGCTGGCCGGACAGCCGCAGCACCGTGTGCGCCAGTGCCCGGGTGCCGTCGTCGGGCAGGCGGTCGGCGGTCAGCCGCAGCAGCGTGCGCTCGCCGTCCTCCATGGTCTTCCAGCGCGTCACGGCGTCCGCATAGGCGACGGCAGCGGCCGGCTCCACCAGGGCATAGCGGCCGAATTCGTAGAGGATGTCGTCGGCGAGCTTGCGCATGGTCTCGGCGACGTAGCGATTGCCGGCGGTGCCGACCTCGCGCAGCATCCAGCGAAATGCCTGCTGCTCGACGTCGCGGAAGGTCGCGAGGGTCTCGCTGTCGCCGCGCGCCATTCGCGTCATGGCGACGCCGAGCAGGGCATCGAAGGTGATCGGATGCTGGCGCGCGATGGTGGTCTGCGCGCGCTGGTAGGCGTTGATGCGCAACGCCAGCGCGCGCCCGGTGTCGCCGCGCCGCTCATACTGGTCGGCGGCCAGTTGTGCGGCCTTGATGCGCAACAGATCGGGCGCGCCGTTCCAGTCCTTGACCTCTGCCATGGCCTCCAGATCGCCGGGGCTCATCGGGCGTTCCGGATGGAAATAGGCCTTGGCATAGGCGATCCAGACGTCGGCCTGCCTGACGTGTTCCGAGCGGGGATCGGCGAGCTCTGTGGCGCAGCGCTTCTGCAGCAGCAGCGCCTGCATCGTCTCGGCCTCGTTGCCCATGGCGAGCTGGTCGAGCGCGAGATTGCTGGCGCTCACCAGCGCCTGGATGCTGCCATGGCCGTAATGCGCGATGCGCTTGCGCAGCAACGGCGCGTCGATGGTGCTGGCAATGTCGGGATGCCCGACCATGCGCAACGCCTCGGCATAATTGTTCTCGGTACGCCAGGTCAGCGGTTCGCGATCTCCGAGCGCCTTGCGCGCGCTGAGATAGGTCTGTTCGGAGAGATTGAGTCCCGATGCGACCGCGCCGTTGTCGGTCAGCAGCGTGGCGAGGATGTCGCTGCCGGCGATGTCCTGGGCCGAATTGGGGCCGTATTCGGCGCGCATCCGGTTATGCGCCTCGATCGCAACGGGGATGCCGGCTTCGTACTGGTTGGATCGTTCGAGGAACCGAGCATATTCGAACCAGAAGGTCACGGCATCGCGGCCGCCATCGCGTGCGGCGCGGGTCTTCGCCGCTTCCGCAAGCAGGTCGGAGGCGGTGGCGGTATCGCGCCGCCGCTCGTACGCGCTGGCGGCGTTGAGATAGGCCCTGATCGTCAGGCCGTGGTAGCTGCTCTGGGTCACCTCGCGCAGCGCGTTCTTCAAGCGCTCGCGGCCGCTGTCGAAGTTTCCGGCTTGCAGCGCGTCGAATGCACTCTGGATTTTCACCGCGAGCTCGCGCTCGCTCGGCGCCATGCGGTTCTGCGCGTCGGCAAGCTGCGGCAGCGCGGACAGCGCGACGACCGACGTGGTGAGGGCAAGGAGACAAGCGCGCGTGAGCCGGAAAGTCCGGAGGAAAATGGCATCGCGGGCGGCCCTTACTTGCCGGCGCAGCCGGACGTGCTGTCGCCCAGGCGGGCCATTGGCTTGCCATTGACGAACACGCCATGGCTGCCGGTGATCGACTTGCCGCCGCAATCGGTGCTGCCTCCGACCACCGCCACCGGCTTGCCGTTGATATAGACGCCCTTGGCGCCCTCGATGATCTTGCCGTCGGTGGTGGTGTCGCCGACCCGCGCCGCCGGCTTGCCGTCGACGAGGACGCTGTCAGCGCCGGAGGTGATCTTGCCGGGCTGCTGTGCCGCAACCGGTCCAGTGAGAATCGTCAACAGCAGCAAGGGAAGGCTAGGCATGCGCATGGTCGGTTCCGGCTCGGTTTGCGTCGGGACGGCCATGATGTAAGCCTCAATGGTCTCGGGCAAGGGCAGATGTCGCATGGCGCCATGATTGCACGGTGACCAAACCAACGCTTCAAGAGAGGAACGATTTGATGATCTATGAAATGCGCGTTTATCGCTGTCTGCCTGGCCGCTTGCCGGCGCTGCTGAACCGCTTCCAGAACACCACGCTGAAGCTGTGGGACAAGCACGGCATCAAGCAGACCGGATTCTTCACCACGCTGATCGGCGAATCCAACCAGGAACTGACCTATATTCTGGCGTGGGACTCGATGGCCGACCGCGAGACGAAATGGAACGCATTCCAGTCCGATCCCGACTGGATCTCGGCGCGCGCCAAGACCGAGGAAAGCGGCCAGATCGTCGGCAATATCGTCAGCCAGCTGCTGGCGCCCACGGCGTTCTCGGCGCTGAAGTAGCGCCGCCGAGAGCCGATTGAACGCGGCTCGAATGGTCTGGGTGGTCGGCTTTGCTGCAACCCAGATATTCAGACGGGCGGGAAGGGGTCGAACCGGCTTGCATCCCGCCCGGTCCTGCGGTCATGGTCGCGCGCGAAAAGGAGACCGTTTTGACCGCACCGTCCGCAGCCGCATCCGTCGTTACCCTCGGCCAGGTCCGCTTTGGCAATACCCTGCCATTGTCGGTGATTGCCGGCCCGTGCCAGCTCGAGAGCCGGGCACATGCGCTGGAAGTCGCGCAGGCGCTGAAGGAGATCGCGGACCGCCTCGGCATCGGCCTCGTCTACAAGACCTCGTTCGACAAGGCCAACCGCACCAGCGTGTCCAGCGCCCGCGGCATCGGCCTCGACGAGGCGCTGCCGATTTTCGCCGAGATCCGCGAGAGCTTCGGCCTGCCGGTGCTGACCGACGTGCACGAGATCGACCAGTGCGCGCGCGCGGCCGAGGCGGTGGATGTGCTGCAGATCCCGGCCTTCCTGTGCCGCCAGACCGATCTGCTGCTGGCGGCGGCGGCCACCGGCAAAGCGGTCAACGTCAAGAAGGGCCAGTTCCTGGCGCCGTGGGACATGGCCAATGTGGTGACAAAGCTGACCTCGTCTGGCAATGACCGCGTGCTGGTCACCGAGCGCGGCGCCTCGTTCGGCTACAACACGCTGGTGTCGGACATGCGGGCGCTGCCGATCCTGGCGCGCACCACCGGCGCGCCGGTCATCTTCGACGCCACCCATTCGGTGCAGCAGCCCGGCGGCAAGGGCACCACCTCGGGCGGCGAGCGCGAATTCGTGCCGGTGCTGGCGCGCGCCGCGGTGGCGGTCGGCGTGGCCGGTGTGTTCATCGAGACCCATCCCGATCCCGACCATGCGCCCTCCGACGGCCCCAACATGGTGCCGCTGCGCGATTTCGAAGCGCTGGTCCGCAACCTGATGGCGTTCGACGCGCTGGCCAAGGAAACCCTCAAGGCCGGATCGCACTGATGCCGCCAAGCCCGCTGCCACCGGTGGCGCGCTGATGCCGCCGGTGCTCAACATCATCGCGCTGGCGTCGTTCGCCGCGGCGCTGTCGACGCGGGCGCTCGATCCGGTGCTGCCGCATGTGGCCGACGAACTCGGCGTCAGCATCGCTACCGCCGCCGGCCTGTCGTCGGCCCTGGCCTTCACCTTCGCCATCGTGCAGCCGGCGCTGGGCGCCGCCGCCGACCTGTTCGGCAAGGCGAGGCTGATGGTGGTGTGTCTGGTGCTGCTCGGCATCGCCAACATCCTGGGCGCGCTGACCTCGTCCTATGAATTGCTGCTCGCCACCCGCGTGCTCGGCGGCATCGGCGCCGGCGGCGTGTTCCCGGTGACGCTCAGCCTGACCAGCGACCTCGTGGCGCCCGGCCAGCGCCAGATCGCCATCAGCCGGGTGCTGGCCGGCGCCATGACCGGCAACCTGCTGGGCGCCACCGCGTCCGGTGTGATCGGCGATCTCCTGGGCTGGCGCGGCGTGCTGGCCGTGCTCGGCGTGCTGGCCATCGTCGCCTCGTTCGCCGTCTCGTTCGGCTTCAAGGGCGCCGCGCTGGCGAAGCCACCGGGCAAGGTGGACCTGCGCGTGCTGCGCACCGGCTATCGCACCATCTTTGCCAATCCCAATACCAGGTTCGTCTACGGCGCCGTCTTCATCGAAGGCTGCTGCGTGCTCGGGCTGTTTCCCTATATCGCCTCGTTCCTGTTCGAACGCGGCGTCACCAGCCTGTCGATCGCCGGTCTGGTGCTGGCCTGCTTCGCCTTCGGCGGACTTTTCTATACCGCCAGCATCTCGCGGCTGCTGCCACGGCTCGGCGTCAACGGCATGATGATCGGAGGCGGCGCGGTGATCGCGCTGCAACTGGCCATCGTCGCCTTCGGCCCGCCGTGGCAGGCGCAGGCCCTTAGCCTCCTGTTCATGGGCTGGGGCTTCTACATGATCCATGGTTCGCTTCAGATCTTCTCCAGCGAGCTGTCGGAGGAAGCCCGCGCCAGCGCCATGTCGCTGCATGCCTTCTGCTTCTTCATGGGCCAGACGGTGGGGCCGATCGCCTATGGCTTCGGCCTTCTTCACCTCGGCAAATTACCGACCCTGTTGGCTGCCGCTGCCGTCATGCTGGCACTCGGCTTTGCCTGCGCGCGATGGCTGAAGCCGACCCGACCGGCGGATCGAGAGAGCGTGGCGGTGTAGCGCTTGGACGTCGCAGGAGGTTCGAGATTACTATTGCCGGGCGCCGTCCAGCATCTCCAGCAGGTTTTCGGGCCAGACCGTCGAGGTCGTGTGCCGCAGTTCGTCTTTTGACCACCAGCGGTGGTCGGCGATGACGTCGGCCTCTTGGTTGGTCCATCCGTCGCGGGACGATACCGCGATGTCGGAAGGCACCAGAAAATACTGCTCCTGCGCCTCGACGTATTCGCCATCGGGCATTTGCATGACAAACGCACGCTCGGCCACGGGTTCGCCGACGGACTCGCGGGTCAGTCCGGTTTCTTCTTTCAACTCGCGGATAGCCGCCTGCTGGAACGTCTCGCCGTCCTCAACGCCGCCGCCGGGCGTCGACCAGAAATCCTGGCCGGCAAGCGGTCCCTTTTTGTGCAGGTAGCGGAACAGCAACACGCGCCCGCCGCGGTCGACGATGAGCAGCCGGGAAGAGGGGCGTTGTCTCATCTCGCGCTCCATCGATGTCACCGGACCGAGGGCGTCCAGATTGCGGTCGTTCGGTACGGTCCCGGATCTGCGCAGCAGCGTGAAGCCAAGCGATGCTTCGCATCGCAGGGCTGCAGCGCGTCCGGGACACAAGATCCAGAAATTTAGCCCCGCCCGCGATACGGGGCGACGCCTTGTTCGGGGATCCACATGCCCTTGGGCAGCTTGCCGGTCTGCCAGAATACGTCGATGGGGATGCCGCCACGCGGATACCAGTAGCCGCCGATGCGCAGCCATTTCGGCTTGACCGCGGCACTGATGCGCTTGCCGATGGCCACGGTGCAGTCCTCGTGGAACGCGCCATGGTTGCGGAACGAGGCGATGTAGAGTTTTAGCGATTTCGACTCCAGCAGCCAGTCGCCCGGCACATAGTCGATCATCAGATGGGCGAAATCCGGCTGGCCGGTGACCGGGCACAGCGAGGTGAATTCCGGCGCAGTGAAGCGCACCACGTAGTTGGTGTCGGCCTGCGGATTGGGCACTCGGTCGAGCTTGGCGTCCTCGGGGGTGGTCGGCCATGCCACATCATGGCCGAGCTGCAGGCCGGACGGGTCGAGCTTGGACGCGGCCTTGGCGGGCGCCTTTTGGGGTGTTTTGGACATCAGGGGGTCTCCGTTGGCGCGGTTCTTAGCCAATCCCGGCGCCGCCGTCACCTTGCGCGGCCTTTTCCCGCCGGATCGCTTGCTGTAGAACCCCGCGAACTGTCCATCCCATACCGCCAAGAGGCTCCCATGACCGCCATCGTCGACATCATCGGCCGCGAAATTCTCGACAGCCGCGGCAATCCGACCGTTGAAGTCGACGTCATCCTGGAAGACGGCTCGCTGGGCCGCGCCGCGGTGCCGTCGGGCGCTTCCACCGGCGCCCACGAAGCGGTGGAACTGCGCGACGGCGACAAGAGCCGCTATCTCGGCAAGGGCGTTCTCAAGGCCGTCGATGCCGTCAATGGTGAGATCTACGACGCGCTGGGCGGCATGGATGCCGAGCAGCAGGTGCAGATCGACGAGATCATGATCGGTCTCGACGGCACCGCCAACAAGAGCCGGCTCGGCGCCAACGCCATTCTCGGCGTCTCGCTGGCCGTCGCCCGCGCCGCCGCCGAGTCCTACGGCATGCCGCTGTACCGCTATGTCGGTGGAACCTCGGCGCGCACCCTGCCGGTGCCGATGATGAACATCATCAATGGCGGCATGCATGCGGACAACCCGATCGACTTCCAGGAATTCATGATCATGCCGGTCGGCGCGTCCTCGTTCGCTGAGGGCCTGCGCTGCGGCGCCGAGATCTTCCACACGCTGAAGAGCGAGCTGAAGAAGGCCGGCCACAACACCAATGTGGGCGACGAGGGCGGCTTCGCACCGAACCTGAAGTCGGCCGACGAGGCACTGGAATTCGTGATGGCCGCCATCAACAAGGCCGGCTACAGCGCCGGCAAGGACGTGATGCTGGCGCTCGACTGCGCCGCCACCGAATTCTTCAAGGACGGCGCCTATGTCTATGGCGGCGAGAACAAGACCCGCAGCGGTTCGGAACAGGCGAAGTATCTGGCCGATCTGGCGTCGCGTTATCCGATCGTCTCCATCGAGGACGGCATGTCCGAGGACGACATGGACGGCTGGAAGGAACTCACCGACCTGATCGGAAAGAAGTGCCAGCTGGTCGGCGACGACCTGTTCGTCACCAACGTCACGCGCCTCGCCGACGGCATCAAGAACGGCCGCGCCAATTCGATCCTGATCAAGGTCAACCAGATCGGCACCCTGACCGAGACGCAGTCGGCCATCGAGATGGCCTACAAGGCCGGCTACACCGCGGTGATGTCGCATCGCTCCGGCGAGACCGAGGATTCCACAATCGCCGACCTCGCCGTTGCCAGCAACTGCGGACAGATCAAGACCGGCTCGCTGTCGCGCTCCGACCGCATCGCCAAGTACAACCAGCTGCTGCGCATCGAGCAGGAACTAGGCACCCAGGCCAAGTATGCCGGCCGCGCCGCGCTGAAGGCGCTGGCGTAACAGAAGCGTCATTCCGGGGCAGGCGCATCAGCGCAAGCGAACCGGGAACGGCAAACGATAAAAACTCGTCGCCCGCTTACCCAAGCGGGCGACGATTGCGTTTTGCACACTCTCATCCGTGGCATCGCGCGCATCGCTGCAATCGTGCCGTGCGATGAACGGCACTAATATGCGCCGTTCATCGTGATACCGCGATGCGGTCGCGCGATGAACACGTTCAGGCTTCACGCTTCCACCAGGCATGGTGGAGAGCAACATGGCGGGCATTTTTCAGGTTCAGGGTTTTGGCGCGCTGTCCGAGTACAATGGACAGTTCGCGACCACGGGCGCCGCGCAGTCGTTTCAGAACATGGCATCGCTCGGTTCCAATTCGGTGGCATTGACGGTCCGGATCTGGACCGACAGCAAGACCGGCAGCACGGTCATCGCCCATCCCGACAAGACCGAAAGCGACGCCAGCCTGCTTGCCGGATTCCAGGCAGCCCATGCGGCGGGACTGTCGGTCGCGTTCAAGCCCGGGATCACCGGCCTCGACAGCACGATTTCTAGCAGCCTGCAGCCCGCGGACGTCGATGCCTTCTTTGCCTCCTACAGAGCGGAGATCGTGCATTTGGCCGGCATTGCGGAGCAGGGCGGGGTCAAGACGTTCGCCATCGGCAACGAGATGAGCAAGCTGTCGGGATCCGCCTATCTCGGCCAGTGGACCGACCTGATATCGGCGGTGCGCCAAGTCTATCACGGTGAGCTGACTTACGCGGCCGCGACCGACGAGGCCTCCAAGGTGAGTTTCTGGAGCCAGCTCGATACGATCAGCGTCAACACCTATCCGCCGCTGACCTCGAGCACCACGCCGACGGTGGCCGACCTCGTCCATGCCTGGACCGAAGTGCCGTACAATCCGTATTACGCCGCCGCCTTCAACTACAAATCCCCGGTGGATTTCCTGCATTCGCTGTCGCTGGACTATGGCAAGCCGGTGATGATGAGCGAGGTGGGCTATCGCAGCATCGACGGCACGGCCATCAATCCCGGCGGCGGTTCGTCCAAGGCGCCGGCGGATGCCGCCGAGCAGGCCGACGCCTACAACGCCTTCTTCCAGGTCTGGAGCACGCAGGGCGGCAGCTGGCTCAAGGGCGCCGAGTTCTGGCAGTGGGATCTCAACGGCAACGTTTCACCGACCGGCTATTCGGTGCAGGGCAAGCCTGCGCAGGATGTGGTCTCGCAGTATTTCCACGGCAACGGCGCGATACCCGGACGGACGGTCGAAGGTTCTGTGGTCGCTGACATCATCGACTCCGGAAGCGGCAACGACACCATCCATGGCGGGCCGGGTAGCGATTTGATCCGCGGCGGCGCGGGCAACGACACCATTGTCGGGGGCCCGGACACCATCGCCAGGCTCACCACAACGACGGTGACGATCACGGGATACGGCTCGGTGGTCGCCGGCGTCGGCGCGCAAGCGCGGATCCTGGTCAACGGCACCGCCGTGTCGGGACTGCTGGAATTCACCCCGGCTACCGATCCCCAGGGATACCAGACCTATACGGTCACCTTCGACAATCCCGCGCAGATATCGAACATCGCCATCGAGCTGGCGAATTCGGCGCCCGGCCGAGCGCTGCACGTCAAGGATTTTGCGGTCAACGGAGTCGCGCTCGTTCCGAGCCAGGGCACCAATGCCAGCTCGCCGGGCACGTTCGATCTCTATGTACGCACCATCAACTTCGATACCTCGGCGCATCAGGACTGGTTCGTCGGCGCTGCCAGCGACAATGACGTGATCACCGGCGGCGGCGGCAACGACACCATCGATGGCGGTGCCGGGACCGATACGGCCGTCTATTCGGGCGTCGCCAGCGATTACAGCATCAGCTTGGACGGTCGCACCACGGTGGTCACCGACCGGGTCTCCGGCCGTGATGGCACCGATCGCCTCAGCAACATCGAAGTCCTGAAATTCGCGGACATGGCGATCGACACCAGCACCATCGCGCGGGCGTCGGCGACCACCGACGCTGCCAGTACCTACCAGATCCAGGCCGCCGACAGCGCGGGGCATGTCACCGGCGAAACCGTCCGCCATGCGGACGGCACGCGCGACGTCTATAACGACGCGATCGTCGGGCAGAGCTACGCCTCCGAACACATCGCCATCGACGGCACCGGCCATACCAGGCTGGTGGAACGCTTCTTCGGCGACGGCGATCTCGCCTTCCGGCAGGTGGTCAACAGCGACGGTTCGGTCAGCGCGTCCGACTATGACGCTGGCGGTCATCTGATCAAATTCGCGACCAGCCACGGCGACGGTGCTTGGCAGCAGTTCACATTCGATGCCACCGGATTTGAAACCGGCGAGATCACCCGGCATGCCGATGGCTCGCGCGACATTCATAGCTTTGGGATCACCGGCAAGGATTACACGTCGGAGCACGCGGTGCGCGATGCGGCGGGGCACAGTTCGCTGATCGAGCAGTTCCACGACAACGGCACGCTGGCGCTGAAACAGACCGTGAGTGCCGATGGCGTCCGCACGCTGGATCAATATGACAGCCGGGGGCAGATGACCCAGCAGACGGTGATGCAGAAGGACGGCTCGTTTGTGCAGTCGAAATATGCGCTGGATGGCGCGCTTGCCATTGAGACCACCCGTCATGCCGACGGCAGCCGTGATGTCGATACGTTCGGGATCGAGGGAAAGCCTATTCGGCGCGGCATGACGGGTTCGATGCCGCCGGGCACCGGCTCTCGACGGTCTTCGACAACCATGACGGCAGTCACACCATGACGGCCTATGCGCCGGACGTGACGTTGACGTCGACTGCGGCCAGCGACGTCATGAATAGCGCCGGCGGCGACAGGTTCGTGTTCCGGGAGGCATCGGGGCACGACGTCATCAACAACTTCAAGGCCGGCGAGGGGCCGGGCCGCGATGTGCTCGAAATCGCGTCGAGCATTGCCGCCGATCTCGAGCACCTGTCGGTTCACGTGGTGGGGACGGATACCATCATCGATCTCGGCCACGATGCATCGATCAGGCTCACCGGCGTCGTTATGCCGCTGACGTCGCACGACGTGCTGATCGTCTGAGTGCGCTCGCGCGCCGTAGCGCGCGAGCAGCGGCAACCCTGCTTACTGCGCCGGCGCGGCCGAGACCTGGGCGTTGGCGGGCTTTTTCGGGGCGCGGCGCGCGCCGCCGGTGACCTGCAGCACCTTCGCGATGGTCTTGCGATGCAGGTTTTCCGACTTGTCGATGGAGAAGTGGTTGTCGGTCGCATCCTCGTTGATGTTGGCGAGGTTGCCCTTGAAGCGCTTGTCGGCTGCGACCGCCTGGCCCCAGCCGGCGGGAACGTAGTAGTTCACGATCTGGCGGACATTGGGTGGCACCGGGGCCGGGCTCACCGGGTCGAAGTTGACGATCAGCGCCACCGGCACGCCGCTGCCCTGCAGCTTGCGGGCAATATCGATGGTGGCGTCGGCGCCGAGCGAATGGCCCATCAGGATGATTGGTTCGCGATTGCCGCTGCGGTATGCCGCGATGATGTCGTCAGCCAGCCCTCGCCAGCCGAGGTAGTTCTGCACGGAGCTGGATACGCCGGCAGCCTGCAGCTTGTAGGCGAGTTGGTCCATACCCAGCGAGAAAACGTTGAGGACGCCGCGCAACAGATAGACGTGGCCCGGACGTTTGGCGGCAGCCTGGGCGTCGCTGGAACTCGCAAGCGATGTCACGAATACCGAGCAGAAGATCATGAAAAAGCCGACCACGACATGCAGTGGCGGTCGTTTCGTGCCCATCAGATTCGTCGACATCACAGCACTCTTTCCCCGGAAATCATTTGAAACGGATTTCTATCTCCCGCCATTGGCAACTGTCGTCAATCGCCACAGCGCGTCAATCTCGACTTTTTGAACGCAAAAGGGGGCAAAAAACCCCAGTGTGACTTGCTGGCGACAAAAACCTGAATGATGACGCATGAATCGGCTCGTGCGGTTTGTGGCAGACAGCAAATTTGCTAAGCTTGCCACGGTCTGGCGCGTGACGCCCAAGAGGAGAATCGGGGCAATGGTCGCGCGGCGACATGTCTTTCATATCGGCGGTTACGATCCAATCTTGCCGGGCACCCAGCTGAGTCGGTTCCATCGTTCGCTCGGCAGTTTCCAGAAGACGTGGGGCGTCACCGCGCGCGCCTCGTCGGAACCGCAGTGTTCGCAGGTGAGCGCGACCTGGCAGGCCGAGTCGTCGGGACCGAACTGGAACACCGTCATCAGCTACGAGATGTTGCGCTGGGACGATCTGATCCTGATGGATCATCAGCGCAGCATGCCGTCGCGGCTGGCAGCAGGGATGGTGACGCTGATCGACTGGATCGTGACCGGCACCTTGTTCCGCTTCGTGCTGTCGAGCTGGAAATATGCCGGCTTCTTCCTGTTCCCCTATCTCTGGGTCACCGTATTCCTGCTCGCCGGCACCGGCGTGGGCTTCGCTTTTGCGTGGCTGCTCGGTCTGCATGGCGCAGTTGCCTGGGGACTAGGCATCGTCGCGGCGGGCGCGGTGTTCGGTGGCCTTCTGCACCGCTACGGCTGGAAGAAGCCGATCAACCACGTGTTCGACGACTGGATTTTCTCGCGGCAGTTCGTCTACGGCCAGAGACCGTTGATGGACCGCCGCGTCGACGAATTCGCCGCAGCGATCGTGGCGCGGGCGCAGAAGGCTGATGTCGAGGAAATCGTCATCGTCGGCCATTGTCTCGGCGCCGCGCTGGTGATGGAATCGGTGTCGCGCGCGCTCAAGCTCGATCCGGATCTGCCGCGCCGCGGCCCGGCCATTTGCGTGCTCACGGTCGGCGCGACGATCCCGAAATTCGCGCTGCATCCGGCCGGGACCCGCGTCCGCGCCGCCACGCAGGCGGTGGCCAATGAACCGTTGATCCGCTGGGCCGAATATCACGCCCGCGATGACGCCATCAGCTTCTACCGCTTCGATCCCGTGACACTGAAGCGCGTCAGCCGCGAGCGCGGCGATGGCCGCCCGAACATCCGGCGGGTGCAGATGCACAACATGATGAGCCCGGACGCCTTCAAGCGGCATCGCTTCAATTTCATGCGGCTGCATTACCAGATGGTGATGGGCAACGACCAGCGGGCGCTCTATGATTACTGCATGATCATCTGCGGTCCGCTGCCCTTCGACGAAATCACCGCGCCCGCGGGCGGCCTCGACCGCTTCGGCGCCGACGGCGCGCTGCTGCCGTTCGCGCCTGTTACCGCGGAAACCGCGCCGCTACCCCGGGTATCCGTCAATGCCGCGTAGTCGTTGTGGCGGCCGACGATGACCGTCTCGCTCCTCGGAGAAATCGTCTGGGCGGTCGGGACCGTCGCGTGGTTCGTGATCCGCTATCCCTATGCTCGGCGGGCCCGGCGGGCCGCGACGGTGCGCGTCGATGGCTTGAGCCGCGAACGGATTCTGCTCGGCGTCGCCACGGTCGGCCTGTTCGTCGTGCCCGTGGTCTATCTCGCCACCGGCTGGCCGCGCGCTTTGAATTATGACCTGAACTATGCCGCCGTGGCCATCGGCGTGCTGGTGTATGTCGCATCGCTGTGGCTGTTCCGGCGTTCGCACAAGGACCTCGGCCGGCAATGGTCGGCGAGCCTCGAGATTCGCGAAAAGCACCAGATCGTGCGCGCCGGCGTCTATCGCCTGATCCGCCATCCCATGTATGCCTCGTTCTGGCTGTGGGCGCTGGCGCAGGCGTTCCTGCTGCCGAACGCGGTAGCGGCCTTGAGCGGCCTGGTGGCCGTCGCAATCCTGTTCTTCGCCCGCATCGGCTTCGAGGAGCGGATGTTGACGGAAGCCTTCGGCGAGGACTATCGCGTCTACATGCGCGAGACCAAGCGCATCATCCCCGGCATCTACTGACGCCGGGCAGAACTCATTTTTCTTCCAAATATCCAGCAAGCGGGCAGGGCCACATGAGCATTGATCACACCACCGGACTTGAGCTGCGCTCCCTGATCACCAGGACCGGCGACTATGAATTGTCGCTGAAGCGGGTCGATATCGCCGAGCCCGGCGCGGACGAGGTGCTGGTGCGCGTCGAGGCGGCGCCGATCAATCCGTCGGATATCGGGCTCCTGGTCGGCCCCGCCGACATCGCCAACGCCACGGCGTCGGGCAGCGGCGACGAGGCCGTCGTGAAGGCCAAGGTGCCGGTGCAGTTCATGAAGGCCATGGCCGGGCGCTTCGATGAATCCATGGCGGTGGGCAACGAAGGCGCCGGCGTGGTGGTCAAGGCCGGCGCGTCCGAGGCGGCGCAGGCGCTGCTCGGCAAGACCGTGGCGATGATCGGCGGCGCCATGTATGCGCAGTACCGCACCATGAAGGCCGCTGACTGCCTGCCGTTGCCGGAAGGCACCACACCTGCCGAGGGCGCATCGTGCTTCGTCAATCCGCTGACCTCGCTCGGCATGGTCGAGACCATGCGCCGTGACGGCCACAAGGCGCTGGTGCACACCGCTGCTGCGTCGAATCTCGGCCAGATGCTCAACCGGATCTGCCTCAAGGACGGTATCGACCTCGTCAATATCGTACGCAGCGCCGAGCAGGAAAAGCTGCTGCGCGACATCGGCGCAAAGTACGTCTGCGATTCCACCGTGCCGAGCTTTATGGACGACCTGACCGAGGCGCTGATCGCCACCGGCGCGACGCTGGCCTTCGACGCCACCGGCGGCGGCAAGCTGCAGGGCCAGATCCTCACCGCCATGGAGGCCATGGCCGTTAAGGCCATGAAGGTCTACAGCCGCTACGGCTCGACCACCCACAAGCAGGTCTATGTCTACGGCCGGCTGGAGTCGAAGCCGATCGAGTTTTCGCCGACCTTCGGCATGGCCTGGAGCATGGGCGGCTGGCTGCTGTTTCCGTTCCTGCAGAAGATCGGCGCCGCAGACGCGCAGCGCCTGCGCGAGCGCGTCGCCGCCGAATTGAAGACCACCTTCGCCAGCCACTACACGCAGGTGATCTCGCTGCAGGAGGCGCTGCAGCTCGATATCCTCAAGGCCTACAACAAGCGTGCGACCGGCGCGAAGTACCTGATCAATCCGAACAAGGCGGGATGACCCTTCTCGATCAACCAGCGGATGCGGCCGAACCGGTTGGCTCCGGCGTCTTGCTGCGTCATGCGCCGTATCTGTTCTATGTCTGGTCACGCTGCTTCTCGCGGTTTTCCTCGCAGATAGCCGCGGTCGCAGTGGGCTGGCAGGTCTATGACATGACCGGCAGCGCGTTCCAGCTCGGCATGGTCGGGCTGGTCCAGTTCCTGCCGATGCTGCTGCTGGTGTTCGCCGGCGGCCACGCCGCCGACCGCTACGATCGCCGCATGGTGGTGCAGGTCTGCCAGATCGTGCAGGGGCTGGTGGCGCTGTATCTGGCGTGGGGCAGCTATGGCGGCTGGATCACGGTGCCGGAGATCTTCGTTGCTGTCGGCCTGTTCGGCGCGGCGACGGCGTTCGAAAGTCCGGCGAGTTCGGCGCTGCTGCCCGGCGTGGTGCCGGCGGGCACGCTGCAGAAGGCCACGGCGCTGACCTCAGGCACCGGCCAACTGGCGATGATCTGCGGCCCGGCGCTGGGCGGCATCGCCTATGCCCTGTCGACGGGGCTGCCATATGCGCTGATGGCTGGGTTCTGGGTGATCGGCGGGCTGCTGAACAATGCCATCAGGCTCGATCGGCCCATCGTCGCAAAAGAACCGCCGAGCTTTCGGGCGCTGTTTGCCGGCGTCGGCTTTGTCCGCCGCAATCCGGCGATCCTCGGCACCATCTCGCTCGACCTGTTCGCGGTGCTGCTCGGCGGCGCTGTTGCGCTGCTGCCGATCTATGCGCGCGACATCCTGCAGACCGGCCCCTGGGGCCTCGGCATTTGCGCGCCGCGCCCGCCGTGGGGGCGTTGCTGATGACCGTGGTTCTGACGCGCTGGACCATCAACCGCCGGGTGGGCATGCGCATGTTCCAGGCGGTGATCGTGTTCGGCCTGGCCACCGCGGTGTTCGCCGTGTCGCAACTGGTCTGGCTGTCGCTGATCGCGCTGCTGATCATGGGCGCTGCCGATACGGTCAGCGTGGTGATCCGCATCTCGTTGGTGCAGCTCGCCACGCCGGACGACATGCGCGGCCGGGTCGGCGCGGTCAATTTCCTGTTCATCAACGCCTCCAACCAGCTCGGCCAGTTCGAAAGTGGCGTCACCGCGGCATTGTTCGGCACCATGCCCGCAGCCTTGCTCGGCGGCATCGGCACCGTGGCGGTGGCGCTGCTTTGGATGAAGCTGTTTCCGACGCTCCGCGACGTGGAGCGGCTGGAGTAGGGCAAGCCCGGCGACGGGATGGGAGAGGCAGCTCCCATCATCGGGACCAGTTCATGCGCTGCGTTGTGCGGCTGCGTTTTCCCCTTCGCCCGACATCTTGGCGCCTGCACCCGGCGACGACCTCTTCGCTTCCCTTGCTCGTCGGATGCAGCGTTTCTTCCACCAAATATAGAGCCCGGTATAGGCACTGATCGCCAGCGCGAGGCCGATGACCGCGACGAAGATCCGGTAGGGCAGGCCCCACACCTTTGCCATGTGCAGCGATTGCAGCCAGCGGCTGACCGTGTCGCCGGAATACTCGCCTGTCGGAATGCGCGTCGCCAGCAAGGCGCCGCTGCGTGCGTCGATGAACACGCCGGTCTGCCCGCGTTCCCGCGTCACGTCGCGCGATGTGTTGGCGTAATAGATGAACGCGTCGAACTGACGATTATAAAACAGGTGGCTCGGAAAGTTGACGGTGAAGCCCTGTGTGCGGGCCACCTCGTCCATTGTCGCGACCGCGATGCCATAAGCATCGCGCCAGGCGAGTATCGGTCTGTCGGGCGTTTTCGGCGGACGTTGCGGCTGCTTCTTGAAGTCGAGAAAGCTGGACATCACGGGCGTGTAGACTTCAGAGCGCAGGTTGAGCATCACGCTCGACCAGGCGAACAGGAACATCACCCCCACAGCCACAGGCCCGTCGCGCGATGAATGTTGAAGTGCAGGCGATAGGTGCTGGCGTTGCGCTTGATCATCCAGGCCGGCAGCCAGCGCCGCAGGAACGGCGCGGTGCGCGGACACGTGGCGACGATGCCGACCATGCAGTTCAAGGTCCAGAGCAGCGCGACGACGCCGAAGAAGGTCTTGCCCCACGGCTCCGGCAGCGCCAGCGCGTAATGCAGGCGATAGACAAAGCCGATGACGGTGGTGCTGTCGAATGGGCTCGCGCCCCATTTTCGGATGCCCAGCAGGCGGCCGTCATAGGGATCGAAGAACGCCTGATCGGCCTCGGTCAAAGCGGGGTCGCGTCGATCCAGATTGACTTTCACGGAGCGATCCGGCTGCCGCAGCAGCGGCAAGCCAATGAGCCGATAGCCGGGTAGTGCCCGTTCTGCCCGCGCAACCAGTTCGAACGGATCCAGCATCGCGGCAGGCCGGCCACGTTCGTCGAGGGGCGCGCGGACGACGTATTGCGCGGGATTGACCAGAGCCTCGAGCTCGTCCTCGAAGGCGAGCAGGCTGCCGGTGATGCCCGCGACGATCAGGAAGATGGCCGAGAGCAGGCCCGTCCATTTATGGATGAACGTCGAAAACCGGATCACGTGCGGCGATGCTCCGGCGGGACGAGCCCCATTCCAGTCCCGGTCCCGTCGGCGTGCGTCATCATGTTCACCGTCAAGACATCTCGGGTCAGAAGCGGAATGTCGTGGAGGCGAGATAGGTGCGCGGCGCGCCGAGATAGATCTGCCTTTCGGCCCCACTGGTCATCCAATAGTTGTTATCGGCGACATTCTCGACGGCGAAGCGGATCGTGATCGGCTTGCCATTCCACGGCGAGGCGAAACTGTAGCGTGCGCCAAGGTCAAAGCGCGTCCACGCCGGAATGACGAACTTGTTCGCAGCGTCCGGATACGCATCGCCAAAATGGATGGCGCGGCCGGTCAAGGTCAGGCCGGTCACGAAGGGTGTATCCCATTCGGTGCCGAGGCTGACCTGCACGTCGGGAATGCCGATCGAGCGTTTGCCGTCGTTGATGCCGTTCTGCGTCTTGCTCTGGCGCGCATCCATGAACGAGGCGCCGCCCAGCAGGCGCCAGCCCGCCGTGAGTTCGCCGAACGTGTTGATCTCGACGCCGCGGTTGCGGTTCTCGCCGTCGATCGAGAAAGTCGGCAGCGGCGTCCCCGGCAGCGAGATCTGCGCCGGTTGGGCGATATCATAGGCTGCGAGTGTGGTGGTGAAGCGGCCCCAATCCACCTTGACGCCCACCTCGCGCTGCAGCGACTTGTAGGAGGGGAAGATCTGGCCTTGGTTCTGGAACGTGTTGTCGACGATGGTGCCCTGTTGGAGGCCTTCGATCTGATTGGCGTAGACGGATACGTTTTCCAGCGGCTTGACGACCAGCGCGTAGGCCGGACTCCAGGTGCCCGCCGCGTAGCTGCCGGTCGAGGCGCCCGTCACCTGGTCGAAGGTCGCGGCCTCGACTTCCTGTCGGCGCACGCCGACCGTGAACTGAACGCGATTGTTCCACGCCGAGATGGTGTCGGCGACGCCGTAACTGTTGAGCGAGTTGAGATTGGACTTGGTCGCGGCCGGCAGCGACTGCGCCTGGTAGGTGGCGGGGCGTGGAGTGTAGATGTTTGACGTGACCGGCGTACCGGTCGTGCGCGAGTTGGCGATCTCGCCGGTCCACAGCGAAGTGTTGAAGTTGATGTCGTGATGAATTGGTCCTGTATCGACCGCGATGCGGAAGCCTGCCTGTTCGGTGTGGTTTTTCCGCTCCTGCAGGCTGGAGAACGGCGTTGCCGTGGTATCGCCGAACGCATTGGCGATGGTCGGATTGGAGATGCGGCTGGTGATCGAGTTCTCGAAATATCCGCCACCGCCATAGACGGTGAGCCAGTCGGTGACGTCCACCTCGGCCTGCAACAGGGCCGTGCCATTCCAGCCCGAGATGCCGGTCCAGATTGGATTCCAGAAATTGGTGCCATTCGGGGCACCGGGCACGCGCATGAGCGAGTTGTTGAGCGTATTGCGCGCACTCAGTCCGTCGGCGCGTGAATCATCGTAGAGTATATCTGCCGAGACGCGTACGCGCTCGCCGCGATAGTCGAGGGCGAGAGCATGCGAATTCAGTTGCAGGCTTTGATTGTCGACCTCGGTGGCACCGTCGCGATAGGTGCCGTTGTAACGGATGCCGAATTCCTTGTGCTCGCCATAGCGCTGGCCGACATCGAGGTGGGCGCCGCCCTGACCGCGCGAGGCGAACGACGTGGTCAACTCGGCGGTCGGCTCGTTGCGGGCCCGCTTCAGGATCAGATTGATCGCGCCGCCTATGGAATCGTCCGGCGACTGGCCGTTGAGCAGGCCGTTGAGCCCCTTGATCACTTCGACCCGCTCGACGGCATCGAGCACGTTGAAGTTATGATTGCCGATCAGGCCGAAATAGCCGTTGAAGCCGACGCTGGTATTGCCGAGCAGGAAGCCGCGGATCATCGGCTGTTCGCGGCCGATGTTGCGCGGTAGCGCAGAGCCGACCGATGGATCGCTGACCAGTACGTCCGGAAGCGTACGTGCTTGATTGTTCTCGACCAGCTCGCGGGTATAGCTGGTGAGGTTGAAGGGCGTATTCATGACGCTGCGATTGCCGAGCAGGCCCACCTGGCCGCCGGTCGCCACCTGACCGCCGGCGTAGGATGGCGGGATGGCGCCGAGGTTGCCCGTTGCCGGTATGACGTAAGGCACAGGCGCGACCTGGCGCAGGGGCGAAGGTGCACGGCGTGCGGCGGCGCGAACGGCCGCTGTGCGCCGTGCCGGCGGGGCGATACGACGTGCGCTTGGGCGCGTGGGAGAATCAACAGTCACCGCCGGGAGGACAGATTGGGCGCGCACCGGACTCGCCAGATCAACGGACAGTGCAAGACAGCTTGCAGCTCCCAGGCATGTTGCCCGCATCAGATTCAACGTCATCCAGCCCCTCGCATATTCACGGGCAGAGAATCCGCCGCAGGCGGTCCTCTAACCGAGGGGCTCGAAAAGCGCTCCTAGAATACCTCCAGTCTTTCCGTCTCACGTGAGATCCGGGTTGCTGCAGTTTGTCGCATGGCAGAGTGCGTCCTGGCGCTTTGGCTTCGCGCATCGTTTGTCGGGCGCTCGCGTAAATCGCCCTGACGATGCGATCTCGATGCGGGCCCGTTGCCGCGTTTCAACACGGCCCGAGACGATCACAGCCGTTCAAGCGCCGTCGCCGTGGCGTTGCTGTGGATAAAACTGTTTCCAACGCTCCGCGATGGCGATCGGCTGGAGTAAGGCACGTGTCCCGGACGCGGTGCGGCATTCCAAGGCGATGCTCTTGCATCGCCGACATGCCGCTCCGCAGATACGGGACCGTATCCCGCGCAGGCGTTCGTGATGGTCCCGGATCTGCAGTGCACTACGCCTCCTGCGGAGGCGCATCTCAGCGCGTCCGGGACACGTAACTCACGCGCTTTGCCTTACGCATTCTCGAACTTCGGCCGCTCCACCTCGCCGTGGGCCTTCAACAATTCCAGCAGCCGCTTGCGCATGATCATGCCCGGGCGGTCCGACGGCATGTGCTTCTCGATCTTGCGGCCCATGTCGACAATGGCGTCGGGGTCGGTGGACTCCAGGATGTCCTGATCTTCGGCGATGATCGCGGCGTCCCAGTCGATCAGCTCCTGCGCCGGACAGTCTGCTTCGGTGTCGTTGCGGAACAGGATCTGCACCACCTGGATCTCGCCGTCGGAAATCGGCGTGGCGCAGTTGAAGATCAGATGGCGCACGCCGGAGGGATATTCCATGTCGAGGCGGCGGCAGAACGGCATGAACCATTTGTTGCGCATGTGACGCTTGGTCGTCGGCTCGGTCGAGCCGGTGATGCGCGCGGCGTTGGGCGGGTTGCGCACGGTGACGATGGTCTCGGCCTCGAAGCCGTAATCGGTCTCGACGATCTCGTACTTTTCGGGGCGCGGCTGGTCGATATCGCCGAAGGTGTTCTTGTGCACGAAGGCGAAATGCGCGTTGTCGAACGAGTTCTCCATCAGCCGCAGCGCCGAGGTTTTCCATTTGCTGTAGAACTGCGGGATGCGGCGATAGCCGGCATCGCGATCCTCGGGAATGTCAGGGATGTCGCCGAGCGGCTCGTCCAGCGCCACCCAGACATAGCCGTAGCGCGTGGTGCTGCGGAACGCGCGCGCCTTGGCCTCAGGGATCGGCTGCTCGAACGGGAATTGTGGGATCATCACCAGCTTGCCGTCGCGATCGTATTCCCAACCGTGATAGCCGCAGACGATATTGCCGTCGCGGCACCAGCCTTTCGAGAGTTTTGCCGTCCGGTGGCAGCAGCGGTCTTCCAGCGCGGCGGGTTCGCCATTGCCGTCGAGGAACAGCACGATCGGCTCGCCGAGCAGGGTGAAGGGTTTCGGGCCATCTGCGAGATCGGCCAGCGGCACGGTCGCGTACCAGAATTTGCGCAGGACGGGTTGCTTGGTGTTCAGCATGGCAATCTCCGAAAACGGCGGTGGTGCGTTACAGGCCTTGCAGGATGCGGATGTCGTCGGCGTCGAGTTCGACGCGCTCGCCGCCGCGGATCAGCTCGGCAAAGCCCTCGTTCGGGGTCATCACCGTCAGCGTGTAGAGCTTGTCGGTGCCGGTGTTCTCGATGACGTGTTCGGAGCCGGGATGCAGCAGCAGCGAGTCGCCCTTCTTGATCGGCAGCGTCTTGCCGTCGCAGCGGGCGATGCCTTCGCCGTGCAGCACATGAAAGAACTCATGGGCCGCGGCGTGTTCGTTGGGTGGCGTCGCGCCGCCGGGCTGGAAGATCTCGATGACGAAGATGTTGTCGATCTTGTCGGTGTCGCGATCGAACAGCATGGCGAAATAGTTGGTGTCGCCAGGCGAAATGCGGAACGCCTGGACCTTTGAAATATCGGCGACGCTGAAAGCCATGAAAACTCCTCTGGATTACGTCTTGTCGAAAGCGGTCGCTGTCGCAATGCGTGACAGCGGATAGCGGCTGATCTCGTCGATTAAGACCAGCAGGCGCCGCGCCGCGCGCTCCACGGTCTCCTTTCCGAGTTCGGCCGTGGCTTGCGTGGCGTCGCCGCAGGCGCCCTTCGGATGCAGGTCCTGCGCCTGCCAGCCGAACCCCACCGCACCTTCCGGGCTGAGCAGCTCGGACTCATCAGCGATCTGTACCGACAGCGGCACAAAATTCTCCGCGCGATCCATCTCGACCAGATCGGGATGCAGATGCAGCATCACGCTGGTCTCGCTCTGGCCGCCGTGAATGCCGTGGCGGTTCTCGTCGGCGCTGTAGAGCGCGTCCATGTCGATCAGGCTCGACCACATCGCCGACACCGCGAACATGCCGAGCTTCACGCGCAGCTCGCGGCAGACGATGTCGAGCAGTTGCGGCTGGCCGCCGTGGGAATTGAGGAACAGGATTTTTCGGACGCCGGCACGGTGCACGCTTTCGCCAAGCTCGAACCACACCCGCGCCAGCGTCTCGTAGGACAGCGTCAGCGTGCCCGGAAAGGCGAGGTGCTCGTCGGACTTGCCGATCGGTAGCGCCGGCAGCACCAGCGCCGGGCAGTCGGCGGGCATCAGTTCGACGGCGCGGGCGATGATTCCGGCATTGATGGCGGCATCGACGCGCACCGGCAGATGCGGCCCGTGCTGCTCGACAGCGCCGACCGGCAGGATGGCGACCACGCTGCCCGCGTCGAGTTCGGCGAAGTCGCGGGTCGACAGGTCCCACCACCAGTGTGATTTCAGTTTCGTCATGGCGGCGGCTCGGCCTCGCGGGGTGGTCCAGGGGCGGTTCAGTTGCCTGACCGCCGCTGCGATTGAGCACGACGGCCGGGGCGCTAGGAAGCGCGTTGTTTCGGCAGCAAAGTCGGCTTTTTAAGCAATCACGACCGGGTTCCAGCTTTGTGCCTTGCAACGCTGCCGCGGACATCGGCGGCGACGCTGGCTTCCAGCTGGGCGCGCAGCCAGCTGTGCGCCGGGTCCTTCTGGAAACGCTGGTGCCAGACCATGTACATCGGCAATGCCGTCATTGCCCCGGCGCCGGCAGCCAGCGGGATCCGCGCGCTGGCAAAATCGCGCATCAATTGCTGGCCGAGCAGGCTTGGCATGCTCGCCAGCAGGTCCGAACCGCGCAAAAAGGCCGGCACGGCCGTGAAGTTCGGCACCGAGATGGCGATATCCCGAACGATGCCGCTGGCGCCAAGCCGGCGGTCGAAGTCCAGCCGCTCGTTGTCGGTGTAGACCACGGTGACGTGCCGGGCCGCGAGGTATTGCGCGCGGGTCGCGGGCGGCCTGACGGCGGGATCGTAGAAGCAGACGTAGTGATCCTGCAGCAGGCGCTTCTGCACGATATCGATCCCCACGGGCGGCACCGGGGTGATCAGCAGGTCGCAGCGGTTGTCGCGCAGCATGGCCGGGGAGGGCGATTGCGATGGGATCACCCGCAGGCTGAATTTCTGCACCGCCGCCGTGACCCGGCGCACCAGGCCGGGCAGCAGCAGGTCGCGCTGGAAGTCGTTGGCGGCGATGGTGATGGAAAGCTGCGCCGTGGCCGGGTCGAATGACGCGCCGCTGCCGAACGCCTTCATGGCGTCAAGCAGCGCGCGGGCCTCGGGCGCCAGTGCATGGGCGTGGGCGGTGGCCACGATGCCGCGGCCGGACTTGGCGAACAAGGGATCGTGGATCACCCGGCGCAATTTCTGCAGACCGTGGCTCACCGCCGACTGGGTCACGCCCAGCCGCCGCGCCGCCGATGTCACCGAGCCTTCCTCCAGCACCGCGAGAAACAGCGCTAGGACGTGGCCGTCGATGTCCAAATGATCGATCTTGCTCATGCAATACATGATAACCGATCTATTTATCTTGGGAATGGGGCAGAACATGCTGGCGCAAAGGCGAGCCGCCGACGTGGCGGTCGCTGCCATAGGGAGGCCACCCATGAACATCCATAGCGGACGGATCGACGCGCCCGCCGACGCCGGCAGCAACCGGGTCGAATCCTTTGCATCGCCACTGCGCGCCAGTGGTTTTCTGGCGCGCGACCGCTCGGTGCATCCGCCGGCCCACGCGCCCGGCTACAAGTCCTCGGTGCTGCGCTCGCCGCGCAATGCGCTGCTGTCGCTGGAGACGTCGCTGTCGGAATTCACCGGTCCGGTGTTCGGTCACAACGATCTCGGCCCGCTCGACAACGACCTGATCCGCAACTACGCCAAGTCAGGCGAGCCGATCGGCGAACGCATCGTGGTGCACGGCCGGGTGCTCGACGAGAACGGACGCGGCGTGCCCAACACGCTGGTGGAATTCTGGCAGGCCAATGCCGGTGGCCGTTACCGCCACAAGAAGGACACCTATCTCGCGCCGGTCGATCCGAATTTCGGCGGCTGCGGCAGGGCCCTCACTGACGACAGCGGCTATTATTATTTCCGCACCATCAAGCCCGGCCCCTATCCCTGGCGCAATTACGTCAACAGCTGGCGCCCGGCGCATATCCACTTCTCGGTATTCGGCTCGGGCTTTGCGCAGCGCCTGATCACCCAGATGTATTTCGAGGGCGATCCGCTGATCAAGATCTGCCCGATTCTCACCACGGTGCCGGACCAGGACGCGCTCGACCGCCTGGTGGCACCTCTCGACCTCAACGCCAGCGCGCCGTTCGATCTGCTGGCCTACCGCTTCGATATCGTGCTGCGCGGCCAGCGCTCGACGTTCTTCGAAAACCGCCCGGAAGGAAACTGAGCCATGGTGCAGGCATTGCCCTATCTCAAGGAAACCGCATCGCAGACCGCTGGGCCCTACGTGCATATCGGGCTCATCCCCGACATGGCCGGCTTCGAGATCTTCGAGAAAAACTTCGGTGCGGTGCTGGCCGGGCCGAACACAGCAGGCGAGCACATCACCCTGGAAGGGACGGTGTTCGACGGCACCGGTACGCCGCTGCGCGACGTGCTGCTGGAAATCTGGCAGGCCAACGCAGCCGGCCGCTACAACCATCCGGCCGACCAGGGCACGGGTCCGCTGGATGCCGAGTTTCGCGGCTGGGGCCGTGGCGGCTCGGACTTCTCCACCGGTCTGATCCGCTTCGAGACCGTCAAGCCCGGTGCCGTCACCGAGCGCAACGGCCAGGTCGACGCCCCGCACATCAACGTGTGGATCGTCGCCCGCGGCATCAACATCGGCCTCAATACGAGGATCTATTTTTCCGACGAGGAGGAGGCCAACGCCGCCGATCCGGTGCTGAACCTGATCGAGCAGCCGGTGCGGCGTTCCACCTTGATCGCGCAACGCAGCGAGCGCGACGGCAAGGCGGTCTACAGCTTCAACATCCACCTGCAGGGGCCGAACGAGACGGTGTTCTTCGACGTCTGACGAGTCTTGCTCATGACAGCCGTCTGGCCGGGGATCAGCTTCGGCCAGACGGCGACAGACGTATGTCAGCCGTTCTTACTTTCGCTTATATCGACAACATCCGGATAGACCGGCTCGCGATGGATTTCAGCGCCAACCTCATTGATGACTGAAACGTGGAGGTTCGGGTCCCCCGGTGGGTCCGCTTCGCTCAGTTTCAGGGCGATCTCCCTGCTGTGCGCGATGGCGGCATCCGAGGTGATGAACTCAAGTCCCAGCCTGTCGCGGACTGCGACGCCATCCTTTAAGTCGAAAAAATAGGTACGTTTCACGTGATGATGCCACTGCTAAAAGTCAGGTCAATGAATCGGTGACACCCGCCACCGGAGGCTAATCCAGCTACGATCTTCATCAATCGGGACGGTCCGCATTGTGCTAGGTCAATTTCAGGGTCTTCCGATCCGTCTCTGACCGGGGCAAACGATGGGACACGGGGCGCCAGCTCTGTCACTGCTCCGCCAGCGCCAGCCTGGCGCCGAGCGCGGCGAAGGCGCCGGCAAAGCTGCGGCGCATCCAGGTCAGCACGCGCGGACGCGAGATGACATGGTCGCGGATCCCGGCTGCGAACAGGCCGTAGATCGCGAACACGACGAACGTCATCAGCATGAACACCGCGCTGAGCGTCAGCATCTCCGCCAGCGGATGCGCTTCGTCGGCGCGCACGAACTGCGGCAGGAAAGCCAGGAAGAAGATCGACAGTTTCGGATTGAGGATGTTGATCAGGATCGCGTTTACGGTGACCTGCAGTGCCGAACGTGCGTCGACCTTGTCGTCCACCTTCAGCGCGCCGTGCTCCTGCAGCGTATTCCACGCCATGTACAGCAGGTAGGCGACGCCGAGATACTTGAAGACCTGAAACGCCAGGGCACTGGCGTGCAGCAGCGCCGCCAGTCCCAAAATGGCTGCTGCCATGTGCGGGACGATGCCCAGCGTGCAGCCGAACGCCGCGACCACGCTGGCGCGCGAGCCGCGCGAAAAGCCGGCGGCCAGGGTGTACAGAGCGCCGGTGCCGGGTGAGGCGATCACGATCAGCGAGGTGATCAGGAATTCGATGGTCATGGCCGGGCCCTGGATTGCGATGTCCGGCAAGCATGGCTTGGCGCCGCGGGCCATGCAACCAGGATCGGGGGTGACGCCTGACGGTAAAATGGCGTAGATGCCGGGCTTGGAGGATCGTTTCATGATAAAGCCGACCGGCAGGGCGCTGCTGTTCGATATCGACGGCACGCTGACGGATACCGATGCACTGCATCTCGACGCGTTCAACCAGGTATTCGGGCCTTACGGCCATAGCTTCGATCGCGCCCGGTTCGGTCGTGAGGTGCAGGGATTTTCCACGGCATCGATCCAGCAGAGGTTTCTCGCCGACGAGTCGCCGGAGCAACAACTCGCCGTCATGGAGCGCAAGGAAGCCGTGTTCCGCGACCTCGCGGCGGCGGAGATCCGGCCGTTGCCCGGTCTGATGGCACTCCTCGACGTCGCCGACCGGGCCGGCGTGCCGATGGCGGCCGTGACCAACGCGCCGCGCCTCAATGCCGAGATGATGCTGGCCGGCCTGGGCATCGCCGACCGTTTCGCGGTGCTGGTGATCGGCGACGAACTGGCGCATGGCAAGCCGCATCCGTTGCCCTACCTGGAGGGCCTCCGTGCCCTCGGCGCGGACCCGAAGGCCTCGGTAGCGTTCGAGGATTCCCGTGCCGGCGTGCAGGCGGCCTCGGCCGCCGGCATCGCCACCGTCGGCATCCGGACCAGTGTCGGCCATGACGATCTGCTCGCGGCGGGGGCCGCGACGACGGCCAATTCCTTCGATACGCCGGAACTGGTCGGCTGGCTCGCAGAACGGATGCAGTGGTAGCGACAACGGCGGCTCCGGCCCGAAGCCGCCGTTGTTTCGTTGTGATGACGAAGATGTGTTTGCAGAGGTCTGGCAGCAGCCACAGATTGACGGTTTTGCGACCGCGGCGCTGAATGCATGCACTTGCATCTTTCGGCGAAGGGGGTAGGTGAAGGCGGTTGGAATCTTCGCCGACATCTCACTTTAGAGGACTTCTCATGAGCACTCCGTACAGCGTTGCCGTCATCGTCGGCAGCCTTCGCAAGCAATCGTTTTCGCTGAAGATCGCCAAGGCTTTCGCCAGGCTGGCGCCGGCGACGCTGAAGCTGAACATCGTGACGCTGGAAGGGCTGTCGTTCTTCAACCAGGACCTCGAGGCGGCTCCGCCGGCCGACTGGGTCAAGTTTCGCGAGACCATCCAGGCCTCGGACGCCGTGCTGTTCGTGAGCCCAGAGTATAACCGCGGCACGTCCGGCGTTCTGAAGAACGCCATCGACGTTGCCTCGCGGCCTTACGGCAAGAGCGCGTTCCTCGGCAAGCCGACCGGCATCGTCGGCAACTCGCCGAGCCCGCAGGGCGGCGTCTCCGCGGCGCTGGACCTGAAGCGGATCCTGCCCGGGATCACCGGTCCGATCCTGCAGCAGCCGGAAATCTACCTCAACCACATCGGCGACGCGTTCGACGACAACGGCGAGATCGTCAAGGACGGCCTGCAGCCGGTCATGCAGGCCTATATCGACGCTTTCGCGGCATGGGTCGCGCAGATCAAGAAATAGGCGGCTGATTCGCGGCGACGGCCTGGTTTTTAGCAGTCCCTTAACCAGGTCGTCGCATGTTTCCGCCATGGTCAAGCATACCCGACTCAAATCGCTTCTCACCGGGCTCGCGCTCTATGCGCTGGCGGCGATGCTGATCGGCTATTTCGGCGTCAACGCCTACACGGGCAAATACGGCCTCAATGCCCGCCAGGAGCTCGATCAGGAAATCGTGGCGCTGACCTCGGAACTGGTGCGCCTGAAAAAGGAGCGCGCCGAGGGCGAACAGCGGGTGTCGCTGCTGCGCTCCAGCGGTGTCGATCCCGACATGCTCGACGAGCGGGTGCGCTACCAACTCGACTACGCTCACCCGCGCGACCTGGTCAAAGTGATCAAGCCGAACTGATTTTCAATCTCGAGTCGGAGCGCGGCGCGGCATTCCCGGTTCGCCGCGCAACGTCTGCAGGACCTGCCCTCGGCTCGGTGCGTGGTTGCCATTCCGCAAATTACAAAACACGCTTCATTCAATCGCGAATGTTGCTCTTCGCTGCAGTGCGACATGACTTGCCGATACTCCGCGACAGGCAGTCCCTTTCATGCCGCTGGTAGTTGGAGTAGAGAGGGCCATTCACTCTCGTATCCGGAATTCTCATGGCCGCACCGAAAAAGAGCGTCGCGCAAACGGCACAGGCAACCAGCAATGGCGCAAGCCATCCTGCGCCGCCTGACTTCAACCGGGAGCAGGAGCTGCGCGCGCTGCGCGACATGTTGCTGATCCGGCGTTTCGAGGAAAAGGCCGGCCAGTTGTACGGCATGGGCGCGATCGGCGGCTTCTGCCACCTCTACATCGGCCAGGAAGCCATCGTGGTCGGCATGCAGATGGCGCTGAAGCAGGGCGATCAGGTGATCACCGGCTATCGCGACCACGGCCACATGCTGGCCTGCGGCATGGAAGCCAAGGGCGTCATGGCCGAGCTGACCGGACGCCGGGGCGGCTATTCCAAGGGCAAGGGCGGCTCCATGCACATGTTCAGCAAGGAGAAGAACTTTTTCGGCGGTCACGGCATCGTCGGCGCCCAGGTGTCGCTCGGCACCGGCCTGGCCTTCGCCAACCGTTACCGCGGCAATGACCTCGTGAGCCTGGCCTATTTCGGCGACGGCGCGTCGAACCAGGGCCAGGTCTATGAGAGCTTCAACATGGCCGAGCTGTGGAAGCTGCCGGTGGTCTACATCATCGAGAACAACCGCTATGCCATGGGGACCTCGGTGACCCGTTCCTCCGCGCAGACCGACTTCTCCAAGCGCGGCATCTCCTTCAACATTCCGGGCGAGCAGGTCGACGGCATGGACGTCCGCGCGGTGAAAGCCGCCGGCGACAAGGCCGTGGCATGGTGCCGCGCCGGCAAGGGTCCGTTCATCCTGGAGATGCAGACCTATCGCTACCGCGGCCATTCCATGTCGGATCCGGCCAAGTACCGCACCCGTGAAGAGGTGGACAAGGTTCGCCACGATTCCGATCCCATCGAGCAGGTCCGCAACCGGCTGCTCGCCGCCAAGATGACCGAGCAGGACCTGAAGGCGATCGACGCAGAGGTTCGCGACATCGTCAACGAAGCCGCGGATTTCGCCCAGCACGATCCCGAGCCGGATGCGTCCGAGCTTTACACTGACATCTACCGCTAAGCGCGCGCAGCCCTGAAGATCGATCCGGAGTTCCTATGCCCATTCAAGTGCTGATGCCCGCGCTGTCCCCGACCATGGAGAAGGGCAACCTCTCCAAATGGCTGAAGAAGGAAGGCGACGCGATCAAGTCCGGCGATGTCATCGCCGAGATCGAGACCGACAAGGCGACCATGGAAGTCGAGGCCACCGATGAGGGCACCCTCGGCAAGATCCTGGTCGCGGAAGGCACCCAAGACGTCGCGGTGAACACGCCGATTGCGACCATTCTGGCCGACGGCGAAGATGCCTCGGCGGCTGCCGAGGCATCCAAGGAAGCCAAGGCCGCGGCCGAGCCCGCCGCGCAGATGAAGGCGGATCAGTCCGCGCCGCCGGCGGCCGACACCAAACCGGCGCCTGCCCCGCAGGGCGACACCGCCGCGGTGGCGCCGAAGGCCACGGTCGAGTCCGATCCGGAAATTCCGGAAGGCACCGAGATGGTCACCATGACCATCCGCGAAGCGTTGCGCGACGCGATGGCCGAAGAGATGCGCCGCGATGAAGACGTTTTCATCATGGGCGAGGAAGTCGCGGAGTATCAGGGCGCCTACAAGGTGACCCAGGGCCTGCTGCAGGAATTCGGCGCCCGCCGCGTCATCGACACCCCGATTACCGAGCACGGCTTTGCCGGCGTCGGCGTCGGCGCGGCGATGGCCGGCCTGAAGCCGATCGTCGAGTTCATGACCTTCAACTTCGCCATGCAGGCGATCGACCAGATCATCAACTCCGCTGCCAAGACGCTCTATATGTCCGGCGGCCAGATGACCGCCCAGCTCGTGTTCCGCGGACCCAACGGTGCCGCTGCCCGGGTCGGCGCGCAGCACAGCCAGGACTACTCGGCCTGGTACTCGCAGATCCCCGGCCTCAAGGTGGTCGCGCCGCATTCCGCCGCCGACTACAAGGGCCTGCTCAAGGCCGCGATCCGCGATCCCAACCCGGTGATCTTCCTCGAAAACGAAATGCTGTACGGCCACACCGGCGAAGTGCCGAAGCTCGATGAATACATCGTGCCGATCGGCAAGGCGAAGATCGCCCGCAAGGGCAAGGACGTTACCCTGATCTCGTGGTCCAACGGCATGAACTACGCGCTCAAGGCCGCCGAGGAACTGGCCAAGGAAGGCATCGACGCCGAAGTCATCGACCTGCGCACCCTACGTCCGATGGATACCGACACCATCGTCGAGTCCGTGAAGAAGACCGGCCGCGCGGTGACGGTGGAGGAGGGCTGGGCGCAGTCCGGCGTCGGTGCCGAAATCGCCGCCCGGATCATGGAACACGCCTTCGACTATCTTGACGCGCCGGTCGGCCGGGTGTCGGGCAAGGATGTGCCGATGCCCTATGCCGCCAATCTCGAGAAGCTGGCGCTGCCGTCCGTGGCCGACGTCGTCGCGGCTGCCAAAGCCGTTTGCTATCGGTGACGCATGGCGGGGCCTAAGGAGCAACCGCTGCCGCCAGACGTCGTGGGCCGCGATGACGCCGTCGAAGTGTTGCGTGCGTTTGTGGTCGACGGCGGCCTGTCGATCGCGTTCACCCGCGCCTTCGAGGAGCCCGACATGTGGGGCATGTTGCTGGTCGACATCGCCCGCCACGCCGCGCGCGCCTACGGGCGCGAGAGCGAGTTTTCCGAGGACGAGGCGCTGAGCCGCATCGTCGATATGTTCGAAGCCGAAATCGCGCGGCCCACTGACGTGGGCACCACGTCGCAGTCGCAACAAGGTGGTCACTGACAATGCCAATCAACATCCTGATGCCCGCGCTGTCGCCGACGATGGAAAAGGGCAACCTTGCCAAGTGGCTCAAGAAAGAGGGCGACAAGGTCAAGTCAGGCGACGTGATCGCCGAGATCGAGACCGATAAGGCGACCATGGAAGTGGAAGCCGTTGATGAGGGCACCATCGCCAAGATTCTGGTGCCGGAAGGCACCCAGGACGTGGCGGTCAACGCCATCATCGCGGTGCTGGCTGCGGACGGTGAAGATGTGAAGGCGGCAGGGGCAGGGGCCTCTGACGCAAAGCCGGCGCCGGCTGCGGCCGAAGCGCCCAGGGAACCGTCAAAGCCTGCTGCCGCGCCTGTGCCTGCGCCGGCCGCGGAGAAGGCGCCGCCGCCCGCCGCGGCCGCACCGGCTCCGGCGAAAGAAGCTGCGCCGGCGAGCAATGGCGCGCGCGTCTTCGCCTCGCCGCTGGCCAAGCGCCTGGCCAAGGAAGCCGGCATCGAACTCGGCCGCATCAACGGCTCCGGTCCGCACGGCCGCGTCATCGCCAAGGATGTCGAAACCGCCAAGTCCGGCGGCGGCCTCAAGGCGGCAGCGGCATCGTCGGCTGGTGCTCCCGCCGGCGCGACGGCGTTGATCGGTGCGCCGGCCATGTCCGATCAGCAGATTCTCGGTCTGTACGAGCAGGGCGATTACCAAAGCGTGCCGCATGACTCGATGCGCCGGACCATCGCGCAACGTCTCACGGCTGCAACCAACTCGATGCCGACCTTCTATCTCACCGTCGACTGTGATCTCGGCAAGCTCTCTTCCGCGCGGGAAGAGATCAACGCTGCGGCCGGCAAGGACAAGGATGGCAAGCCGCTTTACAAGCTGTCGGTCAACGATTTCGTCATCAAGGCAATGGCGGTTGCTCTGCAGAAGATTCCGGAAGCGAACGTATCGTGGACCGAGGCCGCCATGCTTCGCCACAAGCACTCGGACATCGGCGTCGCTGTGGCGTTGCCGTTCGGCCTGATCACGCCGATCATTCGCCAGGCCGAGATCAAGTCGATTTCGGCGATCTCCAACGAGATGAAGGAGCTTGCCGGGCGCGCCCGGGCCAAGAAGCTCAAGCCCAATGAATACCAGGGTGGCGCGTCGTCGGTCTCCAATCTTGGCATGTTCGGCATCAAGGATTTTACCGCGGTGATCAACCCGCCGCAGTCCTCGATCCTGGCGGTCGGCACCGGCGAGGAACGCGCCGTCGTGCGTAACGGCCAGATTGTCGCCGCCACCATGATGAGCGTGACGCTGTCCTGCGACCACCGCGCCATCGACGGCGCGCTCGGCGCGGAATTGATCACCGCCTTCAAGAAGCTGATCGAAAATCCCGTGATGATGGTGGTGTGAGGCTCAGGTCCGGTGGCTCATGAAAGTCAGAACTTCATGGCCCTGGATATCGCTGCTGATCGCCGCCGCGGCGGCGTTGAATCCGGTCGGATACGACATCCTCTACAACGCCTACAATTCCGGTGAGCAACTGGCGCGCAGCCTCGGACAGTTCCTGATCTATTGCGCGCTGGGAATCCTTGCGGCGACGGGATTGATCGAATTCGGAATCCGTCGATTTTTGATTTCAAGACAGCGCCGGTCGGCGCGCGGAGTGCAACATGGCTGATACATCCTTCGACGTCGTCGTCATCGGCTCCGGCCCCGGTGGCTATGTCACCGCGATCCGCGCCGCGCAGCTCGGCTTCAAGACGGCGATCGTCGAGAAGGCCTATCTTGGCGGCATCTGCAACAACTGGGGCTGCATTCCGACCAAGGCGCTGCTGCGCTCGGCGGAGATCTATCACTACATGCAGCACGCCAAGGACTACGGCCTGTCGGCGGACAACGTGTCGTTCGACATCAAGGCGGTGATCGCGCGCTCGCGCGGCGTCGTGAAGCGCCTCAATGGCGGTGTCGAATACCTGATGAACAAGAACAAGGTCTCGATCATCTGGGGCGAGGCGATGCTGGACGCGCCCGGCAAGTTCACGGTGAAGAAGTCGGAAGCCGCTGCGCCGAAGGGCGCGCTGGGACCGGGCGCCTATACTGCCAAGCATATCATCGTCGCCACCGGCGCGCGGCCTCGCGCGCTGCCGGGCCTCGAGCCCGACAAGAAGCTGGTCTGGACCTATTTCGAGGCGATGAACCCGGACAGGATGCCGAAGTCGCTGCTGGTGGTCGGCTCCGGCGCCATCGGCATCGAGTTCGCGTCGTTCTATCGCACCATGGGCGCCGAAGTGACCGTGGTCGAGGTGCTGCCGCAGATCCTGCCGGTCGAGGACGCCGAGATCGCCGCCGTCGCGCGAAAACAGTTCGAGAAGCAGGGCATCAAGATCCTTGCCAATACCAAGGTGACGAAGCTCGACAAGAAGGCCGACAGCGTCGTCGCCACCATCGACGACGGCAAGAAGCCGGTGACCCAGGAATTCGACCGCGTCATTTCCGCGGTCGGCGTAGTCGGCAACATCGAGGGCTTTGGCCTGGAGAAGCTCGGGGTCAAGACCGAGCGTGGCTGCATCGTCATCGACGGCTATGGCAAGACCAACGTGCCGGGCATCTACGCCATCGGCGACGTCGCGGGGCCGCCGATGCTGGCGCACAAGGCCGAGCATGAAGGCGTGATCTGCGTCGAGGCCATCAAGGGAATGCATCCGCATCCGATGGACAAGCTGCTGATCCCCGGCTGCACCTACTGCCAGCCGCAGGTGGCTTCCGTCGGCCTCACCGAGGCCAAGGCCAAGGAGAGCGGTCGCGAGATCCGCGTCGGCCGCTTCCCCTTCGTCGGTAACGGCAAGGCCATCGCCATGGGCGAAGATCAGGGCCTGGCCAAGGTGATCTTCGACAAGAAGACCGGGCAGCTGCTCGGCGCGCATCTGGTCGGCGCGGAGGTCACCGAACTGATCCAGGGGTTTGTGGTGGCCATGAACCTGGAAACCACGGAAGAAGAGCTCTTCCACACCATCTTCCCGCATCCTACCATTTCGGAGACGATGAAGGAGGCGGTCCTCGACGCCTACGGGCGCGTCCTGAATATGTAGAAAACCCGAGCGCGGGTCGCGATGGCAGGCTCCCGAGCCGGCCATCGTCGTTTGGACTGTACCTTAGTCGCATTCCAGAGGGTTGCTGTGCGGCAACGAATGTTGCGCCCAAGCAACAGTTCCCCAACATTTGGCCGGTGCCACCGCCGGCCCTTGCGTGCGCCGCTATTTAGCCACACGCCTCCGTGAAATCATTCTTCGTCAGCTAACGGCCACGGCGCTCGCGAAGACAATGGGAAATCACAAGATTTTCCGGGTTCAGGGAGATGGCCGGGGAAACGGGTTCAAGATGGACGCCAAGACGCCAGCCAGCAACCTCAAGTCGCGCCTGCCCAGCCGTCATGTGACGGAAGGGCCGGAGCGGGCGCCGCATCGCTCCTATCTCTACGCGATGGGGCTGACCACCCAGCAGATCCACCAGCCGTTCGTTGGCGTGGCGTCGTGCTGGAACGAAGCCGCTCCCTGCAATATCTCGCTGATGCGTCAGGCCCAGGCCGTCAAGAAGGGCGTCGCCTCCGCCGGCGGCACGCCGCGCGAATTCTGCACCATCACTGTCACCGACGGCATCGCCATGGGCCATGACGGCATGCGTTCGTCGCTGCCGTCCCGGGAGTGCATCGCCGACTCGGTCGAGCTGACCATGCGGGGCCACGCCTATGACGCGCTGGTCGGGCTCGCCGGCTGCGACAAGTCGCTGCCGGGCATGATGATGGCCATGGTCCGGCTCAACGTGCCCTCGATATTCATCTATGGCGGCTCGATCCTGCCCGGAAATTTCCGTGGCCAGCAGGTCACCGTGCAGGACATGTTCGAGGCGGTCGGCAAGCATTCGGTCGGCGAGATGTCCGACGAGGATCTCGACGAGATCGAGCGCGTGGCCTGTCCGTCGGCCGGCGCCTGCGGCGCCCAGTTCACGGCCAACACCATGGCGACGGTATCGGAAGCGATCGGTCTGGCGCTGCCCTATTCCGCCGGGGCGCCTGCGCCCTATGAGATCCGCGATGCGTTCTGCACCACTGCCGGCGAGAAGGTGATGGAGCTGATCGCGCGCAACATCCGGCCGCGCGACATCGTCACCCGCAAAGCCCTGGAGAATGCTGCTGCCGTCGTTGCCGCGTCCGGCGGCTCGACCAATGCTGCACTGCATCTGCCAGCCATCGCGCACGAGTGCGGTATCAAGTTCGACCTGTTTGACGTGGCGGAAATCTTCAAAAAGACACCCTATGTCGCGGATTTGAAACCGGGTGGCCGTTATGTCGCCAAAGACATGTTTGAAGTTGGCGGCATACCGTTGCTGATGAAGACATTGCTCGATCACGGCTACCTGCACGGCGATTGCCTGACCGTTACCGGCCGTACGATTGCGGAGAATTTGAAGAACGTGAAATGGAATCCCCACCAGGACGTCGTTCGTTCTGCCGACAAGCCGATCACCGTCACCGGTGGCGTTGTCGGACTCAAGGGAATCTGGCTCCGGAGGGCGCGATCGTGAAGGTCGCCGGCATGTCCAACCTGAAATTCACCGGACCTGCGCGCTGCTTCGACCGCGAGGAAGATGCGTTCGAGTCGGTGAAGAGCAAGACCTACAAAGAGGGCGAAGTCCTCGTGATTCGCTATGAGGGGCCGCGCGGCGGTCCCGGCATGCGCGAGATGCTCTCGACCACGGCAGCCCTGACCGGGCAGGGCATGGGCGGCAAGATCGCCCTGATCACTGACGGTCGTTTCTCCGGTGCCACCCGTGGCTTCTGCATCGGCCATGTCGGCCCTGAAGCCGCCATCGGCGGCCCGATCGCTTTGCTCGCAGATGGCGACATCATCGAGATCGACGCAGACAACGGCACACTTAACGTAAAATTGACTGACGCGGAATTGGCCGAGCGCAAGACCAAATGGAAGCCGCGTGCGACAGACCACACGACCGGTGCGCTTTGGAAATATGCCCAGCAGGTTGGACCGGCGGTCGATGGTGCCGTCACCCATCCGGGCGGGGCGCACGAGAAACAGTGTTATGCGGACATCTAGGCGTATCATTCTTGTAGCGTTTGCTTTGGGAGCCGCAGCTGTGGCCGGTCCCGCGTCCGCCTTTGATGGCGCCGCGGTGAACGGCACGGATACGGCGATCCCGGTGGTATCGGCGCAGTCCGGTACCGCCGCCGCCTTGAAGAAGGCGGCCCCCTCGGATAATTCGACCCAGCTGACTGCCCTGCAATATGCCGCCGAAGGCGGTCACCCGATCGCCCAGTGGAAGCTCGGCCGGATGTATGCCGACGGCAACGGCGTGATGCAGGACGACCTGCGCGCCTTCGAATATTTCAGCCGCATCGCCAATGCGCACGCCGAGGATAGCCCGTCGGCGCCGCAGGCGGCGATCGTCGCCAACGCCTTTGTGGCGCTAGGCCGCTACTACCTCGACGGCATTCCGAATTCCAAGGTCAAGGTCGACACCGAGCGGGCGCGCGAGATGTTCTCCTATGCCGCGTCCTATTTCGGCAATGCCGATGCGCAATACGATCTGGCCCGCCTGTACCTCAAGGGCATCGGCGCGCCGCGCGACACCAAGTATGGCGCGCGCTGGCTCGGCCTTGCCGCGCAAAAGGGCCAGCACCAGGCCCAGGCCATGCTCGGCCAGATGCTTTTCAACGGCGAACAACTGCCCAGGCAGGCGGCGCGCGGCCTGATGTGGCTGACGCTGGCGCGCGACAGCGCTGCGCCGGACGAGACCTGGATCAAGGACAGCTACAACAAGGCGATCGCCAAGGCCTCCGAAGACGACCGCGCCATGGCGCTGCAGATGCTCGAGCACTGGGTGCAGGGCCGCAAGGACTGAGGCTGGGGAAAGCGCCTCGGGCTCGGTTGTCGTCACCCGGCTTGACCGGGTGACCCAGTAAACGCCGGCTTCAGTTTGGATTTCGACACTGCTGGCAGTTGTCTTCGTATTTTCCCAATTCCTTCACGGAATACTGGGTCGCCCGGTCAAGCCGGGCGATAACAGCTGCGTCTGTGGATCAGGCCGCGCGCGATCAACTCACGCGACCTCAAGATCCAGATCAATCCATACCGGCACGTGGTCCGACGGCTTTTCCCAGGCGCGGACATACTTGTCGATGCCGACATTGGTGAGCCGGTCGCTGGCCTGCGGCGATAGCAGGAGATGGTCGATGCGGATGCCCCAGTTCTTCTGCCAGGCGCCGGCCTGGTAGTCCCAGAACGTGTACTGGCCGGGCTCGTCGGTGACGGCGCGCAGGGCGTCGGTGAGGCCGAGACCGAGCAGGGCCTGGAAGCTTTCGCGGGTCTGCGGCTTGAACAGCGCATCATTGGCCCAGGCGGCGGGGTTGTGGACGTCAGCCGCCGCAGGGATCACGTTGAAGTCACCAGCCAGGATCAGCGGCTCTTCGGTCTTCAACCGTTGCTGCGCGTAGTCGTGCAGCCGCGACATCCATTTCAGCTTATAGGGGTATTTCTCGGTCTCAACCGGATTACCGTTGGGCAGATACAGACAGGCGACGCGCACCACGCCCGATTTCAGCGACACCACGCCTTCGATGAAGCGAGCGTGCAAATCCTCGGCGTCGCCGGCCAGCCCCGGATTTGCTTCCTCGAGCGGATACTTCGAGAGCAGCGCGACCCCGTTAAAAGTTTTCTGGCCGTGGGTGACCACGTTGTAGCCGAGTGCCTCGATGGCCTCCCGCGGGAATGCCTCGTCGACGCATTTGATCTCCTGCAGACAGACCACGTCTGGCGCGCAATCGCGCAGCCAGGTCAATAGATGGTCAAGCCGCTGCCGGACCGAATTCACGTTCCACGTTGCAATTCTCATTGGATGGGATTCCGGTAACAACAATGGCAAAAATAAGTCAGGCTGGCATACCATCGGATGGAGGGGCATGATACGCTTTAAGCATAAAGCGCACTAAGTCGCTGTGAGGGACGGAGAATCGAGGAGTGCTCCCGATGCTCCAGACCGGTTGACGTGGGATGTGATGAAGAAACGTACATGGATCTTCGTGGGCCTGTTGGGGGCCGTCGCACTGACGGCCTATCTGACAAAATCGTCCTGGACCACCGGGAATACGGCAGCCCAGAAGGCGCCGCGCCCTCGTGTCGTTTCGGTGGAACTGGCCAAGGCCGAACGCAAACCGATTCCTTATGAAGTGGATTCCATTGGCTCCGTGACGCCGATCTCCAGCGTCGCTTTGAAATCCCGCGTCGAGACCACCATTGTCTCCGTGCATTTCGAGGACGGCGCCAAGGTCAACGAGGGCGACCTGCTGTTCACCCTCGATTCGCGCCAGATCGATGCCCAGATCGAGCAGGCCGAAGGCGCGCTGGCCCGCGATCGCGCGCAGCTCGCCGGCGCAGAACGCGACCTCAAGCGCTTCAGCGACCTGATCGGCAAGGGCGCCACGACCCAGGTCAATGTCGACAACGCCAAAACCCAGTCCGACATTCTCGCCGGCACGATCCAGGCCGACCAGTCGGCGCTCGACAATCTCAGGGTGCAAAAAGCTTCACGACTATCCGCGCACCATTCGCTGGCCGGATCAGCGCCGCCAACGTGAAGGTGGGCAACTTCGTTCGTCCGGCGGACACGGCGCCGCTGGCAACCATCAACCAGATGGCGCCGGTCTATGTGTCCTTCGCGATTCCCCAGCGCATTCTCGGCGATCTCCGCGAGGCCATGGCTGCGGGATCGACCACGGTGATCGCCACCATTCCCAACAGCGGCCGCTCCGAGGACGGCAAGGTGGCCATGGTGGAGAATAGCGTGGACTCCACCACCGGCATGGTCACAGTGCGGGGCATCATGAACAACGGCAATGAGACGCTGTGGCCTGGGACTCTCGTTCAGACCAAGCTGATTGTGCGCACCGTGGATGGCGTGGTGGTGCCGACGGTCGCGGTGCAGCGCAGCCAGACCGGCAACTTCGTGTTCGTGGTGAAGGAGGGCGTCGCCCAGGTTCAGCCGGTTACCGTTGAACGCACCTTCCAGGGCTTGTCGGCGATCTCCTCCGGCCTCTCCGGCAGTGAGGACGTGGTGGTCGACGGCCAGTTGCTGCTGTCGAGCGGGACGCGCGTCGAAGCGCGGCCGCGCAAGGCTGGAGCCTGAGCCATGACCCTTTCGGAGCTGTGCATTCGCCGACCGGTGATGACCACGCTCATCACCGCATCGATCATCGCCTTTGGCATTTTCGGCTTTCGTCTGCTGCCGGTCTCGGCGCTGCCCAAGGTCGATTTCCCGACCATTGCCGTAACGGCGACCCTGCCGGGCGCCAGCGCCGACACCATGGCGGCATCGGTCGCCGGCGTCATCGAGCGCCAGCTCTCGACCATCGCCGGCATCTCGTCGATGTCGTCGAGCTCGTCGCAGGGCACCACCGCGATCACCATCCAGTTCGACCTCAACCGCAGTATCGACGCCGCGGCGCTGGACGTGCAGACCGCGCTGACCATCGCGCAACGCCGCCTGCCGATCGAAATGACGACGCCGCCGAGTTTCCGCAAAGTGAACCCCGGTGATTTCCCAGTACTTTTTGTGGCCCTCAGTTCGTCGACGCTGCCGCTGTCGACGGTCAACGAATATGGCGACATCACCATCGGGCAGGCGTTGTCGCAGATTCCGGGCGTTGCCCAGGTCACGATCTACGGCGCGCAGAAATTCGCTATACGCGTCCAGGCCGATCCCGAGGCCGCTGCGGCGCGTGGTCTGTCGCTGGAAGACATCCGCACGGCGGTGTCCCGCGCCAACTCCTCGACGCCGGTCGGCACCCTCAACGGCCCCAAGCAGGACATCTCGCTGCAGGCGTCCGGACAGATGGACAAGGCGATCGACTACCGCCAGGTGGTCGTGGCCTGGCGCAACGGCTCGCCGGTCAAGCTCGACGAGGTCGCCAAGATCTATGACAGCGTCGAGAACGACAAGGTCGCAACCTGGCTGAACAGCGAACGCGCCATCGTGCTGGCGATCCAGAAACAGCCCGACGCCAATACCGTGGCAGTGGTCGATGGCGTGCGCGCCAAGCTGCCGTCGCTGCGCGCGCAAATCCCGCCGTCGATCGCCGTCAACGTCATGATGGACCGCTCGGTGTCGATCCGCCAGGCGGTCAGCGACGTCGAGGAGACCCTGCTGATCGCCGTGGCGCTGGTGATCATGGTGATCTTCCTGTTCCTGCGCTCCGCATCCGCCACCTTCATCCCGGCGCTGGCGGTGCCGATCTCGCTGCTCGGCACCTGCGCCGTGATGTACATGCTGGATTTCTCCATCAACAACATGACGCTGCTGGCGCTCACGTTGTCGGTCGGCTTCGTGGTCGACGACGCCATCGTGATGCTGGAAAATATCGTCCGCCATATAGAGCACGGCATGCGACCGTTCGAGGCGGCGCTGAAGGGCGCGCGCGAGATCGGCTTTACCATCATCTCGATCACCTTCTCGCTGATTGCCGTGTTCATTCCCGTGCTGCTGATGGGCGGCATTGTCGGGCGCGTGTTCCGCGAATTTGCGATCACCATCGCCGCGGCCATTATTGTGTCGGGCTTCGTGTCGCTGACGCTGACTCCCATGCTCTGCGCGCGCGTGCTCAAGGCGCACGACCCGCACAAGAAGGACAACATCATCCTCCGCGCCTTCGAGGCGATGTTCGCTGCCTGGTTGAGGGGCTATGAGTGGGCGCTCGACCATGTCCTGGCGCACAAGGCGGTGATGCTGCTGCTGACCATCGCCACCCTGGGCGGCACGGTCTATCTCTACATGATCGTGCCGAAGGGCTTTTTCCCGCAGGAAGACACCGGCTTCCTCACCGGTGTCACCGAAGCCGCCACCGACACCTCGTTCGAGGCGATGAAGGCACGGCAGCAGGCACTGACCGAAGTGCTGAAATCCGACCCCGCGGTCGATTACATCAACTCGACGGTCGGATCCGGCGGGCCGAATCCGACCGCGAATTACGGCCGGCTGTTCATTGCGCTCAAGCCGCAGAAGGAGCGCGACAGCGCCCAGGCGGTGATGACACGGCTGCGCCAGAAGGCCACCGCGGTGCCGGGCCTGCAGGCGTTCTTCCAGAGCATTCAGAACCTCAATATCGGCGGCCGGCCCTCGAAGAGTCAGTACCAGTATGTGCTGCAGAGCGGCGACACCGAGTCGCTGTACCGGCTGGCGCCGGAAATGCGCGACAAGATCGCCCAGGTGCCCGGACTGCTCGACGTGACCACGGATCTCTACATCAAGAATCCGCAGATGACCGTCGACATCGACCGCGAGAAGGCCGCGGTCTACGGCATCACCGTCGATCAGGTGCGCAACCAGCTCTACAATGCCTTCGGCTCGCGCCAGGTCGGCACTATCTACATGCCGTCCAACGACTACCAGATCATCCTGGAAGCGCAGCCGCAGTTCCGGATCGACCCGTCGGACATCTCAAAACTCTACATGAAGACGGGCAACAACCAGACCATTCCGCTCAGCGCGGTGGCGAGGCTGGTGCCGACGGTGGGGCCGCTGCAGATTAATCATCAGGGCCAGCAGCCGGCGGTGACCATCTCGTTCAACCTGGTGCCGGGAACCTCCCTCGGCTATGCGGTGGACCAGATCACCGCCATCGAGGGCGCATCCAACCTGCCAGTGACCATCGCGACCGGCTTCTCCGGCACCGCGCAGGTGTTCCAGGACAGCTTGCGCGGGCAGGGCGTGCTGATCCTCGCCGCTGTGTTCGCCGCCTTCGTGATCCTGGGCATTCTCTACGAGAGCTTCATTCACCCGATCACCATTATCTCCGGCCTGCCGTCGGCGGGCATCGGTGCGATCCTGACGCTGATGCTGTTCAACATGGAGATGTCCGTCATCGCCATGATCGGCATCGTCATGCTGGTCGGTATCGTCAAGAAGAACGCCATCATGATGGTCGACTTTGCGCTGGAGCGCCGCCGCGTCGGACTGTCGGCCGAGCACGCGATCCGCGAAGCGGCGCTGCTCCGGTTCCGACCGATCATGATGACCACCTTCGCAGCGATCTTCGGCACGCTGCCGATTGCGCTCGGTGCCGGTGCCGGCGCCGAATTGCGCCAGCCGCTTGGCATCGCCGTGGTCGGCGGCCTCTGCGTGTCGCAGCTGCTGACGCTGTTCATTACCCCCGTGATCTACATCTATCTCGACCGCATCGATCGCAAGCTGAAGCGCCGCCTCGAGCCGCAATACGACGAAGCCGAAGAGGCTGGGCGGCAGCACGGGATCGCGGCGGAGTAATCCGCACCGACTTTGCATCCGCGCCGCGACGCTGGGCTAAAATTCGCGACTCGCGCGGCGCGTTGTCGGATCGCAGCGGAACGCCGCGCCAGCTAATTGCAACGAACTCGTGACGCGCCGGCGATAAAGCATGGCGAGTTTGACGGGGAGGAACTTTCCGCAAGGTTGAACGCGCACGGCGAAGGTCGTAGCAAGATCAATGAAAAAGTTCTTGGGCGTCCTGTTCGTGTGCCTCGCTGGCATCGTCTTCACGCTCGCCGACGGCGCCCCGCTGTCGATTGTGCGCCATCGATGGCAGGAGATCATCACCGAGAGCAACCACGCCGCGCTGCGGCCGGGCTCGGTCTACGACATCCTCACACATTTCGAGCAGGACTTCGGCTTCTCGCGTCCGAAATTCAAATACCTGTTCTTCGATACCGGCCTGGGCGCGGCCGATCCGATCTATCCGGTGTTCCAGCTCGGCTACCAGCAGAGCTGGCCGCAGCTGGTCAAGGCCGGCTTCTCCGAGCTGAACCGTCACATCGATCACTTCTCGACCGGCGACACGCCGGAGGGCTGCCGCATCCAGTCGGTCTACTGGGTTCGCCACATCGACGAATTCCCCGACATGTACGGCGAGCTGCGCGCTGCCGGCTACAGTCTGATCGACATCAGTTTCGACTACTATGTGAAGCTGCGTCCCGGCGCCCAGTGCGGCAAGCACCATGCCCACGAACTCAGCGAGCTGTTCGATCCGGTCAAATCCATCTACGGCTATGCGCAGAGCTTCAGGACATTCGCGGACATTCCGCCGGAGCTGCTCGCGCACTACGAAGCCAAGGTCGGCGTGCTCAAGTTGATTTCCGAAAAGTTCAAGACGTCGCAGGACCAGTGGGCGAGCTACGACGATAGCTACAGCCTGCGGCACAATTCCATGTGGTTCTACCCCGACGGCTTCGCGCCCGACCATGGCATCGATACGCCGCGCACGCAGAGCGGCCTGCGCTTCCTGACCCAGCCGAAGCATCTGTTCTTCGCGGCCGAGCCGGTGCTTGAACAGCGCTTTGCCCTCGGGGCGACGTTAGGCAAGGACGGCTTTGCGCAGGTCCTGAAATTCCTCAACGGCCAGCCGGTGGCCGGCTTCGATCCGGCGACGGAGCCCGGCGGCGACACGCTCAACATCGCCACGCAGGTCAGCCCGAAGAATTTCTACACCTCGGGCACGACCATCGAACCGATCCGCGACGTGACGGCCGACGTCTCCGACCCCGGGCATTTCAAGCTGGTGTCGGTGATCCTGCGTCCGGGCGAGCCGGAGACCGACGTGCACTTCGCTGCCCCCCAGGAGATTCCCCAGCTCCGCATGGTCTACCAGCTGATGAGCCCGCGATTTCCAGGCCGGGCCTACGAGCAGTTGTTCATCCATCTCGATTTTGACGCCGTCGACCGGCTGCTGCCCGCGCCGGTACGGCGCGTCGCCATTGCCGAATTCCTGCACTGGGCGGACGCCTTGACGGGAGTCCGCGCGGCCGGCGGATCGGGGACCGACACGGCCACCGCAGACTTCATTCGGGATTCGATCGGGCCCCGGCCGGTTCAGACCGTGGCCTGGAGTTCGTCGCTGACGGGGCTCTGGGTGTTCGGGACGCTGAGCCGATCCTACAATTTGGACAGGGTGCTGGAAGCGGTGGCGGTGGTGCGGGAGGGGGTGAACGTCGGCTTCTATTCCAGCGCCTTCGACACCCCGCTGTTCCGTCTCGCTGCCGACAAGTCCGTCGGCTCTCGGAAAGCCGAGCTGCAAAGCGTGCTCGACGACCTCATGCCCACAACTTACCGCGATCCCCGGCGCCACGATCCGGAGGCACTGACCTTCAACCGCATGACCTGCGCCCAATGCCATCAGATGGCCGGGCGTGACGGCGTGCACGTGCTGCTCAACGATGGCCTGGATCGCCGGATTTCGACGCCCTACAAGGCGACGGAATATGTCTTTCGCGAGCTGGATCGGCAGCTGCGACGCATACCCAGGCTTGACGAGTCTGAGCCGACGGCCATCTCAGGGAGCGTGGGACGGACTAGATAGACGGAAGCCGATACACCGGACGTGGGAGCGGCGCATGACACGCGCCATTCCGGCGATCGACGATCAGATCGAAAAACTCGTGCCGCAGCCGCACGACGCCGTGGCATTCGGATTGACCACCCGGAACGACGCGCCGATCAGGTCATCGACGAAGTCGACCTCGGAGCCGGCCAGGAACGGCACCGAAGCCGAGTCCACCAGCACCACGGCATTCTCGCGGGCGATCACCATGTCATCATCGGCCTTGGCGCGATCGACATCGAACTTGTAGGAAAAGCCGGAGCAGCCGCCGCCTTCGACGGAAATGCGCAGCATGGCGCCGTCGCCCTCGGTCTTCAGGATCTCGCCGATGCGGCGGGCCGCCCGCTCGCTGATGGTGACGTTGGCTGCAGTCATGATCTGGCTCCGTGACGCGGGTATTCATTGGTTTGAATATGCCGCCGTCCATAGTTAAGTGCGCCGGGCCGTGGAATCAATTGGATAGAGGATAAACACCCTTGTCGGTCGGAATGGCGGCTCCCCGCGCTCCCTATGCCTGTGATCCCGCGCACAGCCGCGGGCGACTGTTCGCGGAGCCGGAAAGCCGAACCCGGAGCGCGTTCCGGCGCGACTGCGACCGGGTAATCCATTCCACCGCCTTCCGCCGCCTCAAACACAAGACCCAGGTGTTCGTGTTCCACGAAGGCGATCACTACCGAACACGGCTGACCCATACGCTGGAGGTGGCGCAGATTGCCCGGGCGATCGCCCGCCAGCTCGGCCTCGACGAGGATCTCACCGAAACCCTGGCGCTGGCCCACGATCTCGGCCATCCGCCGTTCGGCCATGCCGGCGAGCGGGCGCTGGACGAATGCCTGAAGGATCACGGCGGCTTCGACCACAACGCCCAGACCTTGCGCGTCCTGACCTCGCTGGAACATCGCTACCCCGACTTCGACGGTCTCAACTTGACCTGGGAGGCGCTGGAAGGCGTGGTCAAGCACAACGGCCCGCTCACCGACGCGTCCGGTGCCGCCATCGGGCGCTATGCCGAACATGGCCTGCCGTTCGGAATCACCGACTACGACCGCACCTACGATCTGGAACTCTCGAGCTTCGCCTCGCTGGAGGCGCAGGTCGCCGCCCTGGCTGACGATATCGCCTACGACGCCCATGACATTGACGATGGCCTGCGCGCCCGCCTGTTCGGCGTCGACGATCTCAAGGAGATCCCGCTCACTGCCGGGATGATCGCCGAGATCGCGCAGCACTACCCCGATCTCGATGAAAGCCGGCGCGGCGCCGAACTGGTGCGCGAACTGATCTCCTATCTGATCGGGGCGGTGGTCGGCGAGACCGAGAGGCGCCTCGCCGATGCGCGACCGGCTTCGGCCGCGGACGTCCGTCATCACGGCGAGGTGCTGGTCGCGTTCCCGCCGGAGGCCGCCGCTGCCGAGGCCGCCATCAAGGCGTTCCTCAAGCTGCGCATGTATCGACATGAGCGGGTGATGCGGGTGATGGGCGAGGCCGAGTGCATCCTGTTCGACCTTTTCGCACGCTATCAACGGGCGCCCGAGGATCTGCCGCCGGAATGGCTTCCGGTTCGCGGCGCCGGGCCGGAGAGCGAGACCGATCGGGCACGCCGGATCGGCAACTTCATCGCCGGGATGACTGACCGCTTTGCCATTACCGAGCATATGCGACTGTTCGATTCATCTCCCGAATTACGTTAAAGTGTCGATATAAGTATCTGATTATATGTATTATTGGCAGTTTCGGTAGTGCGGCGCCGACTCCATCAAAGAAATGGCGGTGAGCCCGCAAAACGTCTATCCAACCCCCTGCAATCCAGCCGGAATCGTCCGGCGCAAGTTCTGGTTTCAGCGATGTCCGTTCCGTCTCCGCATCTGTTCGCCAATGTCCTCGCGCGTGTCCATGCGGCCTGCCAGGCGCTCGCCGCCGAAGGCGCGCTGCCGGCCGGGCTCGATCTGTCGCGGGTGGTGGTCGAGCCGACCCGCGAGGCATCCCATGGCGACATGGCGACCAACGCCGCCATGGTGCTGGCCAAGGAAGCCAAAGCCAAGCCGCGCGACCTCGCCGACATCATCGCCGCCAGGTTGCGCAACGATGATCTGATTGCGTCGGTCGACGTCGCCGGACCCGGCTTCATCAACCTGACCCTGAAGACCGTGGCTTGGGCGGATGCGCTGCGTGCGGTACTGCGCGACGGCGTGCGCTACGGCCACAGCGCAGTCGGCGCGGCCGAGAAGGTCAATGTCGAATACGTCTCCGCCAACCCGACCGGGCCCATGCATGTCGGCCATTGCCGCGGCGCGGTGTTCGGCGACGCGCTGGCCAGCCTGCTGGAGACCGCCGGCTATGACGTCAACCGCGAATATTACATCAACGACGCCGGCGCCCAGGTCGACGTGCTCGCGCGCTCGGCGTTCCTGCGCTACCGCGAGGCGCTCGGCGAAGAGATCGGTGCGATCCCCGAAGGTCTGTATCCCGGAGACTATCTGGTCCCGGTGGGGCAGGCGCTGGCCGCCGAATTTGGCGACAAGCTGAGGGCACAGCCGGAGACCGAATGGCTGCCGACCGTGCGGGCGAAGGCCATTGCCGGGATGATGGAAATGATCCGCGGCGATCTCGCGGCGCTCAACATCACCCATGAGGTTTTCTTCTCGGAGCGCTCGCTGATCGACGGCGACGCCGATCTTGTCGCTGCCACCATCGATTTCCTGCGCGCCAAGGGAGACGTCTATCTGGGTCGGCTGCCGCCGCCCAAGGGCAAGCCGGTCGACGATTACGAAGACCGCGAGCAGACACTGTTCCGCGCCACCGCCTATGGCGATGACGTCGACCGTCCGCTGCTGAAGTCGGACGGCGGCTACACCTATTTCGCCTCCGACATCGCGTATCACAAGACCAAGTTCGACCGCGGCTTCCGCAACATGGTCGACGTCTGGGGCTCCGATCACGGTGGCTACATCAAGCGGGTGCAGGCGGCCATCAAGGCGGTGACCGACGGGCAGGGCGTGCTCGACGTCAAGATCGTGCAGCTGGTCAAGCTGCTGCGCAACGGCGAGCCGGTGAAGATGTCGAAGCGCTCTGGCGATTTCGTCACCCTGCGCGAGGTCGTCGACGAGGTCGGCTCCGACGCGGTGCGCTTCATGATGCTGTTTCGCAAGAACGACGCGGTGCTGGATTTCGACCTCGCCAAGGTGATCGAGCAGTCCAAGGACAATCCGGTCTTCTACGTCCAGTACGGCCACGCGCGCGGCCATTCGATCTTCCGCAATGCCCGCGAAATGCTGACTGACCTGCCTCTGGAAACCGGCGCCCGGGTTGCCTATCTCACGGATGCGGCGGTCGAGCGGCTGGACGATCCGGCCGAGCTGGGGTTGATGCGGCAGCTGGCGTTGTATCCGCGGATGATTGAATCTGCGGCATTGGCGCATGAGCCGCACCGTATCGCTTTCTACCTGTATGATCTTGCCAGCGATTTTCATGCGCTGTGGACCCGGGGGCGCGATATGCCTCATTTACGCTTCATTATCACTAATGATGCAGTACTTACCAAGGCGCGGCTGGCATTGGTCCAGAGCGTTGTCTCGGTTCTGGCCTCGGGCCTCGCCGTACTCGGCGTTACCGCACCGGACGAGATGCGTTAGGCAGGGGACGGTCGGTCACGTGGGGATCCGTGGCGGCTTAAGCAGCAGCTGTTTCGTCTTGAAAAGCGGGCCGGCAGCTTTCCCGAAGGGGATGCGACATCACGATGGCTAATCTGTACCAGGACCGACCCTTTCCCGCGGACGCCGATTACGATCGCGGCGATGCCCATGCGCGTCCCAAGGCGGAGGGCGATCCGCTGGCCGAGCTGGCGCGCCTGATCGGCCAGACCGATCCGTTCGCCAACTTCGGTCGCGACAATCCCGCGCCGGGCCGCGATGACAGTGCGCAGGAGCAGGACGACGATAACTCGCCGTCCAGCCCGCCGCCGTGGATGCAGCGCGCCAATGCTCACGATGCGCGGCATGATACCAGGCAGGATTATTCCCCGCAGCCACCCGCGCAGCGCTATCAGGACGAGCATTACGAGGCCGGTGCGGACTATCATCAGGCGCCGTCCTTTGCGGCTGCGAGCCATGACGCGCCGCAGGCGGATCCCGGTCGCTATGACGACGCGCTTTACGGCCAGTTGCCGGGCCACGACGTTCACGCCCAGGATGAGAACTATCAGGACGACTCCTATGCCTATCCGGACGGATATGGCGAAGTGGCCGAAGAGCCGCAGAAACGCCGCGGCGGGATGATGACGGTTGCCGTCGTGCTGGCGCTGGCCGTGGTCGGTACCGGTGCGGCCTTCGCCTACCGCACCTTTGTCGGATCGCCGCGCAGCGGCGAGCCGCCAGTGATCAAGGCCGATGCTGGTCCGAACAAGGTCGTGCCGCCGTCGGCCACGGGTTCGACGGACGCCAGCGGCAAACTGATCCAGGACCGCCTCGGCGGCGCCGCGCCGGAGAAGCTTGTGTCGCGCGAAGAACAGCCAGTCAATGTGCAGGACAACACCAAGGCCGGACCGCGCGTGGTGTTTCCGCCGCTGAACGTCAACGCCAATCCGCCGTCGACCGCCAGCGTTTCGCCGGCGGGCAAGGCGATGACGGGCAATACGAACGTTCAGGGGGCTGACGAACCGCGCAAGATCCGCACCTTTTCGGTGAAGGGCGACCAGGATCCCAACGCGACGCCTGCGGCCAAGCAGGTCCCAGGGCGCAATACGGCGGCTCCGGCCGCTGCGGTCCGCACGCCCGCTGCCAACGCAAACGCATCGGCCAACGCGCCATTGTCGCTGTCCCCGCAGGCTGCCCCCGCGACAGTGCCGGCCGCCCGCGTGGCGTCGACCACTGCGGCACCGACCCAGATTGCGCCGACGTCCGCCAGCGGAGGCTATCTGGTGCAGATCGCGTCACAGCGCAATGAAGCGGATGCTCAGGCATCGTTCAGGGCGCTGCAGGGCAAGTACCCGTCGGTACTGGGTTCCCGCACTGCGACGATCAAACGGGCGGATCTGGGCGAAAAAGGTACCTATTACCGCGCCATGGTCGGTCCGTTCGGGTCGCCCGATGAAGCCACCACGTTCTGCGGCAACCTGAAATCTGCCGGCGGACAGTGCGTCGTCCAAAGGAATTAACGGCCGTTTCCTTGACCCTGGACGTTGATGGGGGCTAATCGGCCCCATGAGCACGCGCGCATTTATCACCGGCATATCCGGACTGGAACTCACGGCCGACGAGCGCGATTTTCTTCGCGCCGAGCGGCCGTGGGGTTTCATCCTTTTCAAGCGCAACATCGACACGCCGGCGCAGGTCGCCCGGCTGGTGTCCGATCTGCGCGCCGCGGTCGGCGCGCCAGATGCCCCTGTCCTGATCGATCAGGAGGGCGGGCGGGTGCAGCGGCTTGGCCCGCCGCACTGGCCAGCCTATCCGCCGGGCGCGGTGTTCGGCACCCTCTACGATATCGATCCGCAGCTCGGCCTTGCCGCGGCGCGGCTGAGCTCGCGGCTGATCGCCGCCGATCTGATCGATCTCGGCATTACCGTCGACTGCCTGCCGCTGGCTGACGTGCCGGTGCCCGAGGCGGATGCGGTGATCGGCAACCGGGCCTATGGAACCGAGCCGGTCAAGGTCGCCGCCATCGCCCGCGCCGTCACCGACGGACTGGAGCAGGGCGGCGTGCTGCCGGTCCTCAAGCACATTCCCGGGCATGGCCGGGCCACCGCCGACACCCATTTCAAATTGCCGGTCGTGGATACCTCCACCGCGGAACTCGAGCGGGTGGATTTCGCCGCTTTCCGGCCCTTGGCCGATTTACCCATGGCGATGACTGCACATGTTGTGTTTAGCGCCCTCGACGCCGCCCAACCCGCGACGACATCTGCGACAATCATCGCTCAGGTGATTCGCGGCAGTATCGGGTTCCAAGGTTTGTTGATGAGTGATGACGTGTCCATGAATGCGCTGGCGGGATCGATCGCCGAGCGGACCAGGGCGATCGTCACGGCCGGCTGCGACATGGTCCTGCATTGCAACGGCAAGCTCGATGAGATGCGTGCGGTTGCCGCCGAGACGCCATTGCTGGCCGGTCAGGCCCTTGTGCGGGCCAATGCGGCGCTGGCTGCGCGAAAGCCGCCCGAGGCGTTCGACCGCGCGACCGGTCGTGCGGAACTGGATGCATTGATCGCTCGCGCAGGGATGGCCAGCACATGAGCGCAGAGATATTGTCGTTTGAAACCGGACGGCCCGCCGAAATCGCCGTGGACGACGAGCCGTCGCTGGTCGTCGACGTCGAAGGCTATGAAGGTCCGCTCGATCTGCTGCTGGCTTTGGCGCGGCAGCAGAAGGTCGACCTGCACAAGATCTCGATCCTGGCGCTGGCCGACCAGTATCTCATCTTCATCGAGGCGGCCCGAAAGATCCGCCTGGAACTTGCGGCCGACTATCTGGTGATGGCGGCGTGGCTGGCGTTCCTGAAGTCGCGGCTGCTGCTGCCGGAGGCGGCGACGCCCGACGGTCCGAGCGCCGAGGATATGGCCTCGGCACTGGCCAACCGGCTGCGCCGGCTCGAAGCCATCCGCGAGGCCTCCAACCGGCTGATGACCCGGCCGCAATTGATGCGCGATATTTTTCCGCGCGGCCAGCCGGAGTCGATTTCCGAGGTCAAGCATCCGCATTTCACCGCGACGCTGTACGATCTGTTATCCGCCTATGCTACCCAGCGCCAGGCGCGGGTACTGACCACGGTGCATCTGGCCAAGCGCACTGTGTGGTCGCTGTCCGAGGCGCGCGCCTCGCTCGAGCGACTGGTGGGCGTGGCCGAGGACTGGAGCCGGCTTGATGAGTATTTGCTGGCCTATGTGGTCGACCCCGCGCAGCGGGCCACGGTGATGGCGTCGAGTTTTGCCGCGGCGCTGGAAATGGTCCGCGAAGGCACCATGGACCTGCACCAGAAGGACGCGTTCGCACCTTTGTATTTCCGCAAGCACCCGGCGCAGTCTGCGTCGGCGGCGCTGGTGGAGCCGGACGCTCCGGTCGAGTAAGTGGAAGAAGGAGATTCACCCATGGCAAGCCGTGCCGAAAAACGCGTCGCTGACGACGACGCCGAGGTCGCTTCCGTGCAGGTCGATTCTGTTCAGGTCGACGCTGTGGACGTCGAAGCCGTGGCCGTCGAGGCAATCGTCGTCGAAGAAGCTGTCATCGTCGAAGACGCTGTCGTTGTCGATGATGCTGTCGTTGTCGATGATGCTGATGTCGCCGAAGACGCTGACGTTGTCGAAGAAGCCGTTGCTGTCGAAGAACCTGCCGTCGTCGAACCCGTAGCCGTCGAACCCGTAGCCGTCGAACCCGTAGCCGTCGAAGCCGCGCCGGAACAGCCTGCCGAGGTCGAGTCACGGCCGGACGAATTGCGGCTGCTCGAAGCGTTGCTGTTCGCCGCCAGCGAGCCGCTGGATCAAGCGGCACTGGCGAAGCGCATGCCCGACGGCGTCGACATCAAGGCCGCTTTGGCCCGGCTGCAGGCCGATTATTCGTTGCGCGGGGTCAACCTCGTGCGCGTGGCCAACAAGTGGACGTTCCGCACCGCCGGCGATCTGTCGTGGCTGATGACGCGCGAGACCACCGAGACGCGAAAACTGTCGCGTGCGGCAATCGAGGTGCTCGCCATCATCGCCTATCACCAGCCGGTGACCCGCGCCGAGATCGAAGACATTCGCGGCGTCGTCACCTCCAAGGGCACCCTCGACGTGCTGCTGGAGACCGGCTGGATCCGGCCGCGCGGCCGTCGCAAGACGCCGGGCCGGCCGCTGACCTTCGGGACCACCGAGAGCTTCCTGTCGCAGTTCAGTCTCGAAGCGCTGGGCGATCTGCCAGGGCTGGAAGAGCTGAAGGGTACCGGCCTGCTGGATTCGCGGCTGCCCTCGGGCTTCAGCGTGCCCAATCCGTCCGACGATCCTGCCTTGCGCGACGACGAGGATCCGCTGGAAGTCGACGATCTCCAGCTGATGCTGTCGCCTGCCGCCGAGCTGGAGTTCGAGAATCCCGCCGCTGCCGCACCGCAAGCCGTTGAATCCGTTGATGCTGTCGCATTCGAAGCCGAATCGGTCGAGATCGAGATCGAAGCAGAGACCGGCGAGGCTGAGGCCGTGCTGACGCTGGAGGATCTGGAGGCCGAGGATCTCGAGGAATCCGAAGCGCTCGACGTCGAAGATGCCGAAGCGGAACTGGACGAGCCCGAGACGTTGGAAGCCGAAGCTTCGGCAGCGGACGAAACCGAGGCCGAGGCGGCGGACGCAGGCACTGCTGAGCCGAATGCCGTCGACGGCGACGACGCAAAGCCGGAAAAGGACCACGAAAGCTGATCCGTGCGGCCGGGTGGCGACACCCGCGCGAGACCACGGCGCGGGGATTAACGATCCCCGGAGCCTGCGGCATTATCAGCGATTCCACGCAGGTCTAAGTCCTTGTTTTTGCCACCTCCTGCGCCTACGTTCCGGTCAGATTGAGGTCGGGCAACCGGCCTGACGCTTGGAGGATTGCAGGATGGGTTCACTCAGCATTTGGCACTGGATCGTAGTGATCGGGGTGGTCCTGCTGCTTTTCGGGCGCGGCAAGATTTCCGACCTGATGGGCGACGTTGCCCAGGGCATCAAGGCCTTCAAGAAGGGCATGCAGGACGACGACAAGGTGGCGGAAAAGCCCGCCGAGCCGGTCCGCACCATCGACAATCCGCCGCCGCAGCCGGCTGCACGGACCGACGTCGGCAGCAAGGCTGTCTGAACGCATTGTGACGGCTTGCGGCAAACCCGTGGCAGGCCTAGGTCTTGCGGCAGCTTTGTGGCGGGCCAGTTGAGGAAACGCGGGGGCCCCGATGGTCGGGCAACGTGCCTCGCGTGAGCGGAAGTTTTCATGTTCGACATCGGGTGGAGTGAACTGGTCGTCATCGCGGTGGTCGCGTTGATCGCCATCGGCCCGAAGGAATTGCCCGGCGTGCTGCGCATGGTCGGGCAATGGATGGGCAAGGCGCGCAAGATGGCCGCCGAGTTCCAAGGCCAGTTCAACGAGGCCATGCGCGAAGCCGAGATGGCCGATGTCAAGAAGGCGTTCGACGACATCAAGGACACCGCCTCCGGATTCTCCAAGAACAACATCATGACCTCGCTGACCAAGGACGTCAGCGACGCCATGACCATCGACAAGATCGAGAACATCGACACGCCCGTGGCGACACCGACCACGCCGGAGCCGCCGACGCCGGAGACCTTTGTCGAGGCTGAGGCCCACGCGGCCCAGATGGAGCCGCTGGCCATCACCCAGGAAGTGCAAGCCACGCAGGACGTACAAGCCGTGACCCCCGAGACGCCGCCGGCCGGGCTTCCGGTCGTGGCCGAGAGCCACGCGCTGGCCGATCCCGAACTCACCAAGGACACCCGCGCATCATGAGCGCCGAGGACATCGAAGCCTCCAAGGCGCCGCTGATGGATCACCTGATCGAGCTGCGGTCGCGGCTGATCAAGGCGCTGCTGGCCTTCGCCGTGGCGTTCATCTTCTGCTTCTTCTTCGCCAAGCAGATCTACAACGTGCTGGTCTGGCCGTTCGTCTGGGTCGCCGGCCCCGAGAATTCCAAATTCATCTACACCGCGCTGCTCGAATACTTCCTCACCCAGCTCAAGCTGGCGATGTTCGGCGCCGGCTTCATCTCGTTCCCGATCATCGCCGCGCAGATCTACATGTTCGTGGCGCCCGGCCTCTACAAGCACGAGCGCGGCGCGTTCCTGCCGTACCTGATCGCAACGCCGGTGTTCTTCGCGCTCGGCTCGCTGCTGGTGTATTTCCTGGTGCTGCCGATGCTGATCCGCTTCTCGCTGGGCATGCAGCAGACCGGCAGTTCCGAGACCGCCCAGATCCAGCTGCTGCCGAAAGTCGGCGAATACCTGTCGCTGATGATGTCGCTGATCTTCGCCTTCGGCGTCGCGTTCCAGCTGCCGGTGGTGCTGACCTTGCTCGGCCGCATGGGCGTGATCACCGCCAAGCAGTTGAAGGACAAGCGCCGCTACTTCATCGTCGTCGCCTTCGTCATCGCCGCGGTGCTGACGCCGCCCGACGTCATCAGCCAGGCCTCGCTGGCGATCCCGCTGCTGGTGCTCTACGAGGGCTCCATCATCGCCGTCGGCATGGTCGAAAAGAACGCCGCCAAGGCCGCCGCCGCGAAGGCTGCTGCAGACGGCACGTCGCCGCCGGACGTCACGCCGACGGAGTAGGGACTGCCGCCCACTCTGCCGTCATCCCCGCCGAAACGCAATTGCGTTTCGGCTGGAGGCGCCGTCGCAACTTGCGGCTGCCTCGAAGGATGGCCGCAAGCGAGTTCGTGGCCGCATCCTTCGAGGCTCGCCCCAAGCGAAGCAAGGGCTCCGCCTGGGGGCGAGCACCTCAGGATGACGACAGTTTTTTCCATTTCATGTTCCAAATCAGGGGTATTCGGGCTACTGGATGCGCAATGCTGACTCTCCGTATTCTTGCGGAAGGTCAACGTCGCCACGCTCAGGACCCCTGCCATGCACGACATCAAAGCGATCCGCGACAATCCCGAGGCTTTCGACGCTGCGCTGAAGCGGCGCGGGCTGGCGCCGCTTTCGGCGTCGCTGATGGCCATCGACGAGCAGAGGCGGACGGCGATCCTGGCATCCGAGCAGGCGCAGGCGCGGCGCAATGCGGCTTCCAAGGAAATCGGCGAGGCCAAGAAGAACAAGGACACCGCGCGCGCCGATGCGCTGATGGCCGAAGTCACCGAACTCAAGACCACCATGCCGGCGATGGAAGCCGCGGTGAAGGACGCCGAAGAGCAACTCAAGACCGCGCTGGCCGGCATTCCCAACCTGCCGCTCGCCGAAGTGCCCGAAGGCAGCGACGAGCACGGCAACATTGAGCGTCACAAGTTCGGCGCCAAGCGCAGTTACGCCTTCGCGCCCAAGGCTCACTACGATCTCGGCGAGGCCATGGGCTTCATGGACTTTGAAGCGGCGGCGAAACTGTCGGGCGCGCGCTTCGTCGTTCTGAAGAAGGGGCTGGCGCGGCTCGAGCGGGCGATCGGGCAGTTCATGCTCGACCTGCACACCAACGAACACGGCTATATGGAAGTGAACCCGCCGCTGCTGGTGCGCGACGATGCGATGTTCGGCACGGCGCAGTTGCCGAAGTTTCACGATGATCAGTTTGCCGTATACGCAGAACCAGATTTGCGTGCGAATTTTGAATCCGATTTGAAGCGAAGCAGAAATTCCGCCTTGGATCATGCGCAGTTACTTGGATTTGATGCTGCTCGTCAGGCTCCGTTCCAAGAACTGAAACTTCACAATGATCCCACGCGCTACTGGCTCATCCCCACCGCCGAAGTCCCGCTCACAAACCTCGTCCGCGAATCCATCCTCGACGAAAAAGAACTGCCGCTGCGCATGACCGCGCTGACGCCGTGTTTTCGCGCCGAAGCCGGCGCTGCCGGACGCGACACCCGCGGCATGATCCGCCAGCATCAGTTCACCAAGGTCGAGCTGGTGTCGGTAACCACGCCGGAAGAGAGCAGTAACGAGCACGAGCGCATGCTGGCCTGCGCCGAAGAGGTGCTGCGCCGTCTGGAACTGCACTACCGCGTCATGACCCTGTGCACCGGCGACATGGGGTTTGCCGCGCAGAAGACTTACGACATCGAGGTGTGGATGCCCGGGCAGGGCGACGGCGGCGCCTATCGCGAGATCTCGTCGTGCTCGGTGTGCGGTGATTTCCAGGCGCGTCGCATGGACGCGCGGTCGCGCGGCCCCGACGGCAAGCCGCGCTTCGTGCACACGCTGAACGGCTCCGGCACCGCGGTCGGCCGCGCGTTGATCGCGGTGATGGAAACCTATCAGCAGGAAGACGGCTCGATCGCCGTACCGACGGTGCTGCAGCCCTATATGGGCGGGCTGAAAACGATCTCGGCCGCGTGAGGATCTGTCGCATGGCATTGCGGATCGCGGCGCCGGCCGCGCTGGCGCTGTTCGCCTTTCTGATGGCGTCGCTTGCGCCGGCGCTGGCGCAATCCTCGCCCGCCGAACTGATCTCGCAGTTCCGCGCCAAGAACGGCGAGGGCCCGGTGACGATCGACGCGACGCTGAATGGGATCGCCCAGCAGCAGGCGTCGGCGATGGCGGCGAAGGACGTGCTCGATCACGATGTCGCCGGCAATTTCAACGTGCGCGTGGCGCCGTCCAAGGCCGGCAGCGCCGCCGAGAACATCGCCTATGGCTATGCCGATTTTCCGCGCACGCTCGGGCAGTGGATCAATTCGTCCGGCCATCGCCGCAATCTGCTGCTCAAAGACGCGTCGAAAGTCGGCATCGCCAACGCCAAAAGCGCCAGTGGGAAGACCTATTGGGCGATGGTGATCGCCGGCGCTTACGAGAAGCCGAGGCCCAAAGCGAAGCCGCCGGCGCAGGGCGCCGCAAAGGGAGCGGCCAGGGACAAGCCTGCGAAGCGGGCGCCGCGCGACTGCACAGTCAAGATGCTCGGCCTCTGTTTCTGAGCCGATGGCAAGGCGCGCGCCGCACGACTTGCCAGCAGTGACGTCGACAGCCTGCTCTGTCTTCGGCTGGATTAGGTCCAACCACTGACTTGGTTCGGCATCATACCCGCGCCGCCGCCAGCAGCCGGCATTTTGCCTTGGCAGCCGTGATGCTGACGTGGCCGACATGGATCTTCGGAAATGCCTTGCGGCTTTTCGGCGCGATGGTTTCGGGGATGGTGCGGCGGCGCTCGGTAACGACGCGGCCGTCGCGTCCGCGGAATGCGCAGAGCAGTTCGAAATCCTTGACGGCATAATCGTTGCGGTTGCGGATGGTGAAGGTCATCAGCGCTTTCGCGCCAAGTCCGCCGCGGCGGAACGATTGCCTGGAGATGCTGAGGCGCTGCAGGGACGCGGTGGCCTCCGGCTCCGCTTGGCGGCTGGTCGGCAGCGCCGATGTGGTGGCCGGCTCGGACCCATCGTCATCCGCCGTGCTGGCCAGAACGACGCCTAGTGGCGGCAGCGGCGGCGCGGGTGCGGCGGGGTAGTTGCGCGATTCCGTCCACATCCAGCCGGCCAGCGCTGCGATCAGAATCGGCGGCAGTCCTGCATCCATCAACCTGCTAAATCGTTCGGTCGGCATTGCGCGATCCCGACGGGGGCGGGCGCAACCGGCTTCGGCCGCGCTGTCGCGCCTCGGACGTCCATCGTAATGGACTTGCGTGACAAACCGGGCTCGGACGGGAATGTTCCGGCGGCCGGCCCTGTGCGCTGCAATACGACCGGGGAAAATTAGCTTGGCAAAACCGGCCGCGTGCTGGCAAAAGTCCGCTGCCCGGCCCCGGCTGCCCAATGACCTCTGAAAAGGCGCGCGAATGCGGATTCTCTGTACCAATGACGATGGCATTCACGCGCCGGGCCTGAAAATCCTCGAACAGATCGCCAGAGAATTGTCCGACGACGTCTGGGTGGTGGCGCCCGAGCTCGACCAGTCCGGTGTCTCGCATTCGTTGTCGCTCAACGATCCGCTCCGCCTGCGCGAAATCGGCCCGCGTCATTTTGCTGTCAGGGGTACGCCGACCGATTGCGTGATCATGGGCGCGCGGCACATCCTGCTCGACAAGCAGCCGGACCTCGTGCTGTCCGGCGTCAACAAGGGCCGCAACGTCGCCGAGGACGTGGTCTATTCCGGCACCATCGCCGGCGCTTTGGAAGGCACTATTCTCGGGCTGCCGTCCTTCGCGCTGAGCCAGGAATTCAGCCTCGAGACCCGCCACAAGCCGCTGTGGGAGGCGGCGCTGAAGTTTGGGCCCGGCATTATCAGCAAGGTGCTTGCCGCCGGCGTGCCGAAGAACACCGTGATCAACGTCAACTTCCCGGCCTGCGCGCCGGAGGAAGTGCAGGGCGTGATGGTGACCCGGCAGGGCAAGCGCAACCAGGGCTTCCTGCGCGTCGACGAGCGCCGCGACGGCCGCGGCAACCCGTATTTCTGGATCGGCTTCGAACGCGTCGCGGTGGTGGACATGCCGGCCGAGGGCACCGACCTTGCAGCCCTCGCCGCGCGCTTCGTCTCGGTGACCCCGCTGCGGCTCGACCGCACCGACGACGCATTCTCCGCCGCGCTGACGAAGACGCTGGGGTAGCTGAGCTGGCGGCCCATCCTTCGAGGATCGCCGAAGACGGCGAGCGCCTCCAGTCTGAACGCAATTGCGTTCAGACGAGGATGATGGCGGAGTGTGTTGCGATTCGGGGGAGGGTGATTTGAGCCTGCCAGCCCCATACTCCACCGTCATCCTGAGGCGCTCGCCCGCAGGGCGAGCCTCGAAGGATGCATGTTCAGCGCTCTCTACCGCCACGACGCCGGGACAGCTGCTGCAAAGCGGACCAGTCGGACCGGATCAAAGCTTCCTTCTTGGCGCGGCTCCAGCCCCTGACCTTTCGCTCGGCAGCGATGCCATCGGTGATACGGTCGAAATAATCGGACCACACGACGACGACCGGGCGTCTGGAGTAGGTGTAGCCCTTGTAGACCCCGGCGTTGTGCTGGTGGATGCGAGGCTCGAGGTCTTCGCCGGTCGCACTGCCGACGTAATACGAGCCGTCTGAGCAGCGCAGCATATAGACGAAAACACCCATCGCCGTCGTCCTTCGAGGCTCGCTACGCGAGCGCCTCAGGATGACGTCGATTAGTCTGTTGTCAATTTGGGTAGCTTAAACCGCGACGCCCTTCAGTGTGGTGGCCAGCACCTGCGCCAGGGTTTCCATCTGGAAAGGCTTCTGCAGGGTGGGGCGGTCGCGGTACATTTCAGGCAGGCCTTGGGCGCCATAGCCGGTGGCGAAGACGAATGGCCGGTTGCGGGCATGGATGACGTCGGCGACCGGCGAGATCACCTTGCCGTTGACGTTGACATCGAGGATGGCGATGTCGAATTCGGTGGTCTCGGCCAGGCGAATGGCTTCTGTGATCTCGCCGGCTTCAGCGGCAACACTGTAGCCCAGCTCTTCGAGCATATCGGCGACCATCATGCGGATCATCACCTCGTCCTCGACGAGGAAGACCGAGCCGCCGGGCGGCTTCGATGAAGTCATAGCCGGTTTCCTTGGTTCATTACGTGACAAAATCGCAAATTACGGGATTGAAGGCAATCACGCCGTTGTCTCGCTTCAACCACAGCGAGGCGACCAAATCCCCAATGTCGGGCGATGACAAGCCTCAACAATTTTCTGGATTAACGCCCCGCGGTGCAACGATCTGGATCGGTTCTGGTTCCCCGAGGGGATCCCGATCCGGCGCCGCCTCGGCGCTGCCATTGCGTCAACCTATCTGCGCTAATGGGTAGACGATCAAGTGAAGTATTGCGTGAGGTCGCCATGCCGCCGGTCAGTCCGCCGCCCGAAAAGATGATGTTTCAGCTGTCGTTGCGCCGTCGCGGGATCAGCGACCTGCGCGTGCTGCGGGCGATGGACGCGATTCCGCGCGAGGTATTCGTCGAGGCCGCCGACCGCGCCGAAGCCTGGCGCGACACCGCGCTGCCGATCGCCTGCGGCCAGACCATCAGCCAGCCCTTCGTCGTGGCCTATATGACCGAGCAATTGCGGCTCGAGGCGACCCATCGCGTGCTCGAAATTGGCACAGGCTCGGGATACCAGGCCGCGGTTCTGGCGCATCTTTGCAAGACAGTCCTGACTGTTGAGCGGTTCCGAACCTTGGCTGACACCGCGCGGGCGCGGTTGGAAAAGCTCGGCCTGCACAATGTCGAGGTGATGCTCGGCGACGGATTCGATTTGCCCGCCAATCTCGGCGCTTTCGACCGCATCATGGTGACCGCGGCGATGGCCGAGGTGCCGGCGGCGCTGACGGACCGGCTCGAGGTCGACGGTATCCTTATCGCACCGGTCGGGCCGCATAACGGCGTCCAGACCCTGGTCCAGATCCGCAAGACGGCCGACGGACTGGAGCGGAAGCCGCTGGTGGATGTGAGGTTTGTGCCGGCGCTGCCCGGCATTGCGCGCGAACTCTGACAAAAGTTCGACGCCCCCCACAGCTCCTGCCGGCAGGGTTAAAGGCTTGGTAACGCGGACGGTGTTTACTCTTTTCAGTAATCAGTTGTTGCGTATGAGTGAGTAACCCATGTCCAGCGTTGTCGAGTTGCTTTGCTCGCGCCGCGCCCCGCAGGCTGCGGTGCTGGCGCTGATGTCGATCGGTTTTGCCGGCTGCAGCGCCGATATGCAGACGCGATTGTCACAAGCCCCAAGTTTTGATTCCGGTCAGTCCCGCGGCTTCGGCTGGCAGGGTGAGGCGACCGGTTCGGTACCGCGGTCGGCGCCGACCGCGCCGGTGCAGCGCAGCGAACTGCCGCAGTATCAGCGCCCGCAGTATCAGCCGCAGCCGCAATACCAGTCGCAGGCCCTGCCGCCGCCGATCGCTGCGCCGCAGTCCTATCCGACCGGTCGCCCGATGGCCGCCGCAACCACCGCCGCGCCGGTTTCCGGCGGCGGGCGTGGCCTGGCGTCCTATACGCCGCCGACCCATGCGCCGATCGAGACCACCGGCACCGTCGCGCCGAAATCCATTGCCGCCACCAACGGTCTGGCCCGCGATGGCGGCACCCGGATCATTGTCGGGACGTCGGATACGCTCGAGACCCTGTCGCGCCGCTACAACGTGTCGTCGGCGGCCATCCTGCAGGCCAACGGCTACAAGGGGCCGCGCGCGCTGTCGCCGGGCCAGCAGCTGATCATTCCGCGCCAGACCGCCGTTGCTGCGCCGGCTCCGCTTGTCGTTCCTGCTGCCAAGCCGGTGGCGATGGCGGCGCCTGTCGCCGGGCCCGCGTCGGTTCACGTGGTCAACAATGGCGACACGCTGAACAGCATTGCCCGCCGCAATCACATTCCGGTCGCCGATCTGGCGCGGGCCAATGGCCTCGACACCAAGGCGCAGTTGAAGATAGGCTCCAGGGTCACCGTGCCGTCGGCGCGAGCCGCCGTCGCAGCTGCACCGGTTGCCGCACAGCCGGTGGTCGCCGCGGCGCCTGCCGGTGCGGTCGCCACCGCGCCCGCCACCAAGCTGGCTTCCGCCGAACCGGCGCAGAAGGCACGCATGGCGGTTGCCACCACCACGCCGGAAGAGGCCGCACCGGAAACGCCGGCTAAGGCCGCCGATGCCACCGGCGCGCTGCCGACGTTCCGCTGGCCGGTGCGCGGCCGCGTGGTCACCGGCTACGGCGCCAAGACCAACGGCAAGTCCAATGACGGCATCAACGTCGCGGTGCCCGAGGGCACCCCGATCAAGGCCGCCGAAGACGGCGTCGTCGCTTACTCCGGCAACGAACTGAAGGGCTACGGCAACCTGGTCCTGGTGCGCCATTCCAACGGCTACGTCACCGCATATGCCCATGCGAGTGAGCTGATGGTGAAGCGCGGAGAGACCATCAAGCGCGGCCAGGTCATCGCCAAGTCCGGCCAGTCCGGCGAGGTGGGATCACCGCAGCTGCACTTCGAGATCCGCAAGGGCTCGTCGCCGGTCGATCCGCTGCAGTTCCTCAATGGCGCGTAAGCGCGGTTGATATCAGTGAAGTAGCAAGGGCGCCGTCTGGAAACAGGCGGCGCCCTTTTTTGCTGCTGTCTCGTGTCCCGGACGCGGCGCAGCACGAAGTGCTGCTCCGCAGATCCGGGACCGTCACGAACGCTGGCGCTTGGTAAGGCCCCGGATCTGCAGCGCACCACGCTGCCTGCGGCAGCGCGTTGCGCAGCGTCCGGGGCACGAGCGCGGAGTTGACTGCTACTTCCCCGCCAGCCTGACGCCCAGGCGGCCCGCCAGTTCCTGGGTGAACTGCCACGCCACGCGGCCGGAGCGCGAGCCGCGGGTGGTCGACCATTCCAGTGCCTCGCGCTGCAGTTCGGCGTCGTCGAGCCTGATGCCGTAATGGCTGCAATACCCGTTGACCATGGCGAGGTACTCGTCCTGGCTGCATTTGTGGAAGCCGAGCCACAGGCCGAAACGGTCGGACAGCGAGACCTTTTCCTCGACAGCTTCGCCGGGATTGATGGCGGTGGAGCGCTCGTTCTCGACCATTTCGCGCGCCAGCAGGTGGCGGCGGTTGGAGGTGGCGTAGAGGATGACGTTGTCGGGCCGGCCCTCGATGCCACCTTCCAGCACCGCCTTCAGCGACTTGTAGGAGGCGTCGTTGCCGTCGAAGGACAGGTCGTCGCAGAACACGATGAAATGGAAGTCCGAGGCGCGCACCACGGCCATCAGCGCCGGCAGGCTCTCGATGTCCTCGCGATGAATCTCCACCAGCTTCAACCGGCCGGCGACGCGCTTGTCGGCATTGACGCTGGCGTGGGCCGCCTTCACCAGCGACGACTTGCCCATGCCGCGCGCTCCCCAGAGCAGGGCGTTGTTGGCGGGCAGGCCGGTGGCGAAGCGCTCGGTGTTCTCGATCAGGGTGTCGCGCATCCGGTCGATGCCCTTGAGCAGCGCGATGTCGACGCGGCTGACCTTGGGCACCGGCGCCAGCCGCCCGTCGGGATGCCAGATGAAGGCGTCGGCGGATTTCAGGGAATCGGCATTGGCCGCGGTCGGCGAGGCGGCGGCCATGCTGGCAGCGATCGTCTCCAGGGCGCGGGCGATGCGCTCGTCCATGGCGGGCGGTTTGGTCGCACGCGGACGTTTTGCCGCGGCTTTCGCCGGTTTCCGGGCTGCAGGCTTCGCAACGGCGCGACGGCTTGTTTTATTGGGCTTTTTTGTCATTTGGGGCCTTCCTTGGCGCGAACCCATATCGGCCCCCGCGGGCGCCCGCAAGCGGGCAAAATGAGGGCCAAATCAACGGTCTGGCAGCGTTGCAATTGGGCGGCCGGTGGTTATAGTCCGCGCGAATTCGCCCCCGGGCCGGTCAGAGCACCGCCGCGGCACCGGGTGGCTCCTGTTTTCACGAGGAATTTCCGATGTTCATTACCCCAGCCTTTGCCCAGGCCGCTGCGGCCGGCGGCGACACCAACAGCATGCTGATGTCGCTGCTGCCCTTCGCGCTGATCTTCGTGATCATGTACTTCCTGATCCTGCGTCCGCAGCAGAAGAAGGTGAAGGACCACGCCGAACTGGTGAAGAACATCCGCCGCGGCGATACCGTGGTCACCTCCGGCGGCCTCGTCGGCAAGGTCACCAAGGTGGTCGACGACGACCAGATCGAATTCGAGATCTCCGACGGCGTCCGCGTGCGCCAGATGCGCCAGATGATTTCGGGCGTGCGCACCAAGGGCGAGCCGGCCAAGGAAAAGGCCGACAAGTCGGAGAAGGTCGAGAAAATCGAGAAGGCCGACGCCGGCAAGGACGAGACCTCCGCGAGCTGAGGCTCATCATCGGCGCGGCTCCGGCCGCGTCTTCGCGTCGCCATTTCAGGATCTGACGGGTTAACTCGATGTTGTATTTCACGCGGTGGAAGGCGCTGGCGATCATTCTGACAGCGCTGGTGGTCTGCCTGTGCGCGGTTCCGAACTTCTTCCCCGAAGCCACCGTCAAGACCTGGCCCAAATGGGCGCAGCGCCATCTGGTGCTGGGCCTCGATCTGCAGGGCGGCGCCCATCTGCTGTTCGAGGTGGATGCCAACTCGATCAAGAAGGACAAGCTCGAGCAGGTCCGCGACGACGTCCGCCGCACCCTGCGCGATGCCAAGATCGCCTATACCGGCCTCAGCGCGCGCAATGACAGCGTCGAGGTCCGTATCGGCAAGGACACCGATGTGCCGACCGCGCTGACCAAGCTGCGCGAGCTGTCGCAGCCGCTCGGCGGATTGCTCGGTTCCAACGGCCAGCGCAGCCTTGAAGTGGCCGACGCCGGCGGCGGGCTGATCCGCCTGACTGTGCCGCCCGCGGCCATTGCCGACCGCGTGCGCCAGACCGTCGAGCAGTCGATCCAGATCGTCGAGAAGCGCGTCAACGAACTCGGCACCGTGGAACCGGTGATCCAGCGCCAGGGCGCCGATCGCATCCTGATCCAGGCTCCCGGCGAACAGAATCCGCAGCGGCTGATCGATATCATCGGCAAGACCGCCAAGATGGACTTCCGGATGGTCGACTCGTCGGTGCCGGCCGATCAGGCCCAGCAGGGCCGCGTGCCGCCGGACTCCGAAGTCCTGCTCGGCGCCGAACCGCCGAACGCGCCTTACGTCATCAAGAAGCAGGTGCTGGTGCCCGGCTCGGATCTGATCGATGCGCAGCCCGGCTTTGACCAGCGCACCAACGAACCGATCGTCAGCTTCAGGTTCAACACCTCCGGCGCCCGCAAGTTCTCCGAGGCCACCCTCGCCAATGTCGGCCAGCCCTTCGCCATCGTGCTCGACAACAAGGTGATCTCGGCTCCGGTCATCCGCGAGCCGATCACCGGCGGTTCGGGCCAGATTTCCGGCAGCTTCACCGTGCAGGCCGCCAACGATCTGGCGATCCTGCTGCGCGCCGGCGCGCTGCCGGCGCCCCTGACCATCATCGAACAGCGGACCGTTGGCCCCGGCCTCGGCGCCGACTCGATCGCCAAGGGCGAGCTCGCCGCCTATGTCGGCTCGATTCTGGTCATCATCTTCATGCTGCTGACCTACCGGCTGTTCGGCCTGTTCGCCAACATCGCGGTGGCGATCAACGTCGCCATGATCTTCGGCATCCTGTCGCTGCTCAACGCCACGCTGACGTTGCCCGGCATCGCCGGCATCGTGCTCACCGTCGGCATTGCGGTGGACTCCAACGTGCTGATCTATGAGCGCATCCGCGAGGAAATCCGCGGCGGCCGTACCGCGATCTCGGCCATCGATGCCGGTTTCAAGCGCGCGCTGTCGACCATCCTGGATTCCAACATCACCACCTTCATCGCCGCTGCGGTGCTGTTCTATATCGGGACTGGTCCGGTGCGCGGCTTCGCCGTGACGCTCGGCATCGGCATCGTCACCACGGTCTTCACCGCCTTCACCGTCACCCGCCTCATCGTTGCGGCCTGGGTGCGCTGGAAGCGGCCGACCAGCGTGCCGATTTGAGATTGCGGAGCTGGCTGTGACACACATCGTTCTCTTCGGGCTGTTGGCCCTGATCATTGTCCTGAGCATCGTCAGCGCCTTCGGCTGGCTGCCCTCCTTGCGTATTGTTCCTGACGATACCAAGTTCGACTTCACGCGGTTTCGCCGCATCAGCTTTCCGATCTCGGCGTTGCTGTCGATTCTCGCGATCACGCTGTTCTTCACCCACGGGCTGAACTTCGGCATCGACTTCAAGGGCGGCACGCTGCTTGAAGTGCGCGCCAAGTCCGGCACCGCCGATATCTCCGCGATGCGCAAGACCCTGGGCGGGCTGGGCCTCGGCGAGGTGCAGCTGCAGCAGTTCGGCGGCCCCGCCGACGTGCTGATCCGCGTCGCGCAGCAGCCCGGCGGCGATGCCGCCCAGCAGGGCGCCGTGGAAAAGGTCCGCGGCGCGCTCGGCGACGCCGTCGAATACCGCCGCGTCGAAGTGGTGGGGCCGCGCGTGTCCAGCGAGCTGCTGGCCTATGGCATGCTCGGCCTGATGGTCGCGATCTTCGCGATCCTGGTCTACCTCTGGTTCAGGTTCGAATGGCAGTTCGCACTGGGCGCCATGATCGCCAACGTCCACGACATCGTGCTGACCATCGGCTTCATGTCGATCTCGCAGGTCGAGTTCGATCTCACCAGTATCGCGGCACTGCTGACGATACTGGGCTATTCGCTGAACGATACGGTGGTCATCTACGATCGTATTCGCGAGATCCTGCGGCGCTACAAGAAGATGCCGATGCCGGAGCTGCTCAACGAGTCGATTAATTCGACGCTGTCGCGCTCGATCATAACCCACGTCACGGTGACGCTGGCGCTGCTGGCGCTGCTGTTGTTCGGCGGTAACGCCATCCACTCCTTCACGGCGGTGATGATGTTCGGCGTGGTGCTGGTCGGCACCTACACCTCGATCTTCATCGCGGCCCCGATCCTGATCTATCTCGGCGTCGGCGAAAATCGCGACACCGCGCCGGACAAGCCGAACAAGCCGAAGAAGGGCTGAGCATGCCGGTGCCTCCGGACGCACCGCACCTTCCACGCGCCGCCGCCATCGAGGCCTATGGCAAGGGCGGCTTCGTGTTCGACACGATGTCGCACACGGGGTCGCTGCTGTGCCTGCCGGATGCGATCTGGGCCTGGCCGGTGACATCAGCCGGCGACATCGACCGGGCCTCGCTGGCGCGCATCTTCGAGAATGCGCCCGTGATCGACACGCTGATCATCGGCACCGGCAATGACGTGTGGATCGTGCCGAAGGACCTGCGCGAGGCGCTGCGCGCCCGCCACGTGGTGATCGACGCCATGCAGACGGGGCCGGCGGTGCGCACCTGGAACATCATGATCGGCGAACGGCGGCGCGTCTCGGCGGCCTTGATCGCGGTACCATGAGCGAAGTCTCCGACCAGAACGCGGCGTTCACCGCGGATTTGGTGCGCAGCCACGATTTTGCGCGCTATGCCTCGACGCTGTTCGTGCCGGCCGACAAGCGCCGCGCGCTGCTGGCGCTGTATGCCTTCAAGGTCGAGATCGTGCGGGTGCGCGAGCAGGTCAGCCAGCCGCTGCCCGGCGAGATCCGGCTGCAATGGTGGACCGACATGCTGGCGGGGGCCGGCCACGGCGATGTCTCCAGCAATCCGGTTGCCGCCGAACTGCTATGGGCCATTGGCCAACATCAGTTGCCGGCCGACCGGCTGGCGAAACTGATCGATACGCACATCTTCGATCTCTATCACGACCCGATGCCGGATCTCACGGTGCTGGAAAGCCATTTTGCCGATACGTCATCGACGCTGTTGTCGCTGGCAGCAAGAATTCTTGGAGCGCCGTCGGAGGCTGCCGATCAGGTCGCCGATCATGGCGGGTTGGCGCAGGGCGTGGCCCAGGTGATCGCGCTGCTGCCCTACGACAGCGCGCGCGGGCAGTTGTTCCTGCCGCTGGATATTCTGACGCAGCACGGCAGCAGCGCCGCGGAAGTGTTTCTGGGCAAGCCGACGCCTGCGATCCGCGCCGCGCTCGACCAGTTGATTGAAGGCGCGCGCGCGCAACTGGCCACCGCGCAGTCGCTGCTGCCACAGGTGCCGGCCGAGGCGCGGCGCGCCTTCCTGCCGCTGGCGCTGGTGGCACGCGATCTCGACCGCATGGCGATGGCCGATACCGATCCGTTCGCGGTTTATGTGCCGTCGCGGCTGCGGATTTTGTGGACGCTTTGGCGGGCGTCGCGGAGCAAGATGTTTTCGTAAAGCAAGGTGGCCGCCAGGTCGCTGCACGCTCTCATGTCATCCTCCGCGAAAGCGGAGGATCCAGTATATGGCGGCTTCTCCGTTCTATCACCGCAGCCAGCGTTTACTGGGTCGCCCGCTTTCGCGGGCGATGACATCCGCGTGGGATAGCACGCGGTCGGTGTCGCTGGTCATCATTGGTTCGATCAAGTCGAGCTGGCTCATCGCCACCAGCTGCAGAATCCCGGTGCTGATATTTTCGACTTGGCTCGCGGAGCAAGATGTTTTCTTAGGTTCTCGCAAACTCCACTGCCGTCATCCTGAGGCGCTCGCCCGCAGGGCGAGCCTCGAAGGATGCGGAAGCGGGCGACAGAGTTGGCGGCGCATCCTTCGAGGCGCGCAAGAGCGCGCTCCTCAGGATGACGGCGAGTGTGTGGGGAGCAAGTAGCGTACCTACGGCGTGCCGTGCTCCGGCGATTCAAAATTGAAGCGGTCGCGCAGATTCTTTCGCGACTCGAGAATGCCTTTCAGGAACACGCGGTCGGTGTCGCTGGTCATCATGGGCTCGATCAGATCGAGCTGGTTCATCGCCACCAGTTGCAGGATCTCGTTGCGGATGTTGCCTTTGGCGTCGCGGGGCAGGGACGGGATGACCTGAATGTGTTCCGGCGGCTTTGCACCCTTCGCCGCGGCCATGGCGGCCTGCAGCTTTGTTTCCAGCGCGACGTCGTCGGCCTCGACGAAGGCGTAGAGGCCAACGCCGGTGCGGCGGTCGGCGAAGGCGACGATGGACGCGTCGCGCACCGCGGGATTGCTCTTGATGATGGCCAGCAGCGGCGGCGCGTCATTGACGAGACGGCGGCCGCCGCCCTCGCGATCGGTGAAATTGAAGATGCCGCGGGTGATGGCGCGGTAGACTTTCTTGCCGGTCATCAGCCAGATCCGCGCGAAAGCGGATTTCTTGGCGAGGATGCTGCGCTCCTTCGGCGTCAGCGCTTCCGGCGCGTAGGTGCGCTTGTGCTTCAGCAGATGGCGCAGGTCCTCATAGGCGGCGATGCGGAACAGCCGGCTGCGCGACTTGAAGCAGACCGCGAGCTGGAAGTCGGTGACGTAAGCGAGGCCGTCGGTGCCGCGCAGCCAGTTCTGCTCCTTGGCGAGATCGTTGTGGCAGACGCCCATGCGATGCAGTTTTCGCAAAGCCAGTTTGGCTGACTTGAAGTAGTTGATGTCGCCGACTGGCTTGGCCATCTGCAGTGCAACGCCGTCGATGAAACCGCGTACCAGCGCCTGATCGCCGGCCCACAGCAATTCCGGCCCGACGTGCAGCTCGCGCGCCAGGGTCAGCGCGCGACGCTCGCGCGTAAACAGGTGGCGCGCCACCACATAGGACCACCAGGGCACCTGGTCGAGGCGGCGCAGCACGGCGTCGACTTCGCCGGTGGCCGTGCGAAAGCGGCCGCGCTCCACGGTGGAGAATACGTCGCGCTTGAGCAGCACGCCTTCGGTCCATTGCGCGGACAGCAATGCTGCGTCCTGTTGCGGCAAACTCATGACATGGTCCTGGAATTCAAATCGACTGCTGTCACGCCGCCGCCGGGATGGCCGGCAGGCTGGCGGCGATCCATGCATCCATGTCGGCCAGCGCGCGGGCGCTCAGCGCCTGCTTCTTGGCGACGGTCTTTTCGTTGCCGCGCAGTCGCGAGCCGTCGGGCTTCTTGGTCGGCGGGGTGGCCAGCGGCGGGAACAGGCCGAAGTTGATGTTCATCGGCTGGAACGAGCGCGGGCCGGAATCGATGGTCTCGATATGACCGCCGGTGATGTGGCCGAGCAGCGAGCCCAGCGCCGTGGTGATCGGCGGCGGCGCCAGCGTCTCGCCCTTGACTTCGGCAGCGGTATAGAGCCCGGCCATCAGGCCGACGCTTGCGGATTCCACATAGCCTTCGCAGCCGGTCATCTGGCCGGCGAAGCGCAGCCGAGGTTGCGCGCGCAGCCGCAACTGCTGGTCGAGCAGCTTGGGCGAGTTCAGGAAGGTGTTGCGATGCAGGCCGCCGAGCCGGGCGAACTCGGCATTCTCGAGGCCGGGGATGGTACGGAATACGCGGGTCTGGGCGCCGTGCTTCAGCTTGGTCTGGAAACCCACGATGTTGTAGAGCGTGCCCAGCTTGTTGTCCTGGCGCAGCTGGACGATGGCATAGGCCTTCACGGTCGGATCGTGCGGATTGGTGAGACCGACCGGCTTCATCGGGCCGTGGCGCAGCGTCTCCTTTCCGCGCTCGGCCATGACTTCGATGGGCAGGCAGCCGTCGAAATAGGGCGTGTTGAGCTCCCATTCCTTGAAGTCGGTCTTCTCGCCGGTGACCAGCATGTCGACGAAGTTGTCGTACTGCTCCTTGTCCATGGGGCAGTTGATGTAGTCGGCGCCGGTGCCGCCGGGCCCGACCTTGTCGTAGCGCGACTGGAACCAGGCCTTGGACATGTCGATGGAATCGAAATGCACGATCGGCGCGATGGCGTCGAAGAAGGCCAGCGCCTTCTCGTCGGTAATGCCGCGGATGGCGTCCGCCAGCGCTGCCGAGGTCAGCGGCCCGGTGGCGACGATGACGTTGCCCCAGTCGGCAGGCGGCAGGCCCTCGACTTCGGCGCGGTCGATGGTGATCAGGGGATGGGCTTCCAGAGCCTTGGTAACCGCGTCGGAGAACCCATCGCGGTCGACCGCCAGCGCGCCGCCGGCGGGCACCTGGTTGGCATCGGCGCAGCGCATGATCAGCGAGCCTAATTTGCGCATCTCGGCATGCAGCAGGCCGACGGCATTGTTGGCAGCGTCGTCAGAGCGGAAGGAGTTGGAGCAAACCAGCTCCGCGAGGCCCTGGGTGAGGTGGGCCTCGGTCATGCGGTGCGGGCGCATCTCGTGCAGCACCACGGGAATACCGGCGCTGGCGACCTGCCAGGCGGCTTCCGAGCCGGCAAGACCGGCACCGATGATATGGACGTGATTTTGGGAGTGGGGGCCTGTTGTCATGGGCCTGCATGTAGCGTGTTTTCACGCGAAGTGGAATCCGCTTCAAGAGGAACCCACGTCTCATTGCCGTGGCATCAACGGCCCGGCATGCGATGCCCCGACACGACAACGCCCGCAAGACGCGGGCGCTATCCGGAAGGCATCAGCAACGGGATCAACCGTTGTAGGCGCCCGAGGCAACACGCGGAATGTCCGAACGGTCGAGACCGATATCGGAAAGCTCGCGGTCGGAGAGCTGGGACAGCTCGGCAACGTTGCGCTGATAGTCACGGAACGCCTGGATCATGCGAATGAAAGAAACCAACATTTTATTTCTCCTGAGTTTGGCGGTTCATCTCTTGAAGGTGCCCCGCCGTTGAAGTGAATATAGAGGACAATATCGCGTTGCGGCAGCGTAAATGTTGCGGTGCAGCTAGGCGTAGATTGCATGGCTAGCGCAAGAAATGATTAACCTGTTCGCACGCTGCCGCTTTTGCAGCGCCAACCCTGCGTAATCGGGCACCAGTGGTCCCTCGATTCAAGTTAATTAAGCAGTTAAATCATGGATTTGAAGGGTGTGCTGTCGCCAAGCCGCCGTCAGTGGCCGACTCGGCGCGGCGGCCTACCGATTGGCCCTTCGGGGCGCGCCGGGCGAACGTTTCTTCGAGATTTGTCGTGAAGCCGTCATGCGTGATTCGCATAGGACGTTTATAAATGAACAAAGATTCAATTTCGTTTAAGACATTCTGAATGGCCACCGGTTCCATTGCCTTGGAGGCTTGGACGCGCGGGTGGGAGTCGGCGATGTGTCTCTCTCTCTCTCTCTCTCTCTCTCTCTCTCTCTCTCTCTCTCTCTCTCTCTCTCGCGCGATGGCAATGTCCTGACTCGACCCGCGACCCTCGCGCATCCGGGCCGCTCGCCCGCCGGTTGTGTGGACCGATGGCAGATTCTGCGAGGTCTGCCGGTCAAGGTCAGCCGGTTCGAGACCGCCCGCCGAAGGCCCCGTTCGCAAGGCGCGTGCACGAAGCCCGATCAATCATGCCCGTCCCATCGATCATTAACGAGCGCTGACGGGTCGAAGCGTGCTCGCGCGCATTGCAGTTTCGTAAGCTTGTGTCTGTACATGTCTATGCCGTCGTCCGAAGTGTAGTTCATGCAGCATCACGCGATGCTCACACGGAATTTATCGGCAACCGTTTTCCACCGTCGCGCATCAGTCGTATCAGTTTGCTCGCAGACTCCGGCAATGATGCCGGCTCTGCGCAACAGGGAAAAGTAACATGATGAAAAAGTTACTGGGCGCGGCCGCAATGGCCGCAGTGGTGCTATCCATCGCGCCGGCGTCGGCAGCGCGCATGGAAGGTTGCAGCGGTACCAACATCGGAAAGGTGGAGACCACCGTCGAGGGATGGGCTGATGGTCCTGCCAAGTGGGCCGCCTTCAAGGAAATTACCGATGCGCAGACGGCAATGCTCGATGGCAAGATGGGCGCCTGCAGCAGGCATCTCAGCAGCGCCATGCATGCCGGCATGACGAAATAACAAACCGGGCGAGGGGCCGCACGCGTACCTGCGGCGGCCCATCGTTCAATCGTGCATTACGGCATCCGCGACAGCTGGGTCGCGAAAGAAGCGATGGTCTTGGCGTAGACCTCGCTCTTGTTCCATTGCTGGATGACCGCGAAGTTGGCGCTGCCTGGCTCCCAGCCTTCTCCGCGCTTCCATCCGTAGCTGGCGAGATAGTTGGCCGTCGAGGCCAGAACGTCCGCGGCGCTGCGCAGCAGGTCGCGCTTGCCGTTGGCGTCGAAGTCCACCGCGAATTTGATGTAGGACGACGGCATGAACTGGGTCTGGCCGATCTCGCCGGCCCAGGCGCCGCGCATTTCGGCAGGCGTCAGATCGCCGCGATCGACGATGCGCAGCGCATCCATCAGCTCTGCACGGAACTGCGCGGCGCGCCGGCAGTCATAGGCCAGCGTCGCCACCGACCGGATGGTGGGATACTTGCCGATATTGACGCCGAAGTCGGTCTCCAATCCCCAGATCGCCACCAGCACCGGGCCGGGCACGCCGTACTGCTGTTCGATGCGCGACAGCATCGAACCGTAACGCTTCAGCATGTCACTGCCGCGGGTGAGGCGGGGTGGCACCATGCGGCCGGAGAATTGCTCGAAGCTCTGGCTGAACACCTGCTGTCCGCGGTCATGCGACAGCACGCTGGCGTCGGGCGTGAGGCCGTTGAGGCCGGCGGCGATGGCAGCCGCCGAGATACCCTTGGCGGCGGCTTCGGTTCTGACGTCGGCCAGCCAGGTGTCGAAGCTGCCGCTGCCGCAGGCCGATGCCGCCAATGCCGGAGAAGCGGTCGACAGCAGCAGCGCACTGAACAGCAGCACGCGGGCAAATGGGCGGACAGACATGCAAACGCTCGCTCTGAATTGAAGCCGGCTGGAGATGACCGGCTTCGAAATGTCAGGGCGAACAGCGGCCAAAGCAAGGCTTCTCTTGCGACGCACCCGCTCGGCCGAGCCAAACAATGCTTCGCCTGGTGGGAGAAGTTTAGGGAGCGCCGATCTCTGGCGATTCAGCGCTCCTTGATTCAGAGCCTAGTCATTCCGCCACTTGAACAGCGACACCGGGAAGTCCGCGGCCGAGCGCCGGATCTTGTTGCGCGGCGGCACTACGGGGGGCGTCGGATTGCGCTCGACCACCTTGCGATAGAGATGCCAGGTGGCGTGGCCGAGCAGCGGGATCACCACGGCGAGGCCGAGAAACAACGGCAGCGAGCCCAGCACCAGCAAGGCCGCGACGATCAGGCCCCAGGCGGCCATGGGCAGGGGATTTTGTGCGACGGCACGCACCGATGTTGTCATGGCGTCGATGACACCGGCATGACGGTCGAGCATCATCGGAAACGACACCACGCTGACGCATAGCGCCACCACGGCGAACAGGAAGCCGACGCCGCAGCCCGCCACGATCAGCCCCCAACCGGCTTTGGTTGTCAGTACCTGCGAGGCGAAGCCCTTGATTTCGGCGGCCGGCGTATAGCCGAAGGCTGCGACGTAGATGGCCTGCGCGCTGGCGATCCACACCGCGAACAGGATGAACAGCAGCGCACCGAGCCCGAGCATGGCGCCGAACGATGGCGAGCGTAGCACCTCGGTGGCATGCCAGGCGGACAGTTCCTCGCCGGTTTCGCGGCGGCGGCTGAGTTCGTAGAGGCCGAGTGCGGCGAACGGTCCGATCAGCGCGAAGCCCGCCGCCAGCGGAAACAGCAGCGGCAGGATCGAATAGCCGAGCACGGTGCGCGCGATCACCAGTCCGATGAAGGGATAGATGATGCAGACCATCACGGCATGACTGGGCACCGCCTTGAAGTCCTCCCAGCCGAGGCGCAGGGCATCGCGCAGATCCGCGAGGCCGATGGTTCGGATGGCGGGCGGGGCGGTGGCGGCGTCAGCGGTGCTGGCGGTGAATGGCGTGACATTGCCGGGGTAGAGTGTGGCCATGGTCGTTGTCTCCCTTGGCGCAGTCGCCTGTTTCACGCCAAATGATGGCGCGGAGCAGCTTGCGAAAAACGATCACGATCAAGCCAGACGCGAGTGCAATGAGACTGTCATAAAGAACTGGTCTTGCCGCGAACTGTCATAGGAGCGTACCGCCGATCATGGCGGGCCGCTCGTCACGCTTCAGTGACTGCGCGACGATTGTTGCACAGCGGCCGGGAGCGCCGCGATAACCGGCAGGTCGACTGCGACCATCGCAACCGCGGCGATGTATTGGCAAGCCGGCGGCAGACGGCTAAAACGCAGGTCCGGGCGAGCGGTTGTCACCACGCTCGGAACCAAGTGCGGCGCAATCTCTTTTACCCAGACATTTACCCATCAGGGAGCATCACCATGAGCATTTTCGGCAAGATCATGAGCGCGATTTTCGGCAGCAGCGCCACTGCCGCCACGCCCGCATCGACGCCCGGTGGCACCGCCGCCGGCGCTCCCCGGCCGCAGGCGCAGCACCTGTCGCGCCGATGGACTCCGTCGACGTCGCGGCCCTGCTGGACAAGGCCGTTGCCGCCAAAGGCGAGAAGCTGGAATGGAAGACCTCGATCGTCGACCTGATGAAGGCGCTCGACATCGACTCCAGCCTGACCGCGCGCAAGGACCTTGCCAAGGAGCTCGGCTACACCGGCGACATGAACGACTCCGCCAGCATGAACATCTGGCTGCACAAGCAGATGATGGCCAAGCTGGCCGCCAATGGCGGCAAGCTGCCGGCCGACATCAAGCACTGATCGATCGCGTTTAGATCGACGACCAGGGCCCGCGTTCGCGCGGGCCTTTTGTTGTGCCGGCCTCGACAAGGGAATATTGGGCAATGCCGGGTGTTCGCCGGACGGTGCCATGCACAGAACGAAAAGGACGCGGGATGGGATTCATGGGACGTGGCGTGCTGGCGATCGCGCTGGCCTGGGGGCTGATGCTGCCGGCGCAGGCCGAGACGCTGAAGGTGTTGACCGCCGGCGCCTTCAAACAGGTGCTGCTGGCCATGCTGCCGCAGTTCCAGGCGATGGGGCACGACGTGCAATGGGAGACCGATACGGTCGGCGGCCTCGTCAAGCGGGTCGAGGCCGGCGAGACCTTTGACGTCCTGTTCGCCTCGCCCGCGGCGCTGGCGCAGCTGCGCAAATCCGGCAAGGTCGGCGACGGCGTCGATCTCGCCCGCGTCGGTGTCGGCGTCGCGGTGAAGGAGGGCGCTGCGAAGCCGGATATCGGCACCGTGGAGGGCTTCAAGCAGGCGCTGCTGGCGGCGCGGGCGGTGGCCTATATCGATCCGGCCGCGGGCGGCAGCAGCGGTATCTATGTGGCCGGGCTGATCGACAGGCTCGGCATCGGCGATGCCGTGCGCAAGAAGTCGGTGCTGGTGAAGGGTGGCTACTCCGCCGAGCGCGTGGTCTCAGGTGAGGCCGACATCGCGGTGCAGCAGATCAGCGAATTGCTGCCGGTGAAGGGCGTCGTGCTGGCCGGTCCTTTGCCTCTGGAGATCCAGAACTATACGGTCTACTCCGCGGCGCTGGCACCCGGCACCGCAAAGGCTGCGGCGGGGCAAGCGCTGATCGATCTGCTGCAGGGCAGGGACGGCGCCGCCGCGATGGCGACCAAAGGCATGGAAGCGGTCGACCGGGCGCCGGGCAAGTAAGACCACTGAGCAACAAAAACAAAAGACTGGAGAGAACGCCATGGACAACATCGACCGCAGGACGATTCTGACCACCGGCGCGCTGGCGCTCGCCGGCGCCGCCGCGCAGACGGCGCCGGCGCGCGCGCAGTCCGCGCCGAAGACATTGTTCGCCGTGCCGGCCGTCACCATCCCCATCGTCGGCGCGAGCGAGGTGTTTCCGGTGCGCCGGATCTACTGCATCGGCCGCAACTACGCGGCGCACGCCATCGAGCGCGGCTCCGATCCCACGCGCGAACCGCCGTTCTTCTTCCAGAAGCCCACCGACGCGATCCAGAATGTCGGCATCGGCGAGGTCGCCGAGCATCCCTATCCGTCGCTCACCAAGAACTATCACCACGAGGTCGAGCTGGTCGCGGCGCTGAAATCCGGCGGCACCAACATTCCCGCCGACTCGGCGCTGGACCACGTCTACGGCTATGCTGTCGGTCTCGACATGACCCGCCGCGATCTGCAGAACGCCCAAGCGGCCGAGAAGAAGCCATGGGAGATCGGCAAGAGTTTTGACCATGCCGCGGTGATCGGGCCGATCCATCCGGTCAGCAAGACCGGGCATTTCACCAAGGGCGCCATCTCGCTGGCGGTGAACGGCACGGTGCGGCAGAATTCCGACATGGACAAGATGATCTGGAGCGTCGCCGAGCAGATCGCCAAACTGTCGGAAGCGTTCGAGCTGAAGGCCGGCGACATCATCTATTCCGGCACCCCGGAGAATGTCGGCCCGGTGGTCAAGGGCGACGTGCTGCTGTGCAAGCTGCAGGGGCTGCCGGACATGTCGATCAGGATCGTCTGAGATCCGAGACAAGCGCGTCGCCTGCATCGAGGCTCCGTCATGGCCGGGCGTGTCCCGGGCATCCACGAGGTGATGAAGAGCGTGGATGCCCGGCACAAGGCCGGGCATGACAGCGTGAAGCGCTCGTCAGCCCTTCAGGTCCGCCACTTCCGGATGCTGCGCGAGATAGTCCACGACGAATGAACACCCGGCGACCACCTTGTGCCCGTCGGCCCGGATCAGCTCCAGCGCGCCCTTGACCAGCTCTGAGGCGATGCCGCGGCCGCGCAGGGCCGGCGGCGTCTCGGTGTGGTGGATGATCACGCGGTCGCCGGCCAGACGATAATTGGCGAAGGCGAGCGAGCCCTCGACGGCGAGTTCGAAACGCTGGCTGGTCTTGTTGTCGGTGACGTCGGTCATGTCTGCCTTCAGGTCTTGAGAGAATCGGTCAGCAACTGGCGCACCGACCATGCTTCGCCGTCGACCGCGCCGCGGATGTCGTCGATCTTCCAGTGCCCGCCGTCGCGCACGAAATCATAGCGGATGGTGTTGTCTTCGGCGTGCTTGCGCGGCTCCTGGGCGCTCGAGCTGGTGAGCGCCACGGCGACGGTGGCGAGGGCCGCGTCGAGCTTCTCTGCTGTCGCGGTGAAGGACTTGACGTCGGGATTTTGCGAATTGGTGACGGGATCGAAATCCACCGGCCCGACCTCACCCTTGGGCGTCCGCGCCTCCGCCTTGTTCCACAGCGCTGCCAGCGATTTCGACAGGTATTTGGCCCGTGCCGGCTTTTCCAGTGTGACGAAGCCGCCGCCTTCGTCGCCCTTGCCGGCGGTGACCCGGGCATAGATGGCGTTGACGATCGCCAGCGGATCGTTGGCGACCGGCGCGGCATGGGCTGAGGGCGTGGCGAGCAAAGCAAGTGCTGCGACCACAAAGGCACGGCGGGCGAGCATCAAATCCTCCAAACGGTCAGGTGTGACGCTTATAAACCGGAACTGGCGGCCGGTTAATGCTAAGAGGATGCATAGCGGCGCAGCATTTTCAGTATTGCGCATCCGTCTCACGGCGCGCCCCGACCGGGCGCGCCCACAACATCCATTGGAATTTTACGATGTCGAACGCGCCCAATCAAAAAGGCCCCAACACCAAGAAGAAGCAGAAATGCAAGAACTGCGAAGGCAAGGGCCTGCTCAAGAAGGGCGACAAGGTGGTGACCTGCCAGCGCTGCAAGGGCACGGGGCTGCGGTGACAGGTTAGGATCCCTCGTCGGGAATGTTCAGCACCGTGCCGCAGGCCTTGCAGTGCACTGCGTCGCTGTCGTGGCGCTGCAGGCCGCAGTCGGGGCAGGGAAAGCGTACCTTGCTCGGACTCAGCAGGGCACGGGCGAGATTGAAAAACAGCGTGACGCCGAAAATCATGATGACGACGCTGATCAACCGGCCCACCGTGCCAGGCAGAGTGATGTCGCCAAAGCCGGTCGTTGTCAGGGCGGTGACTGTGAAATACAGCGCATCTGCATAGTTGGCGATTTGCTCGTTGTGGAATTTCTGCGTCTCGTAGACCACCGCTGTCATCACGAAAATGAAGACCGCGAGGTTGGTCACGGCGCCGATGACCTCCTCGTTGCGCCGGAAGAAAACACTGTCGGCGCGCAGCCGTTCGACCATCTGATAATCGCGCAGCAGCCGCAGCGTCCGCAGAATGCGCAGGAACCCGGCGGCCTCGCCGGCAAACGGCGCCAGAAACGAAATGATCGCCACGATGTCGGCCCAGGTCGCCATCCGCGTGAATTCGCGCAGCCGATGCGGGCTGATAAACAGGCGCGCCGCGAAATCGGCCAGGATCAGCACGCCAAACATGACGTCCAGCGCCTCGAACAGGTCGCTCGATGGCAGGAACGACGTGGCGATGATGAACAGCACCGTGACGATATCGAACGCTAGGATCTAAGCCATTAGGTCTCACTCCGCCGCCTCGACCTTCCGCTTCTTAGGCTTGCCGGCCTTCTCCAGCACCGGCTTCAGGAACTTGCCGGTGTAGCTCCGTGGCGCCTTGACGATGTCTTCGGGCGGGCCCCAGGCGACAATTTCGCCGCCGCCGTCGCCGCCTTCGGGGCCGAGGTCGATGACCCAGTCTGCGGTCTTGATGACTTCGAGATTGTGCTCGATCACCACCACCGTGTTGCCCTGCGACACCAGCTCGTGCAGCACTTCCAGCAGTTTTGCGACGTCGTGGAAGTGCAGGCCGGTGGTCGGCTCATCCAGGATGTACAGCGTGCGGCCGGTGGCGCGCTTGGACAGCTCCTTGGCCAGCTTGACGCGCTGCGCCTCGCCGCCGGACAAAGTCGTGGCCTGCTGGCCGACATGAATGTAGTCGAGGCCGACGCGCTGCAATGTCTTGAATGTCTCGCGGACGCGCGGCACCGCCTTGAAGAAGTCGGCGGCTTCTTCCACGGTCATGTCGAGCACGTCGGCGATCGACTTGTTCTTGAACAGCACTTCCAGGGTTTCGCGGTTGTAGCGCTTGCCCTTGCAGGTGTCGCAGGTGACGTAGACGTCCGGCAGGAAGTGCATCTCGATCTTGATGACACCGTCGCCCTGGCAGGCCTCGCAGCGGCCGCCCTTGACGTTGAACGAGAACCGGCCGGGCTCGTAGCCGCGCGCCTTGGATTCCGGCAGGCCGGCGAACCATTCGCGGATCGGCGTGAAGGCGCCGGTATAGGTCGCTGGATTGGAGCGCGGCGTGCGGCCGATCGGCGACTGGTCGATGTCGATGATCTTGTCGATATGCTCGAGGCCCTCGATGCGGTCGTGCGGGGCCGCGCCCTCGCTGGCATTGTTGAGTTTGCGCGCGATCGCCTTGTACAAAGTGTCGATCAGCAGCGTCGACTTGCCGCCGCCGGACACGCCGGTCACCGCGGTGAACAGGCCGAGCGGGATTTCCGCCGAGACGTTCTTGAGATTGTTGCCGCGGGCGTTGATCACCTTGATGGTACGGCGATGGTTCGGCGGCCGGCGCTCGGGCACCGGCACCGACAGTTCGCCGGTGAGATATTTGCCGGTCAGCGATTTCGGATTGGCCATCACCTGCGCGGGCGTGCCCTGGGCGACTATGTGGCCGCCATGGGTGCCGGCGCCGGGGCCGACGTCGACCACGTAGTCCGCCGCCAGCACCGCATCCTCGTCATGCTCGACCACGATCACGGTATTGCCGAGGTCGCGCAGCCGCCGCAGCGTGTCGAGCAGCCGGGCGTTGTCGCGTTGGTGCAGGCCGATGGACGGCTCGTCCAGCACATAGAGCACGCCGGTGAGGCCGGAGCCGATCTGCGACGCCAGCCGGATGCGCTGGCTCTCGCCGCCCGACAATGTGCCGGAGGCGCGCGCCAAAGTGAGATAGTTGAGGCCGACGTCGAGCAGGAACGACAGCCGCTCGCGGATCTCCTTGAGGATGCGGACGGCGATCTCGTTCTGCTGGGTGTTCAGCATGGTCGGCACGGTCTTGAACCATTCGCCGGCTGATCGTACCGACATCTCGGAGACCTCGCCGATATGCTTGCCGCCGATCTTGACCGACAGCGCTTCCGGCTTCAGGCGATAGCCGAGGCAGGCATCGCAGGGCACGTCGGAAAAATACTTGCCGAGCTCCTCGCGCGCCCACTCGCTCTCGGTCTCGCGGAAGCGGCGGTCGATATTGGTGACCACGCCCTCGAACGGCTTCTTGGTGTCGTAGGCGCGCACGCCGTCCTCGTAGGAGAATTTTATCTCGTCATCGCCGGAGCCATGGAGGAGGGCGTTCTGCGTCTTCTTCGGCAGGTCCTTCCACTTGGTATCCAGGGTGAACTTGTAGAATTTGCCGAGCGCGGTGAGCGTCTGGATGTAATAGGGCGACGACGACTTGGCCCAAGGCGCGATTGCGCCTTTTCGCAAGGTCAGTTCCTTGTCGGGGATCACCAGTTCGGCGTCGATGGTCTGCTCGATGCCGAGGCCGCCGCATTTCGGGCAGGCGCCATAGGGATTGTTGAACGAGAACAGCCGCGGCTCGACTTCCGGAATGGTGAAGCCGGACACCGGGCAGGCGAATTTTTCCGAGAACAGGATGCGTTCGGCGCCGGTCTTGTCGTGGATTTTTGCAACCTTCTTGTCGGCTTTCTTCTCAGCCGCGGGGGCGCGGCCGGCGCCGCGGGAACGTCGGCGTATTCGATGACCGCGAGGCCTTCGGCGAGTTTTAGCGCGGTCTCAAAACTTTCGGCCAGGCGCTGGCCGATGTCCGGCCGCACAACGATGCGGTCGACCACCACGTCGATGTCGTGCGGGAATTTTTGTCGAGCACCGGCGCTTCGGCGAGTTCGTGGAAGGCGCCGTCGATCTTGACGCGCTGGAAGCCCTTCTTGAGGTATTCCGCCATCTCCTTGCGGTATTCGCCCTTGCGGCCGCGCACCACCGGCGCCAGCAGATAGAGGCGCGTGCCTTCCGGCAGCGCCAGCACGCGATCGACCATCATGGAGACGGTCTGGCTTTCGATCGGCAGGCCGGTGGCCGGCGAGTAGGGCACGCCGACGCGGGCCCACAGCAGGCGCATGTAGTCGTAGATCTCGGTGACGGTGCCGACCGTGGAGCGCGGGTTCTTCGAGGTGGTCTTCTGCTCGATGGAGATGGCCGGCGACAGGCCGTCGATCTGGTCGACGTCCGGCTTCTGCATCATCTCCAGGAACTGGCGGGCATAGGCCGACAGCGATTCGACGTAGCGGCGCTGGCCCTCGGCATAGATGGTGTCGAAGGCGAGCGACGACTTGCCGGAGCCCGACAGGCCGGTGAATACCACCAGCTTGTCGCGCGGGATCTCCAGGTCGACGTTCTTGAGATTGTGCTCGCGGGCGCCGCGAATGGTGATCGAGCGCAGGTTGGCACCGGTCTGGCGCTTCGCCTTGATGACTTCATCCATGACAGACATTCCCAGACGCGCGAGACGCGCCGCATTCGGGCGCGCATCGCCGGCGGACCGGGATCGAACGCCAATTGATTGATTTCAGAACATAGGAAGAACGATGGCGGATTTCCAGTGCCGCCGGCGCTTCATCAACGATTTGTTGCACGGCCGCCTGGGGGCGCGCAGTCGTGCAGATGGTGATGAAGGGCCACATAAAAAAGGCCGGCTTTTCAGCCGGCCTTTTCCAGATCAGAAGGCCTTGAAGGCCTGCGAAGCTCAGTACTTGGCGACGACCGGACCACCCCAGCGGTAGTTGATGCGGGCGGTGACCATATCGACGTCCTGACCGATGCGATCCGAGGTGGTCGCCGGCGAGGTGAAGGTCACGTTGCGCGAACCGAGGAAGATATGGTCGTATTCGACGCCGACCGACCAGTTCGGGGTGAAGCCGTATTCGAGGCCCACGCCAACCGTGCCGCCCCAGCGGGTTTCCGAAGCGGTGCCGGTGTTCACGGTCGCGCCGTTGAGGAAGTAGTTGTACTTGTCGGAAGCAACGCCGGCGCCGCCCTTCACGTAGAGCAGGGCGTTGTTCCAGGCGTAGCCGACCTGACCGGTGAACAGGCCGAGAGCCTGGATCTTCGAACGGTTGGTGAAGGCCGGGAAAGCGGTGCTGACGTTGGAGCCGGAGAGGTCAGCCCAGTCGCCCTGCGCTTCCAGACCGAACACCCAGGCGCTCGACTGCCAGCGGTAGCCGATCTGGCCACCGGCGACAGCGCCGGATGCGTCATGGCAACCTTCCGAAACCGCAAGGGTCGGTGCAGCGAGGCTGCCGAGCGAGTCCCAGCACTTGCGGCTGGTGCCGTAACCGGCGTTGGCGCCGATATAGAAGCCCGACCAGTCATACATCGCGACCATCATCGGCGGCGCCTTGGTGTAGCGGCGGGCGGCGAGATCAGCGGCGGAAGCGGACGTGGCCATCCCCAGGGTGGCGAGAGCTGCCGAAGCGAGCAAAAACTTTTTCATCGAATTTCCCCTCAGTACATGCGCTTCCAACCGAAGCGGCCAGGTGCAGCGCTGTCGCTGCCGATTCCATGCCGTAAATATACGCGAGGTTGCAAAAAAGTCCGTCACCCAAAAGCAACAGTCGTCTGCGATCTGCGAAGCACCGTAAATTATTGTTCTGTTTACGAAAGTATTGATTTACCGCCCGCCCGCGGCAGCAACCGAGCGGTTGTGCGCTGCAGGCCACAGCGCAGCGGACGAGGCCGCCGCCCGGGCTCGGACGCCGGCAGTCTTGAGAACAAAAATGGAACATGCTACTGATGATCCCGTGGATAAGTCGTGATCGGCGGCCTGACGAAGCCCGGACCGTATAGGGTCGGAAAAATGGCGATCGCGCGGGGGCCTGACGGTCCGGCGGATATCCAATCAGCAATTTGAGTTTCGAGTGCAGGAGAACGGCGATGGCGGGAAGCGTGAACAAGGTGATTTTGGTCGGTAATCTCGGCAAGGATCCCGAGGTTCGGCGGATGCAGAACGGCAATCCGGTCGTGAACCTCACCGTTGCGACCTCCGACACCTGGCGCGACAAGGCGACCGGCGAGCGCAAGGAAAAGACCGAGTGGCATCGCGTGGTGATCTTCAGCGAGGGCCTCGCCAAGGTGGCTGAGCAATATCTCAAGAAGGGCGCCAAGGTTTACATCGAAGGCGCGCTGCAGACCCGCAAGTGGACCGATCCGCAGGGCGTAGAGAAGTACTCCACCGAGATCGTGCTGCAGGGCTTCAATTCGACGCTGACCATGCTGGACGGCAAGGGCGGCGGTGCGGGGGCCGGCGGTGGCGACAACTACGGCGGCGACATGGGCGGCGACTTCGGCGCGAGCAGCCCGTCGAGCGCTCCGCCGCGCCGTGCCGCAGTGGCCGCCTCGTCGGGGGGCGGCCGCAGCAGCGACATGGATGACGACATTCCGTTCTGAGGCGCGCGTCTTAGAGCATCTTCCGGCACGCCGGCGTCCTCGGACGCCGGCGTTTTTTTAAGCGGGATGACAATCCCGGATGATAATCCGGAGTCGTGCCGTCTCAGCACTCTCACGGTTCACGGATGCGCTCAGTCCCAGAGTGCGCCGCCGCGCCGCGAGCCCGCCGACTGCACCTCGGCAGCGGCCTACATGCGATGAACTTGACAATGGAAAGATTGATGTAAAAGATGTTTACATTCGTTCGAGCCCGTTCAGGTGCCTGTCATGTCGCTCCAGCCGTTGCTCGATGCTGCCACGCCCATCCCGCTGCACGCACTGGCGGCGATGGCCGCGTTCGTGCTCGGGGTGGTCCAGCTCGTCGCGCCCAAGGGCACGCTGCCGCATCGCACGTTGGGCTGGGTCTGGGTGGCGCTGATGGCCACCGTGGCGATCAGCTCGTTCTGGATCCATGGCCACAGTTTCCGCCTGTGGCGGAGCTGGAGTCCGATCCACCTGCTTTCGATTTTTGCCCCGTTGATGCTGGTGCTGGCGGTGGTCCGCGCCCGGCAGCACCAGGTCAGGGCGCACTCTATCATCATGATCTCGATCTTCACCGGCGCCCTGGTCATCGCCGGCCTGTTCACGCTGGTCCCGGGCCGGATCATGCATACGGCGATGTTCGGACCATAGCGCCGGCGCGGATTCGCCCGTCGCGGCATGGCCGATCGCGGGACCCGCTGCAAGGCCCGATAGCCTCCCTTAAGTGATTGGAAAACCGGAGATAAAATCCGCTGGCCGGGGACGGGCAGGGGTGGCTTGCGGGCGCGCGATGCGCTATATGATTCCCAGCAAAACCTGACCGGAAATCATCATTGTCCGACACTGAAGACAACAAGCCCGGGGAGCCGCCGGCCCCTCGGATATTCGTCCCGTTTCGATTCTCGATGAGATGAAACGCTCGTACCTCGATTACGCCATGAGCGTGATCGTGGCGCGCGCGTTGCCCGATGCGCGCGACGGCCTCAAGCCCGTGCATCGTCGCATCCTGTTCGCCATGTACGAGAACGGCTTCGAATGGAACAAGCCGTACCGCAAGTCGGCTCGCACCGTCGGCGACGTCATCGGTAAGTATCATCCGCATGGCGACCAGTCGGTCTATGACGCCATGGTCCGCATGGCGCAGGACTTCTCCATGCGCGTGCCGCTGATCGACGGCCAGGGCAATTTCGGTTCGGTGGACGGCGATGCTGCGGCCGCCATGCGATATACGGAATCGCGCCTGACCAAGATCGCGCAGCTGCTGATCGACGATATCGACAAGGACACAGTCGATTATCAGGATAACTACGACGGTTCGTTCCGCGAACCGCGGGTGCTGCCTGCCAAATTCCCCAACCTGCTGGTCAACGGTGCCGGCGGCATCGCCGTCGGCATGGCCACCAACATCCCGCCGCACAATCTCGGCGAAGTCATCGACGCCTGCACGGCGCTGATCGACGAGCCCGGCCTCACCATCGATGACCTGATCAAGATCATCCCCGGGCCGGACTTTCCGACCGGCGGCATCATTCTCGGCCGCGCCGGCATCCGGCAGGCCTATCTGACCGGCCGCGGTTCCATCGTGATGCGCGGCAAGGTGTCGATCGACACCATCCGCAAGGATCGCGAAGCGATCGTCATCTCGGAAATTCCCTACCAGGTGAACAAGGCCACCATGGTCGAGCGCATCGCCGAACTGGTGCGCGAGAAGAAGATCGAGGGCATCTCCGACCTGCGCGACGAATCCGACCGCGACGGTTTTCGCGTGGTCATCGAGATGAAACGCGACGCGGTGCCCGAGGTGGTGCTGAACCAGCTCTACAAGTTCACCCCGCTGCAGACCAATTTCAGCGCCAACGTGGTGGCGCTCGACGCCGGCCGGCCGCAGGTGATGAACCTGAAGGACCTGCTGACGCTGTTCATCGCGTTCCGCGAACAGGTCGTCACCCGGCGCACCAAGTTCCTGCTCAACAAGGCGCGCGATCGCGCCCATATCCTGGTCGGCCTGGCCATCGCGGTGGCCAATATCGACGAGGTTATTCGCGTGATCCGCACCTCGCCCGATCCGGCGACGGCGCGCGATATCCTGATGTCGCGCGACTGGCCGGCCAAGGACGTGGCCACGATGATCATGCTGATCGACGATCCCCGCCACACGCTTGCCGAGGACGGCACGGCGCGGCTGTCGTTCGAGCAGGCCAAGGCGATCCTCGATCTGCGCCTGGCGCGCCTGACGGCCCTCGGCCGCGAGGAAATTTCCGACGAGCTGGAAAAGCTCGCGGTGGAGATCGCCGACTATCTCGAGATCCTGCGTTCGCGCGCCCGCGTGCAGAGCATCATCAAGGACGAGTTGTCGGCGGTGAAGTCCGAATTCGCCACCCCGCGCAAGACCGTGATCATGGAGCACGAGGGCGAGGTCGAGGATGAGGACCTGATCCAGCGCGAGGACATGGTGGTGACCGTGTCCCATGCCGGCTACGTCAAGCGGGTGCCGCTGTCGACCTACCGCGCGCAGCGCCGCGGCGGCAAGGGTCGCTCCGGCATGGCGACGCGGGACGAGGATTTCGTCAGCCGGCTGTTCGTCGCCTCGACCCATACGCCGGTGCTGTTCTTCTCGTCGCGCGGCCAGGTCTACAAGGAAAAGGTCTGGCGGCTGCCGATCGCGCCGCCGAACGGCCGCGGCAAGGCGCTGATCAACATCCTGCCGCTGGAGCAGGGCGAGCGCATCACCACCATCATGCCGCTGCCCGAGGACGAGGCGACCTGGGAAACCCTCGACGTCATGTTCGCCACCACCGGCGGCGGCGTCCGGCGCAACAAGTTGTCGGACTTTGTCGACGTGCGCCGGTCCGGCATCATCGCCATGAAGCTCGACGAGGGCGAAGCCATCGTCGATGTGCAGATCTGCACCGAGCATGACGACGTGCTGCTGACGGCCGCGGGCGGCCAGTGCATCCGTTTCCCTGTCTCCGACGTGCGCGTGTTCCAGGGTCGCAGCTCCATGGGCGTGCGCGGCATCACGCTCGGCGACAAGGACAAGCTGATCTCGCTCACCATCCTGCGCCACATGGATGCGAATTCCGAGGAGCGTGCGGCCTATCTGCGGCGCGCCAATGCGGTGCGCCGTGGCGGCGTCGAGGAACGCGGTCTGGTCGAGGACGAGGCGGCCGCCGCCGAGACGGAAGAGGCGACCGCGGCGATCGAACTCGGCGAGCAACGCTATGTGGAGATGTCGGCCTCCGAGCAGTTCGTGCTGACCATCAGCGAGAACGGCTACGGCAAGCGGACCTCATCGTTCGAGTACCGGACCACCGGTCGCGGCGGCAAGGGCATCGTCGCCATGTCGGTCAACGGCCGTAACGGCCGGCTGGTCGCCTCGTTCCCGGTGGAGGACGACGACCAGATCATGCTGGTGACCGACAAGGGGCAGCTGATCCGCTGTCCGGTGGGCGGCATCCGCATTGCCGGCCGTTCGACCCAGGGCGTGACCGTGTTCGACACGGCCGAGGACGAGCATGTGGTGTCGGTTGAGCGGATCGGGGAAACTGGTGAGGAGCCGGAAGGCAACGGTACGGCACCGGTCGTCGACGAGTGAGTAACCGGACTTAAAAGCTCGCTGGAATCAAAAAGCCCCCGGTGGAAGCCGGGGGCTTTTTGATGGAGCGGGCAGGTGACGGACGGTTACTTGCGCTCGGCGGTCACCAGCCGGGCCTCGCGGATATTGGCAGACTTGGTGCCGGCGTTGCGCAGGCAGGAGGCCTCGAAATTGGGCCAGGCCTGCTGCGAGCAGTCGCGGCCGAGCGGCTTGATGTCGAGGCGGTCGCCTTTTGCCAGCGCCACCGGCACCGACGCTTCTACCTGCGGCGCGAAGCCCGGGAGAACGGTGAGGGCGGCGGCGACGAAAGCTGCGATCGCGATGGCTGAAAGTGTCTTGATCATGACGGTCCCCTGTCATTTGGGCCGTTTTGGCCCGTTTTGGCTTGTCGCTTCCTGTGGGTGCCTGAATAGTCAGGCGCTGTTTCAAGAAGTTGTCGTCACCTGGAAAACTGGTTTCGTCCGCCCCGAATTTCTGTTTCGTCCATCCTTCGGGACGACACATGAGGTCGGAAACCGCTGTCTTTTCAGCCACGTCGCCGGCTCCCCCAATAGACGCGCCAGCCCCCGTGTTGGTTCGATTCACGGCTTAAAATAAACCTTGGCAGAAGGTGGGGTTTTAGGGGAACCAACTCGGCTTGCAGCGTTTCCAAGGGCGCGCTAGAGGGGGATGCCCCGTATCGCGCTTTATCCCGGCTCATTCGACCCCGTTACCAATGGTCACCTCGACGTGGTCCGCCACGCCGTCGGCCTGTGCGACAGGCTGATCGTGGCGATCGGCGTGCACCCCGGCAAGAAGCCGCTGTTCTCCACCGAGGAGCGGCTGGAAATGGTGGAAGCAGTATTCGCGCCGCTGGCCGCCGCCGCCGGCTGCGCCTTCGACTGCACCACCTACGACAATCTGACCATCACCGCGGCGCAAAAGGCCGGCGCCACGATCATGATCCGCGGTCTGCGCGATGGCACCGACCTCGACTACGAAATGCAGATCGCCGGCATGAACGAGACCATGGCTCCCGCGGTGCAAACCGTTTTTCTGCCGGCTTCGGTGAGCGTTCGCCCGATCACCGCCACACTGGTGCGGCAAATCGCGGCCATGGGTGGTGACGTCTCGGCGTTCGTGCCGCCGGCGGTCGCCGAAAGCCTGAAGCTGAAATTCGCCTGACGTTCAAACTCGCCGGTTGACCGGCTTTCTCTGATCCGGAGTTTTCATGATCCGCATTTTCGCCGTCGCTGCTGCCCTGCTGGTCGCAGCTCCCGTGCTCGCGCAAGCGCCTGCCGCCATGGCGCCCGCCACCGCGCTGCCGGCTGGTCTCGACAAGGCCAATGCCGTGGTGATCGACACCACCAAGGGGCGCATCGTGTTCAAGCTGCGCACGGATCTGGCGCCCAAGCATGCCGAGCGCATCAAGCTGCTGACCCGCGAAGGCTATTACAACAACGTGCCGTTCCATCGCGTCATGGACGGCTTCATGGCGCAGACCGGCGACGGCCAGAATTTTAACGGCACCGGCGGCTCGAAGTATCCGAACCTGAAGGCCGAGTTTTCTTCGGTCCCGTTCAAGCGCGGCATCGTCGGTATGGCCCGCGCCGCCTCCGAGGATTCCGCCAATTCGCAGTTCTTCATCATGCTGGCGGAGAATGCCGGCCTGAACGGCAAGTACACCGTGGTCGGCGAAGTCGTCTCCGGCATGGATGTCGTCGACAAGCTCAAGAAGGCCCCGGCCGGTTCGCCGAGCGGCGCGGTCACCGACCCCGACAAGATGGTCAAGGTGCAGATCGCCTCCGACATCAAGTAACCATCAATGCTGCGACGATCGACTTCGGTTGTCGTCGCGGCAGGCCTGCTGGCCCTGGCGTTTGCGGGCGCAGGCAAAGCGATCGCTCAGGATCGGCCGGTCGCCACGCTGGAGGAGATGTTTGCGAGGCTGCAACGCTGCTGGCGAGCGCCGGCGCTGCCCCGCGGACATCCGGGGATGCAGATCACGGTGCTGTTCAGCCTGCAGCGCGATGGACAGATCTTCGGCAAGCCGCGGATCACATTTGAAACGCCGGACGCTTCCGCGGCCGACAGCATTGCCTACCGAACGGCTGTGATGGAGACATTGCAACATTGCACGCCGATGCCATTTACCGGGGGCCTGGGCGACGCCGTCGCAGGACGCCCCTTCAGAGTGCGGTTTGACGACCGCAGAAACCAACCCAAACCAGCAGAGAAGCAAGCATGGCTGTTACCGAAAACACTTTGATCCTCGAAACCACCCAGGGTCCCGTTACCATCGAGATGCGCCCGGACCTCGCGCCGGGCCATGTCGCCCGCATCAAGGAACTGGTCCGCGAAGGATTCTATGACGGCATCGTGTTCCACCGCGTCATCGACGGCTTCATGGCGCAGACCGGCTGCCCGCAGGGCACCGGCACCGGCGGTTCCGGCAAGAAGCTGAAGGCCGAGTTCAACAAGGAGCCGCATGTCCGCGGCACCACCTCGATGGCCCGCGCGGCGAGCCCGGATTCCGGCGACAGCCAGTTCTTCATCTGCTTCGACGACGCCTCGTTCCTCAACAACCAGTACACGGTGTGGGGCAAGGTCGTGGAAGGCATGGAGAACGTCGACAAGATCAAGCGCGGCGAGCCGGTGCAGAACCCCGACAAGATCGTCAAGGCCCACATGGCCGCCGACGCCGCGGCGTAAGCAGAACGTCGCTCACTACCAGAGTTCGTCATGCCCGGGCTTGTCCCGGGCATCCACGTTTTAAGACGTCATCGCAAGCGACACGTGGATGGCCGGGACAAGCCCGGCCATGACGTACCCATAGAACGACAACGTATGCGCACCGACCTTTTCGACTTTCATCTGCCGCCTGAGAATATCGCGCTGCGCCCCGCCAGCCCGCGCGATTCTGCGCGGCTGCTGGTGGTGCAACCCGGTGCTGGGCTGCAGGACCAGACCGTTGCCGATTTGCCGGGCTGGCTGCGGCCGGGCGATCAGCTGGTGGTCAACGACACCAAGGTGATTTCCGCGCAGCTGGCCGGCCGCCGCATCGGCCGCGAGCCCGAGACCAGGATCGACGCCACGCTGATCAAGCGGCTCGACGGCTCACGCTGGCAGGCGCTGGTCAAACCGGCCAAGCGGCTGGTACCCGGCGATACCGTGCGTTTCGGCAGCGAGGGGCGGGTCTGCCTGCTCGGCCATCTCGATGCCGTCGTCGAGGCCAAGGGCGAGGCCGGCGAAGTGACGTTGTCGTTCAGCTTTCACGGTCCCGCACTCGACCAGGCCATCGCCGAACTCGGCGCGCCGCCGCTGCCGCCCTATATCGCCGCCCGCCGCAAGCCGGACGAGCGCGACGCCGAAGACTACCAGACCATGTTCGCGACCCAGGACGGCGCGGTGGCCGCGCCCACCGCCGGGCTGCATTTCACCCCGGCGCTGGAAGCCGCACTGCGCGAACGCGGCGTCGGCCTGCATCGGGTGACGCTGCATGTCGGGGCGGGCACCTTCCTGCCGGTCAAGGTCGAGGACACCACCGAGCACAAGATGCATTCGGAGTGGGGCACCATCTCGCGCGAGACCGCGGATGCGCTGAACGCCGCGCGCACGGCCGGCGGCCGGGTTGTCGCCGTCGGCACCACTTCGCTGCGGCTGCTGGAAAGCGCCGCCACCGAAGACAACATCATCCATCCCTTCGCCGACGAGACCGCGATCTTCATCACGCCGGGCTATCGCTTTCGCGCGGTCGACCTGCTGCTGACCAATTTTCATCTGCCGAAGTCGACGCTGTTCATGCTGGTCTCGGCCTTCAGCGGCTTCGAGACCATGACGAAGGCCTATGCCCACGCCATCGCGTCCGGCTATCGGTTCTATTCCTATGGCGACGCCAGCCTGCTGTTTCCGGATAAAACCAACTCATGACCGTACCCAATCATTTTGAACTGCTCGGCACCGACGGCGCCGCGCGTCTGGGCCGGTTGACCACGCCGCACGGCGAGGTTCGCACCCCGGCCTTCATGCCGGTCGGAACGCTCGGCGCCATGAAGGGCCTGCACTGGCGCGAGGTGCGCGACGCCGGCGCCGACATCGTGCTCGGCAACACCTATCACCTGATGCTGCGCCCCGGAGCGGAGCGGATCGCAGCCCTTGGCGGCCTGCAGAAATTCACCACCTGGAACGGGCCGATGCTGACCGATTCCGGCGGCTTCCAGGTGATGTCGCTGGCGCAGCTGCGCAAGGTCACGGAGCAGGGCGTCACCTTCCGCTCGCATATCGACGGCGCCAAGTTCGAGCTGACGCCGGAGCGCGCCATCGAGATCCAGCGGCTGCTGAATTCCGATATCGCCATGCAGCTCGACGAATGCGTGCGGCTGCCGGCCGAGCACGCCGACATCGACCGCGCCATGCAGCTGTCGCTGCGCTGGGCGGAGCGCTGCAAGCGCGCCTTCGAGACGGCGCCGGACGGCTACATGCTGTTCGGCATCGGGCAGGGCGGCGACGTGCCGGCGCTGCGTCGCCTGAGCGCGCAGGGCCTCGTCGATATCGGCTTTCATGGCTATGCCATCGGCGGCCTTGCGGTCGGCGAGCCGCAGGACGTCATGCTGGCGATGATCGAGGAAGTCGTGCCGATCCTGCCATCAGACCGGCCGCGCTATCTGATGGGCGTCGGCACGCCGGACGACATGCTGGAAGCGGTGGCGCGCGGCGTCGACATGTTCGACTGCGTGATGCCGACCCGCAACGGCCGCCACGGCATGGCCTTCACCCGCCACGGCCAGCTCAATATGCGCAACGCCCGCCACATCGACGATCCCCGTCCGCTGGATGAAGAAAGTACCTGGCCGTCGACGCGGGACTATTCCCGCGCCTACATCCATCATCTGGTGCGCTCCGGCGAGACGCTGGGCGCGATGCTGCTGTCGGAAATCAACATCGCCTATTACCAGAGCCTGATGCAGGGCATCCGTGCGGCGATCGCGAATGGGACCTTCGCCGAATTCCGCGAGCGCACCCGCGCGGGCTGGGCACAGGGCGATATCCCGCCGCGTTGACGGCGCAGGGGCTCGGTGAAGCCGGGAGCCCGGCGAAGCTAGTTGCGGGACGGCGATGACGCAGGTGCCGCGAGCACGTCGCACAAGACGTTCGTCAGTCGCGCGCGCGCTCCCGAGTGGGTGAAATTGTGATCGGCATCAGGGATGATCGAAATCGAAGCGCTGGGATAGCGGCGGAGCCGCGCGCCCTTGCGTCCCATATAGGTGCGAAATTCGCCGAGAGCGTGATCGCCTTCCGCAAACAACATCGCCAGACCAACGCCTCGACTTTCGAGGGTCTGGAAACGGCGATGCCCCTCCTTGTAGAGCTGCTGGCCCGGCCCGCCCGCAAGAATCTCGCTTGGCTTCAGCGAGACCATGCGAGCAAGGCGTTTTGACACAAAGGCCGCTGCGGTCTTGAAACGCAAATTGCCCGACAGCAGCCGTCTCAGGCTTCGTTTGCTGAACAGCATCGCAACCGAACCGCTGATGGTGCGGTGGGCCGACTGCACCGCTTCTGCGACGGTCTCCCTGGGGTCCCAGACAAAACGCATGATGTTGATGACGACGACATTGCGAACGCGCACATCCTGCACGGCCGCCTGGAATGCTGCGTAAGCACCGCTGCAGCGTCCGACCAGAGCGATCGGGCCGGCATCGAGCTGCTCGACATAGTCGATCGCGTGGCCCATGTCGGCAATTGTCTCGTCCGAATAAAGCACTTCGGCCGGCGCGTTTGCCGAAGCCGGACTGTCACCGATGCCGCCTGCATCGAATCTCAACGAGGCGATGCCCCGCGCCGCGAGGGCGCGCGCCTGTTCCACTGCTGCGCGACCCCAGCCGATGTGATAGTCGCGTCCGGAGTTCGCCAGCACGGCAATAGCCAGCGACGTTCGGCCGAGCGGTCGGCACAGCACACCGAACAGCCGCTCGTCGGGCCCGAACCGGACTGGCAATTCCTCGAAGTGTGGGCCAGCGATCGGCCGCGCGGGCTCCGGCGCCTTGGCTGAAAGGTTGCCGTCAGCCATCGGAGAAGGCGCGAGGTCGTCGATCCATGACACGATGCGTGCCAGCGTGCCGAGCTGCGGTTCGGCCGGCGTGGGATCCTCCAGGATCGTTTCATATCCAGCGTAGTTGATGGAGCAAACATCGGCTCCGAGCGTCTTCAGGTGGTTGCCGATCGGGCTGCTCTGAGCCATTTGACCACGTTCGACCAGCAGGACCTTTGCGGCCGGGCGCTGCGTTGCCCGGGTGAGGTCGATGGCCTGGATGGCCGCGGCGCGGCTGCTCGCCAGTGGAATGCCGGCGACGTCGTAGCCGTTGTCACCCAAAGGGTCAGGTCCGATCCCCATCCGTTCGGTCACCATGCGCGACCAGGCTTGAAGTTCGCGAAGATAAGCGCGGCCCTTCACCAGCGGTGTCATCAGGACCGTCGCGGCGACGTCGGGCAGCTCCGGCCCGAGCTGGGCTGCCAGACTGGCGCCAAGGCCTTGTCCGACCAGAACCAGCTCGATGCCGGGGTTATGTTCGCGCAGGAACGCAACGCCCTGACGGGCGGCAGCGAACCAGTCGGAGATGCCTTCGGGCGCGCCGACGGGATCGATGGCATCGGCGGTGCCGGGATAGTCGAATCGGAGGCAGGGGTGGCCGGCTGCGGCAATGCTCTCGGCCAGAACGCGCCATGTGGCGCGGGTACACAATTCCTCGTAGCCGATAGGCGCCAGCAATAACACCGCCTTGCGCCCTGGCCGATCGATGCGGCCCGGGTAGTAGAAGCCGCCGAAAGTGCCAAGCGTTACCGGTAGGCCATATCGAGAATTCATGATCTTCAAACTGTCACTGTTCGCCTGATCCAGTTCGCCAACCGAACGGGCCGGAACTTCGATATTCGCAATCCAGCAATCACCCTAGCGAAAGACCGATTTCATAGCTTACGGGCGACTACGGTGTCATTCGATATCGTTGTCCATCATTAACACGTGCTACTGCGCGTTAGAGGTCTTGTACCGCGATCTTCTTGAGGCGATGCAGTCGCCGCGAACGCGCCGACCGCCATGGGACGAGCGCGTCAATTTTGCGCGCCGAAATTTCCATTTCATTAAGCTTGATGCCGAAACGGTGCGTCGCATCCGGGAGTGTTTAAGATTCGCTCGACTTTTAGCTGATATTGGTCCGACAACTCTGACACCGCCCCGGCCTCAAGGGGACATAACTGTGGAGAAAAAGAATGCGTGATCGGGTGCGCGCCATTGTGGGATCGATGAACATTGTTCCCGTTCCGGTCGATGGCTTGTCCGACGAGGACAATCTGTTCGATGCGGGGATGACGTCGTTCGGTTCGGTTCAGCTGATGCTGGCGATCGAGGAGGAATTCGACATCGAATTTCCCAACAGCCTGTTGACCCGCAAAACCTTCGCGACGTTTGGCGGTCTGATTTCCGCCGTCGACCAGCTCGTCTCCGAGAAGGTCTGAGGTCATGATGCCGAGCGCGGTGAAGCAAGGCGTCGACGCGCCGGTGGCCGCGTCGTGGCGTGACGTAATGCGGCGGGTCGCCACCGACGTGGCGGCTCCGAATGCCGATGTTGCAGACCGGGATGGGACGTTCCCTGCGCAGACATTCGAGGCGCTTCGCGGCCACGGCATGCTCGGCCTGATGGTGCCGAAGAGCCTTGGCGGGGAAGAGCTGGATTTGCGCAAGATCGCCAATCTTTGCGCGATCCTCGCGGGAGCCTGTGGCGCCAGCGGCATGATCTACGCCATGCACCAGATCAAGCTGTCGAGTCTGGTCGCCCATGGGATGGAGACCGATTATCACCGCGCTTTGATGCGCGATGTTGCGTCCAAACAGCTGCTGATTGCGTCGTCGACCACCGAAGCCGGCATCGGCGGCGATATGCGCGTGTCAAATTGCGCGATCGAGACGACGGGGGATCGTGTCTCGCTGACCAAGCAGGCGACGGTCCTGTCCTACGCAGTTGAGGCCGACATCATCATGGCGACCGCGCGCCGCGGCCCGGCGTCGGTAGGGTCCGATCAGGTCCTGATCGCGCTGCGGCGTGACGACTATCAGCTGCAGCGTACCGGCGATTGGAATACGCTCGGCATGCGCGGCACCTGCTCCGGTGGCTTTCTGCTGACGGCAACGGCCGACGCCGAACAGATCTTCCCAAAACCCTTCCGCGAGATCGCCGTGCAATCCATGCTGGCCACCGCCCATGTGCTGTGGGCCAGCGTCTGGTTCGGCATCGCGAGCGATGCCTTGTCGCGCGCCCATGCTTCAGTTCGCGCGACCGCACGGCGCATGCCGTCGGACTTCGCGGGCCCGCTGCCCGGGGCGGTGCGGTTGGCCGAGGCCACCGCAAAGCTGCAGACGTTCAAAGCGACCCTCGTCGCCCATATCGATCGGTTCGAGACGGCGAAGTCCGACGAAGACGACCTCAGCTCGATCAATTTCGCGATCGAAATGAACAATCTCAAGATCATGGCTTCGACCATGGCCGTCGACGTCGTGCGTGAGGCGCTGATGGTGACCGGCATCGCTGGCTATCGTAACGACGGTCCATTCTCCGTTGGCCGCCATCTCAGGGATGTGCTGTCGGCACCGCTGATGGTGGCGAACGACCGTATCCTCGCCAACACCGCCGGCCTGGTGGTCGCGAGCCGATTTGATTCAGATCTGGAGTGAGTGTGATGAACGCGCCTGCTAAAATCGTGCAAAGCCCGGAAGCATTTCTCACCGCCTTGTTCGACGAGTCGATCCTGATCAAGACCGGCGTCGACGGCCTCTACGGCCGCGCCGGCGTGTTCGAAGAGGTCATCGACGGGTTCGAAAACGCGGTCACCAAAATGGCCGTCGGCGATCAGGCCACGCGGATTCATTTTCCGCCGGGCATGCCTCGCAAGAATCTCGAGAAGGCCGGCTACATGAAGAGCTTCCCGCAGCTGGCCGGCTGCGTCCACTCCTTCATGGGCGACACCATCGCTCACGGCAAGCTCGTCGCCATGATCGATCGCGGCGAGGACTGGACCGAAATGCAGGACCCGACGGAAATCGCCCTGACGCCGGCGGCTTGCTATCCGCTGTATCCCACCGTCGCCGCGGAAGGTCCGGTGCCCGAGGGCGGCCGGCTGTTCGACCTCAAGTCCTACTGCTTCCGCCATGAGCCCTCGAAGGATCCCGGTCGGATGCAGCTGTTCCGGATGCGCGAATTCGTCCGCATCGGCACGGCCGACGAGGTGACCTCGTTCCGGGCGACCTGGCTCGAGCGCGGCGAGAAGCTGATCTCCTCGCTCGGCCTGCCTTGCGTCATCGATGTGGCCAACGACCCGTTCTTCGGGCGCACCGGCCGCGTGCTGGCGTCGAGCCAGCGCGACCAGGGCCTGAAGTTCGAATTGCTGATCCCGGTCGCCAGCGATGACAATCCGACGGCGTGTCTGTCGTTCAACTATCATCAGAACCATTTCGGCAGCCTGTGGGGCATGAATTTCGCCGACGGCGAAGCCGTGCATTCGGCCTGCGTCGGCTTCGGCCTGGAGCGGACCGCGCTGGCGCTGTTCCGTCACCACGGCACCAAGGTCGATGCGTGGCCCGCGGACGTCCGCCGCGTGCTGTGGGGCTAGGCCTTGCACCCCGTCTGCGTCATCGAGGGACTGGATCCCGCCACCTATGCGCGTCACGCCTTGCATGACGCCGCGCGAAATTGGCCCGAGACCAACTGCTACGTCGATCTGTTGATCGAGGTGCTGGCCCAGCGCGGGCACGATCCGCGCGCAGCGCTGGCTTTCACGGTCGCGCAGGATTACGAGGGCGACCAGTTCACGTTCTTCAAGTTTCCGCCCGCCGATCTCGCGCTGCTGTACGGCGTCGAGGTTCTGGAGCTGGCGATCTTCGACCAGTTGGAAGAGCACGTCCGCGTGCAGCTGGCGCGCGGCCGTATCCCCATGATCGAGGTCGACTCCTGCTATCTGCCGGATACCCGCGGCATCACCTATCGCCAAAGCCACAGCAAGACGACCATCGGCGTCAACGTGCTGGATTCGGCGGGCCGCCGGATCGACTACTTCCACAATGGCGGTTACTTCCGCCTCGATGGCGAGGATTTCGACGCGCTGTTGCGACCCGCAAGCGACAACGGTCTGCCGCTGTTCCCCTATGTCGAATTCATCAAGTTCGGTGCAGCGCCGCCGGTGCACGCGCAGATGGACAAGTCCCGTACGCTGCTGGCGCACCATCTGCGTCGGCGGCCGTCGCAGAATCCCTTTACCGCATGGGGTGACGCGATCGGTGGCGACATTGCCAGGCTGATGGAACGGCCGGCCGGGTGGTTTCACACCTACGCGTTCAGCACCTTGCGTCAGGCCGGTGCAAATTTCGAACTGCTGGCGACCTATCTGGCATGGTTGCAGGAGCAGGGTGACCCGGCGCTGGAGCGCGCCCGGCTTGCCGCGGAAGCGATCGCCGGCGGCACCAAGATCATGCAGTTTCAGTTCGCCCGCGCCTCGGCCCGCGGCAAGGTCCCGGATGTCACCGAGGCCATCCGCCAGCTCGCTGATGATTACGACATCGCCCTCGACTGCCTCATGAACGGTTTCGCTGCGCGCTGCGCCGCAGCCTGATCGCCCCGCGACCTGATCGGCTATCATTGCCATGACCGACATCCGCGCCATGACGGGACGCAAGGTGCAGCCGCTCGACAGCGGCTGGGAACTGGCGCTGTCGCCTCCCCAGGCATGGCAGGCGCCCGGCGGGCTGGGTGACGCAGTCTGGTTACCCGCACTCGTTCCTGGAACGGCCGCCGGTGCGTTGCGGGCTCTCGGACAGTGGAGCCTCATTGAGCCGCAGCCGTTGCACGACAAGGACGTCTGGTATCGGCTCCGCGTCAATGGACAGGGCAAGCGCAAGCTGCGGTTCGAAGGGCTCGCGACGTTCGCCGAGGTTTTCCTCGACGGCCGGCTAATTCTGACCGGCAGTTCGATGTACGAACCCTACGAGGTCGACATCGGACTCGGCGGCGAGCATTGGATCCATATCGCCTTCAGGAGCCTCCGCAGGGTGCTGGCGGGGACGAAGGGGCCACGTCCGCGCTGGAAAACCATGATGATCGAGGAGCCGAAGCTGCGGTTCCTGCGCACCACGCTGATCGGGCATATGCCCGGATGGTGCCCGCCGGTCGATGTGGTCGGCCCGTATCGGTCCGTGCTGCTCATCGAGGAGGGGACGGTTCGTGCCGGCAATGTCGATCTGCGCAGCCGGCTCGAACACAGCGAAGGCGTTGTGACGGTCGCGCTCGATCTGTCGGGAGTGGCCGAAGGCGTGACGCCGGTGCTGCACTGCGCGGGGGCGGAGGCGTCGCTGAGACTGCTCGGCGCCGAAGGCCAGACGACGCGCTGGCAGGGCACGTTGCGGATTCCCGATGTGGACCTGTGGTGGCCTCACACCCACGGCAACCCGACGCTGCATGCCGTGACCATTGACGTCGGCGCCGTTCGGATCGATCTCGGGGAAGTCGGATTTCGCCGGGTCGAAGTCGACCGCGGGGCTGACGGAAATAGCTTCACGCTGCATGTGAACGGCGTCCGCGTGTTTTGCCGCGGCGCGTGCTGGACGCCGATCGACGTGGTCAGCCTGCAGGCCTCCGATGCGGACTACGCCCGGGAGCTTGGCCTGATGCAGGCTGCCGGACTCAACATGCTCCGTCTCAGCGGCACCATGGTCTATGAAACGCCGGACTTTCACCACCTCTGCGACAGGCTCGGCATCATGGTGTGGCAGGACGCCATGATGGCCAATTTCGATTATCCGCCGGATGCAGCCTTTGCTGACATCATCCGCAGCGAAATCAAGACGCTGGTTCGCCGGCTGGGCGCGTCGCCGTCATTCGTGGTGATGTGCGGCGGCAGCGAGGTCGGCCAGCAGGCGGCGATGATGGGCCTGCCGCGCGAGCTGCGCGACGTGCCGCTGGCGGAATCCGTCATTCCCGAGGTCCTGGCGGACTTGAGTGACGTCGCCTATGTGCCGGGCTCGCCGTCCGGCGGCGCGCTGCCCTTCGTCGCCGAAGCCGGCCCGTCGCATTATTACGGCGTCGGCGCCTATCTGCGGCCGCTCGACGATGCGCGCCGTGCCAATGTCCGCTTTGCCTCCGAGTGCCTGGCTTTCGCCAACCTGCCGGATGATCGTCACTTCGCCGAGCATCGGCTCGATCCTGCCAGCGATCCGGACCGCTGGCTTGCCGGCGTGCCGCGCGACGGCGGCGCGTCCTGGGATTTCGACGACGTGCGCGAGCATTACCTGCAGGCGCTGTGGAACGAGGACGGCCGCAGCCTGCGCCACAGCGATCCCCGGCGCTGGCGCCAACTGTCGCGCGCCATTGCCGCCGAGGTGATCGAACGGACCATCGACGAATGGCGCCGTCCGGCCTCCACCACTGCGGGCGCGCTGCTCTGGCTGTGGCGCGATCTGCAGCCCGGCGCAGGGTGGGGCCTGGTGGATTGCGATGGCCGTCCGAAATCGACCTTCTACGCCCTGCGCCGCGCCGCGCTGCCGTTGCGTTTGTCGATCACGGATGAAGGCACCAACGGGCTTTATCTGCATCTGGTCAACGACACGCCGGAGGCGGTCACGGGCAGCCTTGCCTTGCGTTGCCTCCGAGACGGCAAGACGCCGGTGATCGAAGCCGAGCGCCACGTGACCGTGGCGCCGCACAGCGGGCTTTCCATCGGCGCGTTCGCGCTGTTCGACCGGTTCTTCGACGCCGGTCATTGCTATCGCTTCGGACCCGCGGCGCACGATACCGTGCATGCCACGTTCGCAGCCGAGAACTCCGATCGACCTCACGAGGCCTTCCATTTTCTGGGCCCCCCGACGTCAGCGGCGGATCAGACGATTGCCGTGGCGCTCGGGGAAGACGCGGCCGGTTTCTTTCTCGACTTGCAAGTCCCCACGGCAACGCGCTTCGTTGAAATCGCGGACAACGAGTTCCTGCCCGACGACAATTATTTCCATATGGCCTGTGGGCATCGCAGGATCGTGCGCCTGGCGCCGCCCCGGCATGCGTCCGGTCATTTGCGTCCGTCGGGGCGGGTCTCGGCGCTCACTCTGAGCGGTGACGTCAACTACTGACCAAGCGGCGGTCCGCAATTCTCGCCGACGCATTCGAATGGGACCGCCGGGCCGGCACGCGCCAATGGTCAGAAGGCCGCGCGGACGTCTCACTTAGTTGGAAACAACAATCTCCGCGCTGTGGAGAAAAGACTAGTCTGTCCATTAGAACGTAAGCGTCGTTCCGGCGCCACCTTCCGGCCAATGTGCAGATCTGCGATTTTGCGGTTACGTCGAACCGCAAGGCTTAGAATGGACACAGTGGATAGTGCTATCACCAAGCCGGTTCGCCGGCTGGAGGTGTTCACCGGTGCGGGGCGCCGTCGGACATGGAGCGACGCGGACAAGGCGCGGGTGGTCGCGGAGATCGAAGCCAGCGGCGACTCGGTTTCCGGGGTGGCACGCCGGCACGGATTGTCGCCGCAGCAATTGTTTGGCTGGCGCCGGCAAGTCAAAGAATCTCAAGCGGTCGTTTCCAAGGATGACGAACCACGGTTCGTCCCGGCGGTCATCGATGCGGCACCGTCCGACACCGGGGGGCCTCGGCAGCGCAAGACGCGGCGACAGCATCGGGATGAACCGCCCGCCGGAATGATCGAGGTTGCGATCGACGGCGTGACGGTGCGCATCGGCGCGGGCGCCCCGGCGGACACGATCGCCGCGGTGTTGCGGGCGCTGAAAGCCGGCGCGTGATCGGCCCGATCGGCCCGACCGGCGCGGTCCGCGTCATGGTCGCGACCAGACCTGTGGACTTCCGCAAGGGCGCCGATGGGCTGGCGGCACTGGTGCGCGAGAGCATGGCGGCGGATCCGTTCTCTGGCGCGGTCTACGTGTTCCGCGCCAAGCGCGCGGATCGGATCAAGCTGGTGTATTGGGACGGCACGGGTCTGTGCCTGTTCGCCAAGCGGCTGGAGGATGGCATCTTCCGCTGGCCGAAGATCGAAGACGGCGTGATCCATTTATCGGCCGCGCAATTGTCGGCGCTGCTCGAAGGGCTGGATTGGCGGCGTGTCCACACGGCGCGCGAGACGGTGACGCCGGCGCAGCCTGGCTGACGCCTGTTGCTGTGGCAAAGTGAATCAGCAGCATCGAGCACGTCGCAAAATGCCGGTAAATATGCTCTGATTTGATCATGCCGCGCGACGCATTGCCCGATGATTCCGAGACGCTGAAAGCGATGCTGCTCGCCGAGCGGGTGCAGAACGAACGGCTGCGTCAGATCATCAGGGACCTGCAGCGCCACCAGTTTGGCCGCCGGGCGGAGACGCTGCCAGAGGACCAGATGCTGCTGGGCCTGGAAGACGTCGAGCAGGCGTCGGCGCGTGACGCCGCAGAAGCTGAGCAGGCGACACCGGCCGCACGACGGGCCGGAGCTGCGAAGCGTCGGGCCAACCGCGGCGCGCTGCCGGCGCATCTGCCGCGGATTGAGACCACCATCGACATCGACGACAAGACCTGCCTCTGCTGCCGGGGCGCGTTGCACCGGATTGGCGAAGACAAGAGCGAGCGGCTGGATATCGTGCCGGCGCAGTTCCGGGTGCTGGTCACGATCCGGCCGAAATACGCTTGTCGCCAATGTGAGGATGGCGTCGTGCAGGCCCCGGCGCCGGCGCGGCTGATCGAGGGTGGGCTGCCGACCGAAGCCACCATCGCCCAAGTACTCGTCTCCAAATATGCGGATCATCTGCCGCTCTATCGGCAGTCCCAGATCTATGCCCGCCAGGGCGTCAACCTCGACCGCTCGACGCTGGCAGACTGGGTGGGGAATGCCGCCTGGCATCTGCGTCCGTTGCACCAACGCCTGCTCGAAAAGCTCAAAGAGCGGCCAAAACTGTTTGCCGATGAGACGACGTTGCCAGTGTTGGATCCCGGCCGCGGCCGCACCAAGACCGGCCAGTTATGGGCCTATGCCGCCGATGACCGGCCATGGAATGGATCCGATCCGCCGGGCGTGGCCTATGTCTACGCCCCGGACCGCAAGGCCGAGCGGCCGATCATCCATCTCGAAGGCTTCAAGGGCATCCTGCAGGTGGACGGCTATGCCGGCTACCGCAGGTTGGCCGAGCGCGGCGACGTGCAGCTCGCATTTTGCTGGGTCCATGTGCGGCGCAACTTCTACAAGCTCGCCACGCCCGGTCCTGCGCCGATCGCCAGCGAAGCGCTTCAGCGCATCGCTGCGCTGTATGCGATCGAGAAGGAAATCCGCGGCCGCAGCGCCGAGGAGCGTCGCCTGGTTCGGCAGCAGAAAAGCCGACCGCTGATCGACGCCTTGGAGAGTTGGCTGCGCGCAAAACTCGGGCTGATCAGCCAAAAGGGCAAACTCGCCGAGGCAATCAACTACGCCCTGTCACGTTGGGCGGGCCTGGCCCGCTTCCTCGACGATGGCCGCATCGAGCTCGACAACAACACCGTCGAGCGCTCCATCCGCCCGATCACGCTGAACCGGAAAAATGCCTTGTTCGCGGGCTCCGACGGCGGCGCCGAGCACTGGGCAACGATCGCAACGCTGATAGAGACCTGCAAACTCCACGACATCGATCCCCTCGGCTATCTCTCGGATGTTCTCGCCAGGATCGCCAACGGTCACCCCAACCGCGATATCGAAGCGCTACTGCCGTGGGCCTACAGAAAGCAAGACCTCAGAGCCGTGGCTTGAGGACGACGCTTACATTAGAACGCTCGAAACCCCGCGTTTTGTGGGTTTTTCCTAACCCGCGTTCGAGTGTAATGTCCATGAATTGCAGCCTAGTTTGACCTTCAAAGAAGCAAAAAAAGCTCCCGAAAATGGGAGCTTTTAGTTTATCGGGTGATTGCTTAGATCTTAAGGTCAGATCGTTTGTAAAAAGTAGCTTCGAGACCCGCCAATTCCTCAGCCGGCATGATGTTGTCCGCTGCCAGTTTCCTCCGAACCCAACCGCCTTGGCGACCATCCCTCAGATGATTAAGAGAGACATAATCAAGGCGAAAGCGTTCAAGTTCCGCAAGCGGGAAAACAATTCGTGAACTGCGGTTTACAGGATCCGCGCATCGGATAGTTTTAATAATACCGCGGCGAGCAATCTCGCGAAGAACGGGTGCTGTGATCTGCAAAAAATGGCCTGCCGGGACGGCCGTCAAGCCTTCAAATGTTGGTCCTCTCACTACGGCTTTGACTTCGTCGAGTCTTAGCACGAGCGCTTCAATTCCTTTCACTTCGGGTAGCCTACCAACCCAGCTCACTTTCCGATCAAGAATCAGCTGAATGACGTCAGAAAGTGACCGCAGAGCATAGCGAGCGACGGATCGAATTTTCATGACGTTCCCATTTTCCTTTTTGATCGGTTGGGCATTGATCGAAAGATTGTCCAGGAACTGATCGATCTCGTAGTCAAAGTATCGGTCGCCCCTTTTACCGCTGGTAACGCGATGGCGGTTGGTGAGGCCCGCCTTGAGCAAGACATTCATGGAGACTTCGCTAACGTTGAGGCGCTCTTGAGCCTGCAAAAGGGTCAAGCTATGCTTTTCGCGCAGAACGACTCGTTCTACGTCAGCAACATCGATCAGAACGTCGTGATCTGTAGCTGAAGGATCTGGCACCAATCCTTCGACCTCAAGCGCTTTCCGAAGACGCTTGGCGTAAACTCCATAAAACTTAGCTGCTGTTTGGATCGAGTGTAGCCGACGGGTCTTCACGGGCACGCCGAACAGGATTTCGCCAGGTCCAATTGGGAACTTTGACAAGATGTGATCGGTCACGATCGCATGTACCGGTGCGTACGTCGCCTGTTTCAAACCATGGGTCAGACGGGAAAAAGTTTGCCATAGACTGAGGCAGGGCCGGAGGTCTTCCAGCCGCCCACATATTCACGGTCTAACTGGGATAGGAGTTCAAGAATTCCTTTGGCACCTTCTTTGACAATTGGAAATCCAGCGACTGCCGCCGTACGCCTATCCTCATCACTCAAGAATCTGAGTTTCACATCCTTGCCGAAAGCGGAGACGGCCCCAACCAATTCAGTGAGGTACTCGGCCGCAAAGAATTCGAAATTGTCGAGCCAGCAATCGGTCGTCTTTCCGTAAAGGCGATCGAGTAGATAAATCTCGAACTCAGAGGCAGCGCGCTGGGACGTATCCTCAATTAGATCAGCCAATCGCGGTACGAAAGGCGTGACAATCTGCGACCAATCGTGCCGGATCTCAGTAGGTGTACCTTCCGCCACGGTTACGAGCGCCAAAGAGTGGATGGCACAAGTGCGGATTGTCCGAATCTGCCTCTAACTGCACTTGCCGCAGTTCCTCTCGCAGATCGCAAGGTGAGCTTCGGTGAATGATGTTGATCGACTGTCGTTTTCCGGTTTCGCTTTCGTAAACCGCGTCAACGTCAAAAGTGCATGAGTCGAACTGTCCCGTCGAAAACTCAAGATACCAGTCGCGCCACCCGTCAGGATTGAATATTCTGACCGCCACTATCTCGTCATATCGCTTGATGACCCGACGCGCTTCTTCCACGGACATCGCCGGGAGTTCAAATTGATTGTCCGGGCTTTCGGTCTCTAGGACGGTCGTGATCATGCAACTTACTCCGATGACAGGACCAAGGGTGCAGGTTGCTGATGCATGGCACGAGACCGATTCATTATTGAATGTGTGAATAAGCACCGACGCGGGGCCCCGAGTTGCACGAATGCCAACCTATTGATCTAGCGAGCGACTAGGTAAAAATGGGATCCGGATCGGCGCCGATCCGGATCCATCCCGAACAATTTCCCTTTGCCAGATCAAAGTACTGCGATCATCCGAGTGGGGTCCCATTCGGTGCTTATTCACACCAGAGGCCGAAGCACCTATGAACTACCTAAAACGCCGTTCGGTCCTCCCGTTCTGTCTCTGGCTCCTTTGCGTCTATACGTGTGTAGGCTTGCGTCCGGATGTCGCGGTCGGTGCCGAGGGCGAACAGCAAAACTATGCCATTCCATCTCAGGACCTGAAGGCTGCCTTGAACGCTTATGCCGAGACAAGCGGGCTGCAGGTCCTCTACGAGACCTCGCTGGTGGCGGGGCGCGTGTCCGCCGCCGTCACGGGATACCAACTATCGAAGGCCGCACTCGACAAGCTGCTATCGGGGACCGGCCTCGTCGGACGCCGAACGGATTTCGACGCGGTGACCGTCTCCCTCAGGCCGCAGGAGAGGGCGGAGCTGCTGTCCGATCAACAGCGCATGTTTCTTGGCCATGTACAGGCAGGGATCATCGGCGAGCTTTGCAACAGCGTTGAAACACGGTCCCGCGACTACCGGATCGCCGTCCAGCTTTGGCTCACCGACTATGGGACCGTGCGGCGCGCGAAGTTGCTGAGTTCGACCGGAAGTTTTCGTCGCGATGATGCAATCGCCCAGGCCCTTCAGCGCCTGAGCATCGGCGCTGTTCCGCCTCCGGGGATGCGACAACCGCTGACCATGGCCCTGTTGCCTCACGAGCCCGGTTGCGAGCCATGAAGTCGATGTGCTTCGCCTTGTAGCAGAACCGTCACAAAAGCGGGCTACATAGCGGCGCATCGGGGTGAGGGTTGTCTGGACGTGTGTTCTTTGCCGACATCTTCCCGGTTGTGGTGTTTGGGTCGCGGGGCCACGAGCTGGTGTGCGCCAATCCAGAGCGCCGATACGGTCGCGGCGCGATGAGCTGGGCGTCGCTGCGCGACTTGCTGACCGCCCGCTATGACGATTTCCGTGCGCGGCTGACCCGAAGGCTCGGCTCCGAGGAGCTGGCAAGAGAAAGTCTGCAGGAGACCTGGCTGCGTCTCAATCGCAGCGACGAGATCGGCATGGTGCAGAGTCCGGCCGGCTATGTGCTGCAGGTGGCGATGAACATCGCGACCGATCGTCGGCGCAGCGAACAGCGCATGTCGCGGCAGCATACAGGCAATGTGCCGCTCGATGCGGTGCCAGACGATGCGCCCGGGCCCGAGCGCGAGATTGAATCCCGGTCTGAGCTGGATGCGCTCAACCGCGCCATTGCGACTTTGTCGCCGCGGACCCGCGAGATCCTGATGGCCGCGCGGATCGAGGGACTGTCGCAGAACGAGATTGCCGATAGGTTCGGCATTTCGGCGCGCATGGTGCGGTTCGAACTGCGCAAGGCGCTGGATCACTGCGAAGCCTGCCTGGCCGATCACGGGGGCGACGAGCCGCCTCAACGGTGGCTAACATGAGCGGCCCGGTGCCAGATCCAGTGATCGTGATAACGGATGACCCCGCTGATTTGCGTGCGCGCGCCAAGGATTGGGTCGTGCAAATCGCGACATGCGATGCGAGCGAGGCCGAGTTGCGCGAATTCGAGCGCTGGCGCTCGGCGAGCCCTCAACATGCCGAAGCCTATGCGCAGGCGGAGAGGCTGTGGCGGATGCTCGAAGCTCCGTTACAGGCGGCGGGTCTTCAGAGCGGGAAGGCAAGCGCAGCGCGAACACGTACGATTGGCCGGCGTGGTTTCGTCGGCGGCGCCATCGCGGCATCGGTCGCAGCGGCGGGCGGCGCGATGCTGGTCCGTCCGCCGCTCGGTTTGTGGCCGTCGCTGTCGGAACTTGCATCTGATTATCGGACGGCTGTGGGAGAGCAGCGCAAGCTGGACCTGGCCGGGGGTGTTTCGGTGGAGATGAATACGCGTACAAGCCTGAATATTGGTGCGAGTCGCCCGGATCAGCAACGCATTGAACTCGTCGAGGGCGAAGCAGCGGTCACGGCAGGAGCGATGCCCGTTCGTGTTCGGGCCGGTGGCGGCACCGTTGCTGCGGCCAATGCCCAGTTTGTGGTGCGGTGCGACGCGGCGGGCGTGCAGGTGACTTGCCTTGCGGGCCGCGTCGATATCGCCGTGGGTGGAAAAGACGCCGATATCGGCGCCCGGCAGCAGATCGGCTATGGTCACGATCTCGGCACGGTCGTGAGCGTCGATCCCTTCGTCGCCGCCGGCTGGCGCGATGGCATGCTGGTGTTTGAGAACAAGCCACTCGCTTTTGTCATCGATGAAATCAATCGCTACCGGCCAGGTCGCATCGTGCTGACAAATGCCGAACTCGGCCGGCGTCAGGTCAGCGCACGCTTCAAGCTCGCGCGCCTAGACGCGGTGGCTACCCAATTCCGGGAAGTGTTCGGCGCAAAGGTCACAACACTTGCGGGTGGCATCGTTATCGTCGGCTGATTGCGACGATCACGTGACGTATATCGCGTTGTCCACACAGTATATTTTTGCGGTTTGCGTTTCCGCTTTCCGCAGGGGCGAGCGTCCTTAAGGCAGCCGGGGAGTCCGGCGAGCGCGTTGGTCGTCTGGTCCGCGCGCGGCTGCCTTTTTGAAAGATTGTCCAATGCTGCCTCGCATGTCTGTCTCCCAGTCTCGCTGTCTTCTGCGTCATAACAACAAGTCTGGCATGCAGGGGGCGCGGCGTTGGCTGCTCGTGGGGAGCAGCGGGCTTGTAATCGGCATGATGCTGGTGTCGGGCGATGGGGTCCATGCGCGCGCGCTGAATGGCGGCTCCACAGCGCCGTCAGCGCCGAACCTTGCGTCAGACGCAGCGGCCTATGCGGCGCAGCAGGCGGCTGCAATGGCGAGGCAGACGCAGAACTCGCTGGCGCGTGCGGCGCGTACGATCCAGGACATTCAGGGGATGCAGGCTGCGGCGCGTGCGACGGCAGCCGCGCAGCAGACGTCGCTGACGGCGCCCGTCGCGGTGCCAAATGGTCTCGGCGCCGACGGCCTGCTGCCGAACATGCCGGCGGGTTGGAGCGGCGCCAACACTCCGACGCAGGGCGTCGATAGTGCAGGCCAGACCCAGGTCGGCATTCGCCAGACCAGCCAGCAGGCGATTTTGAACTGGACGTCGTTCAATGTCGGCGCGCGCACCACGCTGACCTTCGACCAGCAGGGCAATGCGAATTGGGTCGCGCTCAACCGCGTCACCAATGCCACCGCGCCGAGCCAGATCCTCGGCAATATCAAGGCCGATGGCCATGTCTATGTGATCAACCAGAGCGGCATCGTCTTCGGCGGCAACAGCCAGGTGAATGTCGGCTCGCTGGTCGCCGCAGCAGCGAAGATTACGGACGACCAGTTCCTCAAGGGTATCTATTCGACGCAGACTGGCGCGACCTGGACGCCGAGCTTTACCGAGGCGCTCGGTGCGATCCACGTCGAGGTGGGGGCGCAGATTACAACACGCGCGCCTGCATCGGTGACCGCGGGCGGCGGGTCGGTCGTACTGCTCGGCCACTCGGTCGGCAATGCCGGTACAATCTCGACGCCGAAGGGGCAGGCACTGCTCGCCGCCGGTGACAGTTTCATTCTGCGCGCCGGGTTCGGGACCGACGGAAACACCGCATCGACCACGCGCGGCAATGAGGTGTCGCCGGTCATCAATGTCGGAAGCACGAGCGGCCGGGTCGGCAATACGGGTCTGATCTTCGCGCAGCAGGGCGATATCACTCTTGCGGGTCGCGAACTGGTGCAGAGCGGGGCGCTGATCTCGACGACATCAGTCAACACCCGCGGCACCATTCATCTGCTGAATGCGGCGTCGGACAGCGCAGGGAGCATCACGCTTGGCGCCGGCAGCCTGACCAGCGTGGTTCCCGAACTGGATAGCAGCGAGACCGCGCTCGACAGCCAGCGTGACGCGCTGATCGCGGCCTCTGCTGCCGCCAATCCGGCCCGCGCCGGCAGCTCCGTCGGGGCGTTCGACAACCTCTCACTGCTGGCCGACCGCCAGGATCAGTCCCGCGTCGAGATCGTCACTGGCGGAACCGTCATCTTCAAGGGCGCTTCCTACACCGCGGCGCAAGGCGGCCAGATCGCAGTGTCCGCGAACAAGCGCATCTTTACGGAAGATGGCGCCGCGCTCGATGCATCGGGCGTGCGCAACGTCGCGCTGGCGATGGCGTCGAACAATATCAAGATTAACGTCCAGGGCAATGAACTCAGGGATTCGCCGCAGAACCGCGATTCCAACGTGCTCAAGAACAACGATGCCTGGATCGATGTGCGCAGACTCACGCTGGTGCCGGCCGGTACCGGCGGCTATGCCAGCGATCGCTACTACACCGCGGGCGGCTTGCTCGAAGTCGGCGGCTATCTCGGCAACATCGCGCATACGATCGGGGAATGGTCGGCGGTCGGCGGAACTATCACGCTGGCGGCACCCGAAGTCGTCGCGCGGCAGGGCGCGAGGTTCGACATTTCCGGCGGGGCGCTGGATTATGCGGCGGGCTGGATCCGCTCCACCAACCTCGTCGGCAGCGACGGCCGCCGCTACAGTGTCGACACGGCGCCGGCAAACATGACGTTCACAAGCTTCGCTGGCGGCTTCACCCGTACCCATAACATCCAGGGCAAGGTCGACGATCGTCTCACCGAGACCTGGACCACCATCTTCGACCGCGGCCGTACCTCGCTGCGCTGGGAGGATGGCTACAGCGTCGGCCGCGATGCCGGCAACCTCGTCCTCTCGACACCCACATCGATCTTCGAGGCGGATATCATCGCCGATGTCGTCAAGGGCGCGCGCCAGACCAGTGCGCGCGCCGCGGGCCTCTCCGACGGCTACAAGCAGGCGCAGAACGCAGCGCCGCTGCAGGGCACGCTCGGGCTCGGCCGCTATGACGCGACGCCAAGCCAGGTTGCCGCCTACGGCTCGGATGTCCGCTTCAGCAATGTCGCGGCCATCAGCGCCGGCCTGTCCGCCACCGACCTCCTGCCGTCGGTCCGCACCAACACCGCCTGGTTCGATGCTGGCCATCTCAGCGAACAGGGTCTCGGCGGCCTCACGATCGCCACCAGGGGCTCCATCGCGGTCGATGCGCCGCTGACGCTGGCCAATGGCGGCCAGGTCAAGCTGGTCGCGCCGACCGTCGATATCAGTGCCGGCATCGTCGCCCGCAGCGGCAGCGTCACAGTCAAGACAGATATCCTGGGTATGGTCACAACCCCGCTCACGATGCCGGGCGTGACGCTGCACACCGGCGCGATCATCGACGTGCGCGGACTCTGGACCAACGGTCTCACCGATCGGAACGATCTCTCCGGTCTCGCCTATGTCGATGGCGGCAGCGTCACCTTCGATTCCACCCAGAACGTCACGCTCGCGAGCGGCAGCACCATCGACGTCTCTTCCGGCGCCGCCATCCTGTCGACCGGGAAAACGCGCGGCGGCAAGGGCGGCGACGTTACGCTCTTGGCCGATCAAGGGAATGTTCGGTCTGGCGGCCGGCTGACCCTTGACGGCGAGATCGCCGGGTTCGGCGTCTCAGGCGGCGGCAAGCTCAGGATCGAATCCGGCCGGGTGATCGCGATCGGAAGCAAGGCTCAGCAAAGCGACGGCGATGCGAGCCTCGTGCTGAATCTCGATGCGTCGCTGTTCCGCAGCGGCTTCGCCAGCTACAGCGTCAACGGCCACAAGGGCCTGGCGGTCGCCGATGGTGCGACGATCGACGTCACCATGCCGGTCTATCGTTACACCGCGGGCGCGTTCGCCGTGGCCACGGGAAGCGATCCGTCTGCGGGCCTCGAGCTTTGGACGCCGCCGCTGTATCTGGAGGATTCCGCCAAAGGCCGGCTGACCCAGCGCGGCGGGGCCAGCCTGTCGCTCTCCGCTGGCGTCCTATCGTCGGATCCGGCGGCGGTCGGTCTGGTCGCCGGCAAGGGCGCGGCACTCACCGTCGATCCCGGGCAGTCGATCGATATCTCCGGCGTCGGGCAGGTGACCGTCAACGGCACGCTGAACGCCTGGGGCGGTTCGATCCGCATCGGCGGCGGTGGCGGCATTTCTGACAGCAATTCGATCTGGATCGGCCAGACCGCCGTGCTCGATGTCGCAGGCCGCGCCTTCAGCGCCGTCGATGTGCGGGGGCGACGCTATGGCACGGTGCTGGACGGCGGCAGCATCACCATCGGAGGAACGATCAATCTGTCGTCGGGTCAGCCGGGCGGTCCCCTGGCGTTCGTCGTCGTGCGCGACGGAGCGCTGCTCGACGCATCCGGCGCCGCGGCGACGTTGGATCTGTTGAATGGCGGTCCGACCGAGGTGGCCAGCCGTGGCGGCGCGATCTCCTTCGCATCCTCCGACGGCTTGGATCTCCGCGGAACCTGGCGGGCTAAAGCGGGAGGCGCGGGTGCTGCCGGCGGCACGTTGACGGTCAGTCTGGGCACTCCGGAATATCGGGATGTGAACGCCAAGGGATACCGCTCGCGCGATCTCATCGTGACCCAGACGGCACCGATCAGCGCGCTGGCGGCCGACGCCACGCCGGCTTCGGCCAACGGCAGCCTGGTTTTTGGAAAGGCCGCGATCGGCGCCGACCAGATCGAGGCCGGCGGCTTCGGCAATCTCAATTTGCTCAGCTACGGCATCATCGCCTTCGATGGCGACGTGTCGCTGGCGATGAGCCAGAGCCTGCAGTTGTTCTCGACGTCGCTGGCGCTGGCGGAAACCTCAAAGGCCGACGCCCGCGTGACCCTCTCCGCGCCCTATATGCACCTCTCGGGCGTGCCTGATATCCGGTCGGACGGCAGCGGCCATCTACCGGTCATCAATGGCGGCATCTCATCGGCACGGCAGACCACCGCGCGGTTCAGCGCGACGGCGGGATTGCTGGATGTCCAGCGCTCCGTCACGTTCGGCGTCAGCGGCGCGGGACCGAGTTTCACGCTCGACCGGCGCGGGTTCGCGGATGTCGAGTTGCAGAGCAGCGGGGATATCCGCTTCCTGCACAGCGGCAGCCTGGCTCGGACCGTGCTCCAGACCCGTGGCGATCTCGTCCTTGCCGCGCAGCAAATCTATCCCGCGACCGGCGCAAGCGCCGAAGTCCGGGCCGGTTGGCTGAAAGGCCTCGACGGAAATCGTGCTTTTGATCCCGCCTACAGCCTCACCATTCGCGGCACCGGCCAGGCGCCGGTAGCCCAGCCGTTTTCGGCGTTCGGACTTCTCTCGCTGGGGGCTTACACGATCAACCAGGGCGGCGTGGTTCGCGCACCGCTCGGGACGATCGACCTGGGCAATGAATCCGGAGCAAACACGATCAATCTCCTGCCCGGCAGCATCACCTCGACCAGCTCGAAGGGGCTGGTGATGCCGTATGGCGGCACGGTCGATGGCATCGATTGGTACTATGCCGACAAGAAGATCGCGCTGGAAGGCGCTGTGTCCGCGACGCGCGGCGTCTCGCTCTTCGGCGTCAAGGTCGATGTCCAGAGTGGCGCGCTGATCGACTTGACGGGCGGCGGCGATCTGACCGGGGCGGGCTTCGTCAGCGGCCGTGGCGGCTCGATCGATGTGCTGCGCAATCCGCTGATCAAGGCCAATCCGGTCTATGGGTTCAGCACGTCCGGCAACGCCGTCTATGCCATCGTGCCGAACCAGGCGTCCGGCTATGCGCCGGTCGGTCCGGACGCCGGCGCCGGCAATCCGTTGGTCGGCCAGCAGATCACGCTCGACGGCAGCGTGCCCGGCCTGCCGGCCGGTACCTACACGCTGATGCCATCGACCTATGCGCTGTTACCAGGCGCCTTCCGGGTCGAGATCGCGGCGACGCCAGACTCGCGCGGTCTCATCGGCCAGGCGGCGATGGCCGATGGCTCTTACCTCGCCGGCGCGCGGCTCGGCGTCGCCAACACCAACATCCGCGACAGTCTTGCGCGGCAGGTGATCCTGACTCCGGCCAAGGTGACGCGAACCTATTCGCTCTACAACGAGACGAACTACGCCAGGTTTGCGCTGGCGGATGCGGCGCGTCTCGGCGTGCCACGCGCGATGTTGCCGCTCGACGGCCAGAATCTCCATCTCAACCTCGTATCCGGCGCGGGTGCAAACGCCTTCCGGTTCCACGGCGCGGTGGATTTCAGCGCCGGACAAGGCGGTTATGCGGGTTCGGCAAACCTGCTCGGAAGCAGCTCGAGCCGAGAGATCGAGATCCTGGCGGCGGGGGCGCCGGCGACCGAGGGCTTCACGGGCGTCTCGGTCTACGCCGACGACCTCAACGCGCTGTCCGCGCGCCGGCTGACCATCGGTGCCAAGCCGACCGTCACCTATGGCCAGACGGGCAATTACGTCGAGTTCGCGAGCTCCGACCAGACATTCGGCATCACGCTGCGCGAGGGCGTGATGCTGCGGGCGGCGGAGGTTTTCCTGCTCACGGGCTTTCAGTGGCCCTCCGGCCAAACGGGCGCGATCACGATCGAGGCCGGTGCCGGCATCAGCACATTGGGCATGGGGGCCACCCCGTTCGATTCGACGGACGGATTCATCTACACACCAATGAACTCCGGCCGTGGTGGCTCGATGCTTGCCGTGTCGAACGGCCGGTTGGACATATTGCCGGCGGATTCCTCCATCACATCGCAAGGTGCGATCCTGATCGGCGCCTGCGGCGCGAGCGGCAATTGCACTGCGCCGACCACGCTCTACTCCGAAGGCACGATCGGGTTCGCCACGACCAACCGCTTTGAGCTGGGCGACAATGTGCGGTTCGGCACCCGCAACCTCGCGCTCGGTGTCGGCGCGGTCAATGTCGGGACGCGCGAGGCGCTCGCCGCTGCTGCCGCGACGAACGTGCTGCCCTCGGGGCTCACGCTCAACCAGACGGTGCTCGACCGGTTGCTCAAGGGCGACACTTCGACCGGCGCTCCGGCGCTCGAAAGCCTGATTCTGACCGCGCGTGAAGCAGTCAACTTCTTCGGCACGGTGAAGCTCGACACCTATGACGCTTCGGGCAAGTCCCGCATCGCCAATCTGGTGTTCGGCACGCCCGCCATCTACGGGGCAGGTGGCGCCGGCGATGTCGCGACGATCCACACCGAAAACCTCGTCTGGAGCGGCGGCACCGGCGGTCCGGGCGCGGTCATCACCGGCGGCGCCGGAACCGGCAGCGGCTCGCTCGTCATCGACGCCGAACGGATCACCTTCGGCTACGGCCCCAAGACTCAGGTCAGCGGCGTGGACGATGCGGGACGGCTGACGCTCGGCTTCGCCAGCGTCAATCTCAACGCCAGCGATCGGATCACCGCCAATCACAAGGGAAGTCTCGCGGTTTACCAGAGCCAGGGCGCCTATGTGCCCGGTGCAGGCTACAGCTACAGCGGCGGCGCTCTCAACATCTCGACCCCGCTGCTGACCGGCGAGGCCGGCTCGGTCAACCGCATCACGGTGGGGGGCGATCTCCGTCACCGCGCCATCCGGCGCGATGGCCGGGACCGTGCTCGGAGCGGAGGCGTTGGGCGCCGAACTCGCACTCGACGGCGCGACCGTGTCGATTGCCACGGCGGTGACGCTGCCGAGCGGACGGCTGACGGTGAGCGCCACCGGCGACATCATGCTGTCCGACGCGGCGCGGATCGACATGGCGGGCCGCGAGATCACGTTCTCCGACGTCAAGAAATACAGCTGGGGCGGCGAGGTCATTCTCGAGAGCCGCAACGGCGACATCCGCCAGGCGGCAGGTTCGACCATCGACCTTTCGGCCAGGAACAATCACGCCGGCCGGCTGACGGCGTCGGCGCTCGGCGCGGGCGCCGGGACGGTGGATCTGCAGGGTGCGATCCTCGGCGCGACCAGCGGCCAATACGCTGCCGGCGGCACGATCGTGCCTTATCGCGGTGGCTTCATCGACGTGCGCGCACAGCGGCTCGGCGGCAGCGGCACGCTCAGCGACCAATTCGCCGCGCTCAACGCGCGGCTCAATGCGGGCGAGGTGTTCGGCGGGCGCAGCTTCCAGCTCAAGCAAGGCGATCTCGTGATCGGCGACGGCCTGCGCGCGGGTGACGTCAACCTCTCGCTCGACGGCGGCCACCTCACCGTCACCGGGACGATCGACGCCAGCGGCGCGGAGGTCGGATCGATCCGGCTCGCGGCCAATGGCGGCCTGACGCTGACCGGCAGCGCGGTGCTCGATGCCCATGGCGAGCGGCTGCGCGTCGATAGTTATGGCAAGATCATCGACAGCCCGAACCGGGCCATCGTCCAACTCAGCTCCGGGAGTGGAGTGTTGACGCTGGCATCGGGCGTGCGGATCGATCTGCGGCACGGCACCAAGGCAACCGTCGGCACCGCACCCGGTCAGTATGATGGCGTCCTGCGCGGTACGCTGGAATTGAACGCGCCGCGTCTCGGCGCCGACGACATCGCCATCGACGCTTCCGGTGCGCTGACCATTCAGGGCGCGCGCTCGATCGCGGTCAATGCGGTGCGGGTCTATTCCGGCGCCGAGGTGCCGGTCGGCCCGGAGACCACGGCCAGCGGCCGGCCTTATCAATTCATCGATCAGGACTGGCTGAATCACCGCCACACCGAAAGCAGCAACTTCATCAACGCAGCGCTCGGCAATGCGACTTTGATGAACGGCAAGCTGGCGGGACTGAACAACGCCGCCTATCGCGACGCCTTCCACCTGCGGCCGCTGGTCGAGGTGCGGACCGAGGGCGATCTGGTGGTCAAGGGCGACCTCGACCTGTCGGGCCATCGTTATGACGGGGTCAATCCGCACTTCCCGCACACGTCGGTCTATGGATCGGGCGAGGTCGGCGTGCTCACTCTGCGCGCCGGCGGCAATCTCGACATCTATGGCAGCATCAACGACGGCTTCGCGCCGCCGCCCGCCACACCGGACGACGACGGCTGGATCCTGCGGCCCGGTCTGGTGTCGTTCGGCGGCGATGTGATCGTGCCCAACGGCAGTGTGACGCTCGCCGACGGCACCACCTTTACACCCGGCCGCTCGCTCAATTACGATCTGCCGGTCAAGGCGCTGACCGTGCCGACGGGCACGCGACTGCCGGTCGCGGCGGTGCTGAACGGTGCCGTCCTCCTGCCGGCCAACACCATTCTGGCGGGCGACGTGTACGCGGCGGACGGCAGCCTGCTCTACGCCGCGGGCACACGTCTCGCGCAGGCCGTCACGCTCCCGGCCGGTACACGGCTCGCTGCGGGTTTCGTCGCGCCTGCCGCCCTGTCGCTGAAGGCGATGGTCTGGCCCAAGGGTGTCGCCCTGCCATACGTCCCAGTGCCATACACCGTGACGCTCGACGGCAACCTGACGCTGCCGATGGGCGGCCTGATCCCGTCGCAAACCGTAGTCAAACTGCCCAACGGCGCACTTTCCGTGCGATTGCGGCCGGCCGACGCGAACGGCCGTCAGGGCGCCAACTGGGCGGTGGCCAGCATGCTGCCGGCCGGCTCGCAGAGCTGGTCGATGCGGCTGGTGGCCGGTGCGGATCTCGGCGCCGCCGATAGCCGCATGCTGCGGCCGCGCGACGCGACCGGCAATCTGACGCTGGCCGATAGCCATTATTCGGTATTCGACAAGTACCAGAAGACCATCATTAAGGGCACGCCGGAACGGCCCGGCGGCAAATGGTATTGGACCGAACAAGGAGCGGCTGATTGGGAGGTGGAAGCCGGAGCCGGAACGCCAATTTCGAATGATTATGGCCCTGACGCTATTTGCGCCGACGTGGCCGCCTGGTGTGTGCACTACAATTATACCGTCACGGCGCTGGCCGTCGCAGAGTTGGAACTCGATACTGGATGGGCGTCGTGGGGGCTCCCAGGTCCGCTGAAAGCGGGCGATCCTGTGCCCGCCTTTTTGAATCTACCCTCCTCGGCTCTCCAGGTTACCTCGTCTCGCTCGGTGCGCCGATCCCCGCCACCCCGGATCAGGTGATCGTCGGCGATTTCATCGGCTATATTCCGTTCAATCCGATCTTCAGCGTGGTTCGCACCGGCACCGGCGATCTCGACCTCGTTGCCGGCGGCAATCTGGCCCAGCGTTCGCCCTATGGCGTCTATACCGCGGGCACACAGTCGCAGGGCGTTGGCGCGGCGTTCGATCAGCCACGGGCACTGATCCGCGATGGCAAGGTGCTGGGCAAGGAGGGCGCGGACTATGAAAGCCTCGTCAGTGGCGATGGCCGGCTCTCGCATGCCTGGTATCCGACGGGAGGCGGCAATCTGTTGTTGCGCGCCGGCGGCAATCTCACCGGCGATCTCTGGACACAAAGTGGCTATTCGGAGGAAATGCGCATCTATCAGAAGCCGAGCGCGGATCCCGTCAACTGGCTGTGGCGCCAGGGCCATGCGCCGGGCAGCGACGCGGGCGCGGCCTGGTGGATCAACTTCGGCAGCTATGTCAGAAGCGATGACTTTCCGACCTTCGAATACGACAGGCTGCCCTATCTGGTGGGGTTCACCGGCTTTGGCACGCTCGGCGGCGGCGATCTGAGAGTCGAGGTCGGCGGCAACGCTGGCGCCATCGACAGGATGAGCGGACGCAGCCAGGGACTGGTGCTCGCGGTCGGATCGACGGGCCGGGTCAACGCCCAGGGCGATCTGGTGTTGACGGGCGGCGGCGATCTCGATGTGCGCATCGGCGGGCGACTCAATCCCAATCTTCTGGCGACCTCCAGAGAAACTGGAGGGATAACTTTAAATCCGATCTCGCAACTGGATGGCGTGATCGCCAATTTGCGGGGCAATAGCTCTGTCAGCGCGGCGAGCATCGGGAATATCCGTTTGAAATACGGAGCCTATGCAGTCACCCAGAACCCCAGAGAGGTGCGCCCCTACGATCCCTTCACCGCGACTGCGGCCGACGGCGTCGGCGGGCCGACCCTGCTGCCGGGCGATGCGACCTTTGCCCTGACCACGCGCGCCGATCTGGTGGTCGGCGGCGTCATCGATGCCACCCGCCGCGAGACCATCGATCGGGATCCGAACACGCCTGCCCCGGCCTGGTTCAGCCTGTGGAGCGATCGGACCGCGATCGATCTGTTCGCCGCCGGCGGCAATCTGACGCCGGGCAATGCAAAGATGCCGCTCACCAGATTCGGTATCGATGTGTCTTACCCGTCGATCCTGCGCGCCGTCGCGCCGTCCGGCAGCATCTATGCGGCCAGGGATGCGTCCGGGAATGTGGCCGGGACGCTGCTCCTCGCGCCGTCGCCGCACGGCCAGCTCGAATGGCTGGCGGGCCAGTCGATCTATGGCGGCGTCGTGTCCCGATCCAGCGCCGACCCGGCAATACTCACGACGCCGTTCCGGCCCGCGACGCTGGCGAGCCTCGATCCGCAGGCGTTCAGGGACGAGAATAATCTGTTCGCCTTCGGACCGAATACCGCCTCGGGCCTATATTCTCTCGATCCCGCGCGCTTCTATGCGCTGGGCGGCGACATCGTCGGCCTGATGACCGGCGAATTGCAGACCGGCTTCAGTCCGTTCGGCGGCCTCGCCGGGCAGACTCTCTACAGCGCGGGCGGCGCCGTCTGGATGAAGGCCGGGCGCGACATCGTCAACAGCGGCCACAATCTTGGCGAGTCGGGAGTCGCTGCCACTGGTAGTAGCGACAAGGGCCAGACGAAGAGCAACCTCATCGTCCATAGCTCCGAGACGGATGTATCGATCATCTCGGCCGGCCGCGACATCATCTTCAGCTCCTTCGCCGTCGCAGGTCCCGGCACGCTGGAGATCAGCGCCGGGCGCAACATCCTGATGGAGAACCGCGCCAGCGTCACCTCGCTCGGCGCCTACAGTCCCAGCGACAGCCGCCCCGGCGCCAGCATCCTCCTGCAGGCCGGCGTCGGCGCTTCGGGTCCGGACTATGCGAAGCTCGCGGCGCTCTATCTCGATCCCGCCAATCTCGCGGTGACCGGCGTGCCGCTCGCCGAGCAGAAAGGCAAGGTCGCCAGAACCTACGAGAAGGAGTTGGTGGACTGGCTGAAGGAACGTCACGGTTTTGCGGGCACGGTCGAGCAGGCTCTGGCCTATTTCAACGCCCTGAAGCCGGAGCAGTGGGGCATCTTCCTGCGAACGGTCTATTTCGCCGAGCTGCGGGAAGGCGGCCGCGAGTACAACGACCCGACCAGTGCGCGCTTCAACTCCTATCTGCGCGGCCGCGCCGTGATCGCCACGCTGTTCCCGGGCAACGACTACGACGGCGACATCACCATGTTCGGCGGCGCCGGCGTGCGCACGCTGTTCGGTGGAAGCATTCAGATGCTGACGCCCGGCGGCAGTCAGGTGATCGGTGTCGAGGGGCAGGTGCCGCCGGCATCGGCGGGTCTGGTCACGCAAGGATCCGGCGACATCCAGCTCTACAGCAAAGGCAGCATTCTGCTCGGCCTGTCGCGCATCATGACGACGTTCGGCGGTGACATCCTCGCCTGGTCGGCGGAAGGCGATATCAATGCCGGACGCGGTTCGAAGACGACTGTGCTCTACACACCGCCGAAGCGCACTTACGATCTCTACGGCAATGTCACTTTGGCGCCGCAGGTGCCGTCGTCGGGCGCTGGCATTGCCACGCTCAACCCGATCGCGGAGGTGAAGGCCGGCGATATCGACCTGATCGCGCCGCTCGGCACCATCGACGCCGGCGAAGCCGGCATCCGCGTCTCCGGCAACTTAAATATGGTGGCGCCGCAGATCCTGAATGCCGCCAACATCCAGGTGCAGGGCAAGTCCACGGGCATTCCGACCGTGCAGGCCCCCAGCATCAGCGCCGCGCTTGCGACCTCGAACGCCACGGCGGCGACGCAGCAGACGCCGACGCCGAACCAGGGCAGCGGCAATGCGCAGCCATCGGTGATCATCGTCGAAGTGCTGGGCTATGGCGGAGGTAATGGCGGAGAGGAGCGTAAGATTGACGAGGAGGATCGCCGGTCCCGCGGCGAGCGGGCGCGGGGTTACGATGCTTCGGGCTCGGTGCAGTTCGTTGGAATGGGGCAGTTGTCGGAGAGCCAGAAGGACAAACTGACGGCTGAGGAGCGAGACCGACTGGTTGCGCAATAGGTGTGCAATGAGCGTGAACGTGAAAGTTGCAACGCGATGTTACAATTGGACTGCTTCCGGTCTTGTGGACAAATCCCAGCCTCACGCCGCGGCGCATTCGAACGCCTCGGGACTGACGCCGCCCAGATGGCTGTGACGGCGGGTTCGATTGTAGAATGCCTCAATGTAGTCGAAGACGTCGGCCCGGGCCAGATCCCGGGTTGTGTAGACGCGTTTGTAAATCAGCGCCGAAGCGTGGGTCTGACTCACATCTGATGATTTTTCTGCCGAACTTGCGGTTCTCCAACGGGGAATCAGCGCCATGCAAGCCGGTATTCGAATTTCTTCGCTTGTGCCGAGTGGGTTGGTGATCGGGAGCGTAAGCGATTCATCTGACTCGACTATTTTAGCCGTCCGATCCGAAGACGGCATGGCGGAGTGCCCATTGTGCGGGGCGAGATCACGCCGAATCCATAGTCGATACGACAGACAAGTCGCGGATTTGCCATGTGCGGGCAAGCAAATGTGCCTCCGGGTGATCACGCGACGGTTCGTTTGCGAGGTTCCACATTGTCGGCGGCGGATCTTCGCTGAACGGTTCGGGGATGATGTTCTCCCGACCCGGTCGCGCCGGACGGCGCGGCTCGAATGCATCGTCCACCATCTCGGGCTGGCACTCGGCGGCAGACCGGCAGCGAGCTTCGCCAAGCGACTGATGCTGCCGGTGAGCAACGATACTCTGCTGCGTGTCGTTAGGCGACGAACACGCCCGCGAATGGAGCCTCTGATCGTCGCCGGCATCGACGACTGGGCTTTTCCAAGTACACCGGTTTCTTCGGCAACCGCTCCGCAACCATCAGCTCTCCGACCGCGCCAGCCTTTGACACCGTGCAGGACACCCGTGCGAACCTGACAGTCATTGCCTCATCTTCTACGCCGGGCATCAGCGGCACGCTGACCTTTGCAACGAAGGACGACGCAATTGTAAGCCAATCCGTGATTACGCTGTTCCAAACGACTCCGACCGTTATCAACGTCGCAGGCCCGTTGAACTTCCAGAAGGTGAAGCTCCAGCTGAATGCCCCAGGGAACGCCACAGCGAAGGTCAACATCGTCCATTCACGATAAGTGACAGCGAGAGAAAAGCCCCGCTAAGGGGCTTTTTGTTTAGCTGAAATCAAAAGGAAGCAACTCTACGCGCTCTTTGCCGAGGCGTTCAGCCTCTTGCTCCATTTGGTTGTAGTCTGAGACATATTTTATTGCGAAGCCGTCAATCGACTCCAAGGGGCTTCCCCGAAGGCAGCGTACTGCTCGGAATGATGAAGCTCGTGCAAAATCCACGACCAATCGCCCTTATGCGTAAAATCAGGAAGCTCACTGAGGATAATCAGATTGCCGATTGTTACAGCGCTTCTGGCGCCGCTTACGCTATTCTTGAAATTGTAGAAGCCAGGGAAAGTGAAATCTGGTGTTTTGGCCACTACCCAGCGGGCCGATGTGACAATTCCACCAGGCATAGCATGAGACAGAACTTGCACCATGGAGGGCTCGAATGGCTTGGCGTTCTGTATATAAAGACCGTATGCGTCCTTAAGAGCTGCTGCGACGGGTATTGCGACCACTTCCTTGACTTCACACTGCTCACCGCCAACGCATTTTCCAAGGTATTTGCCAGATGTTGATGCGATCTGCGTCTTAATGCGTTCGCTCGCTGTGAGGATATTGAAAGCCGTTACCCAGTCCTCGCCGAGCGTGCTGCGTATGGCCTCACGTGGAAGTTTGTAAACGATGTCGTTCGCCTTCTGATAAACCTCAGCAGCCTTTTCAATAGCGTCTCCTGCAATATCTGGAACCTTATTATAGGTTTCTCCCAGACGGTCGCCCTTGATAGCGTCAGCAGCGAGAGTCCCTAGAAGGATAGGTGGTGCTATGACTGCAAGCGTGGCTTTAAAGGCCTTCTTGACTGAAATCTTAATTGCAAATGCTGGACTGGTTAAAGCAACGGACATGATGATGGCTGGTACGACAAGTTTTCGATGCACGGCAATCTCCAATCGGTTAGGTTGAATGAAAGGGATTCTGCACGGCCTAGCCGAGTCCGCAATAGGCATTTGTGTTTGCGAACGCCTGTGGGACGTGTTGCAATCTCTTAGTGATACTTCGGCCCCAGGCGGGACCGCAGGAGGTCTTCCTCTCCAGTTCTGCCGACATCGCAATTTACGGAGGCGCAAACGGCGGCGGCAAGACCTGGGCTTTGCTTATGGAGGCCATCAGGCACGTTGCAAATCCGCAATACGGGGCAGTGCTCTTTCGGCGTGAGACACCTCAGATTACGAACGAAGGCGGGATGTGGGATGAGAGCTTCAACCTTTACCCCCATTTAAAGGGAAAGCCGACGCAGCAGCCGTATCACCAGTGGAATTTCCCGTCGGGTGCGGCAGTGACCATGACGCACCTGCAGCACGAGAAGACGGTTTACGGATGGGACGGCTCCCAGCTCGCCATGGCTGGCTTCGACCAGCTGGAGCAATTCACCCGTAAGCAGTTCCTCTACATGCTCGGCCGGATGCGCAGCACATCCGGGGTGCGTCCTTATACGCGTGCCACATGCAATCCCGACCCTGACTGCTTCCTGGTGGACTGGGATAACCGTTACAAGGGGCTGGAGAGCAACGGCCTCATCGACTGGTGGATTGGTGAGGATGGCTTCCCCATCCCCGAGCGCAGTGGTGTCGTCCGCTGGTTCATCAACCTTCACGACAAATTCCACTGGGCCGACTCGGCTGAAGAGCTGAAGGGGAAGCATGGCGCGCACGTTCGCCCCAAGAGCGTGACGTTCGTGGCTTCGACCGTCTACGACAACAGAATCCTGATGGAAGCTGACGCTACATCTTCTAGCGGGTGCTTTCCAACAGTCGCCGCCCTCTCATCCGGCATGGCACCCGCGTACATCTCCATCGTCCCCATGTCGGCATGTCCGAGCATCACCTGAACCGAACTGAGGTCGGCGCCGTTCGCCAGCAGATGCGCCCCGAAGGCATACCGTAGGGCCTTCGGCGAAATCTTACCGGCTTTCGGAAGGCCAGCAATCTCGGCGATCTCCCTGATCTCCTTAAATGCGACGCCTCTTGCCAAATGGTCTTCGACTTGCGTGGTCGAGTGGAATGCCCAGACGGATGAGGGCAAACCGATCTCACGTGCCATTCGCTTCCAGTTGACGATCGCTTCGACGGCCGTCGCGTGCATCGGTACCCATCGCTGCTTGCCGTCCCGACCATCGATCAGGATGCCTCGAACTTCCGAGATCGATGAAGTCTGACGAGGGCAGGGAGATCGCTTCGCTAACCCGCATTCCGGAAGCGTACATAGTCTCCAGCAGAGCGACCCGACTGTAAATCAGCGCCGAAGCGGGCCCCTCTCGTAGATCCGCTTAAGCAGTTGATTTCTGGCTGACAATTCGTTTGAGCAGGGGTCCCGATCGGCGCCGATCGGGACCCCTGCCGAATTCGATATGTCTCAAGTAAATCAGCAATTTATTCTGCTGATCGGCGGGGGCCCGCTTCGGTGCTGATCCACAGCCTTCAAGGCCGCGCCAACCGTCGTCGTTGTCGCGAGCAAAAAGCCCGCGCAATCGTGCTGTCGGACCTTCTCCGAAACACTGCCGACGTCCTTTTCGCTGACCGATTGATTGGTCTTCGAATTGTCTTTGCAACTCACCAGTCATCGGATCGGGGCCGATCCAATCCGTCCGGACTGCGTCTCGGTGAAAATGAGGTCCCGTCCCTGATCCGCGCCACGACCCGTCCGCGACATCGTAAGGCCCAACCGCTCGCCGATCAGACGGACCAGGCCCTCGAGTTTTTCGTCCGCGGGCTTGCTGCCAAGTTCGCTGAAATCGAGGGTCGCCATTCGAGCGTCAAATCCCGTCCTAACGGAGGCTTCGTCCGGGCGCCGCTTCGAACCGCCGTTTCGTTCCGCCGAGCCAATGCCATGACGAAAAGATCGTTAAGCGTAACAGGACCAGTTGTCTCAAAGGTTGTACGAATTTAGCGTGCAGTTTCCACAATTTCGGGATGGATCGCTCAGGCGCTCACTGTAGTTTCGTCGCTTGCTTGGCTGACAGCCAATATGATCCCAGCAATGGGAGGACAACATGAGTTACGAAGATATCAGGATTGAAGGCTCGCTGACGGAAGCGATGGAAGCATGGGTCGCGGGTCGATACGGCAGGGTCGTCGATATCGAGATGACCGGGATCAATGAGGGCAACTATGCCGCCGTCGGTTACGCAGCCGTTGAGAACGCCGAGGCGGGAACGGTGGAGGCGGTCGTTCTCATGCTGCAGCACGATTCAGAAGCCGGTCCGGACCGCTATCGTCTGAAGGACATGGCCGAGGAAGAGGGGCCTGTACTCGATTTCTGCCCCGAACGGATCCTTGACCGTCTCTCCCCAACCGATGACGTTCTAGCGTCGCACTGGCGGGAGCGTTGCCGGGATCAGGCGGCGCAAGCCACACGAAATTCCGCGTTCGCGATGAATTCTTAGAACTATGAAACCCGCGGCTCTCGGCAGGTTTCATTTTAGCTGCTTGCCGCCTTTAGAGGTCCGTGGACACGTGCGACGCTGATTCATGGACAGAAAAGTGCGCGGGATGGACACACTAGTCCGGGATCAACACGCGCAAGCAATCCGCGGGATCATGTGCTTGGTCACGAACCCGTATCCGCAGGTGTCGCAGGTCCAGAGATAGCTGACCATGTCGCCCGGCAGGAATGCGGATGCCTCGGCTGCGACCATGGAGTCGGCGCAGACGGGGCAGGCGGGAAGATCGCTTCCACGCGGTGAGGGACGGGGGACTTTGGTCGATCGGATTGCAGCGCGGGCTGACATCGTGACCTCCTCGCCATCTGATATGTGTGGAACTTTACACTGATTTGCTTGACGATGTCGCAACACAAATGCGTTGGTTTTACGATTTTTAGGATCGACCATGTTTGCGGTGCAGCGAATGCGCTGCTGTTCTTGAAGGCTTGCGTCTGGTTGCGCGATACCACATCTGAACACAGATCACGGTACAGATCCGGGGTTGCCGAACGAAACGGAGGAGCGGTCATGGACACGTCGCCAGATAAGAATGCAGCGCACACGCAGCGTCCGGGTCGCGGACGGATTTTCGGCAGTATCGTGGAAGCCATCGGCGACACGCCGATCGTCCGGCTGGTGCGTCTGCCGCAGCAGCACGGCGTGCAGGCCACCATTCTCGCCAAGCTGGAATATTTCAATCCTGCGTCCAGCGTGAAGGACCGTATCGGCGCGGCGATGGTCATCGCCATGGAGAAGGCCGGCGTGATCAATGCGGACACCGTGCTGATCGAACCCACCTCGGGCAACACCGGCATCGCGCTGGCCTATGTGGCGGCGTCGCGCGGCTACCGGCTGAAGCTGGTGATGCCGGAGTCCATGTCGATCGAGCGCCGCAAGATGCTGGCGTTCCTCGGCGCCGAAATCGTACTGACACCGGCCGGGCAGGGCATGAAGGGCGCGATCGCCACGGCTGAAGAATTGGTGCGCACCACGCCCAACGCAGTGATGCCGCAGCAGTTCAAGAACCTCGCCAATCCCGAGATCCATCGTCGCACCACGGCGGAGGAAATCTGGAACGATACCGAAGGCAACATCGATTTCTTCGTGGCCGGCGTCGGCACCGGCGGCACCATCACCGGCGTCGGCCAGGTGCTGAAACCGCGGAAGCCGTCGCTGCAAGTTGTTGCAGTCGAGCCCGAGGAAAGTCCGGTGCTGTCCGGCGGCCAGCATTCCCCGCACAAGATCCAGGGCATCGGTGCCGGCTTCGTGCCTGATATCCTCGACCGCTCCGTCATTGACGAAATCGTCAAGATCAACAGCGCCACCGCCATCGAGACGTCCCGCGCGCTGGCGCGCAACGAAGGCATTGCCGGCGGCATTTCGTCGGGGGCCGCGATCGCTGCCGCGCTGCAGATCGGCAAGCGCCCGGAGAATGCCGGCAAGACCATCCTGGCCATCGTGCCATCGTTCTCGGAGCGTTACCTGTCAACCGCACTGTTCGAGGGAATTTGATATGTCACAGCCGCCGCGGCGTCCCCGCACACTCCACGACGCCCGCACCGAAGCCGAGGCCGCTTTCAAGCAGACCACCACCAAGGTGCCGGAGTTGCCCGAGAAGAAGCCGGCACTGCCGGGCGTCCGCGAGTTGGTGTCGTTGCAGATCGACCAGGACGTGCTGGAGCATTTCCAGGAGGGCGGTCCGGGCTGGCAGGACCGCATCAACGCCGCACTGCGCAAGGCCGCGGGCATGTGACCATGGTCAGGACGGCACGGGGGCGCGGAGCGGGGCCGGGCCCTTCAGGTTGAGCATGTTGCCGGCAAGGATGAGGGCGGCGCCGAGCGCGGTGTAGACGTCGATCTGCTCGGCATACAGCAGCCAGCCAATGATTGCGCTGAGCGGCACGCGCAGGAAGTCCATCGGCACCACCACAGTGGCATCGGCATAGAGCAGCGCCCGCGCCATGCAGAAGTGCGAGAGCGTGCCGCAGAACGCGACCATCACCAGCCAGATCCATACTTGGGCCGTGGGCCATTGCCACAGGTAGATCGCGGGAATTAGTCCGGCAGCGCTCTGGACCACGATCATCCAGAAGATGATCCTGAGGCTACTTTCGGTTCGCGTCAGCGACTTGATGAGGATGATCGAAATTCCGAAGCCCAGGGCGGCCGCCAGTGCGATCACCTGGCCCGGATTGACGGTGGCGACAGCCGGTCGGACGATCACCAGCACGCCGATGAGGCCGAGCACGATCGCCACGATCTTCCAGACCGTCATGCGCTCGCCGAGAAAGAATGCGGCCATGATGGCGATCCAGATCGGCATGGTGAACTCGATCGACACCAACTGGCTCAGGGGAATCAGCGTGAGCCCATAGAACCAGCCGAGTTGCGCCAGATAGTGCACCAGGTTGCGCGCGACATGCGCCAGCGGCCGCGTGGTTTTCATGGCTGACAGGCCGCCGTTGAGCTGCACGATCGGCCACAGCATCAGCAGCCCGAGCACCGAGCGTACTTCCATCACCTGGAATACGTTGAGTTCGCGCAGGCTTTCGCGTCCGGCGACCGCGACGATCAGCATCAGCGACAGCCAGCCGCCCATCCACATCGCGGCTTTCGATTTCGAAGGTTCGCGGGTCATGTTGGACAGTTGATACTCGGCATTCGCGCTGCTGACTGCAGTAGCGGCAAGGCATATAGGGCCGCGTTGTATCGGTGACATCATCCGGCTTTGCAACGTGCAATTCTGCCGGGCAGCACTGCCCTCGTACCGCTGCAGCGCAAAAAAACCGGCCGCTCAGGTGAGCGGCCGGCGATGCGCGAGATAGCAAATGAGAAAGTTCTAGCTGCGCGACAGAGCGATGTTGGCACCCTTGAATGCGCCTTCCGAACTGATCGCCACGTTCTGCTTGTTGCCATTTGTGGTCATCGTCAGCGTCGCGGTGAAGGCGGGCGCGGAAACGATGACGTTGAACTTGCCATTGCCGGCGCGACCTTGCAGCGTTCCGCTGACGTTGCGCGTGGTTTCGGCCCAGGTTCCCGACAGTGTTCCGCCCTTGGCAAGCACGTCGCTCTTGAGCTCGAACTTGTAGCTGTCGCTGGCGCAGAGCAGGCTCTGGTTGAGCCCGGTGCCTTCGCTGCTCACCGCATAGGTCGCCTTGCACCGAATCCGCTCCTTGGAACCATCCTCCAGCGAAATGCTGCCGCTGCCGGACCAGACGCCCGCCATGCCGGCGAACGGTGCGGATTCCGCGCCGATCGCGGATGCCGAGGCGCCCATGGCTGCGCAAACAACAGCGGCGCGAGCGAGCAGTCGTGGAGAGACGAGAAAAGTGGTCATGCGCGAGTTCCCGTTGTGATGAAGGTTATTGGCGTGAGGCTTCCCATCGGCCGCTGCAGGGCACGCCGCCGGACGCGCCGCTCCATTTGCCGGAGCCGCTGTTGCCGCTGAGCTGGCCGTTCGCATAGGCGGCGCCGATCGACACCCGCACGGCGCCCTCGCGGCCGACCTTGCCGGATACGTCTGCGCCAGGCGCGGTCACCTTGCCGTCGGAGACGGTCAGGGGTAACGCGCAGTCGGCTCGCAGCTGCCTGTCTTGGTGACGATGGTGACGTTCCACAGGCCGTCATACGTTGATTCAGCCAATGCCGGGGCGACGGACACGGCCGTGGCGCCCAAAATGATGGACATGCAAAAAATGTTGCGGATGCGGTTGTGACGCATGAATCAGATCCCCGATTTTATGATGGGCGTCTTATTCAGGGATATTGTGTTCAAATATTGCTGCACCGCGGCAATCTTGCCCTAAACGTCCCGCAATGAAACGAGCACGCCGGGCAATGGTTCCCCTTCAAGGGAAAATTGTGGGGAATTCAGTGGCTTGGCTCAGGCCAGCTTGGGCGCCTTGGTGGCAAACTGCTCGTCCTGCGGGGTCGCGGGAAGGCTGCTGTGGGCGATGGCATGGTCGATGACTTCAGCCAGCAGTTTCTGTCCGAGGGGCGCCAGCGCGCGTTCCCACAATTCGCGGGCGGTCTCGCCCTTCTTGACGAAGCACCATTCCTGCAGGGCGATGGCGCCAGCGTCCATATGGTCGGCGAGGTGGTAGATGGTGCCGCCGGCGATCGGGTCGCCCTCGCGGATGGTCCATTCCACCGCGGCGATGCCGCGGTGACGCGGCAGCAGCGACGGGTGGTAGCCGATGCCGCCCAGTCGGGAGGCGGCCAGCGCGTCCTTGCCGATGCGGGCGTGGCTGTGCGCGGTGACGATCAGGTCGGTGTCGGGGGCGATCTCGGAGGCCACCACCAGCTTCGGATCGGCCTGCACGGTCACTTCGATGCCGGCTGCACGCGCAGCTGCCGCCAAACGGTCCTCGGCGTCGGCGACGACCACCCGGGCGATCTCGACGTCATGGGTCCGCAGCATCTCCAGGGTGATGACGCCGAAATGACGGGAGCCGACGAGGGTAATGCGCATGAGTAAAAGTGTCCGTGTCTTGTGACGTCCGAGGCGGCCCCGTGGGTCTGTCTGGGCGGGCAGTGTGGTGATCGCGGTGGGACTCGAACCCACGACCATTCGATTAAAAGTCGAATGCTCTACCAGCTGAGCTACGCGATCTAAGCCCCCAAACGGCTCGCTCGAATGCAGCTTTCGCCACCGTCCGAGCGACGCCCCACGTGACGCGCTGTGTAGGGGGCGGGTCCGCGCGGGTCAATAGCGCGACCGGCCTGCGCTGCGGCCGTGCACAATTGACGGCGGGCAGGCCGGCCTAGCTGGCGTCCCGATGGACCTCCGAGGCCGCCGGCTGCGCGACAGTCGCTGCGGTCGGCATCGCCACCGGGCGCAGGCCGATCAGTTCCGCGGTCCGCACTGTGGTGGAACGCCAGAACGCAAAGTCGTTGGCGCGCGAGTTCTCGAGGATGGCGATCGCAACCGCCGACAGGAATGGCAGGCTTTGCAGCACCAGCACGGCGGCGAACACGTAGATCTCGTGCACCTGCTTGAAGCTGTTGGAAACGATCAGAAGTGCCGCGCCAGCCAGCAGCAGCACGCCGAGCACCGCTTCCCAGAACGCCTGGAACTCGATGGACATGCTGGATTTGCCGCCCTTCGAGGTGACCGCAAAGGGCAGATGCTCGGTAATCAACCCGTTGGCTACCGCGCGCGACACCGTCCACTGTACCGACATCGCGGCGATCATGGCGCCGAGCATCTGCCAGGTCTTCACGTGCACGCGCAGGCGGTACAGCGTGAGGAAATGGGCCAGCGACACCACGAAGGCGGCGATGATCGGGATCGTCAGGATCTTGTCGGGGATGGCGATGTCGGCGAACACGACGATCGGCACCCAGATCAGGTTCAGCATGGCCACCACCACACCGAGGCTCTCGGCGCCGAGCCAGTTCAGCCAGCCAAGGCCGAATTCGCGCTTCTGGTCCTGGGTCAGCCGGCTGGCGCCGGGCATGAACAGCCGCCAGTGCTTCTTGATGATCTGGAAGCCGCCATAGGCCCAGCGGTGGCGCTGCTTCTTGAACGCTTCGTAGGTGTCCGGCAGCAGGCCGTAGCCGTAGCGCTTGTTGGTGTAGTGGGTCAGCCAGCCGTGTTCCATGATGGCGAGACCGAGATCGCTGTCCTCGCAGATGGTGTCGCCGGCCCAGCCGCCCACCATGTCCATGGCGGCACGGCGGATGAGGCACATGGTGCCGTGAACGATGATGGCGTTGGCCTCGTTGCGCTGGACCATGCCGATGTCGAAGAAGCCGGCATATTCGCCGTTCATGATGTAGTGCATCAGCGAACGGTCGCCGTCGCGATGGTCCTGCGGCGCCTGCACCAGCCCGACGTTGGGATCGTTGAAGGCCGGCACCAGATCCTTCAGCCAGTCCGGCTCGACCACATAGTCGGCATCGATGATGCCGATGATTTCCGCGTCGACCGCAGTCCGCGCCATGGCGATGCGGAGGGCGCCGGCCTTGAATCCTTCGACCTTCTCGGCATTGATGAAGATGAAGCGCTCGCCCAGCGTGCGGCAATAGTCCTGGATCGGCTGCCAGAAGGCCGGGTCCGGTGTGTTGTTGATGATCACCACACATTCGAAATTCGGGTAATCAAGCCGCGCCACCGCGTCGAGCGTCTGTTTCAGCATATCCGGCTGTTCGCGATAGGCCGGGATGTGGATCGAAACCTTGGGGAACGTGCCGCCGGCCGGAATCGCCTGCACCGAGGTCTGCTCGGGCGTCAGCAGTCGACGGGGCGCGCGACCGAAGGCTATCGCGGCGATCTCCTCGATCCGCGCCATCGCGATCAGGATCAGCGGCACCAGCAGGATCAGGCCCAGCGTCAGCGCAAAGGCCGAGCCCCAGACGAAATAATGGCCCTGCTGATAGGCAAAGATGGTCGCGACCCAGGCGCCGACGCCGTTGGCGGCCACGGACAGCAGCAGCGCCTGCATCGCGGTGGGCGCGACCAGTTGCAGGATCGGCAGCGACAACAGGACGCCGACCAGCACGGCAATGAGAGCAAGCTTCCAGTAATCCTGGTTGACCACCGGACCGGCCCAGGCAAATTTCGGCTCGCGCGCCGCGTTCAGAATGCCCCAGTACGGGCCGACGCCGCCTTCGAAGAACTTCCAGGGCTGATCGATGGCCTCGACGATATTGTATTCCATGCCGACCGCTTCGGCGCGCGCGACGAAATTGCGCAGCACAACAGCTTGCTGGAACGGGCCAGGAACGGCGTTGCGCAGATTGTAGCCCGCGCTCGGCCAGCCGAACTCGGCGATCACGATACGCTTGCCGGGAAGCGCCTCGCGCAACAAGCCGTAAATATACATCGCCTGATCGACGGCCTGGGTATCCTTGAAGTTCTCCCAATAGGGCAGGATATGCGCGGCAATGAAATCGACGGAGGAGGCGAGCGTCGCCTTGCCGTCAGGTGTTTCCGCGAGATTGTCGCGCCAGATGTTCCAGATCTCGCCCGTCGTCACGGGGACATTCACCTGCCGCTTCACGCGGCGGATGTATTCGATCAGGTCGTCGGCCTTGAGTTCGCCGCGATAGATCGTTTCGTTGCCGACCACGATGGCGATGACGTTGGAATTGCGCTTGGCCAGGTCGACGGCCGCGGCGATTTCGCGTTCGTTGCGGTCGACGTTCTTGTCGATCCAGGCGCCGACGGTGACCTTGAGGCCGAATTCGTTGGCGATCGCCGGCACCATTTCGACGCCGCCCGTCGACGAATAGAGGCGAATGGCGCGCGTCATCGTCGCGAGCTTCTTCAGGTCCGCGCGTATCTTCTCGGCGCTGGGAATATTGTCGATATCGGGATGTGCCGTGCCGTCGAACGGGGCGTAGGAGACGCTGGGGAGCATGCCCTTGAAGTCCGGCGCTTCCTGCTTGTCCTGCAAGATGCCCCAAAGGGCGGCATGAGCGGCAGTCACGAACAACAGAACGGCGACGACGGCGCGCATCGCGGAAAAACCATAACGGGGCGAGGCGTGGCCGGTCAGCGGACCCGTCCCCTAGGTCCGACCAGTAAGACGGCAGCAAAAGAATATCGCTACCACCAGAATTAACAACTCGTATGACGCCGTGGCGTTTTAAGGGCGCCAAATATCCAAACCGCGAATATTTGCCGGCGTTCCGGCAGGCGGCGACTTATTTCGCGGGTTCTGCGGGAGGCGCCGGGGTCGCGGGCGCCGCCGGAGTCGCAGCGCCGGCAGCGGGCGGAGTCGCGGGCTGGGTGACGGCAGCGGTCTGCGGCTGTGCGTTGGGATTGATCCAGCAGGCGTGGACACGGCCATTCAGACTATCGGGCACTTTCGGATCCAGCGCACCGAATCGCACCAGGCAACGGAACGTGGCCTGGACGTGCCCGCCGGGGCAGCCGAAGCGATCGTACAGATCGAGGTGGCGAAATGCAGTGTCGAGATCGTCGCGCCACATCAGCACGACGACACGGCGACCGAGCCATACGCATTCCGGGTTGCCGGCCGGACCGTTGATCGCGGTGGACGCCTCAACGAACTCGTCGGTCTTCTTCTGGCTTTCCTTGGCGACGTCGGCGGGAGTGGCCGGCGCATTCGCGGCGGGCTTTTGGGCCTGATCCTGGGCGCGCAGCGCGCCGCTCTGGGCTATCGCGCCGCCGAGGCCAAGCAGCAACGCAAATCCCGGGATGGCAACACAACGCAGAACCGCATTTTGGAACCCGACCAGCACTCGACGCATAAAGTCCCCGATTTGTTGTCTGCCACGGTCGCTCCGACGCCCTGTCAGATGCCGCCAAAATAGGTCCCCAATACGGCGGAGACACTCCAGAATGCCATGACGGACATTTGAGATTTTGTCCAGCAATGCCGCAACGGGATTGCCCTTTTGGTAAAGCGAACGGCGACAGTTTGCCGCGTCCGGAGCGAATTGGCGAGGCCGCGCGCGTTGTTCCTGTTTGTTCGAGAGATCTACGGCCGATCTACTCTTGGCAGATCGGCGGCGACGGGCTAATCGACGGGGCTTCCTGGAGGACGGAACCCATTTCCTACCGCACGCCGCTGGCGCTTCTCCTAATATCCCTGAGCATGATCGCAGCGGTTTGGTGGTGGCTCGCCACGCCGGTGTCGCTGGTGCGCGCGCCGATCGATCCGGCGGCCAAGCTGGAATGCGTGTCCTATGCGCCGTTCCGCGGCGACCAAACCCCGCTGATCCCGTCGACCCAGATTTCGGCCGGGCAGATTGCACAGGATCTGGCCCAGCTGGCCAAGATCTCCAAATGCGTGCGCACCTATTCTGTCGACAACGGTCTCGACCAGGTGCCGGAACTGGCAGGCAAGGTCGGGCTCAAGGTGATCCAGGGCATCTGGCTCGGCAGCAATCGGCTCAAGAACCTCGCGCAGATCGCCACCGTTGTTAATTTGACCAAGGAATACCCCGGCGTGATCAGTGCTGTGGTGGTCGGTAACGAGGTGCTGCTGCGCGGCGAGATGACCGCGGCCGATTTGGAGGCGACAATTCGCTCTGTGAAGTCGCAGGTCCAGGTTCCCGTGACCTATGCTGACGTCTGGGAATACTGGCTGCGCAACCGTGAGATCTATAACGCGGTCGATTTCGTCACCATCCACATCCTGCCTTACTGGGAGGATTTTCCGATACGCGCGAGGAACGCCGCGGCGCATGTCGATCTCGATCCGCAAGCGGGTGGCCGTGGCATTCCCTGCCAAGGAGATCCTGATCGGCGAGACCGGCTGGCCGAGCGCGGGCCGGATGCGCGATGGCGCATTGCCGTCACGCGCCAACCAGGCCCGGGTGGTCTCGGAAATTCTCGATCTGGCGAAGCGCGAGAACTTTCGCGTCAATCTCATCGAGGCCTATGACCAGCCGTGGAAGCGACAGCTCGAGGGCACCGTCGGCGGCTATTGGGGGCTGATCGATGCCGACCAGCGGGCGGAGAAATATCCGGCCGGTGTTCCGATCACCAATTATCCTGCCTGGAAGCTGCAGATGGGCGCCGGCCTCGGGCTGAGTGCGCTGGTGTTTGCGGTGGGGATGCTGACGCTGCGGCGCCGGCCCTGGCCGCCGCGCTTCGTCTCGTGGCTGACGGTGGCTATTTCAGCAACCGCCGCCGGCATCCTGCTGGGGGTCGCCATCGACAAGATGCTCTATGAGAGCTTTGGGCTCGGCGTCTGGATGCGTTGGGGCGGTTTGCTGGCCGCGGGTATCGCCTCGCCGCTGCTCTGCGCCTACGCGACCATGTCCGGCCGCTCGTTGCCGACATTCCTCGAACTGCTTGGTCCGCGCCCTGGCCGGACCCATTCGTGGTCGACGGTGCTGCTGGGGGTGACGCTGCTGGTGACCACGCTGATCGCGGCAGAGACCGCGCTCGGCTTCGTATTCGACCCGCGCTACCGGGATTTCCCTTTCGCGGCGCTGACCATGGCGGTGGTGCCGTTCGCCGGCCTGATGCTGGTGAACCGGCCGCAGCTCGGCCTGCGTCCGATTGCAGAATCGGTGTTCGCCGGGCTTCTGGTCGTCTCGGTGCTGTATATCGGCTTCAACGAAGGGCCGGACAACTGGCAGTCGCTGTGGACCTGCGCGATCTATCTGCTGTTCGGCGTTACGCTGTGGCGGGCGCGGGCCGCGCAAATCCCAGAATGAGCAGCCCGATCGCAACGCCGGAAAGTCCGATGTTGTAGAGCACGATGCCGAAGCCGGCGGCAACCAGGCCGCCGGTCATCAGCACGATCGACGGCCGGATGACATGCAGCACCGCGATCGCCAGTGCGACGATGCCGAACACCGAATTCTTGAACAGGTAGGTCACAAGCAGCCGCGTCTTGCACAGCATGGTGGGCAGTCCGGCGTCGCAGGCCAGTGCCACGGTGGAGAACTCCACCGCGAGATAGCGCAGATACAGCGCATAGCCGACGCTGCAGAAGCCCACGATGAGCAGCCACTGGACCTGGCGGGCGGTCAACCGAAACGGATCTTTTTTCATGGGCCAGTTATGGTTCGTATCCGGTGAGGAGACAAGTGATCGCGCGGGAATTGTCCGGCCCGATCTTCAATCTCGATGATAGGTTCTGACCTCAAGTCGTTGCGAAATTTGGCTTCTTTTGCGTGCTAGTTGAGGCCAAGAATTGAGGTCAGCGACGATTGCGGCTTCGGCGGCGGCGCCGGTTCTTCGACGGGCTTGGCCGCCGGCGGCAGCGCGCTGCGCTGCTCCGGTTTGGCGCTGCCGCGGTGACGCTGCGTCGGCGCGGCCGGCCGGGCGGCGGTTGCCGCAGGCGGCGTTGCCAGAGGCGGGCTCTCGTTCTTGAGCGCCAGGCGCTGGCCGTCGAACACCGAGGTATCGCAGCCGCGCCCGCTTTCGCTCATGACGGCGCACAGTTTGGCTGCCGCCGCCGCGTCGCCGAGCGGACCTGCCACCAGCCGCAGCTGCATGCCGTAACCGTTGGTGCGTTCCTTCACCATGATGACCGGCCGCAGGCCGGCGAGCGCCTTGTGGGAGGCGACAAGGCCGCGCCACAGCGCGCGCAGGCCGTCGACGGAATTGGCGCTGCCGAGGTCGACGCCGAATTCGGTGCGTTGAACGGGAACAGCAGGCAACTCGGCTTTGACCGCTGCAGTCTCGGGTGCGATCGCCGACGTGGTCTCGGCCATAGGCTCAGCGGCAGGCGGCGCGGCCGGCTCGCTGAGTTTGGTCGCGGCCGGATCCGGCGGCGCCATCATGGATCTCGCCGTCATCAAAGGTCCCGACATTGCGGGCAGCGCAGACGCCGCCACCAGCGACGGCGATGGCCTCGGCGCAGCCGGCTCGGCAGTGGCGGGGGCTGCGGTCGGAACAGCTGCCGCCTGTTTGGCGGCAGGTTCCGCGACTTGCTTGGCCGGTGGTTCGGCAGGCGTCGCCGCCAGGACCGGGCCGATCAGTGGCGCCGCCGATGCCTGCGGGGCCGGCGGCTCCGCGACAGGCGACGGGGCGGGCGCCGCCGGGGCCGCAGCCTGGCGCTTGATCGAGCCTGTGACCGACTCCAGACCCTGCTCGACCGAGGTGACACGCGTGTACAGCCGGTCACGGTCCTGGTTAAGGGTTTCGATGGCGGCGGACAGTCGCCGCGCTTCGGCCTGGGTTTGCGCGGCGACCGACTGGATCTGCTCCGATTGCCGGCTCAGCAGATCGGCGGAGGCAATATGCTCGCGGCGCTGCTGCACCGATGACTGGCTGGCAAGAACCGCGACGACCACGGCACCCAGCGCGCCGACACCCCACAGGCCCAGACGCAATTTGGCACGCCGGTCGAAGCCATGCTCTTCAGCCAGAAAACTGGTGAGCCAGCCGCCGCCGGGCTCTGCCGAAAATCTGTCGGCCCACTGGTTGCGATCATCTGCCATTCGACGTCTGTGGCCCCCGAGGCCGTCCGAATCATTGGCAAACATTACCAGCAAACCGCGCGCGAACTCATCTCCGGGTTGATGCGGATACCGCGAAACGGATTTCCACTTCAGGACAAAACCCACTATGAGGGCGGCGGCGCCATGCGAGCCGAGCCTGGGCGCCGCAACAACGGGGATTCGGATGACCGGCAGGACCAGCCTCACTATCGTGCTCGCGGCCGGCGAGGGACGCGGATGCGCTCGTCGCTGCCGAAGGTGCTGCACCAGGTGGCCGGACAATCGTTGCTGGCCCATGTGCTCGCCGCCGCACCGCGCGGGGCCGGCGCTTCGCTGGCAGTCGTGGTCGGACCGGATCACCAGGCAGTGGCCGACGAGGCGGTGCGGGCGAGGTCCGACGCATCGACCTTCATCCAGCGCGAGCGGCTGGGTACCGCGCATGCCGTGCTGGCGGCGCGCGACGCCATTGCGGCGGGTGCCGACGATCTGCTGGTGGCGTTCGGCGACACGCCTTTGATTTCGGCGGCGACCTTCGAGCGGCTGCGCGCGCCGCTGCAGGCCGGCGCGGCACTGGCGGTGCTCGGCTTTCGTGCTGCCGATCCGACCGGCTACGGCCGGCTGCTGGTCGAGGGCCACCAGCTGGTGGCGATCCGCGAGCATGCCGATGCCACGGCAGCGGAGCGGGCCATCGACCTCTGCAATGCCGGCGTGATGGCGTTCGACGGCAAGACCGCGCTGAAGGTCATCGAGGCCATCGGCAAGGCCAACAGCAAGGGCGAATATTACCTGACCGATGCGGTCGAGGTGGTGCGTTCGCTTGGCCTCAAGGCCGCCGTGATCGAGACCGGCGAGGATGAAGTGCGCGGCATCAATACCAAGGCCCAGCTCGCGCAGGCCGAAGCGATCATGCAGACGCGGCTGCGCAACGCAGCGCTCGAGGCCGGCGTGACCCTGATTGCGCCCGAGACGGTCCATCTTGCCGCCGACACCAGCTTCGGCCAGAACGTCACGATCGAGCCTTTCGTGGTGATCGGCCCCGGCGTCAGCATCGCTGACGACGCAGTGATCCATGCATTTTCCCATGTGGTGCAGGCGGCGATCGGCAGGAATGCTTCGATCGGCCCCTATGCGCGGCTGCGCCCGGGCACCTCGGTGGGCGAGGGCGCGCGGATCGGCAATTTTGTCGAGACCAAGGCCGCCATTCTCGAAGCCGGCGTCAAGGTCAATCACCTCACTTATATCGGCGACACCCATATCGGCGCCGGCGCCAATATCGGGGCTGGCACCATCACCTGCAACTATGACGGCTTCAACAAGCACAAGACCACGATCGGCGCCGGGGCCTTCGTCGGCTCGAATTCATCGCTGGTGGCGCCGGTCAGGATCGGGGCGGGCGCCTATATCGGTTCGGGATCGGTCATCACCCGCGACGTGCCCGACGACGCGCTGGCGGTGGAGCGCAGCCCCCTGATCACGAAGGACGGCTGGGCGAACCGTTTCCGCGACATCAAAATGCGCGACAAGAAGAAGTAGCAGGCCCCACGGATCCGGCGGGATCGGCGTCAGTCGTCATTGCGGGTCAGAATGCCACGGGTGATCCGGAAACCGGCGGGCCTTTTGTAGTCCTCGTCCCGTTCCCGGTCTGCGACATACCTGATCAAAGCCGGCTTTTCCGCACCCAGCCGGAATGGCGGCGGCCAGTGAGCGAGTCGGGATGGCGCCCCCGGTTTCACCCTGTCGCGCGTCAGACAGCTCCAGTCAGTGGTTTTGGTCGGTCGCATGTCGGTCATGGACTCCCTTTGCGTGATGCTTCAGCAAAACCGTTGATGGTTTGTTAAACCCGTCGCCGAAAAAGGCAGGCGGTTACGGCTAAATCTGTCTCAATCGGCAATAATTATTGAGTAACAGAATGTCCGCGATTGTGGCTAAGAGGTTCCATCGTCGTCGTCGACTGTTTTCCCCAGCTGGAGTTATTGACCCGCATGTGCGGCATTGTTGGAATCCTGGGACGCGGTCCCGTTGCGGATCAGATCGTCGATTCGCTGAAGCGCCTTGAATATCGCGGCTATGATTCCGCCGGTGTCGCAACGCTGGAAGGCGACCACCTGGAACGCCGGCGAGCCGAAGGCAAGCTGAAGAACCTCGAAGCCGCGCTCGGCAAGTCGCCGCTGGCCGGCCACATCGGCATCGGCCACACCCGCTGGGCCACCCACGGCAAGCCGACCGTGGCCAACGCGCATCCGCATGCTGCTGGCGGCGTCGCGGTAGTTCACAACGGCATCATCGAGAATTTCCGCGAGTTGCGCATCCAGCTGGAGGCGCAGGGCGCCAGTTTCGCCAGCGAGACCGATACCGAGGTCGTTGCCCATCTGGTCAATTCGTACATCCTGCAGGGGATGTCGCCTCCCGACGCCGTCAAGGCGTCGCTGCCGCAGTTGCGCGGCGCGTTCGCGCTGGCGTTCCTGTTCAAGGATCATCCGAACCTGCTGATCGGCGCGCGAAAGGGCTCGCCGCTGGCGGTCGGCTATGGCGATGGCGAAATGTATCTTGGCTCCGATGCCATCGCGCTAGCGCCGTTCACCGACGATATCAGCTATCTCGAGGACGGCGACTGGGTGGTGCTGAACCGCAAGGGCGCTGTGGTGCACGATGAGCATGGCGCGGTCGTCAAGCGCGACGTGCTGAAGTCAGGCGCGTCGTCCTTCATGGTCGACAAGGCCAACTACCGCCACTTCATGGCCAAGGAAATCCACGAGCAGCCGGAAGTGGTCGGCCACACGCTGGCCCGCTATGTCGACATGGCCAGCGAACGGGTTCTGCTGCCGACGACGCTGCCGTTCGATTTCAAGGACATCCAGCGCATCTCGATCACCGCCTGCGGCACTGCCAGCTATGCCGGCTACGTGGCCAAGTACTGGTTCGAGCGGCTCGGCCGGGTGCCGGTCGAGCTCGATGTCGCCTCCGAATTCCGCTACCGCGAAGCGCCGGTCCGCAAGGGTGACCTGGCGATCTTCATCTCGCAGTCCGGCGAGACCGCCGACACCCTGGCGGCGTTGCGCTACGCCAAGGAGCAGGGCATGCACACCCTGTCGGTGGTCAACGTGGCGACCTCGACCATCGCCCGCGAAAGCGAGACGGTGATGCCGACGCTGGCCGGGCCTGAAATCGGTGTTGCCTCGACCAAGGCGTTCACCTGTCAGCTGATGGTGCTGGCCGCATTGGCTGTCGCCGCCGGCAAGGCGCGCGGCGAATTGTCGGATCAAGACGAGGCCAAACTGGTGCATGCGCTGGTGGAGGTCCCGCGGCTGATGGCCGAGGCGCTGACCACCGAGCCGCAGATCGAGAAGCTCGCGCGCGACATCGCCAAGTGCAAGGATGTGCTCTATCTCGGCCGCGGCACCTCCTATCCGCTGGCGCTGGAAGGCGCGCTGAAGCTGAAGGAAATCTCCTACATTCACGCGGAAGGCTACGCGGCCGGCGAGCTCAAGCATGGGCCGATCGCGCTGATCGACGAGAACATGCCGGTGGTGGTGATCGCGCCGTTCGATCTGGTGTTCGAGAAGACCGTATCCAACATGCAGGAGGTCGCCGCGCGCGGCGGCAAGATCATCCTGATGACCGACGCCAAGGGCGCGGAGGAGGCCACCGTCGATTCGCTGGTGACCATCGTGATGCCCGACATGGCCGCGACCTTCACGCCGCTGGTCTACGCCATTCCCGTGCAGCTGCTGGCCTATCATACGGCTGTGATCATGGGTACCGACGTCGATCAGCCGCGCAACCTGGCCAAGTCGGTGACCGTGGAATAGGCACCCCACGGATATATGGTTTCAGGAAGACTTGAATTGTGTGCATCGTCAGACTGGTTTAGTGCACCGGTGAAAATCAGTGCTGACGATGGAATACAAGAAAATGAGCAGAGAAGACCGCTTCCGACAAATTGCCGTTGAACTCGGCTATGATTTCGGCGGTGAGATCAAGGTGGGTGGAAACTACTCGCCGTTGGTCGTGCACGAGAATGTCACTTATATCAGCGGACAGATCCCGCGGGTCGGCGATACCGTCGTTATTCAGGGCGCCGTTGGCAAGGATGTTTCGCTGTCGCAGGGACAGTTGGCAGCAAAGATCTGCATCATGAGAGCTGTGGCTCTTCTGCTCGCGCGATTTGGGGCGCTGGATAACGTCAAACAGATCCTGTCCATCAATGTTTATGTCCAGTCGGCGGGCGGCTTCACCCAGCAGAGTGAGGTCTCCGATGGCGCATCGGAAGTTCTCTATGCGATCTTCGGAGAGGACGGCGTTCACGCCAGAACCTCGGTCGGGGTCTTTCAACTTCCCAAGAATGCTCCCGTTGAAATCAGTCTTGTGGTGGCGACGCACTGACGGACGTTTCCCAGCCAACTGAGGCGTGCCGAACAACCGGTCTTCCATGTGCCGGTTCCGCCGGAGGTCGAATTGGCGGTAGTGGTCAGCTGGCCCGACTGGCCAGGCTCTCGCTTCCTTCAAACGGCCGTTAAATGGGCTGATCGGGCGTCCGGTCGCAGTCCGGCTCGCCATATTGCCGCTACCGCACTGGCAAATTCTGCTAGACTGACGGTTCAATAGTCACGGCGCCCGGCAAAGGCCGCGCCGATCAGCAGGGACGTTCATGGACCGCACCAATATGTCATCGACAACGCCGTCCGGTGACCTTCCGCCGGAGGCGCCGCGCGGATTCATGGCCCGGATCCGCAATTACTTTCTCACCGGCCTCATCGTTGCCGGCCCCATCGCCATCACCTTCTACCTGACCTGGTGGTTCGTCACCTGGGTCGACGCGTTGGTCCGGCCGCTGGTGCCGGAGGCCTATCGGCCCGAGCAGTATCTGCCCTATGGCATTCCGGGCTCCGGCCTGATCGTCGCCTTCGTGGCGCTGACCCTTCTCGGCTTCCTTACCGCCAACCTGATCGGGCGCACCCTGGTCGATCTCGGCGAACGGCTGCTCGGCCGGATGCCGGTGGTCCGCGCGATCTATCGCGGGTTGAAGCAGGTGTTCGAGACGCTGTTCTCGGGCTCGGGCTCGAGCTTCCGCAAGGTCGGGCTGGTCGAATTCCCGTCGCCCGGCATGTGGTCGATCGTGCTGATCTCGCAGCCGCCGAGCGTGGAGATCAACAACAGTCTGCCGGGGCAGGAGGAGCACATCTCGGTGTTCCTGCCCTGCGCGCCGAACCCGACCACCGGCTTCTTCTTCTACGTGCCGAAGAGCAAGATCATCGACATCGACATGTCCGCCGAGGACGCCGCAACGCTGATCATGTCCGCCGGCGTGGTGCAGCCCGGTTCCGATCCGCAGAAGAAGATCGCGGCGCTGGCCGAGACCGCCAATGCCGCACGCATCGCCAACGAGGCGGCGATCAGGCCGGAGCCGGCGAAGGTGGATTGATTCACACGCTGTCATTCCGGGGCGCGAGCGCGCCAGCGCGAGCGAACCCGGAATCTTGACGTGATAGGCATCTCCGGTACCCAGTTCGCATGCCAGTGGCCACGCCGCTGTCCCGCGCCCCGGAATGACAGTGACGCTCGCTATCCGGCCCCCGATCAGGGGGAATGCCTCGTCGAATTACTTTCATGCAGCCATTGATTGTCAGGATCGGCTTTACAGCCTGTGCATGATTGATACTGTTTTACCGGGCGAGTTGATGACCTGACGAGCAGTTGGGTGGCTGCCCTCCAGGCAGCTTCTGATGTTGGCAGGCGAGTATCTATTTGTGGCAAAGATGCGTGAGGTTGCGTGGCGCGCAATCTTTACCGTGTTATTGGCCTCGGCCATTCTGGGACTGGCCGGGTGTGGCCCGTCTGAGCGAGATGACTTCAAGTTCGGCTGGTTCTACCGGATGGTCGTGGAGCTGGACCACGGCGACGAACCGCTCAACATTGAAGTCATCATCGCCTGCGGCTCGCAGGTCAGGCAGATCCTGGGCGAAGGGCGCAGTGCGCGCGGCGTCTGGGCGCCGTATATCTATGGTGTGCGCACGAGCAATGGCGAAGGGGTGCTGGTGCAGAGCCCCAATGTCTGCAACCGGGAGCTTGCCAAGCAACCAATGCCCGCGGATTTTCTCCCGGTCGTGTTCCTGGCACCCGATGCGAGCAATCTCGAATTCATGATCGCGTATCTGCACGAGCAGGCCTACGCACAGCCGTTTTCCAAACTTAAATTTCACCGGGCGACGTTCACGGAAGTGAGCCGGGCCGATTATGACATCTGGCGCCTGACAAAATGGAAAGAGAACATCGTTCCGATCGGCGATCGCAATGCCGAATATCTGCGAGGCAGCAGCTTCTTTCGTGGTGAAGGTTTTTTCCTAGTGGCGATCCACGCAATGCGGGCGGTCTGCGGATGACCTGCCATTCCTTCATCCGCACCCCGTTGCCTGACGCACCGAAAGAGACCGTGCGTTCGCACTGGCCGGCGGACCATCCACAGTACTGGCTGCTGAACTGGGATGTTGTCAATCCGATCCTTACGCAATACGGGCAAGAAATGCGTGAAGACGCCCGGCGACTTCTGCTCTGGGACCGTGAAACGCTTGGTGGCCACGCCAGCTTCACGGAGGCAAAAGGTGTCAATCGCCGCTCTGGCGTGGGTCAGATCGAAGAAAACCCAAGCCCTTTCATCGTCACCTCAGGCCGAGCTCCGCGCATCCCCTATCGGGTGGACACTGGTTTTCCGTGGGCAAGCAAGGACCTCTTCGCGCGGACTACATTGGATGTTCACGCAGATACCGCAAACGGCGCGGATCAGGGCTTCGCCTACTGTTACCGCGATGTTTTCGCGTACTACTTTCCCAGGCCGCAAGGCGGAGAGGTCAGGTCTACTGATCGAAAAGTCTTTATCGATGATCAACTCATCGGAAGGTGGCCGGGTGCAACCCAGATGGGCGCTGGCGGTGTCATCGTTGAGAACGATGAGTTTCTCTGGCTGCAGAGCTATTTCGACCTAACGCATGAACTCGCGAGGATGCAATGAAAAGGTCCAAGCTGTAAGATGAAGCTGGATTGAAGCCGGCCCACACTGTCGTTCCGGGGCGCGCGCGCATCGACGCGAGCGAACCTCAGCCACTCCAATTGCAGTGGCGGGGAACCTCGATGTGGGACGATGAACATTTTGGGATTCCGGGTTCGCGTGCGGCTGTCGCCGCCCGCGCCCCGGAATGACAGTTAAGGGCTACCCCGCGCCGATCAGCGGCAGTGCCTCGTCGCGCTCATAGAGATACAGCAGGCAGCGCAGCGCTTCGCCGCGTTCGCCGGTCAGTTTCGGATTGTCCTGCAGGATCCGCATCGCCTCGTCGCGGGCTTGCGTCACCAACTGGGCGTGGACCTCGGAGCGGGCGATGCGGAAACCGGGCAGGCCGCTTTGTCTGGTGCCGAGCACGTCGCCTTCGCCGCGCAGTTTCAGGTCTTCCTCGGCAATGCGGAACCCGTCGGTGGTTTCCTTGATCACCTTGAGGCGCTTAGACGCGATCTCGCCGAGTGGCTCGCGATATAGCAGCAGGCAGTTCGAGGCTTCCGAGCCGCGGCCGATGCGGCCGCGCAGCTGGTGCAGTTGGGCGAGGCCGAAGCGCTCGGCATTCTCGATGACCATGATGGTGGCGGCGGGCACGTCGACGCCGACCTCTACCACGGTGGTGGCGACCAGGATCTGGGTTTCCGCTTCACTGAAGCGCGCCATGGCCGCATCCTTCTCGGTGCCGCGCATCCTTCCGTGCACCAGCCCCACTTTTTCGCCGAAGCGTTGCTGCAGGCTTTCGAAACGCTCCTCGGCATTGGTCAGCTTCGGGCCGTCCATCTCGGACTCTTCCACCAGCGGCACGATCCAGTACACCAGCTTGCCGGCGGCGACCTGACGGCCGACGCCGTCGATGACCTCCTGCAGACGGAGGCTCGACATGGTCCGGGTCTCGATCGGTTGGCGTCCGGCCGGTTTCTCACGCAGCTCCGAGATGTCCATGTCGCCGAAGTAGGTCAGCACCAGGGTCCGCGGGATCGGCGTCGCCGACAGCACCAGCACGTCGACGGCATCGCCCTTGTTGGTCAGGGTCAATCGCTCCCGCACGCCGAAGCGATGCTGCTCGTCGACCACCGCCAGCGCCAGCGACTGGTAGATCACGTCGTCCTGGATCAAGGCGTGGGTGCCGACCAGCATGTCGATCTCGCCGGCCGCGAGGCGCGCCAGGATGTCCTTGCGCTCGCGGCCCTTCTCGCGTCCGGTCAGGATCGCGACGCGCAGGCCGGCGCGTTCGGCCAGGGGCGCGATGGTCTTGATGTGCTGGCGCGCCAGGATTTCCGTCGGTGCCATCAGCGCGGTCTGCTTGCCGACCTCGGCGACGGCGGCGGCGGCCAGCAGTGCCACCACGGTCTTGCCGGAGCCGACATCGCCCTGCAGCAGCCGGAGCATGCGGACCGGCTGATTGAGATCGGCGGCGATGGCAGCGGTGGCCTCCTGCTGCGACTTGGTCAGGGAGTACGGCAGCGCGTCGATGATCTTGTGGCGCAAATGCCCGTCGCCGGCGTTGCGGTCGCCGGCCGGCCGACGCAGTTGCGCGCGCACCAGCGCCAGCGCCAGTTGCCCGGCCAGCAACTCGTCGAAGGCCAGCCGCGACCAGAACGGGCCTTCGGGCAGGATGTCGGTCAGTTCGAGCGGCACGTGGACGCGCTGCAGGGCCTCGGCGATCGGCGGGAACGAGCAGCGGCGCATCACGTCCGGGCTGATCCATTCCGGCAGTTCCGGCAGCCGCGTCAGCGCGAGGCCAACGGCACGGCGCAGGGCGCCGATGGCGAGGCCCTGGGTCAGCGGATAGACCGGGTCGATGCCGCTGAGCTTGGCAAAGCCTTCCTCGTCGATGACGCGGTCGGGATGAACGATCTGCAGCATGCCGTCGAACAACTGCCCGGTGCCGGAGACGTAGCGCTTCTCGCCGACCGGCAGCAGCTTCTCGACCTGACCGGGATAGGCCTTGAAATAGGCCAGGATCGCCGTGCCGGTGTCGTCGCTGACATAGACCAGATGCGGCGCGCGGGAGCGGCCGGCGGGGGCAGGGCGATGGCGGTCGACCGTGACCTCCAGCGTCACCATGGTACCGGGAACCGCATCGCAGATGGTCGGCCGCTGGCGGCGGTCGATGACGCTGACCGGCAGGTGCAGCAGCAGGTCGGCGATCCGCGGGGTCTCGTCGCGGCCGAGCAGGAACCGCAGCAGCTTGTCCAGCTTCGGTCCGATGCCGGGCATTGTGGTGACCGGCGCAAACAGCGGATTGAGCAGTGCAGGGCGCATCAAGCGACTCGGAAACTCGATTTCTGGCCAATTTCCCCAAGGCTTGAATGCATTTTGGCGCGAATGCAATGCGCCCAGGGCCGCATTGCGTCCCGTAGGTGCTGACAGCGGACCCTGCGGCGGCTATATCAACCGAGCCCGGCACGTCCGGGCTTTTGGCGTTCGGACGGGATGGGAAGATGACGGGAACGACACGATCGAGCAACGGGCTGGATGAACGCCGCAAGCGGCTGCTGTTCCGCTGCTGGCACCGCGGTACCCGCGAGATGGACCTGATCCTCGGCCGTTTTGCCGATGCGGAGATTGCCGGTCTGGCCGACCTTGAAGTCACGCAGCTCGAGGCTCTCGTGGGCCTGGAGGACCCGGACCTGTATCCGGCGTTTGTCGGCGACATCGAACTGCCGCCGGAGTTTCGCACGCCGCTGTTCGAACGCATCAAGACTTTCCGCAATCTGGACTACACCCTATGAAGGCGCCGACCGTTTCGCCTGCGGCGCAGCTTGCGCCCGGGCGTGCTCTGACGTTCGCCAATGTCGCCGAGGGCGCCGAGGGGCTGATCGTCAGCGATCTCGCCCGCGCGGTTGCCGCGCGGCCGAAACCGCCGGCGGTCAGTCTGGCGGTGATCTGTCGCGACGGGCCGCGCATGCAGAACCTGGCACGGGCGCTGGAATTCTTCGCACCCGATCTTCCGGTGCTGCAGTTTCCGGCCTGGGACTGCCAGCCCTACGACCGCGTGTCGCCCCATGGCGGCGTCCTGGCGCAACGCCTGACAACGCTGGCGCGCCTGTCCCGCCTCAAGGGCAGCGAAAAGCCACTGATCGTGCTCACCACGGTCAACGCGGCGGTGCAGCGGGTGCCGGCCCGCGAGGTCATTGCGGCGCAGGCGCTGTCGGTGGCACCCGGCCATATCGTGCCGATGGATTCGATTGTCAGCTGGCTGGAGCACAACGGCTATAACCGCTCCGGCACCGTGCGCGAGCCCGGCGAATACGCCGTCCGCGGCGGCATCCTCGATCTGTTTCCCGCCGGCCTCGAGCAGCCGGTCCGTTTCGACTTCTTCGGCGACACGCTGGAGTCGATCCGCACCTTCGACTCCGAGACCCAGCGCACCCATCTCGACATGCGCGCCCTCGATCTGGTGCCGATTTCCGAATTCCAGCTGGTCACCGAAACCATCAAGCGGTTTCGCATGGGCTATGTCGCGCAGTTCGGCGCACCCGAGCGCGACGACCAGCTCTACGAGACCGTCAGCGAAGGCCGCCGCTATCCCGGCATGGAGCACTGGCTGCCGCTGTTCCAGGACCGCATGGACACGTTCTTCGATTACCTCGACGGCGCACCGGTGATGCTGCAGCCGCAGAGCGAGGACGCGGCCTCCGAGCGCTTCAAGCAGATCAACGATTACTACGAGGCGCGGCGCGAGGCGCTGGAGCATCGCGGCGGCGGCGCATTGTACAAGCCGCTGCCGCCGGACCGGCTGTATCTCGCCGACGCCGAGTGGTCCAAGCGGCTGGAGACGGCGTCGCTGGCGCGGCTGACGCCGTTCGCACTGCCCGATGGCAAGGACATGGTGGATGCCGGCGCCCGCCAGGGTCGCAACTTCGCGCCCGAGCGCACCGACGGCAAGATCAACGTGTTCGAGGTGGTGGTCGCCCACGTCCAGGCGCTGCAGGCGCAGCGCAAGAAGGTGATCGTGGCGCTGTGGAGCGAAGGCTCGCGCGACCGCATGGCGAGCATGCTGAAGGACCACAAGCTGCTCAACGTCACGTCGGTTAATTCCTGGCGCACCGTGCAGGCGACGCCGCGCAACGAAACCATGCTGGCCGTGGTCGGCATGGAATCCGGCTTCGAGACCGACCAGGTCGCCATCATCAGCGAGCAGGACATCCTCGGCGATCGTCTCGTTCGCCCGCGCAAGGCCAGCCGCAAGCTCGACAACTTCATTTCCGAAGTCACCAGCCTCGCGGCTGGCGATATCGTGGTCCATGTCGAGCACGGCATCGGCCGTTTCGTCGGTCTGCAGACCCTGCAGGTCGGCGGCGCGCCGCATGATTGTCTCGAATTGCGCTACGCCAACGAAACAAAACTGTTTCTGCCGGTGGAGAATATTGAGCTTCTGTCGCGCTACGGCACCGACACCGCCAATGTCGAGCTCGACAAGCTCGGCGGTTCCGGCTGGCAGGCCCGCAAGGCCAAGCTGAAGAACCGCATCCAGGAAATCGCGGGCGAGCTGATCAAGATCGCCGCCGAACGACACCTGCGCGAGGCGCCGAAGACCTCGGTGCAGCCGCAGCTCTACGACGAATTCTGCGCGCGCTTCCCCTATGAGGAGACCGAGGACCAGCAGAACGCCATCAATGCCACCCTGGGCGATCTCGAAAGCGGCCGACCCATGGACCGGCTGATCTGCGGCGACGTCGGCTTCGGCAAGACCGAGGTGGCGCTGCGCGCGACCTTCGCGGTGGCGCTGGAGGGCAAGCAGGTGGCCGTCGTGGTGCCGACCACGCTGCTGGCGCGCCAGCATGCCAAGAATTTCACCGAGCGCTTCAAGGGCTTTCCGGTGAACGTGGCGCAGGCCTCGCGGCTGGTCACCACCAAGGACATGAACCAGGTCAAGAAGGGGTTGGCTGAAGGCAATATCGACATTGTCGTCGGCACCCATGCGTTGCTCGGCAAGTCGATCAAGTTCAAGGATCTCGGGCTCGTGGTCGTGGACGAAGAGCAACACTTCGGCGTCACTCACAAGGAGCGCCTGAAGCAGATGCGTGCCGACGTCCATGTGCTGACGCTGTCGGCGACGCCGATCCCGCGCACCCTGCAACTAGCCTTGAGCGGCGTCCGCGATCTCTCGATCATCGCGTCACCGCCGGTCGATCGCCTTGCTGTACGCACCTTCGTGGCGCCGCATGATCCGCTGATGATCCGCGAGGCGCTGCTGCGCGAGCGCTACCGTGGCGGCCAGGCCTTCTACGTGGTGCCGCGCATCGATGACCTCGCCGAGGTCAAGGACTTCCTCGACAAGCATGTGCCTGAGATGAAGGTGGCGGTGGCCCATGGCCAGATGGCGCCGACGGTGATCGAAGACATCATGTCGGCGTTCTACGACGGCAAGTACGACATCCTGCTGTCTACCACCATCGTCGAGTCCGGCCTCGATATTCCCACCGCCAATACGCTGATCATCCATCGCGCCGACATGTTCGGTCTGGCGCAGTTGTATCAGCTGCGCGGCCGGGTCGGCCGCTCCAAGCTGCGCGCCTATGCGCTGTTTACACTGCCGGCGCAGGCCAAGATCACCGCGCATGCGGAGCGTCGCCTCAAGGTGCTGCAGTCGCTGGAGACGCTGGGCGCCGGCTTCCAGCTCGCCTCGCACGATCTCGACATCCGCGGCGCCGGCAATCTGCTGGGCCAGGAGCAGTCCGGTCATATCAAGGAAGTTGGCTTCGAACTGTACCAGTCGATGCTGGAGGAGGCGATCCTCAACCTCAAGGCCGGCCTGTCCGAGCCTGTGGCCGACCGGTGGTCGCCGACCATCACCGTGGGCATGCCGGTGTTGATCCCCGACGATTTCGTCGCCGATCTCGCTGTGCGGCTGTCGCTGTACCGAAGGCTTGCGGATCTCGAAACCGACGCGGAGATCGAGAGCTTCGCGGCCGAGCTGCGCGACCGTTTCGGCGTGCTGCCTGACGAGGTGCGCTATCTGTTCAAGATCGCCGCCATCAAGGCCTATTGCCGTCGCGCCAACGTGGAGAAGGTGGATGCCGGCCCGAAGGGCGCGGTCATCACCTTCCGCGACAACAAGTTCGCGCAGCCGGATCGTCTGGTGTTCTTCATCCGCTCCTACGGCCAGGCCGCCAAGGTGCGTCCGGACATGAAGGTGGTGTTCCTGCAGGACTGGGAGACGCCGGAAGAACGCCTCGAAGGCGCCACCGAAATCCTGCGCGCGCTGGCCAATCTGGCGGAGAAGAAAAAGGCGGCGTGATTGCAGCTGCCTCGGTCACCGCCGGCATCCTGAGGCGCTCGCCCACTTGGGCCAGCCTCGAAGGAGGCATGTTCAGCGCCTGCCACTATCCTTCGAGGCGCGCAAGTGCGCGCTCCTAAGGATGACGGCGGTGTGTGTTGCAGAAAATGAAAAACGGCCGCCGGCATTCCTGCCGACGGCCGTGTTTTATTGAAGCTTGACGCTTACTTCGGATACTTGAATTCCGGAGCGGCCTTCAGGGCTTCCTTGGTGGTGTTCATCGTGGCCAGCCACTTGTTGTTCTTGGTGTCGTACTTGACGTTGACCGACGACGGCGACACGGCGACGTAGTGTTCGCCCATGCCGAGGAAGCCGCCGACCGAGAGGATCATGGCTTCGATCTTGTCGTTCTTGAACGCCAGATCGCTGATCTCGCCGACGGTCTCGTCCTTCTGGTTGGTAATATTCAGGCCCTTGAGCTTGGAGCTGAACATCTCGTCCTTCGACACCGTCGAGAACTTTGCATCGGCCGGCGCCGTGCCGGTCGTGGTGGTGCTGGTCTGCGCCAGGACGGGAGTGGCAAGCAGAGCAAGCGAAGCGGTGATCAGTGCAAGTTTCTTCATGGTGTCCTCCATCGCAGAATGCGTGCTCTATAATGCGAGGAGGTAACAATCGTTCCGTACGCAGTTCTGGAACCCTACGAGGCGACGCGGCGCGCGTCCTTTCCGTGCAGGCGCGACAGCAGCGACTTCGCGGTATCGCCGGGCAGCAGGGTCGCGACCACGACACGCGGCTCGACCCGCTGGTCACGTTTGGCGCTGTGCAGGGTGTGCTTCATCACGCTGGAGAGACGCTTGGCGATCATATGGGCATTGCGCAGATCGGTTTCGGCAAACGCCACGATCACCGAGCCGTCGTCCTGCAGGGCGCCGAAATCCATCTGTCGCATCAGCCGGCTGAGGATGCGCGCCGCATCGAAGCGCGCGCGGTCGGGGATCTCGTCGAACGAGAAGCGCACCACCGACATGCCGCCGCCGCGCGACTGGGTCTGGTAGACGGCGGTGGAAAAATCGCGTTCGAACGCGGCGCGGGTCAGAAGGCCGGTGCGGGCATCCAGCAGGCCGTCGGAGTCCAGCGCCTTCAGGGTGCGGCTGAGGCGGGCTTCGAAGGCGTGTTGCCGAACCAGAGGCAACGCATGCGCTGCCACGTCGGCGGCTTCGCCGGAGATCATTTCGAGATTGGGCAGGTCATAGGCCGGCGCGAGACCGGCGGCGGTGACGGTCACAGGCAGATTGCGAAACCGGGCATCCTCGGTGAGCACCGTCAGGAAGGCATCGACCACCCGCAGGCTGAAACCCTCGCCGATAATGATGCCGTCGATGTCGCGTGCGTTGAGGTGCTTGGCGGCGGCCTCGATGCTGAGGGCGCCGATCACGCCGACGCGCTCTCCCAGCGCCACCGACAAAGCGGGGTAGCCGGCGCCGCGGCCGATCAGCAGCACATTGGCGTCTTCGAGCGGATCCGGAGTCTGCAGGGCGGTACGCTTGACGGCGTCTGCGGTGAGACGGCGAACCACTGTGGCGTGCAGGGTGCGGACCCGCAACGCGGCACGCAGGCGCGCGTTGAGGCGATCGAAGCTACCGGCAGACTGCACAAACGGAATGGCGTGGGCGGGAAGCGGCGCTATGGGATCGATGGCGATCAGCGGCACGTAAGGCTGCTTGGCCGCCAGTCGCCGCGCCAGCGCCTCGAACGTTGGCTCGTCGGCCGCCGTTGCCGAGACCAGCACGGCTGCGGGTTGCACGCGCGCGACCGCGTCCAGCGCTTCCGGCCAGGTCGCGTCGATGACCGGAAACATTTTGGTATCGGCAAGGGCAGCGGAAAACGTCGGCGGCCTGGTCGCGGAGATGGCGACGATGGGAGCCTGATCGGACATTGTCGATGACCTGGACTGAGCGATGATTGGGTCGCGTCAGGCTAGTCGGGCGTCCTTAATACGGCGTCAATGATATCCCTCGATTGCGATCAGTCGACGCTGGCGCGATCGCGAAACGCCTCCGCCATCAGCGGGTTGAGGCCCAGTTCGGTCAAAGCGTCGCGCGCGCGCGTATTGTTTGCGGCGCGGCCGGCGAGCCGGTAGCCGCTGAGGCGATCGGGCAGGGCTGTCAGCATGGTGTTCTGGCCGAGCCGCCGGGCCCACTCGCTGAGATCCTGCGCCAGGAAGCGGTAGCCTCCGACGGCCATGATGCCCGATGGCGGCGCTGTGATGCAGATGGCGCCGGTGGAGCGGTCGAGCCGTGCGGCAAAGCCGGTATCAACGTGGTCGGCGGCCGGCCCGGCCGACATCAACGACTGGCTGGGCTCGACGGGGGCCGCGTAGGCTAGTACCGGCACCATCGGCCCGCGCAGGCCGAGCGTGCCCTTGGGCGTAATCAGGATCTCGCCGGCGATGGAGGAACTGGCCACCGCGCGCGGCGCGCCGTGGGAGCCGGGCATGATGGCAACGGGCAGGCCGTCGCTGCCGCGGCGCGCGCCGAACAGTCCGGCCTCGCCGAACAGATAGATGTCGGTCAGCACGGCCTGTTCGCTCGTCCACAGCGCGCTGGTGAACACCTGTTCCGGGGCGCGCCAGAGACCGACCACGTGGTGCAAGGTCGGCGTGCGCGCCAGCATGCCGGCATCGGCGAGCCGCTGCGCCAGCGGGGCGGGTGCCACCAGCACGTCACAGGCGAGACCGTTGATCTGCTGCTCCAGCACCTCGCTGTCGAACGGATGGTGTAGTGCCAGGGTGCCGCCTGACAGCAGCCAGGTCACCAGCGACGACGCGACGCTGGCGAAGGAGCATGGCGCCAGCGCCGACATGATGGTCGCGCCTTGCGGCAGGCCGCTTTCGAGGAACACTGAAAGTCCGCCGGAGATCAGGTTGAGATGGGTGCGCGGGACCGCGCGAAACCCGTCGGCGGTCACGTCGAAGGAAATGATCGCTGCGCGCCGCGCGTCCTGCGTCACCAGCAGCGGTTCGCTGAATTCGGCGGTCATCGCCGCATCGAGCGAGGCCATGCCTTCCGGCAGGTCGTTCCCGAAGCCGCAGACATGGCGGATCGAGAACGCCTCGGCGGCGGCGTTCATCGCCAGGTCGGCATGGCTGACGCCGTCGATCCGGCTCGATGTCACGATGGCGCGGGCACCGGTGCGGTTCAGCGCGATCGTCAGTTCGGCTTGCCGCCACAGTTGCGGCAGCAAAGCGACCACGAGACCTGCGCGGTGCGCGGCCAGCACGGTGAGCATGAATTCGACGGTGTTGGGCAACTGAACCGCGATCACCGAATTGGCCGGCAGCCCGCTGTTGATGAAATGCGCGGTCAGCGCCGCGATCCGCTGTTCGGCCTCGGCGAAGGTCAGGCGCAGCGGCGGCGTGCTGGTCACCCGCATCTTGTCGGCGGGGTCAATCAGCGCCAGCGCGCCCGGCTGGCGGGCGAGAATGCGGCGGAACAGGCCGTCGAGCGTGGGCGATGCGTTGGCTGTTGTCACGGGTCACTTCCGATCGGGTCTGTGCCACCAAGTCTCGGGGAGGTAGCCCGTCAACGCCGTGGCTGCAGGCCGTTCTATCCGATTCCATCGGGCAATCCATTGTTCCCCGACGTAGTAGAGCGGAATTGCGTAGAAGCCGGACATCAGCACCCGATCCAGTGCACGGACCGCCGTGACGAAATCGGGACGGTCGTGGGCTACCAGCATGGCCGAGATCATCGCATCGATGGCAGGATCCCGGGCGCCCATGTAGTTGCGGGTCCCCGTGAGGTCCGCCGCCTGGGTGCCCCAGTAGAAGGATTGTTCGTTGCCGGGCGACAGCGACTGGTCCCAGCGGTTCTGGATCATGTCGAAATCGAAGTTGAGACGGCGCTGGTCGAACTGCACGCCATCGACCGAACGCACCGAGGCCGTGATGCCGGCGCGCTTGAGATCGCGCCCATAGGCCAGCGCAATGCGCTCCTGGTCGCGGGTCGTCACCAGGATCTCGAAGGTGAAGGGAATCTTGGTGCCGCGCTGCCGCAGCAGGTTGCCGTCGAGATCGTAGCCGGCCTGTGACAGCAGCGCCAGCGCCGTGCGCAAGGCGCCGCGGTCGCGCCCGGAGCCGTCGCTGACCGGCAAGCGGAAGCTGCCGTCGAGGATCTCGGATGGCAGCCGGGCCAGATAGGGCTGCAGCAGGGCGCGTTCGCCGGAATCGGCGGCGCGGCCATAGGCGGACAGTTCGGATCCCGCGAAGAAGCCGCCGGAGCGGGTATAGAGGCCGAAGAAGTAGTTGCGGTTGATCCATTCGAAATCGAACAGCAGGGTCAGCGCGCGGCGGACCCGGACGTCGGCGAACATCGGCCGCCTTGTGTTGAACACCAGGAACTCGGACGGCTTCGGCAGCCCGGTCTTGATGCTGTCGCGGGCCACATCGCCGCCGCGCGCGGCGGGGAAGTCGTAGCCGTCATGCCAGCGCGACGGTTCGTTCTCGACGCGGTAGTCGTACAGGCCGCGCTTGAACGCCTCGAAATGGCCGTTGGCCTCGCGATAGAAATCCAGCCGGATCTCGTCGAAATTCCACAGCCCGCGATTGACCGGCAGGTCGCGGCCCCAATAATCGGGGTTGCGGGTCAGGGTGACGCTGGCGCCGGGCTTGACGGTGGTGACGCGATACGGCCCGGAGCCCAGCGGCGCGGCCATCGAGGTGTCCTCGAAGGTGGCGACGTCGATGGCGTGCTTCGGCAGCACCGGCATCAGGCCGAGGATCAGTGGCAATTCGCGGTCGCCCTGGCCGCCGAAATCGAACCGCACCGTGCGTGCGTCCAGGGCCTCGGCCTTGGTCACCTTGGCGTAGAACTGGCGGTGGTTGGGGCGGCCCTTGTCGCGCAGCAGCTCCCAGGAGAACAGCACGTCGTCCGCCGTGACCGGCCGGCCGTCGGAGAATTGCGCCCGCGGATTGATCCGGAAGGTGACATAGGTCCGGGCGTCGTTGGTCTCGATGCTCTCGGCCAGCAGGCCATAGAGCGTAAAGGCTTCGTCGTTGCCGCGGGTCATCAGGCTTTCGATGACGAAACCGCGGACCTGCTGCACCGCCTGGCCGCGCACGATCAGGGGATTGAGGCTGTCGAAGGTGCCGAGAATGCCCTGGATCAGGCGGCCGCCCTTGGGGGCGTCCGGATTGGCGTAGGGCATGTGCGTGAAACCGGCTGGCAGGGCAGGCGAACCGTGCATGGCGATGCCCTGAGCGCCCTCAGCCCGTACCGGAACCAGGCCTGCCAGCATGGCCAGCCACGTGACGGCAACGCAACTCCAGCGCGGACGGCTGCGGACATGCGATGCAACGGCACGGTTTGATTCGGCGGGGTTCACCCGGAAATACTAGCATGACCGCCATGCGCACCGCCGCGGCCTATCAAATATGGTTGTCGCCATTGATCTTTTCGTCCGCCGATGTATTGAAGGCGGGCAATTGACGAGGTCGGCGCGGCTTGTCACGTAAGGGCCTCAATTGGCAACGAGACACCGGCCAACGGGTCAGAGTCACAACTCGCTTTGGCGAGGCGCCACCGTTCAGAAAGGGTTTTCCGCAATGAATTTCCGTCTCTTGGCCGCGTCGGCGTTTCCGCGCAGGCGGGTTTTCACCCTGCTGACGGCAACGGCACTGACCGCCACGATCACCGTTTCCGCAGCGCAGGCCCAGGCGCCCGCGCCGGGTGCGCCCGCCGCTGCCCCGAAGGCGGCTCCCAAGGCTGCGCCGAAGGCTGCTCCGAAGGCCGCGCCGGCTGCCCCCGCGGCCCAGGCCCCGGCCGGTGCTCCGGCCGCCGGCGCGACACCGCCCGAACAGCAGGTCCAGCTGATCTATGCGCCCTGGACCAAGTTCTGCCTTAAGGGCCAGGATGCAGCGGCGAAGCAGGTCTGCTTCACCGGCAAGGACGGTCGTATTGAATCCGGCCAGCCGGTCATCGCCGCGGTGATCATCGAGCCGGAAGGCGAGCCGAAGAAGATCCTGCGCGTGACGCTGCCGCTCGGCATGCAGCTGGTGCACGGGACCCGCGTCATCGTCGACAACAACGCCCCGGCGCAGAGCCCCTACGTGATCTGCTTCGCCAACGGCTGCATGTCGGATTACGAAGTCACCCCGGAACTGCTGGCCAATATGAAGAAGGGCCAGAACCTGATCGTTCAGGCGATCAACTCCAACGGTGCGCCGCTGACCCTGCCGCTGCCGCTTGCGGAATTCGCCAAGGCATATGACGGCCCGCCGACCGATCCGAAGGTGTTCGAGGAAACCCAGAAGAAGCTGCAGGAAGAACTGCAGAAGCGCGCGGAAGAAGCACGCAAGAAGCTTGAAGCTGCGGCCCCGTCGGGCGGCGCGCCAGCCAACCCGGCCGCGAAGTAAGTTTCGTCAAAGCAATGCAAAAAGGCGCTCAGAAATGAGCGCCTTTTTTTATTGGTCGTTCCGTGGTGCAAACGGTGTCAGCCGGCCGCACCCCGGAATGACAGTACAGGAATTCAGTTCAGCGACGGATTGCGCGGCCGGTAGCCGCCGCTCTTGTCCTTGACGAAGATCTCGGCGACCTGGGAATGCCGGATCGGTTCGCCGGAGTCATCGGGCAGCAGGTTCTGTTCCGAGACATAGGCGACGTATTCGGATTCCGAATTCTCGGCCAACAGATGGTAAAACGGCTGGTCCTTGTGCGGCCGGACTTCTTCGGGAATCGACAGCCACCATTCCTCGGTGTTGTTGAATTCCGGATCGATATCGAAAACCACGCCCCGGAACGAGAAGATCCGGTGGCGTACGATCTGTCCGATCTGAAATTTGGCGGTCCGCGCTACGATCATGCCTCGTCGAATAGACCAGGATTGTGGCCGATGCTAGAGGCCGCGCGATGATTTAATGCGGCCAGGCCGACTAACCGCCGTCTCGAATGACTGGAAACCCTCGGCTCGGCACTATCAAGGATTGTATTCCGATTTGTAAGCGGAGCTTTATCGGGGCTAACCAAAGTGCTTCGTAACGGATGGACGCGAGATCGCGGGCATCTGCGGCCGGCATGGGGCAATCGGTCGCGTGAAAACCGAGACTGGGCAGGGATTTCGGCGCGTCTGTGATAGTGTTCGCATGCGATCTTCGTTATCATTGTCGAATGGAACGCAACGCAAATCAAAGTTTGCCTGTCAGGCAGTCGAACGGGCTACGCCGTTCGATGCTGATGTTCCTTGCGTTCGTTTACCTGTTCGTTGGTATCGCTCACAATATCTCCTGCCTCGATCAAGCGGTCGCTTCGAGCGTCGCGATCGAGCATGTCTCCGACGCCACTGACGACGGCGGGACAAAGACGGGCGTCGCCATTTGCGATCATTGCCCGACCTGCGTTCCCGCCGTGCTCCCGGCGCCTTCTGTCGCTGCCGCGCCGTCCGCCGTTCCGGCCCCACCCGTCGTGACGATCGCGTCCGTGTTGCTTGCGGGCCAGTCCCGGCTCGACACCCCACCGCCCAAAATCCTGACCTGAACGCCTTCGCCGGGCGCGCGAGCGCCTAGACTCGACCGTTCTTCAGGTTCCTGAATTCATGTTTATGAGAAGCGTCGCCACGCTGTTCGCGTGCGCGTCGGCACTGCTTGTCAGCCCGTTGCTGACCGCCGTGTCCTATTCGCAGACCATCATTTTGCAAACCGCACTTCAGCGTGCGCTGGCCACCAGTCCACGGCTGACGGCAGCGGAGCGCGATGTCGGCATCGCGTCGGGCCAGCGGATCCAGGCCGGAGCGCTGATCAATCCGGAGGTGTCCTACGAGCAGGACAATTCGTTTGGCTCGCGCACCTATCGCGGCACGCGCTCGGCGGAGACCACACTGCAGATAAGCCAACTGTTCGAATTGTTCGGCAAGCGCGACGCGCGCATTGCAGCCGGGCAGGCGGGCGTCGAAACCGCCGCGATCCAGCGCAAGGCAATCCGGCTGGAAGTGCTGGCGGAAACCGCCGGCGCATTCCTCAACGTGCTCGGCGCCCAGCGCCGGATACAGATCCTTGACGAACAGATCGCCGAGATCGACCGGATTGCGCCCCTGCTGCAACGGCGCACGGAGGCGGGTGCTTCATCCGTGGCCGAGACCGGACGTGCGGAAGTGGCCTCCGCTTTGGTCAAGGCCGATCGTGAACGGGTTCGGTCGCTCCTTGCCACTTCGAAACGAGAACTGGCCGTGCTGATGGGGGATACGACGCCCAAGTTCTCGGCCGTCTCCGGGCGGCTCGATGCCACCGGGCGCCCGCCGTCCTTCAGCGCCGTGATTGCGGCTATCGATGCGAATCCGCAACTGATGCGCTGGACCGCCATCTATGCTCAGCGCAACGCCGAGCTTCTCATCGCGCGGCTGCGTCCCTATCCGGACGTGCGGGTCAACGCCGGTTGGCGGCATTTTAACGACACCGGCGACGACGCCGTTCGGCTGGGGGTCACGGTTGCGATCCCGGTGTTCGATCAGAACCAGGGCAATATCCTTTCGGCGCAGGAGAGCCTCGCCAAGACGCGCGCCGAGCGGGAGGCCAACCGCAATGCACTGATCGTACTGGCAGGACGTGCGTACGACACCTTGCAGGGGTCGCTCCGCGAACTGGCCATCCTCCGGGAGTCCGCGATCCCGAAGTCGCGCCAGGCATCCGATGCGATCTTCGAGGGATACGGTCAAGGGCGGTTTTCGCTGCTCGAGGTGCTAGACGCCCAGGCCAGTGTCGCCCAGGCCCGGCTGCGCGAACAGGAGGCCCAGCAGAATTTTCATGTCGCCGTCGCCATCATCGAGGGGCTCGTCGGCAATCCATTCGCACTGGCGCGGGAGAGCGCACGATGAAGAAACTTGTCGTCATGATCGTCGGCGCGCTCGCGGTCTTCGCCGTGGGAACTGGCGTCTACGTCGCATCGTCGGAGAAGCCATCCGCCTCGACGGCGGAGCCGTCGAAGCACGAGGAGAAGGGCCACGAGGAAGAGGGCCACGAGAAGGAGGGCGTCGTCGAGATGAGCGACGACAAGGTCGTGTCTTCGACCATCGAAATCCTTCCGGTCTCCGAGGCGACCTTGAAGGACTCGATCACGCTGAACGGCATCATCCAGCCCAACCAGGAAATGCTGGTCCAGGTTACGCCGCGTTTTCCGGGCGTCGTCCGCGAGATCAGGAAGCGCATCGGCGATCCCGTCGAAAAGGGCGAACTGCTTGCGAAAATCGAGAGCAACCAGAGCCTCACCACGTATGAAATGCGCGCTCCAATTTCGGGAACGGTGATCGACCGCCAGATCTCGCTCGGCGAATATGCCTCGGAGCAGAAGCCTTCCTTCATCGTCGCCGATCTGTCGACGGTTTGGGTCGATCTGTCCGTCTACCGGCGCGACCTGTCGCGCGTGAAGGTAGGCGATACCGTGGTCATCGATGTCGGTGACGGCGGAAAGCCGATCGAGACCTGGATCTCCTATGTCTCGCCGGTGGGAAGCAGCGATACCCAGAGCGCGTTGGTACGCGCGGTCGTCCAGAACGAGGGCCTGCGGCTGCGCACGGGACTGTTCGTGTCGGCGCGGCTGATCCTCTCCGCAAAGAAGGTGCCGATGGCCGTGAAGGCGACCGCGATCCAGTCGGTGGAGAACCGGAACGTCGTCTTCGTCCGGAACGGCAAGAAGTTCGAAGTGCGGGAGGTCGAGATTGGCGCCCGGGATCGGGAAAATGTCGAGATCCTGTTCGGTCTTCTGGAGGGCGACAAGTACGCGGCGCGGAACAGTTTCATCGTGAAGGCCGAACTCGGAAAGGGCAGTGCCGGTCATGAGCACTAACCCCAGCCTTTGGGCGTCAGCGCCTGACTCCGCAATCCAGCACCGTTCGCTTTCCGCTCTTGAGAATCCGCCGCAGGACTACGTTTCCGGAGCTTCACGATGATCGACGCCGTCCTGGCCTTTTCTGTCCGCCAGCGTTGGCTGGTGATGATCGGCGTTGTGCTTATGGGGGCCTTCGGCGCCTGGAATTTCAGCAGGTTGCCGATCGATGCCGTTCCCGACATCACGAACGTGCAGGTTCAGATCAACACGAATGCGCCGGGCTATTCGCCCCTCGAAGTCGAGCAGCGCATCACCTTTCCCATCGAGACCGCGATGGGCGGCCTGCCGAACCTGGTCAACACCCGCTCGCTTTCCCGCTACGGCCTCAGCCAGGTGACGATCGTTTTCAAGGACGGGATCGACATCTATTTCGCGCGGCAGCTCGTCAACGAGCGCGTGCAGCGCGTGAAGGACATGCTCCCGACCGGTATCGAGACCGCCATGGGACCGGTCTCGACCGGGCTTGGCGAGATCTATCTCTATACGGTTGAGGCGAAGCCGGGCACCAGGAACGCCGAGGGTCAGCCATTCAGCCCGTCCGACCTGCGGACGGTTCAGGACTGGATCATCAAACCGCAGCTCCGCAACGTCACCGGTGTCAACGAGGTCAACACGATCGGCGGTTTCGAGAAGCAATTCCATGTGCTTCCGGACCCCAGCAAGCTGATGGCCTACAGGCTCAGCTTCCGCGATGTGATGGCCGCGTTGGCTGCCAACAATGCCAACGTCGGCGCTGGCTATATCGAGAAGAACGGCGAGCAGTACCTCGTCCGTACGCCCGGCCAGGTCGCTAATCTCGATGAGATCGGGCAGATCGTCATCGGGTCTCGCGGCGGTGTCCCCGTCAGGATCTTCGACGTTGCCGACGTGAAGGAAGGAAAGGATCTCCGCACCGGCGCGGCCACGCTCGACGGGAATGAAACGGTCATGGGAACCGCGATGCTTCTGATCGGCGAGAACAGCCGGACGGTTGCGCAGCGTGTTGCCGCCAAGCTCGAGCAGATCGGCAAGTCGCTTCCTGACGGCGTGTCCGTCCGGGCGATCTACGACCGGACGCATCTGGTCGATGCGACCATTGCGACCGTGGAGAAGAATCTCGTCGAAGGGGCGCTGCTGGTCATCGTCATCCTGTTTCTCATCCTCGGCAACTTCAAGGCGGCCATTGCTACGGCCCTGGTCATTCCGCTCGCCATGCTGTTCACGATCACGGGGATGTTCGAGAACAAGGTCAGCGCCAACCTGATGAGTCTCGGGGCGATCGACTTCGGCATCATCATCGACGGCGCCGTGATCATCGTCGAGAATTGCCTGCGCCTGCTCGCCCACGAACAGGTGAAGCGCGGACGGATACTGACGCGCGACGAGCGTTTCGAGACGATCATCGCGGGCTCGCGCGAGGTCATCAAACCGAGCCTGTTCGGCACGCTGATTATCGCTGTCGTGTATCTGCCGGTCCTGACCCTGACAGGCGTCGAGGGCAAGATGTTCACGCCGATGGCGTTGACGGTCCTGATCGCGCTTCTCGGGGCCAGCATCCTTTCGATGACGTTCGTTCCCGCCGCCGTGGCGCTGATGGTCACGGGCAGGGTGTCGGAGAAAGAGAACTGGTTCATGCGGCTGGCCCATCGGTCCTACGTGCCGATCCTGAACCTCGCTATCCGGTTCCGAGGGGCCGTGGCCGTGATGGCCGTCGTGCTGATGGGCGCCAGCGGCTATGCGGCATCGCGCATGGGCGGCGAGTTCATCCCGAGCCTGGACGAGGGCGACGTCGCCATCCAGGCCATCCGTATCCCCGGGACGAGCCTGACGCAGTCGCTGGAGATGCAGCAGGCTCTGGAGCGGCGTCTGCTGAAGATTCCGGAGGTGAAGGAAACCTTTGCGCGCACCGGCACCGCCGAGGTTGCCACCGATCCCATGCCGCCGTCGATCTCGGACGGCTATGTGATGTTGAAGCCGCGCGACCAATGGCCGGATCCGCAGAAGCCGAAGGCCGACGTGGTGAAGGCGATCGAGGAGGCGGCCGAGGAGGTCGCCGGTAGCAGCTATGAATTGTCTCAGCCCATCCAGCTGCGCTTCAACGAACTGATCTCCGGCGTCCGGAGCGACGTCGGCGTGAAGATCTTCGGGGATGACCTGGACGTGCTCGCGCAGATGGCCGGCAAGGTCCAGACCGTGCTGCAGGCGGTGCCGGGAGCCGCAGACGTGAAGACGGAGCAGGTCGCCGGTCTGCCGGTTCTGACGGTGAAGCTCGACCGCAAGGCGCTGGCGCGCCTCGGCATCAGCGTCGCGGACGTCCAGAGCCTGGTCGAAATCGCGGTCGGCGGCAAGAGCGCGGGCCTTGTTTTTGAAGGCGACCGCCGGTTCGATCTGGTCGTGCGATTGCCCGAGGACAGCCGCTCGGACATCGAAGCGATGAAGGCGCTGCCGATCCCGCTGCCGCCGCTGGACGGGCAGGCCAAGGTCCAGCCCGCCGTGCTGGGCACTTCGCCGCTGAGCCAGATGCGCTACGCGCCGCTGTCCGAACTCGCGGAGATCACCGTGTCACCTGGTCCGAACCAGATCAGCCGCGAGGACGGCAAGCGACGCATCGTCGTGTCCGCCAACGTCCGTGGCAAGGATCTCGGCTCCTTCGTGACCGATGCCCAGAACCAGATCGCCCAGAAGGTGAAGTTGCCCGCGGGATACTGGATCGGGTGGGGCGGGCAGTTCGAGCAGCTGGTTTCGGCGTCACAGCGTCTCATGATCGTCGTCCCGATTGCGTTGCTTCTGATCCTGCTCTTGCTGTTCATCAGCCTCGGATCGGTCGCCGACGCATTCCTTGTCTTCAGCGGCGTGCCGCTCGCGCTGACCGGAGGCATCTTCGCATTGCTGCTGAGGGGATTCCGCTTTCGATCAGCGCGGGCATCGGGTTCATCGCCCTTTCCGGCGTCGCGGTACTCAACGGTCTGGTGATCATCACCTTCATCGAGCGTCTGCGTCATGAGGGCAAGACGATCATGGAGGCGGTCCATCAGGGGGCACTCACCCGACTGAGGCCAGTTCTGATGACGGCGCTTGTTGCCTCGCTTGGCTTCGTTCCGATGGCTATTGCAACCGGCGCCGGTGCCGAGGTCCAGCGGCCGCTGGCCACTGTCGTCATCGGCGGAATCATCTCCTCGACCATCCTGACGCTTCTCGTTCTTCCGGCGCTCTACATCCTGTTCCGTCGGGAATCTTCGCCTGCCGCCGGGCCGGCGATGCATATCCTGGCCGCCAATGGAGACCGCTAGATGAGGAAAATACTGCTCGTCGCGAACAAAACATTGGCTCATAAGACCGGAATTATGAGTCCCCACCAAATCGGGCCAACAGCAAGAAGAACACGCCCCCATGATGGACGTCCTTAACCTAGCGCTGCCGTATTTCGGTTTGATCTTCATCGGCTTCGCCTGCGGGAAGCTGAAGAAACTACCGGAGGCCGGGCTCAGCTGGATGAATTTCTTCCTGCTGTATGTGTCGCTGCCGGCGCTGTTCTTCCGGATCATGTCGAAGACCCCGTTCGAGGAGTTGAACAACCTGCCGTTCGTGGTCGCGACGACCGCGGCGACGGCGACGGCATTCTTTCTGTCGGCCTTTGTCGGGCGGCTGATCAGCGGGCTGCCGGTGCGGCAGGCCACCATGGCCGGGCTGTCGGGGGGCTACGGCAATATCGGCTATATGGGGCCGGGACTGGCGCTCGCGGTGCTCGGCACCCAGGCGGCGGTGCCGACGGCGCTGGTGTTCTGCTTCGACAGCATTTTCCTGTTCTCGATCGTGCCGTTGGCGATGGCCCTGACGGCCGCAGAGAAGCGACCGCTGCTGCCGACCATCGGCATCGTCATCAAGCATATTCTGCTGCACCCGCTGATCGTGGCTGCCTATCTTGGTGCACTGGCGGCGGCGCTGCATGTCCAGCTTCCCGTGGCCATCGACGGCATGCTGGTTTTCCTGCAGAACTCCGCGGCGCCGGTGGCGCTGTTCGTGCTCGGCGTCACCGTGGCGCTGCGGCCCATGGGGCGCGTGCCCTGGGAGGTTCCGGGCGTGATCGCCGTCAAGCTGATCGTGCATCCGCTGATCGTGTTCGCCCTGATGTGGCTCACGGGGCCGTTCCCGCCGGAATGGGCGGCCACCGCTGTGCTGCTGGCGTCGCTGCCGCCGGCGCTCAACGTGTTCATCATCGCCCGGCAATACGATACCTGGATCGAGCCCGCCTCGGTGGCGGTGCTGATCGGCACCTTCATGTCGGTGATCACGCTGACGTCGGTGATGTATCTGCTGAAGACCGGCCAGATCGCGTTCTGAGCGCGCGCGCTAGCGGGCGCGCCATGACAGCGCCAGGCCCTCGCGCATGGCGAGGCGGCGGATCGGCCCGACCGAACCCATCAGATGCATGCCGAGCGCGCGCATCGTCTGCACCGGCAGGAGATCGCTGAGCAGCGAGCGGTTGGCCATGTCGATGGCGAAGGTGCGGCTGGAAATGTCGCTGCGCCGCGCCTGCTCGAATTTCGTCAGCACCATTGGCGCGCCGGGATCGTCGCCCGCGGCGAGGGCGTCGCCGACGATGGCGGCAATGTCGCCGGCGTCGCGCAGCCCGAGATTGAGGCCCTGTGCGCCGATCGGCGGCACCACATGGGCGGCTTCGCCGGCCAGTACGATCCGGTTCCGCGCGACCTGTTTGGGCTGCTCGATGGCCAGCGGGAACAGATAGCGGCCGGGCTCCACCTGCATGCGGCCGAGGATCGAATGGGCCTGCTTTTCCACGGCCTGCGACAGCGCCTCGTCACTGAGGGCCATCAGCTGCTCGGCTTCCCTGGGCTCGGCGACCCAGACCACGCTGGAGCGATCGCCTGGCAACGGCACGAATACGCAGGGGCCGTGCGGGGTGTGGAATTCGGTGGAGACGTTGCGATGCGGCCGGGTGTGACTGACGTTGAAGGTGAGGGCGGCCTGGCCGAGCGTGCGGCGCTTCACCTCGATGCCGGCGGCGTCGCGGCACATCGACTGCCGTCCGTCGGCGCCGACCACCAGGCTGGCCGAGAGGAAGGCCCGCCGCGCAGGCGCACGACCGCGCCGATGTCGTCGACCGCGACCGACTCCGCCTCGTCGTCGAAACGGGTGAGCCTGTCCATTTCCGCGGCGCGCGCTTCCAGCGCGATCATCAATTCGCGGTTCTGGATATTGTAGCCGAACGTCTCCATGCCGATCTCGTCGGACTGGAACTTGACCTCCGGGGCGCGGATCAGCCGTCCGGTGTCGTCGACCAGCCGCATGGTCGTCAGCGCCGCAGCCTTGTCCGCGCAGCGCGACCAGACGTCGAGCCGCTCCAGCAGATCGACGGAGCCGCCGAGCAGGGCGGTGGTGCGGTTGTCCGCATAGGGCAGGCGGCGGGCGACCAGCGCCGTGGCGGCACCGGCTGCGGTCAGCGCGATGGCCGCCGCGAGGCCGGCGGGGCCGCCGCCGATCACCACGACATCGTAAACAATGGGATTTTCAGCTTGGTCGGTCATGCCCGAACCATCGGCCTTTGCGCGGATATTTTCAAGGCCGCAGCGCCGCCGCCGAGCGTTCCCGCGCGGCAGAACGACGCAAACCGGCATGTGCAATTGCGAGTGATTCCTGATAGCACTGGGCGGGAAATGACCGCCAGCCCGCACGATGTTCCGATCTCTTCCCGATCCGCGCGCGCGGCGGCGTTTTCCGTTCACATCTTCACCGCGCTGGGCGCCGGCGTCGCGCTGATCGCCATGCTGGAGGCGGTGCGCATGCACTGGGCCGGCATGTTCGGCTGGCTCGGCGTGGCGCTGGTGATCGACGCCATCGACGGACCCGTCGCGCGGCGCCTGAACGTCGGTCAGGTGTTGCCGGACTGGTCCGGCGAGGCGCTCGATTTCGTGGTCGATTTCATCACCTACGTGTTCGTGCCGGCCTATGCGATCACCGCCAGCGGCATTCTGGCGCCGATGAGCGCGGCGCCGCTCGGCGTCGGCATCGTGGTGTCGAGCGCGCTGTATTTCGCCGACCGGCGCATGAAGACCTCGGACAATCATTTCCGCGGCTTTCCGGCGCTGTGGAATGCCGTGGCGTTCTATCTGTTCCTGCTGCACCCCGCGCAATGGGTCGGCAGCCTCGCGGTGCTGGCGCTGATCGTTTTGACCTTCGTGCCGCTGCACGTCATCCACCCCGTGCGGGTGTCGCGGTTGCGCCGGCTCAACCTGGCGCTGATCGCGCTGTGGGGCGTGCTGGCCATCGTGGCACTGGTGCAGGATTTCAGGGTTGCGACGCCGGTGAGTGCGGCGCTGTGCGCCATTGCCGTCTACATTGTCTGCGGCGACACGGTCATCCGCCTGCTGAGGCCCACAGCTCGATAGTCGCGTTCGGCCGATCCCAGCTGCGCTGCCGATCCTGATCGCCGGGGCTCTCCATGGTTTCGTTGGCGTCGTCGCGGTGTGCGCAAAGCACAGCATATTTTGCGAACCGGTGGCCGCGCCAGCGGGCCGCAGTTGACAACGATGGCTCGTCGGCTATCGCATTGGTGAGAAGAAATTCAAGGGAGCCAGATGATGACCAAGGCCGTGCGCGTTCACAAGGTGGGGGCCCCGAAGCTCTCGTTTACGAGGCCGTCGATGTGGCCGCCCCCGGCCCGGGTGAGGTCCGCATCCGGCAGCACGCCATCGGCGTCAACTTCATCGACGTGTACTTCCGCACCGGCCTCTACAAGGCGCCGCAGCTGCCGTTCATCGCCGGCAACGAGGCGTCCGGCGAAGTGGTCGAGGTCGGCCCCGGCGTCACCGGTTTCCATCCCGGCGACCGCGTCGCCTATTATTCGGCGCTCGGCAGCTACGCCACCGACCGCGTGTTCGCCGCCGACCGCCTGGTCAAGCTGCCCGACCGCATCACCTACGAGCAGGGCGCCGTCCTGATGCTCAAGGGCCTGACGGTTTGGTATCTGCTGCACAAGACCTTCAAGGTCGAGCCGCACCATCGCGTGCTGATCCATGCCGCGGCCGGCGGCATCGGCCTGCTGGCCTGCCAATGGGCCAAGGCGATGGGCGCCCATGTCATCGGCACCGTCGGCTCCAAGGAGAAGGGCGAACTGGCGCTGGCCAATGGCTGCGATCACGTCATCTACTACAACGAGGAAAACTTCGTCGATCGCGTCAAGCAGATCAGCCGCAACGAGTTGTGCGACGTGGTCTATGACGGCGTCGGCAAGACCACTTTTCCGGGTTCGCTGTCGTGCATCAAGCCGCGCGGCATGTGGGTGTCGTTCGGCAACGCCTCCGGCCCTGTGCCGCCGTTCTCGATCGCTGAACTCAACAATCACGGCTCGCTGTTCGCGACCCGGCCGAAGCTCAACGACTACGTCGCCAAGCGCTCGGACTTGCTGGAAGGCGCCGACACGCTGTTCTCGGCTGTCATCGACGGCAAGCTGCACGTGCCGATCAACCACGCCTATGCGCTGAAGGATGCCGCAAAGGCGCATATCGATCTGGAAGCGCGCAACACGACGGGTGCGTCGATTTTGAAGCCGTAGGATTGGAGGCGACGCGGCGCATTCTTCTTCACCCTCCCCTTTGAGGGGAGGGTCGACAACACGGCGCGCAGCGCGGTGTTGTCGGGGTGGGGTGACACCGTGTTTGTTCAGCATCGAAGCTGACATCAGCGCTGTCACCCCACCCCGCCGCGCATCCGCTGCGCGGACTGCGCGCCGACCCTCCCCCTCAAAGGGGAGGGTGAAGATGCGCGCCTTCGCGCAACTTTCTATTCGAATGTCAAACAGCCAGGTGCTCTCGTTCTCGCGGCGCCCGTGGCGTCCGAGGTGTGAGCAGTCCTCCCCTCCAGACATGAGGGGAGCGGCGCGCCGGCAGGCGCGGTTGTGGTGGTTGGGACGCGATCCGTCACGCCGTCGCAACGGCGAAGCGGGTCGCGGCGCATGCGGGCGCGCCACCGCGGGATTTAGGGCCACGGGACCGTGCTTCCGGGACAGTGCGTGCGCGCCCCTGAGAGACGCCACTGCGGCGGGATTTCGCCCGCCTTTACTGTCCGCGTCCAGCCACTCAAGGCAGACCCTCTTAGTGGGGCCGGACGGTTCCCCGCGCCTCCCGGGGGCGTGCTTGCGAGGCACGCGCGCGGGACACCGCATCCTGCTCCACTACCAAGACGCCTCATGAAAGCGCCCCTCGGTGAACAGGACGGGGAGACTATAAGGCTTAAATAGGATAATAGTCAATAGTCTTTGTGAGAGATTCTTGCGCTCGCCGTTGCCGGCCTCGTGTCCCGGACGCGCCGCGACATGGCGATGCGCAGCATCGCATGCTGCTGCGCAGATCCGGGACCGTATCAGGCGCCGTGATTGGACCGACCCCGGATCTGCGAAGCAACCGCGCCGCCGAGCGGCGTAGTGCATCGCGTCCGGGGAACGCGCAGTCGCACAAGCCAACGACGGACAACACGGACTCGCAAGAGATCTCATGGCCAAAGGGGTGCGCCGTCCAGCCCCGTGGTTTCCGGCAGGCCGCAGATCAGGTTCGCATTCTGTATCGCCTGACCGGCCGCGCCCTTGCCGAGATTGTCGACGACGCCCATCGCGATCACCAGATTGCGCTCCGGATCGGCGGCATAGCTGACGAATGCGAGGTTCGAGCCGGTCGCCCATTTGGTCTGCGGCGGCTTGTCGGTCACGCGGACGAACGCCCGCCCGGCATAGAAGCGCCGGGCCGCGTCCAGGCACTGGTCCGTGGTGGCGCGGCCGCGGCAGTAGATGGTGACGAGCACGCCGCGGGTCATCGGCACCAGGTGTGGCGTGAACACCAGCCCGGCCGCGCTGCCGCCACTCAGCCGCTCGATCGTCTCCGCGATCTCGGGCATGTGGACGTGCTTGAGCAGACCGTAGGGCTGCAGGTTCTCGTTGCTATCGGCGTAGCCGAACCTGCTGTCGGCGCCGCCACGGCCGGCACCGGAGATGCCGGTCTTGGCGTCGATCACGATGTTGCCAGGCTCGATCAGCTTGTTGACCAGCAGCGGCGTGAGAGCGTTCAGCGTCGCCGCGGGAAAGCAGCCCGGGTTGGCAACACGGGTCTGCCCCCGATCTGGACTGGCCAGACATCAGCCAGCCCGTACGCCCAACCCTCGACGTAGCGGTGGTCGCCGCCGATATCGACGATCTTCACGTCCCTGGGGACGCGCGCCAGCGCCTCGGCTGAGGCGCCCGTCGGCAGCGACGCGAACAGCACGTCGAGCTTCGGCAGGGTCGCGGGATCCCACTTCTCAATCACCAGCTCGGCCAGCCTGGCCGGGACACCGGGGAAGCGGTCCACCAACCGGCTGCCGGCGCTGCCGTCGCCCGCGGCGTAGACGAGTTCGAAAGACGGGTGGCTCGCGATCAGGCGCATCGCCTCGCCGCCGCCAAAACCACTGATCCCGACAATACCGACGCGAATACTCATCATTGTGTCCTCATGTTTGAATTTTGGGCGCGATGCCCCGGGTGGCGCACACGCGCATAGAGCCGGTCGAATTCTGGTGGATCACGCCTGGCGCCTCATCCGACGCATCTGGCAGCGCCCATCCGCGTCAGGATCGCATCGAGCATGGCGATCATCTGGCTGATCTCGGCGCGGGTGACGTTGAGTGCCGGCATCAGCCGCAGCGCGTCGGGCCGCGGCGCGTTGAGCAGCAAACCGTCCTCAAGCGCTGCGGCGACCACGGCGGCAGCAATCGGCCGCTTCAGGTCGAGCGCCAGCAACAGCCCGCTGCCGCGCACGCCGCCGAGTCCGTGCCGCGCCGAGATGCGCTGCAGCTCGTCGGCGAGAAACAGGCCGTGGTCGCGCACCGACTTCAGGAAGGCCGGCTCGGCGATGTGCGTGAGTACCGCAAGTCCCGCCGCGCACATCAGCGGATTGCCGTTGAAGGTACCGCCCTGGTCGCCGTGCTCGAACACGGCTGCATGATTTGTCGCGAGCAGGGCGCCGAGCGGCGCGCCGCCGCCGATGCCCTTGCCCAGCGTCATGATATCCGGCGCGATGCTGGCCTGCTCGTAGTTGAACAGCGTGCCGGTGCGTCCCATGCCGGTCTGGATCTCGTCGACGATCAGCAGCAGCCCGTGCTCTTTGGTCAGCGCGCGTAGCGCCTGGAGGAATTCCGGCGTCGCCGGCCACACGCCGGATTCTCCCTGGATCGGCTCCAGCATGACCGCGATGGTGTTGGCGCCAATCAGCCGTTCCACCGAGGCGATGTCATTGGTGATAGCCTTGGGGAATCCCGGCACCTTCGGCTCGAACAGCGGCTCAAAGGCTTTCTTGCCCGACGCCGACATGGTCGCCAGCGTGCGGCCGTGAAACGAGTTCTCGAAGGTGATGATCTCGTAAGCGCCATTGCGATGCAGCGCGCCAAACTTGCGCGCGAGCTTGATGGCGCCCTCGTTGGCTTCGGCGCCGGAGCTGGTGAAGAACACTTGGTCGAAAGCGCTATGGGCGATCAGCGCCGCGGCGAGCTTGAGGCTGGCGTCGTTGTAGAACGCCGGACTCGGCGTGATCAGCCGTTTGGCTTGCGCGGTCAGTGCGTCGATGAGAACGGGCGGCGAATGGCCGAGGCTGTTCACCGCCCAGCCCTGGATGAAGTCGAGATAGCGCTTGCCGGTGTCGTCCCACAGCCAGCTGCCTTCGCCCCTGGCGAAGACGATATGCGGGCGCGGGGTGATATCCATCAGGGCGTCGAACGGATGGGTGGCGATGGTCATGGCGGTCTCCTGTGCTGGGAATGAACAGGCGGCCCCGAAACGGAAGAAGGCCGCACTGCGGGTGCGGCCTTCTCGAAACGTACTGAACGTCAGGCGTTCAGCGTCGTCTTCGGACATGGCGCAACCCGGCATCGTCGCAGGAGCGACGACGGAGGGCAGCGCGGGTCAAGGTCCGGTTGAAGGTCATGGCGGGCGAATACAGCCGAGGGGTGAGGTGTGTCAAGTGGAGTTGCGGAATCGATGCGGCGGCGGTGTCGCATTCTCTGGTGTCATCCCCCGCGAAAGCGGGGATCCAGTATCCGGAAGCATCGCGGTTCTATCGCCTGCGCCGGCGTTTACTGGGTCGCCCGGTCCTGGCGCGCAAGTGCGTGCAGGCCGGGCGACGACAGTTCGCGTGGTATCAAAACCCCGCGACACTCCCATGCAGGTCATACGCGTCGGCGCGTTCGATCTTGGCGGTGACGATCTCGCCGACCTTGAGCGGGCGACGTGCGGAGACATAGACCGCGCCGTCGATGGCCGGCGCGTCGGACTTCGAGCGGCCCTTCGACACGGTCGGGCCGACCTCGTCGATGATCACCTGCTGGCGGGTGCCGACCTTGCGCTTGAGGCGACGCGCGGAGATCTTCTGCTGGCGCTCCATCAGCGCGTTCCAGCGCTGCTGCTTGATCTCTTCCGGCACGGCGTTGCCGAGCGCATTGGACGGCGCGCCGGCCACCGACTCGTACTTGAACGCGCCGACGCGATCGATCTGCGCTTCCTCGAGCCAGTCGAGCAGGTACTGGAAATCGCTCTCGGTCTCGCCGGGAAAGCCGACGATGAAGGTCGAACGCAAGGTCAGGTCCGGGCACTCCTCGCGCCACTTCTTGATCCGTGCCAGGGTCTTGTCCTGGGCCGCCGGGCGCTTCATCGCCTTCAGCACCTCGGGTGCGGCGTGCTGGAACGGGATGTCGAGATAGGGTAGCACGTTCTTGTTGGCGTTCATCAGGCCGATGACTTCGTCGACATGCGGGTAGGGGTAGACGTATTGCAGGCGCACCCAGGCGCCGAGCTCGCCGAGTTCCTTGGCTAGATCGTAGAATTTTGCGCGGACCTCACGGTCCTTCCAGATGGAGGTCGCGTACTTCACATCGACGCCGTAGGCCGAGGTGTCCTGCGACACCACCAGCAGTTCCTTGACGCCGGCCTTCACCAGGTTCTCGGCCTCGCGCAGCACCTCGGCAGCCGGGCGCGACACCAGATCGCCGCGCAGCTTCGGGATGATGCAGAAGCTGCAGCGGTTGTTGCAGCCTTCGGAGATCTTCAGATAGGCGTAATGCCGCGGCGTCAGCTTGATGCCCTGCGGCGGCATCAGGTCGAGATGCGGATTGTAGACCGGCGGCAGCGCGCGGTGCACCGCCTCCAGCACGCTCTCATATTGCTGCGGGCCGGTGATGGAGAGCACGTTGGGATAGGCCGCCTCGATCTGCTCGGGCTCGGCGCCCATGCAGCCGGTGACGATCACCTTGCCGTTCTGCGCCATGGCGTCGCCGATGGCCCCCAGCGACTCCGCCTTGGCGCTGTCGAGGAAGCCGCAGGTGTTGACGATGACGATGTCGGCGCCGTCATGCTTGCGCGCCAGTTCATAGCCCTCGGCGCGCAGCCGCGTGATGATGCGTTCGGAATCCACCAGGGCCTTGGGGCATCCCAGCGAAACAAAGGAGATTTTGGGCGCGGGGGCCTGCTGCATGTTCGATCTGCCTGATTGAAGGGCAGGAGCTAGTCCTATTTACTCATAAATACAAGGCTTTAAGCGGCCTGAGCCCGTGTTATGGATGGACCAGCAGGGAATCCCGACACCGATGCCGAACGAAACGTCGCCAAAGATCGTCATCGTCGACGAAAGCCCGATCCGGGCCGCGATCCTCGAGGAGGGGCTGCGCGAGGCCGGCTATCTGGATGTCCAGCATATCAGCGAGATGCACAACCTGCTGGCGCGGATCTACGCGCTGGACCCGGACGTCATCCTGATCGATCTCGAAAACCCCAGCCGCGATATTCTGGAACAAATGTTCCAGGTCAGCCGCGCGGTGCGCCGGCCGGTGGCGATGTTCGTCGACCAGAGCGATTCCGAGTCGGCGCGCGCCTCGGTGGACGCCGGGGTATCGTCCTATATCGTGGACGGGCTCAAGAAGGAGCGCATCAAGCCGATTCTCGATCTGTGCATCTCGCGCTTCAATGCCTTCTCCAAGCTGCAGGACGAACTCGAGCGCACCAAGTCGGCGCTGGAGGACCGCAAGATCATCGATCGCGCCAAGGGCATCGTGATGAAACTGAAAGGCCTCACCGAAGAGGAGGCCTATGTGCTGCTGCGCTCCACCGCGATGCGCGAGAAAAAGAAAATCGGCGATATCGCGCAGTCGATCATCACCGCGGCGGAGTTGCTGAAATGACCGGTCAACCGCTTCACATCGGCTTCATCCCGCTGGTCGATGCGGCCTCGCTGATCGTCGCTGTCGACAAGGGCTTTGCCAGGGACGAAGGCCTCGATGTCACCCTGGTGCGCGAGGTGTCGTGGTCGAACGTGCGCGACAAGCTGAATATCGGCCTGTTCGATGCCGCCCATCTGCTGGCGCCGGTGGCGATCGCCTCGAGCCTCGGGCTCGGCCATGTGAAGGTGCCGATCATTTCGCCGTTCACGCTCAATCTCAACGGCAACGCCATCACGGTGTCGCCGGCGCTGCACGACCAGATCGTGGCGCATCTGCAGGGCGACATCGCCGATCCCCTGGCGACCGCGCAGGCGCTGGCCCGCGTCGCGGCGGACAGGCGCAAGAGCGGCGCCGAACCCCTGACATTCGGCATGACGTTCCCGTTCTCGACGCATAATTACCAGCTGCGGTTCTGGATGGCCGCCGGCGGCGTCGATCCCGACGAGGACGTGCATCTGGTGGTGCTGCCGCCGCCCTACATGGTGGACAGCCTGACCAACGGCCATGTGGACGGTTTTTGCGTCGGCGCGCCGTGGAACGCGGTGGCGGTTGAACGCGGCATCGGTCGCATCCTGCATTTCGGCCCGGACATTCTGACCCGCGCCGTCGAGAAGGTGCTGGCCGTGCGCAGCCGCTGGGCCGAGGAGCATCCGGACACCGTGTCGGCGCTGATCCGCGCGCACCAGAAGGCCGCCGACTTCATCGATGAGCCGGGCAACCGCGACGAGGTCGCGGCGCTGCTGGCGCGTCCCGACCGCGTCGATGCCGACGCCGCGATCATTCACGCGGTGCTGGCGGGGCGTTTGGCGACGGCGAAAGGCGGGGCGCCGCGTGAAAATTCGAACTTCATGGCCTTCGGCCGCAATGGCGCGGCAAGGCCCGACCCCACCCAGGCGGCCTGGCTCTATGCCCAGATGGTGCGCTGGGGCCAGGCGCCATTCAACCCGGAGGCGTTGAAGACTGCCGAGGCGGTGTTCCGGCCGGATCTCTACGACGCCGCGCTGGGCCTCGCGGCCCCGCCGGCCGCCGACGGTGACGCTATCGGCGCATTTGCCGGCCCGGCCTTCGACCCCCGCAATATCGCCGCGCATCTGGCGGCGTTCGAGATCGCGCGCGTGAAGGGGTGAGGCTCATCCGCGCGGTTCGAGGCGGCGCCGACGAACGTGCCTGACCCGAGTGACTGCGATTTAGTCGCCGTCTAATTATTGAGCGTGCGGTGCAAAATGCCGGCACGCCGCGCTAAGCCGACCGCCGCAGAGCGACATAACGTTCTGAAGTTTATGACGAATATTTTTCCGAGCCGCTGGCACGAGACTTGAATGTCTTGTCCCAGCCGGCGTTCGCAGATGCCCGCCGGCCACTATCCAAGATGGATTTCCGCAGCAACGAGGCTGATCGGACCGCTCCAGACATCAGACGCGCTATGTGCCCTGAGTTCTGTGCGGTTAGTCGTTCCGTTTCCCCGTTGGCGCCACGCGAGTGGCTGCAGGAGCTTCGTCGCAATCATGAAAATCGAGACCGTCTCCGTCGATTTCACCGACGACCAGAAGCGCTACCTGGAAGGCTTTACCACCGGGCTGCAGATCAGCCGCGTCGGCAAGGGCTTTGGCGGCGGCGCATCCCCTAAGGCGACTGCCGAACCGACCGGGCCGGAAGCGGCGCATATCAGGGCGCAGGATCGCACGCTGGCGGCCGGCAAGAAGCTGGTCGATCAGGAAAAGTGGAAGCGCGAATATCACCCGTTCGATGCCTATCACAGGCTGAAGGAGCAGGCGCAGAGCGATGCGCGGCCGTCACCGGCCGACAACTTTCGCTGGCGCTATTACGGCCTGTTCTATGTGGGACCGACGCAGGATTCCTATATGTGCCGGCTGCGCATTCCCAACGGCATCCTGACCCACTGGCAGTTCGCGGGCATGGCCGACCTGCAGGACCGGCTGTGCGCGCCGTTCGCCAATGTCACCACCCGCGCCAACCTGCAGTTGCGCGAGATCCCGCCGAAGCATGCGGTAGCATTGATCGAAGGCATCCAGGATCTTGGCCTGTGCTCGCGCGGCTCCGGCGCCGACAACATCCGCAACGTCACGGGCACGCCGACCGCCGGCATCGATCCGCAGGAGCTGCTGGACACAAGGCCTTATGCGCGCGAGTGGCACTATCACATCCTCAACGACCGCTCGCTGATCGGCCTGCCGCGAAAATTCAACGTGGCCTTCGATGGCGCCGGCAAGATCGCGGTGCTCGAAGACACCAACGACATCGCGTTCCAGGCCGTCGAGGTGAAGGATGGTTTCGGCGTCGAGTCGGGCATCTGGTTCAAGCTGGGGATCGGCGGCATCACCGGCCACAAGGATTTTGCCAAAGACACCGGCATCATCGTCAAGCCGGCCGATGCGACAAAAGTGTCGGACGCCATCGTGCGTGTGTTCACCGATCTCGGCGACCGCACCAACCGGCTCAAGGCGCGGCTGAAATACGTCATCGACGGCATGGGCATGGACAAGTTTCTGCTGCTGGTGGAGGAGAAGCTCGGCCACGCCTTCACCCGCGTGCCGGCCGAGGCACTGGCACCGCGCCCGGCCTTCGACCGCAACGCGCATCTCGGCGTGCACCAGCAGAAGCAGGCGGGGCTGAACTGGATCGGCGTGGCGCTGCCGCTGGGCAAAGTGACCTCGTACCAGATGCGCGGCCTGGCTAAGATCGCGCGGGATCTCGGCGACGGCGATATCCGCCTCACAGTCTGGCAGAACCTGCTGATCCCAGGCGTGCCCGACGACAAGGTGGCGCTGGCCACCGCCGCCATCGAAGCCATCGGCCTTTCCATCGCCACCACCGAAATCCGCGCCGGGCTGATCGCCTGCACCGGCCGCGCCGGCTGCAAGTTCGGCAATGCCGATACCAAGGCCACCGCGGCCACATTGGCCGACTGGTGCGATCCGCGCGTCACCTTGGATACGCCGATCAACATCCATCTCACCGGCTGCCACCATTCCTGCGCGCAGCATTACATCAGCGACGTCGGCATGATCGGCGCGCGCGTCGCGGTGGGCGACGGCGATGATACGGTCGACGGTTTTCATATCTTCACCGGCGGCAGCTTCGGGCCCGGTGCGGATGTCGGGCAGGAGGTCTATCGCGACATCAAGTCGGACGACGCGCCGCTCGTGGTGGAAAAACTGCTCAAGGCCTACATGGCGAACCGCGCCTCGCCCGATGAAACCTTTCTCACTTTCGCGCGCCGCCACGACGGCGAGACGCTGCGCAAACTCGCCGACGCACAGGTGTCCGCATGAACCAGATGACGCCGCCTCCCAAAGTCGAGATCATTCCCGCGTCTGCGCCGTTCTCGGAAGCGCAGCGTTCGTGGCTGAACGGCTTCTTCGCCGGCCTGCTGTCGGATGCGCCCACGCCGCTGTCGGCGGAGCAGGGCGCTGCCGTGATGGCGGAAGAGGACGACGGCGCGCCGTGGCACGACCAGACCATGCCGATCGCCGACCGCATGAAGCTCGCCGAGGGCAAGCCGATCAGGCGCAAGATGATGGCGGCGATGGCGCAGCAGGACTGCGGCCAGTGCGGCTACAACTGCAACGACTACGCAGATGCGCTGGCCGGCAAGGCCGAGGCGCGGCTCAACCTCTGTGTGCCCGGCGGCAAGGAAACCGCGCGGATGCTGAAGACGCTGCACGAGGAGCTGGAGAAGGCGCCGGCGGCAGGTGGTGCACCAGCCGCCAAAGCGGTGGACGAGCCGGCGGCGCCTGCCGCGCCCGATCCCGCGACGCTCGGCCGCTCCCGCGACAATCCGGCGCCTGCGACCTTCCTTGGCCGCCGCCTGCTCAACGGCAAGGGCTCGGAGAAGGAAACCTGGCATATCGATTTCGACCTGTCGGGCTGCGGGCTCGACTATGTGGTCGGCGACAGCTTCGGCATCTTCGCGTCCAATGATCTCGGTCATGTCGACCAGATCATCGCGCTGCTCGGCGCGTCGCACACCACCGAGGTGCGCGGCAAGACGCTGCGCGAGGTGCTGCAGAACGAGGTGTCGCTGGCGCCGGCGCCGGACAGCCTGTTCGAGCTGATCTCCTATCTCACCGGTGGCACGACGCGCGCCAAGGCACGCGCGCTGGCGCAGGGCGAAGACCCCGACGGCGATGCCGCGACGCTCGACGTGATGGCGGCGCTGCAGAAATTCTCCAATGTGCGGCCGCATCCGGAAGCCTTCGTCGAGGCGCTGGAGCCGCTGCAGCCGCGATTGTATTCGATCTCGTCGTCGCACAATGCCACGCCTGGCAAGTTGTCGCTGACGGTGGACGTCGTCCGCTATGTGGTGGGCAAGCGCAAGCGGCACGGGCTGGCTTCCAGCTTTCTCGCCGATCGCATCCAGCCCGGCGACCAGCTCAAGGTCTACGTGCAGAAGGCGCACGGTTTTGCGTTGCCGGAGAACCCGGAAACGTCGATCATCATGGTCGGACCTGGCACCGGCGTCGCGCCGTTCCGCGCCTTCCTGCACGACCGCAAGGCGACCAGGGCGCCGGGCAAGAACTGGCTGTTCTTCGGCCACCAGCGCAGCGCCTCGGACTTCTTCTATGCCGATGAGCTCAACGCCATGAAGAGCGAGGGTTTTCTCACCCGGCTGTCGCTGGCGTGGTCGCGCGATGCCGGCGAAAAATTCTACGTGCAGGATCGCATGCGCGAGGTCGGCCGCGACCTCTGGACCTGGCTCGCCGAGGGCGCCCACGTCTATATCTGCGGCGACGCCAAGCGCATGGCCAAGGATGTCGAACGCGCCATGGTCGACATCGTCGCCCAGCACGGCGCGCGCTCCACCGACGAGGCGGTGCTGTTCGTCGCCAACCTCAAGAAGAGCGGGCGCTTCCAGCAGGACGTGTACTGAGACTGCCGGGGGCGACGATCAGGAATACCGTCAGTCCATAAAACTTGAGCGAATAAAATTCTCGCGATGAATCGATCCGGAGATGTTTCGTCTCTGCAGCGTGGTTTTGCGGAGTCCGTATCGTTATTTTCGAGGCGCGCTTGCTTCAGGGGCAAATCAGCATTTTGTTATGCGTGAGATGCCCGATTGGAGAACCACGATGCGTGAACTGTCTGCGGAAGCCCGCTTGCATGGACGTGCCCGCATGGCATCGCGCGGCTCGGCCGTCCATATCCAGACCTTCGCGCTGTACAGCTCGCTGGCGCTGATCGCCGCCATCGTGCTGGGGACACTGTCGGTCCATCCGTTCTGATCGTCCCGCGTAGGAGCCTTCCTGCATCCGCGAGATCCACGTATGGCTGCGCGACCGTAGCTGGCTGACTGTAGCGCCCGTTCGACGCGGCGCGATGTCGGTGGCCTGGTCCTCCTTGCATGACGCCGACAGACGTCGGTTCTGGCAGGGAGTTCAGCGATGCACCACGGCGATATTTCATCCAGCAAGGACACCGTCGGCGTCGCCGTCGTGAACTACAAGATGCCGCGGCTGCATACCAAGGCCGAGGTGCTGGCCAACGCGCAGAAGATCGCCGACATGATCGTCGGCATGAAGTCCGGACTGCCCGGCATGGATCTGGTGATCTTTCCGGAATATTCCACGCAAGGGATCATGTACGACTCCGCGGAGATGTACGAGACGGCGTCACAGGTTCCGGGCGAGGAGACTGACATTTTTGCCGCAGCGTGCCGCAAGGCCAAGGTGTGGGGCGTGTTCTCGCTGACCGGCGAGCGCCATGAGCAGCATCCGCACAAGGCGCCGTACAACACGCTCATTCTGATGAACGATCAGGGCGAGATCGTGCAGAAGTATCGCAAGATCATGCCGTGGGTGCCGATCGAGGGCTGGTATCCCGGCAACTGCACCTACGTCTCGGAAGGCCCGAAGGGCCTCAAGGTCTCGCTGATCATCTGCGATGACGGCAACTATCCGGAGATCTGGCGCGACTGCGCCATGAAGGGCGCCGAACTGATCGTGCGCTGCCAGGGCTACATGTATCCGGCCAAGGACCAGCAGGTCCTGATGGCCAAGGCGATGGCCTGGGCCAACAACGTCTATGTCGCAGTTGCCAATGCGTCGGGCTTCGACGGCGTCTATTCTTATTTCGGTCATTCGGCAATCATCGGCTTCGACGGGCGCACCCTCGGCGAATGCGGCGAAGAGGATTACGGCATCCAGTACGCCGCGCTGTCGAAATCATTGATCCGCGACGCCCGCCGCAACGGCCAGTCGGAAAACCATCTCTTCAAGCTGCTGCACCGCGGCTACACCGGCACCATCAATTCCGGCGAAAGCAACAAGGGCGTCAGCGGCTGCCCGTTCGATTTCTACTCGACCTGGGTCTCTGATCCCGAAAAGGCGCGCGAGAACGTCGAGGCGTTCACGCGCACCACGGTGGGTGTGGAAGAATGCCCGATCGAGGGTCTGCCGCATGAGGGGATGTTGAACGACAGGTGATGTAGGCCTGAGCAAGGCCACAACCTCCGACCTCATCCTGAGGAGCGGCGTCTTCGCCGCGTCTCGAAGGATGCCACGCGCGTCATGGTTCGAGACGCGCGCCGAGGAGACGCGCTCCTCACCATGAGGGCGGTGCTTGCCGTGGTGGAGGTTTATCCCGCCTTGAACGGCTTCACATCGATCCCCGCCGCCTTCAACCCGTCGCGTACGTGGCGGCCGAGCTCCACGGCGCCCGGCGTGTCGCCGTGAATGCAGACCGTGTCCATCTTCATCTTGATGACCTTGCCGGTGATCGACGTCACCGCGCCGTCCTGCACCATGCGCACCACGCGTTCGGCGACCATGACGGGATCGTGCAGCACCGCGCCGGGCTTCTTGCGTGACACCAGGTTGCCATTGTCCTCGTAGGCGCGGTCGGCGAACACTTCGTGCGCCAGCTGCAGGCCGGCGGCTTCGCCGGCGCTGACCAGCTTGGAATTCGACAGCACCACGAACACCAGGTTGCGGTCGACGCCCTTGATGCCAGCGGCGATGGCGCGCGCCGTCATGTCGTCCTCGCAGGCGACGTTGGAGATGGCGCCGTGCGCCTTCACGTGGGTGACCTTGTAGCCTTCCATGGCGGCGATCGATTGCAGCGCGCCGATCTGGTAGGCGACCAGGTTCTCGATCTCCAGTGCCGTCAGGCCGACGATCGGCCGGCGCCCGAAGCCGTGCAGGTCGCGGTAGCCGGGATGTGCGCCGATCGAGACGTTGCGTGCTTTGGCGAGTTGCACCGTCTTGCGCATCACGTCGGCGTCGCCTGCGTGATAGCCGCAGGCGATGTTGACCGAACTCGCCAGATCGATCATGGCGGCGTCGTTGCCCATCTCCCAGACACCGAAACTTTCGCCCAGATCGCAGTTCAGATCGATGCTCATGGTTGTGCTTTCCGCTTCGCAGGGTTTTGAAAACTAGTCGCCGGCCTCCGCCGGCATTTGGGTCTGCCAGCTCCAGGCGTCGGTGGCGCTGACGGCGACGCCGGCGACATTGGCCGAGGTCAGCGCCTCGATGTCGAGCGACTGCGTATCGGCGTCCTGGACGCGGCCGGGCAGGCTGCGCAGCAAGTCGGCGGTGGCGCGGTATTCCGCCTGCGCTTCCGCCATGCTGATGGCCTTGAAGCGGAAGCCGCGGCCGGGCTGGGTCTGGCCGAAGCGGCCAAGGTCCGTCGAGATCACCGTGGCGATCTTCGGATAGCCGCCCGAGGTGCCCCGATCCGGCATCAACATGATCGGCGCGCCGTTGCCGGGCACCTGGATGCTGCCATTGACGGTGCCGTCGGAGACGATGTTGTGGCCGTGCAGGTGCTTGATCGCCGGACCTTCGAGGCGATAGCCCATGCGGTCGCTCATGGCCGAGATTTTCCACTCGCTGTCGAGAAACGCCCGTATGGCGTCGTCGCCGAACTCGTCGTCCTGCGGGCCCATCACCACGCGAATGGGGCCATCCGCCGGTGCCGGCAGATCGATGCGCTTCTCACTGCCACTGCTGCCGACGGCCGTGGCGAGCTGCAACTCGTCGCCCGGCTGCAGCGGGCGCGGATAGGGGCTGCCGAGTCCGGCGCGGGCATTGACCGCAAGGCTGCCGAACATCGGCTCGCCCTGCACGCCGCCGACGATGGCGAGGTAGCCGAACACGCCGCCGCGGGCGACACCGATGTTCAGGCTCTCGCCGTCATTGAGCGTCACCGACGTATTCAGCGCGACCGGTTGTCCGGCGATGTCGGCCGGGCGCGTGGCGCCGGTGAGGGCGACGCGGACTGCGCCGCCGTGCGCGGTGACGACGGCATTGAGCGGACCGATCTCGATGGCGGCGGCAAACAGCGCATTGCCGAGCAGCGCATTGGCGGCAGCGAGCGCCACCCGGTCGACGGCGCCGGACGGCACCAGGCCGTAACGTTGCGCGCCGAACCGGCCGGCGTCCTGCACTGAGCTTCCGGGACTGATGGCGGTGATGAGGAGCTTGCTCATGAGGGCATCAGTTCGGCGACGAACTCGCCGGCGTCGGCGGCGCGCTCCTGTTCGGCGAAGGTTTTTTCGTCCACTGCCGAGAAGGTGATGGCATCGCCGGGCTCCAGCAGGAAGATCGGATCGCGATGCAGCTGATAGGTGCGGACTGCTGTACGCCCGAGCAGGTGCCAGCCGCTGGGGCCGGCGAGACACTGGATGCCGGTCTGGATGCCGCCGATCGAGACGGTGCCGGCCGGCGTCAACAGCCGGGGATTTTGTCGTCGCGACATCTGCATGTCCGGCGACAGGCCGCTGAGATAGGACCAGCCCGGCGTGAAGCCGATCATGGCGACGCGATAGTCGCCGGCGACATGGCGCGCCACCACCTCGTCCGGGGTGATGTTCAGGGTCCTGGCGACATCTTCGAGATCGATGCCGTTCTCGCCGCCATAGGCCACCGGAACGCGCCAGCGCCGCGCCGGGGCGGCCGCAGGCACCGGCAGCTGGCCCAGCACCGCCAGCTGTTCGCCGAGCATGTCGAAGGGGATCTGCAGCGGATCGTAATGCACCAGCAGCGAGCGATAGGTCGGGACGGTCTCGGTGATCCCCGCGATCGGCTCGCGCGCCAAATGGCGATCGAGCGCCAGCACGCGGCGATTGGCGTCGGCGTCGATGGTGCGGCTGAACTCGACCGTGATCGCGGCGTCGCCACTGGGCAGGATACGGGGCGGGGAAAGGGGCGCGATCATGGCCTCACAACATCGGTGTTGGACGCTGCAGCTGTAGCGCGTTTCACCGCGGAACGGAATTCGCTTTCTTGCAAATAGCCGTGCGACTTCAATAAATTAATGCACATCAGTGCGATAAGCTGGGGTGATCGGTTGCCATGCGTGGCGCGCCTTGCGATGCGCGCTGACGCCCCTTGACGCGGCGGCCTTGCCCCGCAAGATGCGCCGCCAATCAAACCTCACCGGAAGAAGCCGCGCCATGTCCCTGACCCCCGAAGCCATCGCCATTCTGTCGAAAGTCTCAACGGCGACCATCACCACGGTCCTGCTGAAGAAGGGGCTGCGGAACGTCTGGCTGCGCGGCGCCCGGCCGCTGCGTCCCGGCGCACCGCGCCTGGTCGGCCCGGCCTTCACGCTGCGCTTCGTGCCGGCGCGCGAGGATCTCGCCACGCCCGAGTCGTGGTCGTCGCCGATCTCGACCCGCACCGCCATCGAAGCCATGCCGGATGGCTGCATCGCGGTGGTGGACGCCATGGGCGTCGTCGATGCCGGCATCTTCGGCGACATCCTCTGCGCGCGCATGAAGAAGCGCGGCGTGACTGCATTGGTCACCGATGGCGCCGTCCGCGATCTCGAAGGCGTGCTCGGTACCGACCTGCCGGTGTGGTGTGCCGGCTATGCCGCGCCGCCGTCGGTCGCCGGCCTCACCTTCGTCGGCTGGGGCGAACCGATCGGCTGCGGCGGCGTTGCCATTTTCCCGGATGACGTCATCGTCGCCGACCAGGACGGCGCGGTGGTCATCCCCAAGGCCTTCCTCGACCTGATCCTCGCCGAAGGCGCGGAGCAGGAGCGCATGGAGGCGTGGATCGTCGACGAGGTCAACAACGGCGCCGTGCTGCCGGGCCTGTATCCGATGAACGCCGAGACCAAGGCGCGCTACGCCGCGTCGAAGAAGTAACGACTGTTGTTATCAACCCTCATCCTGAGGAGCGGCGGCTTCGCCGCGTCTCGAAGGATGGGGGAATGTTCATCCCTCATGGTTCGAGACTCGCGCCAAGAGCGCGCTCCTCACCATGAGGGTTGCTCAGGAGGTCATGCCATGAAGATCATCGCCGCCGGTTCGCGTCCTACGGCACGCGCGCCGCAGGACTATTTCACCGGCACTGTCTGGCAGGACCCGATCGTCGCGGCGGAAGCGCCGGCGCGGCTGGTGGCGACCCGCGTCGGCTTCGAGCCCGGCGCCCGCACCGCCTGGCACAGCCATCCGCTCGGCCAGACCCTGTATGTGATCTCCGGCGTTGGCCGGGTGCAGACGCTGGGCGAGCCCGTCAGGGAAATCAGGCCCGGCGACACCGTGTGGATTCCGCCTGGCGAGAAGCACTGGCACGGCGCCTCGCCGAGCAACGGCATGGTCCATATCGCCATGCAGGAATCCCTCGACGGCAGCTTTGCCACCTGGATGGAGCAGGTGTCCGACGCGGACTACAATGCAGCGGTGGGCGGCTGACAAACGTCTGTTGTCGTTCGGGGCAGGCGCAACGTCCGCAGTGGGGCGAAGTGACGCTCAGTTCACCCGGCTCCAGGTCTGGCCGCCGCAGAACATCCCGCCGAAGGCGCAGCCCTGTACGCGCAGGCTGTCCGGGCTCTTCAGCGCGATGGTGGAATCATATGTGCTGCCGCTGTTGGGATCGAAGATCCGGCCGCTCCATTTGATATCGCTCACAGGCTTCATGTTGATCAGCACCTGATCGGCATTGGCGTCGGTCTGTGTGTTCACAGAATAGCCGCACAGGTTGGTGCCGCAAGGCTCGATGCGAACCTTGCCTTCCTTCTCCTCGGTGAGCCAGACCCCGAGCGGGGAACTCGGCGGACGCGGAGCCACGGGCTGCTGTTTCTGCAGCGACGCCACAACCGCGGGGTTGGTCACCGCGGGCGTCGCCGGCTTGGCCACCGGCATTTCGGCGCGCGCCGCGGCCACCGAAGCCGGCACCGCGCTCAGTTTGGTGACCTTGTCGGCGGACTTGGCCGCGTTCGCGGCGTGCGGTTTCACCTGAACCGCGGCCGGTGCGGCGGCGCTGTGTTTGGCGGGTGATGGCGTACGCGCCGGAATCGCCGTCGCAGGGCAGGGTGTATTACGGCAATCGGTGCTATTGGCTATCGAGACATCGGTCGCCTGGGCGGCGGTGCCGGCCAATAGCAGTGTGGCGAGGGTCACAAGCCGTTTCATGATGACCTCCTGAGCGGTTTGCTATCAGTCTGGTTTCATACGCGGCGCGCAGCGTCGGTGATCTGCCGCAGGCGCGTTGGCGACGGCCGCGATGCGCGACCGGTCAATGCCGAAGCCACGCCAAGGCGTGCCGACGCCGCACAAGGTGCCCGCGGATGGCGACATTTTCTTGGCGAAATGCGACCGCCGATGTGATGAAAATCTAGTCGAACCAGCGGCTGTAGATGGACTTGTAGCTGCCGTCCTCGATGACGATGTGCAGCCACTGATCGACGAACGCCTTCAGCGGTACATCGCGCTGCAGCCAGTAGGCCTTTTCGGCGAAGTCGAACGGCTTGCCGGGATGTACCGCGCACAGCACGCCGCGATGCAGTTTCTGCTGGTACAAAGTCTCCGATGAATCGGTCATCATCAGGTCGGCGCGGCCGTTGGCGATCTCATCGAAGATGGTCACATTGTCGTTGTGCATCCTGATCTCGGCGTTCTTCACATGGGCCCGCGCAAAGCGCTCGTTGGTGCCGCCGGGATTGACGATCACGCGGACGCCGGGCCGATCGATCTCGGCGAGCGTCTCGAACTTGCCATTGTCGGCGCAGCGGGCGATCGGCGTCTTGCCCTCGCGCATGATCGGGGTCGAGAACAGTCCCTTCTTCTGGCGATCGAGGGTGATGGATACGCCGCCCATGGCCATGTCGAATTGATCGGCCTCGAAATCCGCCATCAGTTTCGGCCAGCTGGTCTTGACGTATTCGGCCTTGACGCCGAGAGCCTTCGCCAGGGCTTCCGCCATGTCGACGTCGAAGCCGCGAAAGGTCGATGTGTCGCCCTGGTACGAACTGAACGGCATGTAATCGCCGGTCAGGCCGACGCGAATGGTCCCGCGCTTGACGATGTCGTCGAGCCGCGACGGCGTCTGAGCGAGCAACGGCGCGGTCATGAACATCAGCGCGGCGCACAGGCCGGCTGCGAGGCGTCCCCTCATATTGTGTCCCCCATTGTCCCACATCACCGCGATTGGATGCGCAGGTTGACGGCCATTCTACAGGGATGCCGGCGCGTTTCAACGCGGGGAAGCGATCGACACACCGTTGTCCGACGGTGGGATGCGTCAGCTCTCGCCGGCTTCGTAGCCGTCGTGGTCGGCGTCGTGCGGGCGGAGTGTCATCTGGCTTTTCAGCGCGTCAAAGCGCTGCTGCGCCTCGCGGGCTCGCGCGTCGATGAAACCGATCACCTCGTCCTTCGGCATCGGCCCGCTGCTCAGCGGCCGTGAATTCGAACCGATGGTCTCGTCGACGAAGTAGCGGCCTTCGTCGTCGCGCCGCGCTGCCCAGCGAAACCGGATCGCCTCGAGCGGACCAGGGCCGAGTTTCACGTAGTGATCGACGTCGATGGCCTCCGGTTCGGGGGCAATGCTCGGAGCCGGCTCCTCCACCGGTTCGGCAGCGTGGGCCGGTTCGTCAGCCGCCGGCGGGGCAGCGGACTCCGTCCTGGGGCTCAGGTTCTCGGCGGGATGATCGAGAATGCTCGCAATCGCCGCGAGTGCATGATCGGTCGGATCGTTCTGGTTCAAAAACGCATCTCCCGGCAACCTGCTGAACTACAAATATGACTCCATCAACTATAGCAGGTTCCTTGTTAAGAAAGGCTTTTGGCCGAATTCAGGCGCAGATCGGCGGCCGCTTGTGCCGCCACGGACGGATCTGCTCGAGCTGCGCTGCAACGCAAAACAGCGTCGCCTCGTCGCCAAAATGACCGGTGAACATCATGCCGAGAGGCAGTCCACTAGCGCTCCAGGCCAGCGGCACCGACATCGACGGCTGGCCGGTCATGTTGGCCATGCTGGTGCCCGGCATATAGCGCCGCAGCAACGGCGCGATGCCGCCGAGATTGTCCGACATCGTGTCGATCTCGCCAAGCCGCACCGGCGGCAGGCACAGCGTCGGCGACAGGAATACATCGCAGCCCGCGAAGAAGGCGGTCACGGCGCGTGAGATCAGGAAAGCATTTTGCTGCGCGGCGACATAGTCGACCGCGCTGGCTTTTCGCGCATTGTGGGCGCTGCCCAGGGTCAGTTTCTCGAAATCATCCGCGGTCACGGCACGGCCCAGTTTCTGCTCGGCGAGCCGCACCGTCAGGGCGGTGTTGGCGGCGACGATCGCCGCGATCACCTGCGCCGGATCGGCCGGCAACACCGGCGCGCGCTCCTCGATGTGGTGGCCAAGTCCTTCCAGCAGGGTGGCGACGTCGCGTACCGCGGCGGCAATCTCGGGATCGATGGCGTCGCCATAGGGCGACTTGTCGGTGAAGGAGATGCGCAACCGGCCGGGCTCGCGGCTGATCTCGTCGAGGAACGGACGCTGCGGCACCGGCGCGTGATAGGGGCTGGTCGGCTCCGGGCCGTGCACGGCGTCGAGCATCGCCGCGCTGTCGCGCACGCTGATGCTGACCACATGGCTGCAGGAAAAGCCGCCCCAGCCTTCGCCGCGATCGGGGCCGACAGGATTGCGGGCGCGGGTCGGCTTCAGGCCGAACACGCCGCAGGCCGCAGCCGGAATCCGGATCGAGCCGCCGCCGTCGCTGGCATGGGCCACCGGCAGGATCCGCGCGGCTACGGCGGCTGCGGCGCCGCCGGATGAGCCGCCGGAGGAGTGTGCGAGATTCCAGGGATTGCGGGTCGGGCCATGCAGGCGGCATTCGGTGGTCGGCATCAGCCCGAATTCCGGGCTCGCGCTCTTGCCGAAGATGGTCAGGCCGGCCTTGAGGAAACGCCCGGCGAGGGTGCCGGTGTGGTCGGCGACGTTGTCCCTGAAGAGATTGGCGCCGAAGGTGGTGCGGGTGCCGTCGAGCAGGTCGAGGTCCTTGAGCAGGAACGGCACGCCGGCGAACGGCGCGTCGGGCAGGCCGTCCCTGATCTGCTGTCGTGCGTAATCGTCGTGCCGGACCACGACCGCGTTGATGGCGGGGTTGACCGCGTCGGTGCGCGCGACGGCTTCATCCAGCAGTTCGCCGGCACTGACCTGCTTGCTGCGCACCAGTTCGGCGAGACCGACGGCGTCGAACTCGGCATATTCCTTGAAAGCCATGCGGGATACTCGGAGGAGGGAGTCCGTTGCTAGCGCGGACGGGCCGCGCCAGCAATGCACAGTGAGGCGATGCAGAGTTGCGCGGCGCTCCGCAGTGTGTCGTCGCGCAACTCTCGCAGTTTCAGTGCGATCGCCTAACCCAGCACGTCCACATTGATGACGTTCTGGCGGATCGGTTCGCCGTCAAGCACGCTGAGCATGTTGCGCGCGGTCTGTTCGCCCATACGGTCGAGCGCCTCGCGGGTGACGCCGGCGACGTGCGGCGCGATGATCACGTTGGGCAGATCGAACAGCGCATGGCCGAGCGGCGGCGGCTCCTGCTCGAACACGTCGAGCCCGGCGCCGGCGAGTTTTCCCGACACCAGCGCGTCGTGCAATGCGGCTTCCACCACGATGCCGCCGCGTGCCGTGTTGATCAGATAGGCGGTGGGCTTCATCCGTGCGAGCCTGCTGGCATCGATCAGGCCGGTGGTCTCTGGCGTCTTCGGACAATGCAGGGTGACGAAGTCGGCGCGCGCCAGCGCCGCGTCGAGATCGCTCACCGCCACGCAACCGGCGGCCTCGATCTCGTCGGCCGTCTTGTAGGGATCGTAGACCAGCACGGTCATTTCCATCGCCAGGCAGCGCTTGGCCATGCGGCTGCCGATGCGGCCGAAGCCGACAATCAGCACGGTCTTGCCGAACAGGTCGAAGGGCAACGCGCCGAGTCGCGTGCTCCATTTGCCATCCTTCACCAGCGCATGCAGCTCGACCGCGCGCTTGGCCAGCGTCAGCATCATGAACAGCGCCTGTTCGGCTACCGAGGGTGAGTTGGCGGTCCCGGCCACCATCAGCGGCACCTTGTGGCGGCTCAGCGCGGGCACGTCGACGGAGTCGTAGCCGACGCCGATCCGCGCCACCACCTTCATGTCGCGCGAGGCCGCGAGCTCCGGCTCGCCGAACCGGGTGGCGCCGAGCGCCACGCCATGCACCGGCGCCTCGCTCTTCAGAAGGGCGTCGAAATCGCCTGCCGAAATCAGGTTGGAAAACTCCACGATTTCGATGTCGCCGCGCTCGTTGAACAGCGACCAGCCCTGTTGCGACATGGATTCGGTGATCAGCAGTTTCTTCTTGTTGGTGGTCATTCCCGGCCCTTTATGATGTTTTTCATTCTTGCGCACTGCAGCACGACGACCGCATGTGGCTTGTTTAGCAGGACGGCGCCGGCCGGGTCCACAACGGAACCGATGCTCCCGCGGCCCGTTGGATGGACTTGTGATCGCGCCAAACGGTATTGTGGCCTGTGGCGATTGACCTGTGAGCGCCGCGAGGGGGGACCACGACATGATCCGATTGATGCGGCCGATGCGCATGCGCGCGGTGTTCGGCGCTGGCGCGATGTTGCTGCTCGGACACCTCGCGACCGCTCAGGCGCAGGGCCTGGTGCAGGGCGTAGAGCAGGGCGCCAAGGCCGGCAACAAGGCCGCCGGCCCCATCGGCGGCGTGCTCGGCGGCGCCATCGGCGGTGTTGTCGGCGTGGTCGGCGGCGTGCTCGGCGTGCCCGCCAACGGCAACAGGAACGTGCAGGGTCCGGCCGGCGCCAAGCAGGCCGAGACCGCCAAGGGTGCCAAGGCCAAGGGTAAGAATGCCAAGACCGCAAAAGCGGCCGAGGCGGCGCCGCCGCAGGAACTCACGGCCGATCAGATCGTCGCCGAAAGCGACGCCAACATCGCCCGTATCAAGAGCGCGCTGAACCTGACGCCGGAGCAGGAGAAGCACTGGACCGGCTTCAACAGCGCGATGCATTACCTCGGCCATAACGGCGCCGACCGGCTCAACCTGCGTATTGCCCGCGCCAAGCGCGACCCGCCGGACGACATCATCGAGCAAATGCGCAACGAGGCCCAGTTCCTCAACGATCGCGCCGTCGACCAGCGCGCCGTGGCCGACGCCGCAGAGCCGCTGTTCGCCAGTCTCGACGCCAAACAGAAGGCGCTGTTCATCGAGGAAATGGTGCGACTGAGCCGCGAACGCGGACTCGACTAGGCGCGGCGCCGGCAGGCGGTCGCGCGGTTCATCCCGTTCCAGATGGGAACCAGTTGTTCTCCGATACGTTTGATTTGAAACGGAGAGCGACATCATGACCGAGAAATTCGATCCCGCACCGCATGACAAATACGCTGTCGGTGTCAAGGAAGCGGCGCGCGCAGACCGCGCCAAGCACCAGGAGCTGAAGACTGGCCTGGAAGATACATTCCCCGCATCGGATCCGGTCAGCGCCACCCAGCCGGCCAAGAGCAAACAGGACGGCGACGAGGACCCCTCGCTGTGGGACAAGATCACCGGCGCCTTCCGCTAGCGCGGCGGCCCTCTCGCGCTAACTCCTCGTTAACCAAGACGCCGCAGTATTGGCGAAGGCATGCGGCGAGCGATGGAGGATTCCGTTGGCGACGATGATCTTGGATACGGTTCTCGAGCGGCCGGCACGGCCGTTCACGGCGGAAGCCGCCGGTGTTTACACCATTCACGCGGTTCGTAACGATCAGGCCATCGTCACGCACAGGATCATTCCCGATGTCGCGGTGGCACAGGCGCGCACGCTGAAGGCTGCCGGCTGGCGGGTCAGGATTTCGACCGCCGCTGGCCGCCAATACGCGCCGTCCGAATTCGACCAGTTGCTCAGCTTCGATCTCATCTGAGGCTTCTCGCCAAGCGGCTGTCTTACAGCCGGTCGACGCGCATCAGGCACGCCCAGATCGCGGCCAGGATGGCTGCGACCACCAGCCATGTCGGGTTCATGCAGAAAACATCGCCATAGCGGCACACCTGTGCGGCCCATCCGGCGCTGTTGACGCTGGCGGCGGAAAATACCGCGGCGGCGATGGCGAGCAGGGCTGCGATAAGAAACATCCGGCGCACTCCAGAGACACGCCAGCGTGGTCCGCATTCTTGAAACGCCCGTAAATCCGATCGCTGAAATATCGGGGTATCGGCCTTAATCTCGTCGTTTCGCGGGCCGATGCTTCACGTCCATGGTTTGCGGTTTGTTAACTGCGAGTCGTCGAGACTTACCGAGAGTAGCAATTGCGGGAGACAGGCTGTTGGCGACGTTCGAAACCACCGATTATGCGCAGATGCGTCGCTGCCGGATGGCCCATCTGCACGGGCAGCCCGTCGATGAGATGTTCGAGCATGGCGCTTGCGCCACCGGCTTTGTCCAGACGATTCGGCCGGATCTGACTTGCTGGCCGCTGCGCTGGACGATCACCATCGCTCAAAAATCCGCTGCTCAGCAGTCTACGGAGACCCCGGCGCTGCTGCTGCAGGCCTGAACCGCGCGGCATGGTCGGCCCAGCAAAAAGCCCCGCAGTGCGGGGCTTTTATTTTGCATCGATTGCAGGGCCGACGCGGATCAGTAGCGCGCCACCGGGGCGCCGCCGAAATGGTAGTTCAGCCCGCCGCGCAAGGTATTGGCCTTGAGATCCACGCCCTGGTTGACGATCGCCCCGGTCGGGGTCTGGCCGGCCAGCACCGGGCTCGCCACGGACTGCTTGCCGAAGTCGGTGTAGAGATATTCGACCTTTGCCGACCAGTTGTCCGTGAAGGCATGTTCGACACCGGCGCCGGCGGTCCAGCCCGCCACCGTCCTGGAGAAGCTTGCAGCCTCGTTGGCGCCGGTGGTGTCGGCAAAGCTGCCGCTGTATTTCATTTCGGTCAACGCCAGTCCGCCGGTGGCGTAGAACAGCGTGCGATCGACGGCATAGCCGACCCGCGGCCGCAGTGTCATCAGCCAGTCGGCGGTGACGGCATTGTTGGTGGAGAAGGCGCCGACGCTGACCGGGAAGGGCGCGGTCGTGCTGCGCGACTGCCGCAGGCCGAGATAGCTGACGTCGGCCTCGACGCCGAACAGCCAGCGATCGACCTGGTGATTGTAGCCGACCTGGCCGCCGCCGGTGAAGCCATCGGACTTCAGGCCGGGCGAACCAGCCGCGGCGGCGGCCTGCTGGTTGGCGATCGGCGCGGTGCCGTTGACGAAGGCGCTCGACACGTCGCTGCGGCCCCACGCGCCCCCGGCATTGCCGCCCACATACCAGCCGCCCCAGTTATAGGAGGCATCGGTGACCGCGGGCGCCTTGGTCCAGCCATGCGACGGCAGATCGGCTGCGCCAGCCGAAGCGGCGCCCAATGCTGCGACGATCGCGGCGAACCAGGGAAGTTTCATCAAGAAGGCCTTTCACCGCCCTCAAGATGCTGGCGATTTCAGTTCCTTCCTAGCGAACTTCGCCGTCGAAGGCTGTGACATGAGGGCCACAGCACCGCCTTGATTCCGGCCATGGTCAACGAAATCCCGGCCGCGCCAGGCGACAAGCGTCGCCCGGGACGGCCGGGATTTGCCGGGAAGCCGATCAGAAGGCGCAGACGTTGACGAGGCGGACCCGCTCTCCGCGGCGGGTCTGCACCACCCGGCGCTGCCAGCAGTCGTCGGTCAGGCCGCCCACATAGAGCCCCGGGGCGCCATAGAAGCCGTGATGGCCGAAGCCGCCGTGCCAGCCGTGGTGCCAGCCATGGGCGGAAGCCGCGGTCGGGGCGAGGGCAGCGGCACCGAGCGAGGCTGCCGCGATCAGTCCGAGGGTCATTTTGCGAAACATGGTCGTTCTCCGTAGGTTGGCGCGCTGCGCCGCTGTGGTGTCCCTGCCGATCTGTCGCGCCCCACGCGGAGCGCGTTCAAGCCGCAGCCAGGGTTTCTGGTTTCAGGCGTGTTTCGCGGGCAGGGAGACGACGTCCCGGCGGACGGAGCGGTCGCGCCCGACTCGCCCCCACCGCACCCCGGCAATCAAAGCTTCCCCGGCGGGGCCGGCTTTGCTAAGTCGAATCCCACGCGGAAGGGTGGCCGAGTGGTTTAAGGCAGCGGTCTTGAAAACCGCCGTGCGGGAAACCGTACCGTGGGTTCGAATCCCACCCCTTCCGCCACTTGCCTGCTTTCGCCATTCTCCCCACGGATCGCGAAACGCAGCCGCCCCCAAAATTAGACATTAACATCAAGGCTACAGCGCGGTCCGCTCTGGTGTTCCGTCGTGGAACCTGCCAAAATGCGTCCTCCGAAGTTCGAATATCGGCGTAGGTACAGTCCGTAGGTTTGGAGGATGCCTGTGCCAGACGTGGGGGCACCATGACGAAATCGATCCACCGGCTTAGTGAAAGCGCGGTCCGCTCCGCCATCAACGAAGGCACCGAAGCCAAACTGCCAGACGGCGGCGGGCTGCGGCTCGACGTGAAAGGCGGCAACGCGTCGTGGATGTTCCGGTACGTCGCTCCGGGTTCTCGCAAGGAACGTTACATGGGGCTGGGGTCTGCAAAGGCTGTCAGCCTAGACGCTGCACGCCAGCTCGCCGTTGTAGCCCGCGACCTGATCAAATCGGGCCTCGACCCCATAGTCGAGCGGGACCGCCAACCAGAGGCCGAACAGGCCGGGAAGGGTCGAATCCCCACCTTCGAAATTGCCGCAGAACGTTACATCGCGACCCACGAATCGGAATGGAAGAACAGCAAGCACCGGCAGCAGTGGCGCAACTCGCTGGTGACCTACGCTTACCCCAAGATAGGCAGCACCCTGGTCAACGACCTGACCACCGACGACGTCGCCGAAATGCTGAAACCGATCTGGCTGACCAAGCGGGAAACCGCCGCTCGCGTTCGGGGCCGCGTTGAAATGGTCATCAATGCCACCATCGCAAAGAAGGAAAGGGCAGAGGCGAACCCGGCGCTGTGGGGCGTCGTTCGGCATCTGCTCCCGCTGCAACGGCGCAAGGGTAGCGTGAAGCACCACGCGGCCCTGCCATACAGTCAGATGCCGCTATTCATGAAGACCTTGCTTGCCGACAAGTCGAATGCGGCGCTCGCGCTGCGTTTCCTGATCTTCACTGCGGCCCGCTACAGCGAGGCAGCGTTAGCACGATGGGACGAAGTCGATTTGAGGGGCGCGCTGTGGGCCGTCCCGGCTGATCGGATGAAGGCTGGACTACTGCACGAAGTGCCGCTCTCAGGTCAAGCAATCGCGGCGCTACAGGAAGCGAAACGACGTTTCGGCGACAAGGGCCTGATCTTCCCCGGTCAGAAGCCCGGCAAGCCGCTAAGCGATGCGGCGTTCAGTCAGGCCATAGACCGTAACTCAATTGAACACGCGACCACGCACGGCTTCCGCTCGACCTTCCGCGATTGGGCAGGTGATGAAACAGACGTGCAGCGTGAAGTCGTTGAGGCCGCGTTGGCGCACAGCGTCGGCAATGAAGTCGAAAAGGCTTACAGGCGCGGCACTGCGCTCGCTAAGCGCAAGCTGTTGATGACGGCGTGGGCCGACTACTGCGCCAGCAAGGTCGCGACCGGCACTTGACCAAATCGACCAACTTTCATCGGACGCATACCACATACAGCCGACCACATTGAGCGGCTGGCTACAATGGTCGGTCTCTCATTCGGGTCGCGATTCGCACCACATGAGCTGCTGCTGGTGGTCGCTGAAAACCGGCCAAGCGAAGTGCTGGCCTACTGCAAATCTCAATCCGTCATCGTCATCACCGGCTAAGAAAGAATTGGCATGAGAAAAATTATCGTTGCACTCGCCGCTATCGCCACGATCGCGACCGCGCGAGCTTATCCCGTCTACGAAAAACGCGACGATGGCACCGTGCATTTTATGGCGCTGTCCCCCGGCGACCAATTGCACCAGCGCGAAGCTGCCGAAGGCATCACCAGAATGACGGGGCCGTGTCGTGAACGGTTCGACCGGCTCGCAGCGTCGGTCGATGTTATGTCCTACGAAGACGTGACGACATACGCTAACGGAACGATCATCGTTCTGTTTAGCGGGCCGGACTCGTTGAAAGTCAGCCTTGTCTGTGCGTCAGAGATTGAGGGGACAACGTTAGCCCTTTCGACTGATCGAGGGGGTGAACCGTCGCCGCTCTTCTACACCTTGGCGTTGAACGCTGGTCAGTCCGTTTTCGGACGGAAAGCCGCTGTGAACGAAAATGCTATGCGCGCATGCATCCGAAAGGCGAGGGCGAAGGTGAATATGGTTGACATTGGCACGCTCGGATGTTGGGCCGGCCGGTTTGAAAATTCGATCACGTTTCACTCGACGAACGAACGCTAACTATCGAAACAAACTTCAGAACGAAAGGCCCCGCCTAACCGGCGGGGCTTTTTGCATTCTGGCGGGTCGCGCTCTGGATTAGCTGGGTTGCGCGGTACCGCCGGGGCTGCGATAGGCCGGCCGCCGCCGGCCTCACAGGCGGGCCGTGTTGACCCGGTGCGAGACCGGTCAGGCTAAGGCCTGACGGACCCGACAACCCGGTGGGGCCGAAGCTGTTAATCGCAGGATTGGAGCGGCGCCGGGGTACGTCTGATTGTGCAAAATGCTTTTCAGGGCTTTGCTCTCTTTGGGCGCACTTCCTCGCGGGTAACAATACTCTTGGCCCCCCGAGTCTTTCCAGCGCTTTTATCTAGACGTCTTTCGCGAGGGGCGGCGGCAACCCCGGGCCACTTCAACATTACGGGCATAAGTGCCCGATGACTCAACTGCGCGGCGCAGCCTAACGCTGCACGTTTTCAGTCCAGCGACCGCAGCGATTCAACGCCACGGCGCTAATCACAAGGAGCCACCACGATAGCAAGCCATAACGTCTTCACCGTATTTCCTGCTGAAAATCTCGAACGCGACTTTTTGTCCGTCGCCAAAGTTCTCGAAGAATTGGGCACTAGCATGCCGACCCTGACGAAAGCCGCGAAGGCCGGAGAGTTCGCGAAGCTCTGGCGCATCGCGGGGAAACTCTACGCACGACGTTCTGACTTCGACGCGCACAAGGCGCGCATCAATGCGGCGCTCGCTGACGCCGCTCTTTGCTAACTGAAAGGACGCCAACACCATGACCACCATCGACATCTCCCTGGCCCCGGCAGAGATCGCAGCGCACATGACCGATGAACGGCGCCTGCAGAACCTGACCAATACCGTCGCAGCGACCGCACTGAACAAGCCGGTCACCACGAAGTATAAAGCGGGCCTCTACCTGGTCGACGTGCTGCGCGACTTCAGCGATGATCGCGCTGTCGACACCAACCTGTCAACGTTGGCCGGTTGCATGGGCGAACATCCATTGGATCCGGCTCGGAAAAGTGACAACGGCGAACTGCGGGCGCTCGCCCGTTACGTCCAAGAGCAAGTTGCATGAGCCGCTTCATAGCAGAAATGAACGGCACAGAGCTGTACCACAGCAAAAGCGCGAATGGTTACGCCTTCGTGGTTCGCTTCCGCAGCGGCGCGAAGAGTTGCTACACAATCAGTTTTGACAGGAACAAGATCGCGAACAGCCGCGAGTCTTTCGAATTGTTGAATTCAGCCCGCGAAACCTACCGTTGGGTTGAAGCAATCCTGAACTCACTCCGAACCGCCAAGGGCCAGATTGATGACCGTATCTCCGCCTAAAAACAAGATCGACAACGAGAATGAACGCCGCAGCACAAACCGCGTCATTGCGCTGGCGTTGGTGAAGATTGGCGTTCCTGTGTTCCCGTCATCAGGCAAGACGCCGTTGGTGGTTATGTGGCACACTCTCGACTCCGTCGTGAACGATGCCGCCTATAGCGACCAACGCGAACTGTCGATTGCGAATTACGTCGAGAAGCACAGGCACGAACCGATGTTTGTCGGCTGCACACTCAACGAACACACCGTCAAGCGCATGTGGCGCGAGTTTCCTGACGCGGTGCCAAGCATCGCCTGCGGTCCTGCAAACCTGATCGTTGTGGACGCTGATCAGAAGGACAACGGCCCCGCGCTACTCGCATCGTTCATGGAACAGCACGGCGGCACGCCTGACGGGGCGCTGTGCATTCCGACGCGGGATGGCGGCGGTCATTGGTACTACACGAACCCCGAACGTCTCGGCAGCAGTCCCGGTTCGATCAAGGGTGAACTCGGCTGTGACGTACGTGGACGCACGGGTCAATCAGTCGCACCGGCTGCATGGCGTCTCGACGGGAAGCGATATGGCAGCATGAAGGATCTGCAACGGTTCATTAAAGCGATTAACGACAAGACGTTGGTGCCGCTGCCGGAGTGTCTGCGGCTCAAGATCAAGAGCAGCGAACATTCCGACCCCAAGGCAACGGCTGCGCGCAACGTCGAGGAGCGCGACACACTTGCTCAACTTCGTTCCGCTGGCTGTGGCAAGGTTGACAGCGTTGATGAAGACGACGCGCTGCTGTTCGACCCGGCGGAACTGTACTTGGCTTATGACGCTTTTCTTAATCTGCCTGTGTTCGGCGTAAAGACCGAAGAGCGTTTCGGTGACACCTCTAAGTCCGCGCATCGTTTCAGGTTTATGCAAATGGTGCGAGCGACGTTCTGGTGTATGTCGGCGGTCGAAGGCCTTGCAGTGTGCTGCTGTCTTTCCAACACGGATAACCTAGACGGCATCGTGGGCGACTACATTGGCGACCGCAGCCGCAACGGTGAGACCGGCTGTTTCAATCTGGAGAACTTCGCGCATGACTGGGTTAAGGCGAAGCACAGCAAATTTAACCCTGGACTGCCTACCGATGGCGTGGCGTTCGGCGAAGTTGAGGAGCTTTGATCATGGCCGAACCAGGTAAGAAAGAAGCCATGCGCGCGAAGCTCAAGGTGGTCAGCAATGACACCGGCATCAAGAAGGAAGCCGACCGCGAGCTTGAAGCCTACCAGCAAGCCTTGCGTGCCGCAGGCCTCACCAGCCGCAAGTCAGAAGACGGGCTTGAGTTCGGGTCAGAGAGTGCGCTGGAGTTGATCCCGGTTGATGAACTGGTGCCGGGTTTCATTCCGGCTGTCAGTGTTGGCGCCCTGATCGGCGCACCGAACGCGGGCAAGACGTTCCTGTGTCACCATGTTCTCAAGTTGCTCGCAGAGGGTGGTTCGTTCAACGGTCAGCGGGTCGATCAGGGCGGCGCGCTCTACATCGGCGGTGAAGGCAAGCAAGGCCACCGACGACGCATGGCAGCGCTTTATATGCCTATGGGCGAACAAGAGGCCAAGCGCCTCGACGTGAATCCCGATGCGTTTGGGCATCGTGAGATTGCCAAGTCGATTGCTGCTGACCTTTCGAACTTTCCCATCGGCATGCCGTCTGACAGGGCCTGTGCTCGCATCTACAAGATTGCTTGCGAGTATAAGCAGCGCCTCGGTCGATTCCCGGCCTTGCTAGCGTTGGATCATTTCGGCCTGCTTCTGGAGAAAGGCAGTTCCCGTTCAGCAGATGAGGCTGTCGAGCCGCTGTATGCCGAACTGCGTAAGCTTGCGGAGTTGATGGGCTGCACGATCTGGATTCTTGTGCACACCACGAAGAACGGCGATACCTATTCGGGGTCGGTCACTCAGGAGGGGGCGTGGGACTTCGCTTACATGGTCGAGAAGGACGGCACCGGCGACGACGCGACCCACACCCTTGTGAACAAGAAACAGCGGGATGGCATCGCGACTGCGAGCGGATCGACCTTCAAGCTGGTGACCCGCATCCTTGGCGAGACGCCGAAGGGGCTGGATTACACGTCGGCCTTCGTGTCGTTTAATCGGTTCGGTGCGGTTGAGGCCGACGACGATAACGCAGCGGATATCATCGCTGCCGCGCTGGCAGACGGCACCGTGAAGACGCTGGACGATCTGGTTTTGCGGTTCCTCGACGGCAAGGGCGCAGGATACGGCACCACCGTGGCCCGGCTGACCGAACTGATCGGCCTATCGGCTGATCGGCTTCGCGACCGTTCCAAGGTTCGTGGGGACAAGACCGGTAGGACCAAGGGAACGACCAAGAAGGACGGGCATGCCCGGCGTATGCGCGTCGAGCGGGCGGTCGAGCGGCTACAGGCGGCGGGGCAGATCACCGTCGAACTGGTGGACCGGGACAGCGGGGGAGCCGAGCGGGTCATCCGCCGGGTCATTGGGGTGACTCTTGAGGCCTGAAATCCTTCACGCAAAGTGCCCTTATGTGAAGCTTGCGTGAAGGTTTGCGTGAAGAGCTTCTAGGCCTCTTGCGTGAAGCGTGCGTGAAGGTTGGCGTGAACACCAAAACGGCAATTTAGGCCCTAACCACGGGCCTAACTTCGTTTTGCGTGAACCACGTGAAGCGCGCGTGAACTGTAAATTCTGAAATGCCCAAATTGCGCTGCGTGCGCCCCTAGTTCTTACTAGGGCGCACAGCATAGGGTCACTCCGAAAATGAGAGTTTATGTCTGATCGACCAGGGAAATCGAGAAGATGAGTCCCGGTGTGTGACTGTTCCGTGATGATGGGAATGACAGGCCAACCGGCGCACGCGTCGCCGCGCTACCAGCCTGTCAGCCTCGAGCCGGTCAGCATCACCCTGGATGAATTGTGCCAGACATGACGGGCGCAAACCGGCCAGCGTATCGGACCGCCGGGCGCGGGCCACCAGTGCGATGGCGGGGTGGGCAGGGATCAGGGATCAAGCCAGTAAGGGCGCACAGGCGGGCTTCCTAAGGCCTCAGGAACTTACCGCGATCTACGACTAAAACCGACGCGTTTAGATGGGGGCCGCGTTCGACACCGCCGCCGCGATGTGTGCTCACTTCCGGTCGATCGGCACCCGCCGGGCGCGGTCCCAACCCATTCAACTCTGAAACAAGAATGGCCACGACGGCCATCGTACTCGCCGCGATACTGCCGCTCCGGTGGCCGTCTCGTTAACATCGCGATCAAATTTTAGTGGCGGGTCCCTTCTAAGGGGAGGGGGCCTATCGGGGGCATGCGCCGCCCCCGAAAAGCAAAAGCATTTAACTCAAAAATTTCACTCTTAACTCGACTAGGTGGCTTTCATCGGCATGATCTGACTTTGCCATGGTGGAGCGTTTCTGGACCGACCAAATTTTGTACCGCCTATGCGATTGAAAACGCTGAATAATCGGTCGTTCAGCGTTCCGTTACAGGGCGAGAAAATGCAGCAAAATGCATGCCGGGGCACACCGGCTCGTTCCACTTCCGTTTCAGCCGGTGCCCTCCGGCTCCCGAGTGCCCGCAAGAGGCAACGGGTCTAAACCTCGCGGGGATGCACCCCTGCGTCACCCTTCAAGCCAAAGGCGCTTCTCTGGGCGCCTTTATCTTTGGGCCATCCCAGCCCTACGAAGGCCTGTGGATAAGCAAAAGGCCCTGCTGAGGGGGTCAGCAGGGCCTTTCGCGCCGGGAGCCCTGGAAGGCTCTACCGTCAGAGATTCCCAGATAGGCGCACGGCGCCTGATTGCAAGGTGGGGCAGGTGGCGGCTCCGGCTCCAATCACCGGCCTTCCTGGAGCCCCGTGTCTTCACAGCAAGCACCGAACCGGAGCGGCCACCCATCGGGTGGGCGGGTGCTTGTTTGAAGGTGCGCAGGACGGGCTCAGAACCACGTCGTCCTTGCTGCCGCCTCGGGCTTCATCCTCCCGATCCTGAGGAATTCGGCAACGCGTTCCTTCAACTGCTCGTGGAGCTCACTGGAGATGGTCATGTTGCAGACCATGGGGTTCGGCGGTGGGAATTCTCGATCCTGCCTGCTGGTCATGTTCCACACTTCCTCTACGTGAACCTTGCCGTCCTCGGCGGGGGTGAAGGTCCGGTGAATGAGGTGTTCGTCCATGGGATGCTCCTGGGTCGCAGCCATGGAATCTGATTTGGCGAACCGCCGTCAAGCGGTCGTGCTCTCGTCGCGAAAAAGGCAACCTGCGCACGCAGAAAACTGTCCACGGAAATCGGCTAAAAAAGTTATCCCAAGTCAACCGCGCTGTTTGAAAACTTACACACAGCCTAAGCTTCTGACCAGAAACCGTATTTTTCATTTCGGCAAAAATGCAACAATCGACATCGCAAAAGCGGTCGCGTTTTTTCCGGGTATAACGGGGAATCGCCGTGTCGATCGGTGGGGAGTCTAGGTATTGTTCAGACGGTGCTCTCGACAAGCACCGTCTGAACCTGGTGGTGAGCCGAAGCTCTCCTCCGCAACGTTGAGGGTTTTCCCTCACCTCCAGGCAATCTGTCAACCATTCGCGCGATGTCGTTTCGCGCAAGGAAGAGGCTTGCCCAATGAAAGTTACCCGGCGTCTGACCATCACTGAAGAACGTGAAATTATCCTAGAATCGAAGCCCGTCCGGTCATCTGAAAGCCGGTGGTTTGTCGTCCGCGTCGCAATGGCAGTCGCAGCCTTCTTCCACTGGGGGCATGGCTAGTACTGACCGATTTGCATTTCGGCACGGGCACTGACTGCCTTTGCCGTTAAACTCAGGTGCTTGCTTTTCGGCATATGAAGCCATCCGTCCTCAATGCCGTGAATTAGCATCCAAGCTGCATTGTCGAAACGCTTGACGTTTAGAGCCCAATCCTTTGGGCACTTCACGGGCTTCCCATTGCCACCGATGTTGATGAGCCACGGACTAATTCCGTCGCCGAGAATGGCGGTTACGGAACGGTCTATGGGCTCCAGCTGTCCAAGCATCCCTAGGATTGTGCGCGCGGTGGATGTTTTGATGTCGCCGGTCTCAAGGTGGAAAGACAACGCATTCAACAGGTCATCGCGGGTTGTCAGGTGCTGTGTATCCATAAGGTGACGCCAGTTCTTATCGTCCATCAAATCAACGGCGTGCCACCATTCAGCCAGGTCACAGAACGGTCGCCCAAACTCGTCTTCGGCGCGCGCGTCTATCGGTAAACCGATGGCCTCCGAGACACGTTTGACGAACGGGAAATCGGCGAGTCCGGGATGGCTGAGATATAGGCCTTCAATGCCGTCCAGGTTAGGTGAGAAATACTCAATAGGGAATTGGTACAGCCGCGACGGGGCAGGCACGTCATCGTAGTTCGAGATGTGTCGGTTAATCTGAAGGTCGTAATCACCGGTGGCATATCCCGCCGCAATGAGCGCCGCTGCGATAGGCATAGCTGGAGGCGGCGGCGGAAGCATAAAGTCGAAAGCAAACTGCTCCAAATCCCTCTCTTTCTCTTAGATTAAGTTCACTGCGGCCAAGCCGCTGATGTTGCCGAGCTTGGCAACGATGGCGCGCACAAGCCGCTCATCGAAACTGAAGCTGTCGATTTCCTCGCCGTCCTCTTCAAGCGTGCGTTCAAGGGCACGGACCGGCTCGGCAAATTCAGCGGTGATGATGGCGCCGTGCGGATGCTTGAAGGTGAACCCGGTCGCGTAAAACGCGCAGCACTCAATCTTGCGGGTGTAATAGCGGATGTTATCGGGGTTGCCGCCAGAGTAGGGCGTCTCGATGTAGTCGGCCTTGCGCTCGTCGTAACCGATGAGGGTGATTGCGTCTTCGTGGTCGCTGGCAAAGCCCCGAACGAAAAGCTCGGAATGGCCGTCGGGTATTAATGAATTCATGATGTTTTCTCCTTGGCTCGCAGGAGAAGCATCACTCAACTAATTGTATACTTCAAAAGAAAAATGCAATCTCTGCAATAAAACGGGCACCCTCTAGCTTTGCGAACCAAGGGGGCGCCCGAGCTCTTACGCTCTCACAGGGGTGGTCTCTTTGGCAATAGTTGTTAGTGGCCGATACTGCGTAATCGAGATTCCAGATGGTGATTGGCAAGACATCTGCGAACACCTGCCGGGCTTCGGCACCCTATGGTGGACTGGCTGGAACAGCGGTCATCGATGTGTGTGGAGCGAAGATTTGGCCACCACCACCATGGCCTTATTGCTGACCGGCGGACTGGCCAAGGTTATCGTTTGACCTGAGTGCCCCTTCATGCCCTGCAACCTCCATTGAAGCAGCCCCGCAAATTTATAGGCTGCCTCCAAGGAGGTGGCGGCATGTCAAAAGTCGTATCAAATTTCAAAGCGCTGAAGCTCACCGAAATGGCGGAGACTTACCCGCTCATCACCGCCGAGTTCAACGCGGCAAAGGAACGGCGCCGCGCGGAGTTGGAAGCGGAGATACGGGGATTGGGGTTCAAGCCGGGGAGTCGAAGAAGCCACCGGCGGCGGTGAAGTTCCGCAGCAAGGCCGACCCGTCCAAAACGTGGGCAGGCCGTGGGGCAGAGCCTACCTGGCTAAAACAAGAGATGAAGGCGAGCGGACTGACGCTCGAAGCCTTCAGGTGTTGATAATGGCGTCCGCAATGACGGCGGCGCCACCCATCAAAAGCGTGAAGAGCATGATTTGCAGCTCTTTCAAACGCAGCTCCATCCCGGCCTCGCTGTAACGGCAGGGCCGGGAGAACCTGCGCACAATCCGCCGCTGCCACACCGGGATTTCACGGCTAATCAAAGCGGGCCTCCATGGCTTCCTCAAATGTCATCCGGTCGAAGTTCTTCGGCTTGCGGCCCCATAAAGTGGAGCAGGTGGTGAAATAAACCTCAAGCACCGGGTTGAGGTACATGCCGTAGTCGATGATGCGCTGCATGGCCGCGTATTGTGCATCGGAGATTTCGATGAATTCCTCTTCGTTCTCCTGCTCGACGTGAACCCTGACGGTGTATTGCGTGAAGTGCTAATGCAGTTCGACCTCCCCATTCTGCCAGATGGTGATGGTCGGCGCTTTCATGATGTCGCTGAAGATGGCGAAGATAATTTCGCTTGGGTGCAGTTCACCCAGCTTGCGGTAGCGTCCCATGGGCCGGTCAGCGGGTCTTACACATTGGGCCGTACAGGGTAGGCATCTTCTCGGCGCACCAGCGCTTGGCATTGGCGAGAGGATGACCCATCGCTACACCGTTATCGACGCAAATCTTCATGGTGCAGCCGCCGTTATCGACGCGGCGCTCTTTGGTGGCAGCGAAGGCCGAAGATGAGGCGAGTAAGGCAATAGTTGCGATGATTGAAAGGGTCGGCTTCATAAAGCGCTCCTGTGGCGGCGTGATGCGGCACACCTAGTCTATCCGGCAGTTCGCATAATGAAAGCCGCCGGAAATATTTTTCCCGGAGGCGATGTTCATGTTGACAGCCCAAGGCAGAACGTAACTTGCTTGTCCGCCGAAAGACGCCGACGCGGGCTTCGGTTCGCTTATCATCGTTGTCCAACACGGCGACCATGCCGGAATTGTCGATGAAGTGGGTGAACTGCGCGCGCGGGTTCGTGACCAGCGTGAAGCTGATTTGTGAAAACATGATGTGTCTCGCTGTGTGAGTGAGACTTCATCGTGATTCAGTACGTCGTATACAGCAACTGAGTTGCGAGGGCGTTGCGGCTTACATGAGCGCAAGTTAGAAGATCTCGCAGCCCGTTATTTTGACATGGAGTCTAACGAGCCTTGAGGCGCGGGAGCGGCTTGAACTCCACCTTCAACCCCGGCCTGCGCCTCAGCGTCATATTCCGGTGCCGGCGTCGTTTCAGTGCCATATTTCGTAAACTTGCGATGCACTTTTCTAAAGAGGGGGAGTAACTTGCTTGATTTTACAACTGTCGGAAGAACCTCGGTCATCCAGACTCGGATTGCAGCCATCGTAAATGCTGCGGCTAAACACGCGAATCCTCCAAAGTACTGATAGCCGCTCCACTCCGCTCCCACCAGAAGTGACGCAACGGGCTGCGACAGGACAATTCCACCAAGGCCGGCGATGAATTTAGCAATGCTCCAAAACGCAACTGCTTCGATTTCTCCGATCCATACCGGCGCGGTCGCAGAGCCTGACAAGCCAGCCAGTATGTAAGTTATGACTTGAGGCAATACTGTTATGGCTACCCCGGCGGTCACGATCGTAACTTCACCCGGAAGATTGGTGAAGAAATCGACCCCGGACTCGCAATATTTTGCGTACGATTGACAGATCGCCGGAATATCCGTGTTGTTGATTCTAGCGATAACTTCCAGTCCGAGAAAAATGACAAAAAGAAGAGAGGCTATGTACCAGATTACGTAGATTTCCTTTGAGTGGTTTTTCCTCAAGCTCGAAATCGAGAAGTAAAGAAAGAGCCATGTAAACCAGAGAAGAAAGGGCAAGTACCAAGCCAGAAGCTGACTGATTCTAAAATAGTCACGAGATATTTGGTCGAAGCCGAACATGCGCTGCCATTTCGTTGATGATGTCGAATAATGTTGAAGTATACGATTATCGCTCGCAAAATATCCAGTGGGCGGTGAGAATGTACCCTCGTCGCCCTCCGATTGTTTTGGTGCATCGGATAACAACAGAAAGAAGGTGCATGGATGCGAACAAGGAATTTTGCCCATGCAGCACACGCTCAAGATATATTTGCGTAGCTGTTCTCCCGAGATAAAAACCGACGTCGCCCGACCATCATCCCGACGATGAATGCTCTTGCGGCGATTATCGAAGAGACCGCGTGGACGGAATGGGGGCGTGCATATTTACGCTGAACGACCGACGCGGCGGTCATCCCTTTGGCTCCCATTGCAATGAATTTCGCCTTGTCGGTCGGGCGGGGTGGCGCACCGCATGAACAAGCTGCGTAAACCTGAGAGTGACTTCACGCAAATCCCAAATGGTTTGCTTCGGGACGACAAAGTCAGTCTTAAAGCAAAAGGCGTCTACTGCCTGCTTTAATCCAAGCCAGACGACTGGGTGTATATCGAAGAAGTATTGGTTCGTGAGAGCTGGGACGGCAGAGACGCGTTCCGATCTGCGATAACAGAGCTTGCGCGCCAAGGATGGCTCAGCAAGCGTCAAGTTCGCAAAGACGGCATCTTCAGTCATACCGAAATATGGTTACACGCCGTCGCCGGAAAACCCGTCAACGGTGAATCCGTCGCCGGAACTTCCGACGCTACTAATACTGACCAGACTAAGACAGATAAACCAGTCCCCCCAACCCCCAAGGGGGAGCCGGACGGGTTTGAACAAATCTGGAAGGCGAAGTGGAGCAGGGGCACCGCTCAGCATGTACGCGTCAAATCGGTGAAGGCATACGCCGCCGCTCTCAAGCGAGGGGCGACCCAAGCTGAAATCCTCGCCGCGGTGAAATCACGTGCCGGTATCGACAAGCCAGACACTGTTTACGCCCCCCATGCTCTCGACCTGGCTGAACGAGGACCGTTGGAAGGTGGAAGGCGTAACGGGTAAGTCACCGGAGGAACTGGCGGCTTGGAAAGCTCAGCTTGAAAAAACTGCTCGCAGGCGAGCTGAGGAATTCAACCGCAAGACCCGGCAGCAGGCTCTTGACCGTTTGGGGCTTCGGGAATGAAGGAGTTCAACCAGCTGGAGCTGTTCGAGCAGTTAGAGATGTTCTTCGAAGAGTGTCGACAGGTACGTGAGCAGGCTCCGCCGCCGGTGCAGGTCCGCAGGAAGGAAATTGTAGACCCTTGGCCGCCGCACATGAGGTTCGACTAAATGAGTGCCAGGACCACGTTGTTCACCAGCTCAGACACCATATCGTCTGCTTGATGCTGGCTGATAATGACATCGGACGGATGGGCTGCGATATTTCGCCGGTCCAGCTCCTTCTTTAAAATGCGGTAGACGACGGAGTTGAACGTATCAGCTACGTTTGCGATTTCAACGGTCTCACGCTCAGTCAACTCCTCCGTGAAGTCATCATACTTCGCAATGACGATGTTGGTCTTCTTCGGATATTTCCTCGTGATTGCGGCGTTGAAGTCGGCTAGTCGCTGCGCATCCGCAAGGATGTAATCGAGGATATGCGCGTAGGCGAGATTCCAGGCCATAACGATGCAAGCCCGGTAGGCTTCGTGCCGGTAGCACTTCAAGGCTTCTTGCAGGAAGGCGCGTTGGATGACATTGGGCACCTTCCCGGGAAGGTCTGACAGAATCTTGCTCACAGCAATGACGCTGTGGTGAATGCCATACAGCTTATCCAATTCTGAACGAACGGAACGGGCGAGCTTGAACATCCCCTCTCATTGAGAAGGTCGGGCGGCTTCCGGTCTGCCATGCGGGTCAGGTTCATGGCGATATTGATCTGCGACAAATGAAGGCTGTCGTAGCACCGCTTTATATCGCTTGGCTCGAATAGCTCTTTGCCACCGTGGACGTGAAGCCACCATGCGAAAAGACGCATCTTCTCGCGTGGCGATAATGCATCGAAATCGACGATCTGCGAGATTAATTCCTCAAGCAGCATTGCTGTTTTTCAACTCAGCAACGCGTTTGAGACCAACGTGGTTGATAGTGTAGGTGCCTTTTTCGGACGAACCGAGCAATTCATCCGACTTCAACTGCCGCAAAGGTTGGGCAAAATCTTTCGCGCTCGACGTCCATTTGAGCCACTTAAATGCTGAGTAAACATGAGACGGGGTGACCTTTGCAACACCGCCATGCTCCTGAAACCAAGCGCAGACCAACAGGTAACGAGCAACCTGGCCATCGGTTTTGTAGTTGGATGCGAACGATACCAGGGGCACTTCATAGCTGTCGAAGTCGATATCCAACAGTTCGGGCGTCACCACAGTCGTCTTTCGCGGGGTAGTTGAGCGCGCGCGGACAGGGGCCTCAACAGCCTCGTCTTCTAATACCTCTTCAGCCTCCCCCTCGATTTCCTGGTGTTCTTCAGCGCCATTGGAGGGAGCCGCAATGCGCTTAATCGTCTGCGTTGCCGCAGGACCGCGCAAGGCATTGGTAATTGCCTGCGTGACGGACTGGATCTGATCATCAGCAATTTCGGCCTCGACCAGGATAAAACGAATTTTAGAAGTACCGGTGGTCTTTGGTGCAGAACTTTTGGCCATTTTACGCGACCTCAAACTGGGGTGCTCGAATCGGCACAACTGGGAAAGACCCCAGCTATCCATGGTTGTGAGTTCCTTTCAAGCCAAAGTTGCTATTTTGTTCACTGTACCCAATATCCACGCTCTTGACTCCGATGTTCCCTTTTCGTTCTATGGCCCGAAATCAGGGTGACGGCCATGGGCATCGACGCAATTCGCAACGAAATCGAACACATGCGGCGGCAAATCAGCCGCCAAAACAAGGACATACTGAGCTTGCGGAGGGCGGGGGTGGACACCGCAGCCTCCTTGCTTTTGCTCTCCCGGATGCAAGATAAAGTGGATGTTCTGGTCGCTGAGCGTGACCGTCTGGCTGGCGACGAGCGGCGCCGTTACGCCTGCGGTAAGGTCATCAACGGCACACCGGCATCGCGACGGATGTGATGGACAACCTCCGGCGCTTTCCGCCACCCTGGACCATGCAGGAGGGCGACGACCAGTGCTTTCGGCTCTACGACGCCACCGGGTTCTTCATTTGCTCTGTGAGCCACCGGGAGGATCTGCACGCAAGGAACTTCCAGTACGCCGACAGCCATATGAGGCGGGAGGAGGCCCGGCGGATTGCAAAGGCTATCTCGCGGTTGCCCGACCTTCTGCGGCGGCCGCCGTATTGATTTAACGTGGCTACAAGCCGGCCGGCTCAAATCACCACGGGTTAGGGCGTCCGCTTATCACGCTGGATGACCTCCCGGATAACTGGGAAGCCCTGATGACCTCTGTGTATCAGGTTGGTGGGGCCGATGTTGAGGTCCGCATTGCTCTTGCCATTCCCCCATCTCGCGCTCTCAACCATCTTTCATGGAAGAGACTGCAGGATGAGTACCCGGAATTCTCAGGAGCCGTTGAGGCTGGTCATCTTCTCGCTGAAGCTTGGATGTACCAGAAAGCGCGGGAAGGAGCTTAGCGCCCCGACCTTTCAAAACGTTCAAGCAAAATTAGAGAGGCCGTGTCTATCCGCGAACGCGACCCTTGCCGGGGTACGAAGGAGCCCGCCGCGGGCGTGGATAGCAAAGCAGGCGATGGGCCTCTAAAGTGTAGTAGGCTCGCGCTTGTTCAGCGTTGAGCGAAGTTCTGAGCGCAACTCTTCTCCAAGCTTGGTCATGACAACTTCGACAACCTCATCTGTTGGTCGATCAAATAGCTCAGGATCTTCGTCCACAGCATATTTGAGTGTCCCGGGAAAATGGGTCGTGATGTTGGCCACAATGGTCTCTCGCAGCTTTTCGGTTCTATCAGCTTGGAAGCGAACACCCTCGCCACGGCGCTTTCGGTCGTCACCGTCCAGGAACTCGATGCCGGCCATCTCCAAGGCCTTCTTCACCGCATAATCGGACCGAGACTCCATCCTGCCAGTAGTTGATTCCATGCGTTTGATGGTCTTCACCGAGACACGAGCCTTTTCGGCCAACTCGTCCTGTTCCCAACGCAACATGGCGCGGGCGGCACGCATCTGCTCAGCGGTAAGAAATCCAGACATTGCAACCTCCTATGACCTTCAAAAGGACATACGTAGTTTATTTGTCCAATTTAAGGCCTCTCGGATTCTCTATGGATATATATAGGTTGTTGCGTTCGTGAGCGAAAAGCCCCGGAGAAAGCCGACAAGCGCTTTTTAGTGGTGTAAGCTTGGCGATACCCGTCTAGCGTGAACAGGAGTAAGGCAGATTCCTGGAAAGATAATTGTCCACGACAAGAACGTGCCCGAGCGCCCTAAACCAAAAGGAGACGGGCCAGATTTCAAATGGCTCATGGAGGAATCGAAGCACCTGGCCTCGCTTATCGGGGTATCGTCGAAACAGATATTCGAAATATTCAAGGCTGGGACGGATTGGGAATTTATCATCAAAATGGATGCGCTGCTTGAAGCCGCCTCGAAAGCGGTCGTAAAGGCGGCGCTCGCAAACGAGTATCTGGACGCTGATGACATGGATGAGTTTGTTGATGCCCTTCCGATGCGAGGACGCACCTCAATTTTGAAGTTGCTTCAGGCGAGCGGCTGCGGCGATGCCGAGCGTAACCTAATCGACTCTGTGAGAGTCCTGAGAAACGGCTTTGCCCATGATATTACGCAAATGGAAATGTCACTCATTGATGTTATCAAAGGCCGGAAGGATCGAACCACACTTCTGAGAGGACTTTGTTGGATCAAGGAATACGAAGAGGCGGCGCTCATTAAAATGTATGAGAAAGACGGCGGGCTTTTTCGTTTCGGGATCGTCAGTGGGGCGCTAACCTTCATGATTGCTGCCTACCACTCGGTGATTAAACAGCCGGAAGATCCAGTTGCGATAGGTCCCGAAACGCCTCCGGCGTCTTAATACCTTAGGCTATTAGGACAACTTATCAGAATAGTAGGGTACTGTGACGAAAAGTCCGATAGAGGAGTACGCCGAGTTTCGGGACGTAATCTGGGAGACCGACCCACACTACAAAGCGTTCTACGGCGCTCTCATTGAACTGAATACAGAGACCGACCGCGGCATCGCTTTGGTGCTGACCTCTTTTTTGGACAAGATCCTAGGCGAGGTGCTTTGCGCTTTTTTCATCGACAATGAAGCCACAAAGCTACTCCTCGTGGGATTCAACGCCCCATTGGGCACTTTCAACAGTAGGGTTGCCGCCTGTCATGCTTTGGGGCTCATAAGTGACGACGAGGCCGGGCGAATCAACATCATGCGCAAAGTGAGAAACGAGTTCGCTCACGAGATAGGAGTGAACTTCAACGAGGGCAGGGTGAAGGACCTCTGCAATAACCTTGCGGCTGACAGCGCCACAAAGCCGCGAGATAAATTCACACACGCTGGAATATCAATCCTGATACCACTGCTGAGCAGGCCTAAGGAAGTCGCAGAAAAGCGTCTCACTTGGGGCGGCTGGTCTCAATGGACAAAGCAAGAAATTTAATCGTTACTCGCCCTTTGCTGCTCAGGGGTGACCACCGGCTCCATGCCTGTACCCCACATGACAGCAAGCTGGTTAAGCTTGGCATCCTCTAGCTCAGGTTCTTCCTGTGTTGCCTGCGCCCCCGCTAAGGGTGGCTAAAGGCCCACCACTTCTTCGCCGTGGGCCTCTGCAAGAAAGCGATCGCGCTGTCATTCGGTCTAGGTGTGATTGCCTATCTCGCGCCCATTTCTTCTACGGGGTCGGCAGGGGGATTATGGGGCGCGACGGTTGATTCTTGTAAGATGACAGAGCTAACATTAAAAATAGTTTGTCACCTTTCACGCCTCACAAACTTTATGTGCATAATCGATCAGGTCATCAACCAAGGAGCTTCCCCGATGGCCGACCTGATCACTATTGCTGTCCGAACCTATCCCCTCGACGACGATTATATTGCTCGCGACATTGTACTTCGCGACCCCGCCGACAACTCTTTGTCGATCCGGTACACAACCAACGGCTGCCCCGGTGAACCTGATTGGCAAGCGCCTATGAGCGTGCAGCGCTTCTTTGAATGGCGGGAAGAGCTGCCGGAGCAAATCGAGCTCGGGGCTTATTCGCGCTGAATTCAATCCATTTACTCGCATTGCAATACGTGCACTACTGATTCAGCACTACCGTCTTCGTGCAGCAAATCTCCTGGGGTAGCGATGGTGGCGTCGGACGATAAGTTGGCGAGTGAGCGGCTACGTGGGCGCGTGGAATACTGGAAGCAAATTGTATCCATTCAAATGCACTTTAACGATATGTGTATTCGAACGCGCTGGCTTGGTTTGACTGCCATCGCGACCTTAATGGCTGCGGCAGCCGTTTCAGCGAAGGACAACATAAAAATACATATCCCCTATGACCCGGTTTCGCCGGTGGGGTTGTCAAGTGTCTTGATGGTTGTTGCGCTCATGTTATTGCTGGCGCTTTGGCTCTTAGATACGAAATATTACTACAAAATGCTTATCGCGAGTGTAGAATACGGGGAAGAGTTCGAGCGAGCCGTTATGGCAGATCTTCACGTTAGCAATAGCGGGATTACGGCTTACATTAGCAGTAAGATGACCCGGGAAAAGGCGTCATTAGTATCAGCTAGCTTCTATTTCTTGATAGGATCGGTTATTTCTCTCTTTTTAATCGGCTCCTTTCTTCCACGTGGATAGTAAGATGAAGAACCAGACTCTGAATCGACGATTTGCAGAGCTGTCAGATCAATTTGTCGCGGTCGAAGCCTCAAAGAAGCCGTTTAACAATGGATTTCGTCCTGGCGGATACTCAATCGAGGTCGATGTATTCCTGAACTGGACCGTAAAAGCAAGAAATCTGCTAGTAACTGCATGCGGCGAAAAGTCAGAGCATTATAAGCAATTCATAAAGACAGAAGAGCCTTCTGCCTACAGAACGAATCATGAGGCTCTTCAACAGCTGGGGGCAATCTTCAACGCTGCGAAAGAGGACTTTAAAGGCGGCTATCTTTCGAGTCTCAAAAGTCTGGTGCAGGCAGAAGTCTTTGACAACGAGCTTGATCAGGCTCGCGAGCTACTCTCGAGCGGATACAAGGTGGCAGCGGCTGTTATTGCCGGTGTTGTGTTAGAGACGACGCTTCGGCAGCTCTGTAACGACCAAGGTTTGTCAATCGGCAAGCTTGACCGTATGAATGCCGACTTAACCAAAAGCGGATACTATAACTCGCTTGTGCAAAAGCGCATTACAGCGCTGGCAGACCTGAGAAATAAAGCGGCGCATGGACACGCGGATCAATTCACGGAGACGGACGTTTCCGAGATGATTTCATACGTAGAGGGTTTTGTGGCGGATCGCCTGTAATAGTGCGAGACGAACTTGTGATTATCCTCTTCTCGCTGCTTAGCGTCCGAAGTTGCGGTACATTTAGTGTCGATGTCTAGCGTTGGGGTGGCCGAGCGTATGGCAGATTAGCTGGTTTCGATGTGAGCATAATCGTATTGCGAGGGGCTGGATTTGCTAAAGCGGAATACCGTATTCGTAGTGGGCGCAGGAGCGAGTAAAGAGTTTGATCTTCCTGTCGGAAGTGAACTCGCCCTCAGTATAAGTGACAAGCTGAACGTTAAGTTTGATGATTGGGGTCAAAAGATAATTGCCGGTGATAGACCTCTTTTTGAGAATCTTTCGAGATCGAATCGTGGGAACAATCTAACCTATCAAAAAGCGGCGTGGCTTATTCGGGATGGAATAGTTCTTGCTCACTCCATTGATGACTTTCTTGATGTTCATAAGGACAACGCAACAGTCGTCCAATACGGTAAAGCCGCAATTGCAAAATGTATTCTTGAGGCGGAGGCGTCTTCAAAGCTCTATTTTAAAGCAAATTCAAATGCGAGAGAGACCGTCAACTTTGCGGGCGCGTCCACGACTTGGCTTGTAAAGTTGATGCGACTTCTTGGGCGTCAGCTTCCGCATTCCCAAAGAGCTGAGATTTTTAATCGGTGTTCATTCGTCGTCTTCAACTATGATAGATGCATAGAGCATTTCTTCACCAATGCCCTAACGCGAATGTACGATATCAGGCCGGAGGAGGCCGAAGAAATCGTTAGTAAAGCGAAAATCGAACACGTTTACGGTTCGCCGGGGACGCTGGGTTCGGCGACGGTTGGAAATTTGGTTACCCCATTCGGGGCTGACCGTGCAGACTACGCAGGCATCGGGCTGGCATCAATCAAGACCTACACGGAGTCCGTGGAGAGCGATAGAGTTAGGAGTATGGTGGTCGATTCCGAAGCGGTGGTTTTTCTCGGCTTTGCATTTCACGATCAGAATATGAAGCTGTTGGCTGCTGATGGGTCTCTTAAGCCAAAGGCGTTTCTCGGAACCGGGTTCGGAATATCAGAGAGCGACCGCGAAATTGTTCAACAGCAGATAGTTGACTGGGTTGAGCCTCCCCGACGGCTTGATGCGAGTCTAAAGGTCGATATCAGGCCGGCTCTGAAGGCGGCGGATATTTTTGATTTTTATTCGAAAACGTTGTGATCATCATAGCCAGCTTCCCTGTCTTGAACGTTATCTTGGCCGCCGCCAACGCCGCTAGCGCGGCGGTTGACCCCCTGATGGGCGGGGGCTGGCACCGGCTCGACCGTTGCACACGACGTTGTGTCGAGCGGCCACCTGCGCCAACGGCTGCACGCCGTGGAGACTGCAAGCCCGACAGCCGGTCAGGACGGGCAGGGCGGGTAGGTCCATTTGAGGCGATCCGTGGGTACAGAGCGTGGGTGCAGCTCGGCGAATTTCGAAAAAGACTGTGTCACAGGCTTAAGTTGGCCCCACAAGGGGGACACCCCTTCCGCCATAAAATTCCGGCATGTGTCTGATATAATTTGATATTTTCGGTGAATTTGATGGTGAGCCCTACCATCCGCCCTATCATGCGGGGGTGGGACCTGAACCGGGACACCAACCGAGACAGCAGAAAATCACCGGATCCGCTGTAGCACAGCGGCATCTTGGATCGCCTGGTCGTCGAGCGGGACAGCGATGGATACGGTCGAGCCTCATCGAAACGCGATCGGATGATGCGGTCGGGTCCAACAGTTTCAGGGACATGGCTCGCTTCAAGCCCTGTCGGAGCCCGTGTTTGCCGGGGCGGAAAAGACCAATCTGGCAAGGCCTTGGCTATGCTCGCGGGTGTGCTGACCGGTGTTCTGGCGGACCGTGAGGGTTGACGTGACGGTTTACGTCAGATGGGGAATGTACGCTGGGTCATCCCTTTGGCGATCAGTAGCGCCTTCAATGCATCCTTGGCACCCGGCGTTTCGCCAAGCCAAGTTTTGAAGAACACTATCGCGTCCTCGGAGATGTCGCCTTCCGCGAAGTGCAGGGCATCGCCATGCAGAGAAACGTGCAGATCTGCAGCCGTTGCAGCGTCGAGCCAGGCCTGCGGATCCGCCGGCATGTATCGCGCCGTCATTCGGCCGATGTTCCAAGGCTCGTAAAATTCGTTGGACCGGGTGATTTCCACGGGGCGGCTCCCAATACTTTCGCTCAGCCTGATTTCGTGATATCGGGAAATCATGAAACAGTCAACTCGCGATATCACGAAATCAAGCCAGCGTCGCGCGCCGGCGACCGGTGAGCCGGTGATGGTTCGTCTGCAGCCTGACATGTCAAAGCTGCTGGACGACTGGCGCCGCAAGCAGGACGATCTCCCCGGCCGGCCGGAGGCCATACGGCGACTCCTAACGCAAGCGCTGAAGGCCAAGGGAAAGTAACGCGGCAATGGATTTGATGTCTTGGGATTCAGTGGCCGTAATTAAATCATTGGATTGGCCGGGTTTCGTCAAAACAGTGCTCGGCGCCGGTGCAGGAGCAGCGATCGTTGCTTGGTATCGAGAGCATAGGGCCAAAAAAGAACGAGCGACCTACATCGCTCTCCGTGCGGCGATCGCGCTTGAAAACTACGCGATATCTTGCTGGAGATTAGTTTTTTCAGGAAGAGCTCATTACGAGCAAACCGGCTCGCCTTTGGCTGATGCAGTTCCTGAATTGATCGGAATGCCGAGTGATGCTGATTGGAAAGAGGTCGATTCGTCTTTAACGAACGAAGCACTCTCATTCGCCAACACAGTTTCAATCGCTCAGATTCTGTCCGATCATTCGCGGTTTTTTGAGGGAAATCCGTTCGAGGCCGAGACATCTGCCAAAGAGCGTGGTCGTGATGCCTGGTTGATCTCAGAGAGACTCAGGCGAAGATACAAGCTCACACCGCGCGACGAAGAGAAAAAACGTCTTGAAGAACTGTTTGAGTGAGCGCCCTGGTCGAGCGGCCTGTGAATAGCGGGCGCAACTCGCCCGCGACTCCCGCCGGCTTTTTGGTCGTGCCACAATGCAACCTGTTCGCGAATCAGCCGCCACCAGGAGCAATCATGACTACCATCTGCGAAAGCCCCCAGCAGGCCAGAGGTGAGCAGCTCGTTAATATCAATTTCCTTGGAGCATAGAACGTCTTGACCGACTCTATTGAAACCAATTTGAAGACGAAAGAATTCGAGCTCAAGCTGATTCAGGCTTGGTCTGATTCACATTATAAAATTGCAACGATGGCTCTGCTTGGAAATGGTGCGGCGCTTGCAACGACTGTGGCGTCCATCAGAGACAAGGGACACGATTCGCCGTCCGTGTTTGCTCTACATAGTTCGGCGTTGGGGTTAGTATCAGGCGGAGCCGCCGTATTCCTCATTTGGGTTCTGTCAGAGACCGCCATATCCAAGGTGATCAAGTCCGGAGCAGACGAAAACGCGTCGAACGTGGCAGTGCTAGCGCATCCGCTTATATCCCTACTACTTTTTATTCTTGTCGCTGGATCCGCATGTGGATTCATGGGTGGTATCGCCTTCTACGAAGGCTGGTCGGATGCTATCATGACGTTCCGATCGAAATAGGCCCACCTCCGTTTCCTGTTCAACGCCTCGATAGGACCATCGTGGGGTACGGCATCAGGCTGCCGTCGGTGCGGCGTCAGACCTAGAGGAACCGATCGATGGCGATCTCCACGGACGGTCCGCCGCTCGAGGCGAGAGGGATAAGAGAATGCCTGTTTCAAGGATTGAGAAAATAGATGCCAGCGGTGCAGTTGCTCAACAAGTTGAACTGAGCACGGATGGAACTTATCATTGCCTCCACTTCGGCAACAACGTCGAAACTGTTCATTTCACAACGCTAGACGACGTGGCGAATTTTTTGAGAGCAAATCCGAAAGCGGGCGTACGAATGAACCCGGGCTGGAGTAAAATATCAAAGTCCATTTACATTGACGGTGTGCCACGCTGATCGCGTCGGAAAACTCGTAGGTTGCTTTCCGCATCAAAGCACCTGTTAAGCGGCACCGGAAAGATGAGAACGAGGATCGATGCCACAAGCCTCGTACAAGCCGCCAAGATCAGTTTCGGACCGAATCTGATAAGTTGACCAGCCTCACCGGGCAAACGCCTTTCAAGGGCTCCAAGCGGGTCAATTTCCGACAAGGGGCACAATGAGTGGTCATGTGTCGGGACGAAACCGGTCTGAGCTGCGGCTCTGGCTGATGATCTCGAATAGTGCCGGGTAAGCGAAGGGGCCTAGCGCCCCTTTCCAATTTAAGAGCCCCGTGTCACCGACCAAGGCGCTGGCTGCGTGCCACACGCTGCCGCCAGTGGCTTGGGAGCGAGGTGAGCCCAGCGAACGGGCGCGAGATTGTACTTGAATATGCACTCTTTGTGGGTTCACTTACGCCTTTTGCACGCATGGGTGTTTGATGTCTGACTCGCTCGAAAGGGTTCTGAAACAGTCCCTGACGCCACTGGGTGTCAAAAGGATCGCAAATAAATCCAGGATGGAATTTTCAGTGGGCCGTCAGCGATCGGAAACGGCCTATTCGGGTAAATTTCTAAAGGCCAAAAAGACCGCGGTAGGCAGAGCAAAAAAGCAGGCCCGCGAAAACATGCATCAAAAAAGTCTGGAAAACCGGCAGCCAGTGTTCGCGCAAAATTTAATATCCATGTCCAGGTTACCGGACAAAAGCCATCGTACTACAGTCGGGCAAAATCAGAGTTTGTGGAATTTATCTGCGGGTCACACAAGCGCTATTCGCAACTCAGGAAGCAGTTGGCAAGTTACTCGAAGGGATCCCAGGCGGCGATAGTTGGAGTGCTTTCCGCGGCAATCGGTGCACAAATCGGTATTGGCGCGGTCGTACTTGGTCCAACAATCGGAATCTTTCTGCTGATTTTTCTTCAGGTCGGGAAGAACGCGTTTTGTGCGGGGCGCGTCAGCTAGGGCGTGTACTCATAAATCGCGCGATAGAGGCTCGCTCTCAACGTGAGGATGCACATCCTAATCGTATTGCACGAATCAAGGAGCGATCATGGATAATGTGAAAATTGATAAAGATGCGCTGTCGTCTGACGGCAGAAAGCAGGCCGCCCGGGCGATGATCAACGCCTTAGGCGGAGCCGTACCGTTCGTGGGCGGTCTCTTGTCTGCCGGTGCAGGCTATTGGTCGGAGAAAGAGCAGGAGGAGGTCACCAATCTTCTACGCCAGTGGATTCAAATGATCGAGGATGAACTCCGCGAGAAGGGCAAGACCATTGCTGAAGTCGTAGCTCGCATCGACATGCACGAAGAGAAGGTCAAGCAGCGGGTCGAGTCCCCAGAATATCAAGCTCTGCTAAAAAAGGCTTTTCGAAACTGGTCGTCGGTTGACACTGAATACAAGCGTCAGCGATTGCGCAACATCCTCGCAAATGCGGCGTCTGCCCAGACGACATCAGATGATGTCGTCCGTCTATTCATCGATTGGATCAACCTCTACTCCGATTTCCATTTTGAGGTCATCGGCGAAATATATCGCTCTCCTGGCGTCACGCGCAGCCAAATTTGGCGAAATCTCAAGAAGGCGCACGTGCGCGAAGATTCTGCCGAAGCTGACCTGTACAAGATGTTGATCCGTGATCTCTCCATGGGAAGTGTCATTCGACAGCATCGAGCCACAGATTACGCAGGCAACTACTTGCGAAAACCGGCCGCCAAGCGAAGTCCGCCTGGTCAGGCTCCAACAACAGCAAAGTCAGCCTTTGATGATGTGGAGCCCTATGAACTCACTGACCTGGGAAGTCAGTTTGTCCACTACGCAATGAACGAGATCGTTGCGAAAATCGAATTTCAAGAAAACGCAGACGTTTAACCGTCGTATCGGTTATCGATCCGGGCTGACGCCCGCAGTTGGATCCATGCTTCCGTTTGGAAGGTTCAGTGCTACATTGTCAGACGGCCTGGAGCAATCTAGGATAGATCGCTGAAGGGTAGCCGACCTACGCTCCACGGTGCGCGTAGCGCGCGCGATACGGAGATCTGGATGGTCGCCAGCTACGCATTTTCAATACAGGGGCTAGGAGACAATTTCCAGGTCGCATGGGGCGAAGCGTCGCGCATGGCGAAAGAGAGCGGGTGCTGCTTTTGGTGGATTCCGGAGTCGGACGATTGGCATCGATCTCGTATTTACTGATCTAGTGACCGCCCAGATGTTCGGCGGTTACTTAAGCAAGAATATCGTCAAGCACGACGACTGTCGTCTCAAGCGGTTGTGGGTCTCGCGTGATGAGATCAGACTCTTTGCCGAGCACTGCGTCTACATACGGTCCGTGTTCGAGTACTATCATCGGATGTTCAGGGAGGGCACTGACGCGGAATACGCAGCGATGGAGGCCGTCGCTCCTAGGCTCTTCGAAGATTTGGCGCAGGTTTATAACGAATTTACAATTTCGTCAGCCTGCCGCGTCACTGATCCTTGGATCGACAAGTTCGGCAATAAAAACCTCACCGTGGGGTTTTTCACAAATCTGTTGAGCAGGTTTGAGCCTCTGCATCAGCGGCTCACCGAACTCCAGGCCAGTTTGGAAGAACATCGGGAACGCATCATAGAAGCGCGAAACAAACTGACTGCTCACGCAGACCTTGATACCATAATGGCCGGTGAACCGATAGGAGCGGCGACGTGGCCGCAATGGCATCAATTCTGGGAAGACCTAGGGGAGTTCGTCTCGCTCATCAACGAGAATGTGAACGGATCACCATTTGAAATTCGAGCTGCGGGAGTCCGAGGCGACGCCGAGATGATGCTGAAAAAGATTCAAGATTAAGGGTAGGTCAGCTATGGGTCATTCGCGTCGCATTTAACATGTCAGCGGCATGTTCGCTATCCGACCCATTTCGGACCTTCCGTTTCGTGTTGCGAGCACCAAGATAGACATGATTCAAGCTCCCGAAGCGGGCCTCGAATCACGAGATACGAACTCACGGACTATTTGTGGACTGCCATCAGGCCGTTCCTTCCGGAAAAGCCGCGTGGCGCGCCAAGGGTGGACGACCGGCGGATCCTCAACGGCATCTTCTGGATATTGCGGTCGAGAGCGCCATGGCGCGATCTGCCGGAGAACTTTGGGCCTTACACAACCTGCGACAACCGGTTTGTTCATTGGCGGATGGCTGGCATGTGGCTCACTCCGCGCGAACGCGGCGAGAGCCGGCGCGATGGCCTCAGGTGAAATGCCGGCGGTGGCCAGCCGCAGATCCTTTGCAAAGGTCGAAATCCGCGCCACGGCGTCAGCCCTCGACGATCATATGGACTCGCACCACTATACCGTTGACTGCCCGCGGGTCGACCGCCTTCACGGTTCGGACCGCGCCCTTGATCACCAATGTGTCTCCGACTACCGGGATGGCGGAATCGACGTTGAACGGCGGTGCTGCCGGTGCCGGCGCACCCTGCGGCCAGCCGGCGGCGCGGATCTGTGTTAGCGACAGGATAACGATGAACGGCACCTTCGAAATTCCGGTCACGATGTCCGACGCGCTCAGGTGGAAATTTCTGACGTGCGCTCGAACCGTCACGGCTTTTGATACGCCGCTGATCGAGCGACGCAGCACAACATCCTCGCCCTTCTTCATGAGCGAAGCGTCGAGACGGGCAATTGGGCCTGACATAACTGGCTCCTTAAACGAACAGTAGCCCGTCGGGCCGCGCGTCTGAAGAATAGATGGAGACGCCGGCGTCGCCGGCCGATGCGCGCGAAATGGCCATCCACAACGCGACGGCGAGATCGATTCGGTCTTTCGACTTGCCTTTATGCATGAGGCGATTGCCGGCAGTGTCGGTGTGAATGGCGACGTTTTCCATGCACCATCGGAGGATCGGCGAGTCCCATTTCAGACGCCGGCCGGTGATGGCCCGCTCCAGATCGTTCAGCGCTGGCGACTGTGTTTTCCAACCCTGCTGCATGGTGATGGCGGGCATTCCGTCCTCGACGAGCGGAGACAGCACAGCGGCCGAATAGGCGGGGTCGAAGACGATCTCGCGAACATCGTATTTGTCGCAGAGGTCGCGAACATGCTGCTCGATCACTCGATAATCGATCACATTGCCCGGCGTCGGGATGAGCCAGCCTTCCTTCGCCCAGCGGGGATACTGTACGCCGTCGCGATCGGCACGGGCCTGCAGGTTGTCGGCCGGCACGAAGGCCCAGCACTTCACGATTAAATCGTCACCGTCCTTGAAGCATGCCACGATGGCCGCAAGGTCGGTGGTGCTGGCCATGTCGCCCGCGACCCAGCATTCGCGGCCGGCCAGCGCATCGATGTCAATCTCGGTGCGGCCTTCATCGAAGACTGCCATCTGGACGAACGGGCTGAGCGAATTGTCCTGCCGACGACCGAGGAAGAACTGCTCAAACGCGGCGCGATCGCCGGGCCGTTCCTTGGCTTCACGCGCAAGCTGGCGCATCGACGGGAGATCGGGATAGCCGTACGGCAGGCCGGGCAGCACCTTTGCCCAGGTCGCCTCGTCATCCCATGTGTCGGAAGGGTCGGCCTCGAAGATGATCGGCAGGAAGTGCGGGTCGACGATCTCGCCGGATTGCACCTTTTGCCGTACTCGAAAATAGGATAGTCCGGCGACTCGTTGCCGCGGCCGGCCGTGGTGGCGACGATCAGCAGCGAACCCGGCGCCTTGGTGGCGCCGGTGCGCAGCGCTTGCCAGAGATCAGCTTTCGCGTGGGCCCAGAGCTCGTCGACGAGGATGAACATCGGCGTCCGGGCGTGAGCGTTCCTTCCTTCGGACGACAGCGCCTCGAAAAACGATCCCGATCTCGGATGGATCAACCGGTTTTTGCTGTCGACCGGGCGGGACGCGCCGGCGAGTTGCGGGATCGATTCCACGATGCCGAGCGCCTCCTCGAAGGCGACGCGGGCCTGGCCCTTGTTCGCGGCGGCGACGTAGTTGGCGCCACGCGGCAGTCGCTCGGGTCCGTAGGTATGGAGCAGCGCCAGGGCCGCGGCGAGCGACGTTTTCCGGCTGCCCTTGCCGACCTGCAGATAGACAACGCGGACCAGGCGGGCACCATGGTCGTCCGTCGGCCCGTAGATTGCCCGGACGATGCGCTCGAAAGGCGGGTCCAGCTGGAAGGCCTGATCGGGCAACGGCGATTTCGGGTGCTTCAGCAGCCGGAGGAAATCGACGGCGCGCTGCCCGCGGCCGGCCGGATCCGCGATCTGCGAGCCGTCAAAGATCCATGTCGGTCCAAGCATCGGTCCCTCCCGCGGCCGGAGGAGCCTTGCCGTCGCCGACGATGCCGAGCCGTTTGGCGAACTGCAGCGCGTTCTGCGCGGCCTTGTTGCGGGCGCCGAGCAGCGGGTGAGGCCGCATGGTGCCGCCGGCGCTTTTGATAAGGAGCTTGCCTTTGCCGAGTTCCCTGTCGCATTCGGCGATCAGCGCCAGCGCGTTGACGTAGGCGATAAGCAGCGGCTCGTTCTCGGCGGTCAACGTGCCCTTGGCGCGCAGCAGCGGCGCCAGGCGCGACCACTCCGCGCGCGCCGGTTTCGTAAGGCCTTTCGGCGCTGCCGCGGCCGTGCCCGCCACCGCCGACGGCACCAGTTTGAGCACTTTTGCCGTCATGAATTTGCGCCTTTTTCCGGGGAGGAAAAATCTGAGAAAATGTTGCGTTGCTGACCCAGGGCGGTCCCGGCCCCCTCGGCCAAAGTTCCGACCACCCCCCGGCTTGCGACAGTTGATCCCGCTCCTATATGAGTACCTGTCCCTGCCAATGCTGGGATGGTGCTTCCAGGCGTTGGCTTGGAGGTCCCGACTACATGATGATTCTTAGACGTGAACCCGTGCACATTTTGCGCGGGCTCGGGACCAGGTACCTCACCGAATGAGAGGACCTGAGAATGATCAGCGTTACTGAGTGGCTGCATATTGCGGCAGCCCTGCTGACGATCGTGGCGATATTGCTCGCGCATATCTAACCTTTGATTTGTCACTTTTCGAACTGACAGGCGGACCTGCGAAGGCCCGTCTGTTGCTCCGCTGATTGCTTCCTGCTGGCATGGCAGTGGGTGCAGAGGGGCTGCCAGTTCGTCCGATCCCAGAACCGCGCGCGATCACCACGATGCGGGATAATGTGGTCGACGACGCTGGCAGGCTGGCCGCAGCGCTGGCCAGTGGCCACGACCATCACGCATGTCGGGTGCGATAGGAGGAAGCCGGTACGCGCCTTGTCCCAGCGGCTATCATACCCACGTGCTCTGGCGGAGGGGCGGCGCTGCTCAAAGGCGGCCTTGCGGGCATGCTGGTGCGGGCACGGCGCACCGCTGGTGATGCAGCCGCAGGATTGGAGGCGTGGTGCTCGGCGGGCCATCATGCGCCTGCTGGCCTGCGGTGGTCGACCAGCAGCGCGCGCACGGAGGCGGGAATCCCGTCATCGATTCCAACCTGCCATTCGAGGCGTTCGACGTCGGTGGTCTCTTCGGCCCTCAGCAGCGGGTCGCGGGCGGCCTGCGAGCGGAACTGCGCGACCACCATGACCAGGGCTTGCACGATGTCCGGTGGCATGGTCTCGAGGGTGTAGCCGGCCCGGTACCGGATGACGGTGCGACCGCGCGCCCAGCATCCCACGCTATCTGAGCGCAGCCTCTCAATGATGCCGCAACCGAGATCGGCCTCGTAATCGGCCGGGACGAGTCCGGTGCCGTCTTCTGTGACGGTGGTGACAGACGTGACCGGGTAGCGCTGCAGCATGATGCCGCAGCGGGCGTCGCGTACCGTCTCCTCGACCGTCTCCTCGACGAGCACCCGATTGCATGCCGTGGCGATCGCGGCGCTGGCCCGGCTGATCAGCGGCGGAAGCGTGAGGTCTTCGGCGGTTCCGGTGATGCCCAGCGCAGCTTTCACGGCGGCGAGCGTCGCAATGTCATAACTCTCGGCTGCGGTGATGACGGTCAACATGATGGCCTCAAGTGAAATGCGGCTGCCCGATAAAGCTGGACACGGGGATGACACTCGACCGGACAGCCGCCAGCGCCGGATTTTGAAATCCGGCGATTAGTGTTCGGTTTGGCGTTATTGCGGCGGATTCGGCGTCGGCACGCTGGCTACGCGGCCGAGGATCCACATGCCGGCCATGAACAGGTTGCCGGTGTTGGCGGCTGGCGTGACGGTGGCGCGGACGTAGCGCTTGCTGCCGATGTAGCCAATCTTCCTGCACTCGCCGTCGTCCGCGAATCCGAAGCTGGCCAGCGCCGCCGTCCCGATCATGTCGGTCGCTGCAACTGTGTTGGCACCGCTCAAGTCGGAAGAATTCGACTCCTCGAGCAACTCTGTAAACGTGGCATCGGTGTCCGACAGAACACCGGTGACATAGGCCAGCACGGCGGCGCCGGCACCGAACGTGTCCAGGATGGTCGAAACCTGGGCCGTGTTGTCGGTGACGGCGGGGCCAGGCAAGAATGCCGGCTTGAAGTGCAGATTGTTCGCGAGATCGCGCATCGTTCGCTTCCTTGTAAAATGGTTGAGGTGACGGGGCGCGGCGAGCGTGCCCCGCTATGATCAGGACGTTGCGATCTTGAGCTTGCGGATGGCTTCAGCCTTACCGACGCCACCGGCGACGCGACGACGACCGTGAAAGCGGGTCATTCCGTTGGTGGCCTGGCTGTACGGGTCGCGTAGGATCGACAGCGAGGTGCGGTCGAAAATGCGATAACCCTGGCTGAAGTCACCGAAGATCACCGGCGTGGTGTTGGCACCGACGTCAGGCATGTCCGGTGCTTCGACCACGGGCCGACCGAGAATGGTGGTGACCGGCGTATTGTCGAGACCCTGGATGTTGACCAGATATCGGCCCTGGCCATCCTTGAACTTGCGGATGGCGCCGAGCGTGGTGCTGTTCATCATCCAAACGCCGTTGGCGCGGTATGGCGTCTTGATTCCGTGGAACAGATCGATCAGCGCATCAGCGGGATTCGACGCGGCGAAGTTGCTGGCGCCGCCCGACGGGGTGTAGCCCACGGTGCCGCATTATACTCCGCGAGTTTTCTCTGGTATTCGGCCTTTGCTTCCGTGGGCGGCGTCGCGCCAACGTCGGCATTGGCTGCGGAAAAGCCGACTGGGATGCCCGTTGTTGCGACGGCGAATGCGATGGAGAGCAGAAATGTCGCTCCCGCGCGGCGTGTGAGCTCCGTTGACATGTTCCTCTCGTTTGAAAATGAGGGCGTATCACCGACGTTAGAGTTGGCCCGGTTTGGCGGGGCGGCCGTTCGAGGCAGCAGAAGCGGTGTAATTCACTTGGCGCGGATCGCATTTTGTCTTGCCCCCCATTCTCCCGCAACAATGATCGCGTGAAGTCTCTCGACAGTTGCAATAATAATATATACCATCTTTAGGTTGATTGAGCTGCGGATACGATTTCAGGTTACGTTTTTGCAGGCCCGACTTTTCCAATATGTCTTTTGATGATGAGTAGTCTATCGAGTTGGCGGTAGTCTTTATTCATTGACTGGGTCTTGATCCGCAGGAGGGTTCATGACAACGCGCGAACAACTCTATATGCTGTTGCGGAACCTGAGATGGCTGATCGCAATTTCCGTCGTTATCTCGGTACTACTATTCTTGCCCGATCAGATTCGAGAGCTCTACCGCATAGCGGCGGCCGACGCTGGCTGGATCGCTGTGAAAGAATGTATCGCAATCCTGCTGATCTCAATCACGATCTGGTTCGGCGCCCTTCAACTTACGACCGAGACACTGGTTCGCATACCCGCCCCGACGGGACGCACCGCATTCTATTTCAGGACCATTCCGGTGGTCATCGGAGTTCTACCAGTACTCGCCGCGATGCTCGGTCAACTTGCGTCCCGGCCGGGAAATCTCCATCTATCACCCGACCAACGCCATGTTATCGAGGAAGTGGGAAGCATTTTTCGCATCCAGGCAAGGGCGTTCGAGCACGATAGGTTCATCCTTTTGGTGCTTTTTGCTGCGCTTCTCGCGATAGCGATCATGTCGGCAATCGTGATGTGGCGCTCCGGCGGAAAAGGCGGCTTGATCACCTTTTCCAGGCGTTCAAACGAAACATATTTCTTTTCACTCCGGTTCTTCTTACTGACGATTAGCGCGATCATCGCGTTGACAGTCATGTTCGTCGCTTATCCGGACCGGCCGGCTCAGTTTGTCGGCACTTTCGGCGTCGTCGCGTTATTTACGCTCTGCGTTACAGCCTTCACGGTCCATCTCTCGCTGCTGACGATCAAGCACAGCTTTCCTTACTTACCCGTCATTTTCGCATGGGCTCTGCTGCTCGCTGTTATTGGCAATGACGATCATGAGGTGCGGCTGCTAACCGACAAGGCTCTGATCACAACCTCGCCGCGTGTTTCGGCCGTTTCGGCGTTCGACGATTGGCTCAAGCAGCCCGACAGAGTCGCCGAGGCGGCGAGGATCGGCGAATATCCAGTATTCATCGTGTCGGCGCAGGGTGGAGGGATCTACGCTGCGCATAATGCGGCCAAATTTCTGGCGCGGATGCAGGACCTGTGTCCAACATTTCGCCGCCACTTGTTTGCGGTGAGTTCTGTCTCGGGCGGCAGTGTTGGCGCAGCCGTTTTTGCCGCGGCTCTCAATGCAGACAACAGTCCGACTGCTTACCACGCAGATTCGGCGCAAGCCTGTCCAAGAATCGCTGCGTTTCTTGCCGGGACCGGCCGCGAACAGGTTGATACCCCAGGAACAGTTGAAGCGCGCGTAGAGTCGATTCTGACGACCGACTTCCTCGCGCCGCTCACTGCAGGATTCCTGTTTACCGATTTCACCCAGAGTTTCCTGCCATTTTCAATTCCTATCTTCGATCGGGCGCGTTTTCTCGAGTACACGCTGGAAAATGCGGCTGATAGAGCAGCAAAAAGCGAAAATCGTCAGGTCAATCCGCCAAACCTCCTGAAGTCCGATTATCAGTCACATTGGACGCCCAGTAATCAAATGCCGGCGTTGCTGTTGAACGCCACGGATGTCGGCAGCGGAAAGCGAGTGGTCTTTTCACCGTTTGATATAGACGAGTCTCACCCCAAGGGTTCAGATCTTTGCATTTTCGCCGACCTGAATAGGCATGGAGAAGGTGCAGATGCCAAAGTGGAGAGTAGCTCTTTGCATATTCCACTCAGCGCAGCTGCCTTCATCAGCGCGAGGTTTCCATGGGTAACTCCGGCCGCCACTGTAAGGCTCAAGAATGATTGCATTACGGAGAACAAGGTCGCCCATCTTGTCGATGGTGGCTATATCGATAACTCCGGATTGGAAACGGCGCTAAGTCTGGTCGGAAAGATCAAAACCGTTCAAGGTACTTCAGATGCGCCGAAATTTCGCATCTACCTGCTGTCATTGGCGGGTGGCGACTTTCCGGATCACGGAAGTTTTTCGTTCGGCGAAGTCATGGAGCCTATCCGTGCCCTGCTCAGTACACGCAGCTCACGGGCTTATATAGCTCTGAACCGGGCCGCCCAAGATGACCGCCTGCCTTTGGATCAAAGCGGTGCCAGCGTTCGAAATTTCGATACGTTCGGCCGGTCCGATATCAAGGATTTGTTCTATAATTTACCGCTTGGCTGGACCCTATCGGACAAGACGAGGGATGTCGTTTCGTTGAGTAGCGGCCGGTTCTGGGATTGCCTGCCAAACAGCGCATTTACCCAATCCCGCAGTCAGCAGAGCAATGCGGATTGCCTGCAGGTCCGGGTGTTTCACCTACTCAACGGATCGGTTGCTGCCGCGTTTCAGGCGCAGAGAGATTCCGAAACCGCCGACAAGTACGTCAACTCCCTTGGCAGCAATGGTCAATTCGAACCAAAACTAGATCATCAAGGGCTACTTGCCTGCTACGAAGCCAAATGGTTTCAGGAGCGCAGGTACAAGAGGTATTTGGCCCGACTCGGTGCTTATGAGCAGGAGATCAAGGAGTCCGCTAAGCGGAATGTTCCGCCGCCGAAGCCCCTAGCGCCCCATCGTGAGGGATACATCGCCTATTTTCAGGCGGAACAGGTCAAGGCGCTTTTGCAGGAATGGGATAGTCTCAAGGAAACCGATCCACGGATCTTGGCCTATGTGCTCGGCTCGGTATCCTACGATAGCGCGGACTTCGTTCACACCAGCGAGAACCTGTCGTTTAGCAGCGTAGACCAGATACCAAAAGTCTGGGTTGCGCGGATCGACCAGATCAACTCTAGGCGGGTCGCTAAGGGTGGGCTGCCGATTGACGTAAATAAGCTGCTAAATAATCCGGTCGAACTAGCCAATACGATCTGGGGTTCGAACAAAGAGGATTACGGCAATATCCCCGGCAGCAACGATGGCTGGGATTTTCGCCCTCGGGGTATGTACCAACTCGTCGGGCGAGAACAATATGCTCGCGAGAGTGGGCCGCTCCAGAAACTTGGACAAATTCCAAGCCTGGATATCACAGCGTTCCCGGATGCGCTGTGGAACGCAAAGATCTCGGCGAAGGTGACCTTCGCTCACTTTCAAACGTTCAAGTACAGCGGCCACACACTTTTTGAACTGCTGCAGGACAAGAAGTTGAGTTGGGCTGCCGTGCGAGGCTTCCAGTCGGACATGGACAGCGCCGCTTCCGATCAGGCCCTTGTCGAGGAGCGCAGCGAGATGTTCTCCAAATGTATTGAAGATGTATCGACATCGTCCAGGCAATCCCTGGCCAAACGGCTGCTAAACTCATTGTAGTGTCGATGCGGAGCGCTCAATGCGCGCGAAACTCGCGGTATGAGTCTATTAGGGCTTACGTGATCTAGTTTCGCTTTGGGGTATATCGTCGATCGACGATTACTGTCGTAAAGTGAATATCGGCGGCACAGCTCGGAGATATTTTCCTCACCGCGCAGTCCCTCCAGCACGATGCGGATCGTCTCTTCCGCAGAATACTGGCGGCGGGTCTGGCGCCGAATCTCCTTCAACACTCGTTCTGCCGGAGCTTTATCCGGCCCGGATTTCTGTTTCATCTTCGCTCCTTACGGCTACGATGAACCAGAAATCCTCCCTTCGGGAAGTCCCTCAATTTGTCTCAGAGGTGCTGACGAGGAACAACGCGAATATCGCGGGAGGAGCACGATAAAGGAAACCTCTGCGGCGCAGCACTCTCAATTATATTATGGAAGTTGCTTTATTGTGCTGCAAGCCCGTATTTCTACGTCGCTTGCACTTAAGAAATCTTCGCCTCCTGCCGCGAGCTCATCTGCGAGCGCCTTCTCCATAGCCCCAACAAGATTGCGAAGTGGCACGGCCCAACATCTGGGACATCGTGGTCCTGATGCGTCGAGTCCTGGACCATATAATATACGCCGCGGCTATAACAGGCAGTGGCCGCCAGTCTCGATTTTATATGGGCTCTTCAGCATCTTCCGGTAGTGAACGGCGAATAGCCGTTTTCTGACCCGGAGAGCTGCGATGACGTATGTTTCTCACCACTCGGACAAGTTCCGCGACCTCACCGGCGACGATGCCTATCGGTCCTGGCTGATCAGCCGCGAGCAGGCGCCGATCGTCCATCATTCCGGCGCAATGCACTGGAAGCGGCTGCGCGTGCTGGCGCGGCTGACGTTCAACCATATCAAGGGATTGCTGGCCGCCGTCCATGTCGCTATCGTTGCCGACAAGATGCGCCGGGTGCAGCGCGAACTAGCCCTGCGCGGCGTTCGCTACGACGCGCCGCCAAAAGCCTCGACCGATCGGGGCGGGCGATGAGCAAGCACCCATCAGACGCGCTGTTCGCGCGCATCGGCGCCTACGGCAAGACCCTGCCCGTGCTGTTCGCTTGGTTGCGCGGGCTACTAATCGGTCCCCCCAGCTATCATCCCGGCGCGCACTACATGCGCGGCCCTGGACCGAAATGGCGCGAGAAACACGGCTTACAATGGCCCGACGTTACCAGAGATAAATGCGATGCGTAAGGGGGCGGCTCGTCTCGCCGTCGTTGCGAGCCAACCGGACCGTCTTCGCCGGCCCGATGATTAACTCCGCGCGGCAATCCAGATCAGCGCAGACTGGGTTGCGGCGTCGGACGTGCTCCGTCGCAATGACGAGCTCTAGCAGTCTGCTGAAAAACTCCGGTGCCGGGCGTCAAAACCGTGAACAAAACGGAATCTAAAAGAGTCTGGAACGGAATCGAACTGCGGCGGAATTGAGTTTTTCAGCAGACTGCTAGAGCCGGCTGAGTTCTAGCAGGAGCCGATGCTCGACGTCGCAACTTTCCATATCGGCGTAAAGCGCTGCGATCACCTCTGCGATTGTGGCCTTTGCCGTTGTGTCGGGCTCGACCATTGGCAGGCGCACCCGCGCTGACACCTGGCCGAGCAGGCCGAGCGCATGTTTCAACGCTGCCGGCGTTCCGTCCAATGCCAGCGCCGAGGTCAGCCGGCACAGCTGGCCGGCGATTGCCTGCGCGCTGCGCAGGTCGGCGTGTCCTCGCAGATCATCGAGCTTGCGGCAGAGCTGCGGCGCCACGGCAGCGGTCATTGAGATCCAGCCGTCGCCGCCCTGCGTCGCAAAGCCGGCCGCAGTCGCATCGTCCCCGGACAGCAGGCGAAAGCCGGGTCGCAGTAGCGGCCTTAGGCGCAGCGGACGGGTGATGTCGCCGGAGCCGTCGCGCAGGCCGACAAACTGCGGCGAGACCGCGAGTTGCAACAGTGTGTCGTCGGCAAGGACGCGCATCGTACGCTGTGGAATGTCGTGCAGGACGATCGGCAACTCGGTGCAGTCGGCCACCGCCGCAAAATGCGCTGATATGCCCGACTGCATCGGCTTGTTGTAATAGGGGACGACCGACATGATGGCGTCGGCACCCGCTGCATCGGAGCGCCGCGTGAGCTCAATCGCCTGGCTGGTGGAGTTCGAGCCGGCGCCGGCGATGACGCGGACGCGTCCGCGCGCGGTCTTCACCGCGGCGCGGACGATGGCGTCGTGCTCGTCCAGCGTCAGTGTGGCCATCTCGCCGGCGGTCTCGCCGACCACGATGGCGGTGCAGCCCGCCGCGATCTGCCGTTCGCACAGGCGCGCGAGGGCGACGAGGTCGATGCTGTCGCTGTCGTCGAATGGCGTCGGCAGGTCGGGAATGCAGCCCGCCAGCCAGGCGGTGCGATGGGTGGCGCTGGTCATGGTGATCACCGTTCGCGGCCGGTCAGGCGGCGCGGCGTGGCTGCGCGATGTCGGCGCCTTCGGCAGCGGATATGGTGGTGCCGACGTCGAACTCTAGCGGTGTCGCGAGGGAGATGATGGCTTCCGGGTGATGGTGATTCTCAAACAGCGCGTAGCGGACCGCGGCCTGCTGGCTGACGAACAGGCCGCCATAGAGCCCGTCGCGCTCGCGGGCCACCCACTGGCCGCGGCTGTTCTTTCCAATCAACACGATGTGACATGAGGGAGGTTCGACGAGATTCACGCAAAGTCTCCTGTGACGATGACCGGCGCCGCAGCGCCGCTGCCCGATCGGGCATGTTCGCAATATCTTCGCGGCGGGATATGAATGCGAGAGTAAGCCTGCGCCGATCTCATAGGGAAATCATAGGAGCCGGCAGACCTAGGATGCCTCTGCGGCGGCGAGGCTGGCCAGGCAGAACAGTGCGCCATAGGCGGCGGCCTCGTCCCAGTAGGTCAGCGATGCGCCGAGCGGCAGTTCCCGTCGGACGACGCCTGCGAAGACGCTGATGATCACCGACATCCACAGCAACGCAGCAAAGCTGCGGGCGAATCCAATGCTGCCGAATGACGCGAACACGCACAGAACGACAATGCGCATGGCGAAGCGGGTCGCCACCTGGGCGCTGGAGAATTCGGTCGTCATCCGGCCAAGCTGCGGCATCCGGCGGTCAGGCAAAATTGTCGCACAGCACGGGCTCCCAGGACGCGTCAGGCGCCTTGGGACCCATGGCGACCTCTGGCAGAGCCGGGCCGAGGCTTTCCTGCTGCGCTTGCAGAACGGCGCCGACAATCGCCAGCGCCATGTCGGCGTGATGCGTTTCGACGGCAACGTCGAGCCAGTCCGGCATTTCGCGGTACTTCGACAGGGCACAATGCCATTCGCCGTCGTCATAAGCGAGGCGGCGCAACTGCCAGGGCGGCAATTCCAGGGCCAGCAGCGCCAGCGCGGCGTCTGTCCAGGCGCAGCAGGTGATCAGGTGCTTGATGCGGGCGACCTCGAGGGCCCGAATCATTGGGTTGCCTCGACGCGTGGTGGCGAGGATGTCCGTGAAAATGTCGGCCGTTGCGGCGGGCGCGTCGCGGAGCCATTCAGCGGGGCCGAATTCGTGAGCCTGATGATTGAGCGACATGGCGTGGTCTCGTCCAAAGTGCGGTCCCAATTTCGACCGCTCCCGGAAGATGGGTGCAAAGTCATTTGAAAACGAGACAAGGTGCAGCCCAGAGATATAGGCGCGGCATAAGTGCCCTGACCGTCATTGTGAGGAATCGACAAGGCAATCCAGTCTTGCTTGTGGCTTCCGGATTGCTTCGCGGAGTTCATCATCGGGCCGGCGAAGCCGGACCCGTCGGCTCGCGATGACGGTCCGCATCGCTGCCCCCCGCGCGTCTTTATGGGATTCCTATAAGTTCGCCCACCCCGCCGTCTCGAAAACCTATGCGCCGGGTGGCACTTGATCACCATGCCAATGGATCGCCGCGGGATCGAATTCGCCCGCAGGTTGATGTGGCGCAAGGTCTTCAACTCGCGGGCTGTGATGATGCCCCGAAACATCTCGCAACAGGAGCAACTCATGCTGGACATTTTGATGCTGGCGCTCGGTCTGGGCTTCTTCGTCCTGACGGTCGGCTACGCCTACGCCTGCGAACGGCTCTGAGGAGAACGACCATGATGTTCGACTACACACTCGCCGGCCTCGTCTCGGCAGGACTGCTGTTTTACCTCACTTACGCTTTGCTGCGTCCCGAGCGGTTCTAAGGGGAATATGATCATGACTTTCGTTGGCTGGATTCAAATTCTTCTGTACTGCGCGATCGTCGTCGCGCTGGTAAAGCCGCTCGGCTGGTACATGACCCGCGTGTTCAATGGCGAGCGCACATTCCTGTCGCCGGTGCTGCGGCCGGTCGAGGCCGGCCTGTACTGGATGGGTGGCGTCGATGAGAAACGCGAGCAGCACTGGCTGACCTATACGGTGGCCATGCTGCTGTTCCATGTTGGGGGCTTCTTGGTTCTCTATGCGGTGCTGCGGCTGCAGGCGCTCCTGCCGCTCAATCCGGCCGAACAGTCGGCGGTGGCGCAGGACCTGTCGTTCAACACGGCGGTCTCCTTTATCACCAACACCAACTGGCAGAACTACGGCGGCGAAAGCACGCTGTCCTATCTGACCCAGATGATCGGCCTGACGCACCAGAATTTTCTGTCGGCAGCGACCGGAATTGCGCTCGCGGTGGCGATGATCCGCGGCTTCTCGCGCTCGTCGATGCGCACCATCGGCAATTTCTGGGTCGATGTGACGCGCTGCACGCTCTATGTGCTGCTGCCGATCTGCATCGTCTACACGCTGTTCCTGGTGTGGCAGGGCATGCCGCAGACGCTCGGTGCCTATGTCGACGCCACCACTCTTGAAGGCGCCAAGCAGACCATCGCGGTCGGCCCGGTGGCCTCCCAGGTTGCGATCAAGATGCTCGGCACCAATGGTGGCGGCTTCTTCAACGCCAACGCGGCGCATCCGTTCGAGAACCCGACGGCGTTGTCGAACTTCATTCAGATGATCTCGATCTTTGCGCTCGGTGCGGCCTTGACCAACGTGTTTGGCCGCATGGTCGGCAACCAGAAGCAGGGCTGGGCGATCCTGGGCGTGATGGGCGTGCTGTTTATCGCCGGCGTCGCCGTCACCTATGGCGCCGAGGCTTCCGGCACCAGCATGCTCGCCGATCTCGGCCTGACCGGCGGCAACATGGAGGGCAAGGAAGTCCGCTTCGGCATCGTCGCCTCCAGCCTGTTCGCCGTCATCACCACGGCGGCGTCGTGCGGCGCGGTCAATGCCATGCACGACAGCTTCACCGCGATCGGCGGCATGATCCCGCTGATCAACATGCAACTCGGAGAGATCATCATCGGTGGCGTCGGCGCTGGCCTTTACGGCATGCTGTTGTTCGTCGTGCTGGCGATCTTCGTCGCAGGCCTGATGGTCGGCCGCACGCCGGAGTATGTCGGCAAGAAGATCGAGTCGCGGGAGGTCAAGATGGCCATGCTCGCCATCCTGGTGCTGCCGCTGATGTATCTCGGCTGGACCGCGGTGGCGGTGGTGCTGCCTTCGGCGGTGGCGTCGATGGCCAATGCCGGCCCGCACGGCTTCACCGAGGTGCTGTACGCCTTCACCTCTGCGACCGGCAATAACGGTTCGGCGTTTGGCGGGCTCACCGGCAACACCTTCTTCTACAACCTGACGCTGGCCAGCTCAATGTTCGTCGGCCGGTTCTTCATGATCGTGCCGGCGATGGCGCTGGCGGGATCATTGGCTGCCAAAAAATCGATCCCGGCCTCGGCGGGGACCCTGCCGACCACGGGCGGACTGTTCGTCGGCCTGGTCGTTGGCGTGATCCTGATCATCGGCGGTCTCACCTTCTTCCCGGCGCTCGCGCTCGGACCGATCGTCGAGCACCTCGCGATGTCCGCCCACACCCTGTTCTGATCGATCTCCCGGAGTACTATCCATGGAAACGTTGAAACTGCAAAAGCGCGTGCCGATGTCGGCCATGCTTGACGCAAAAATCGTGGTGCCGGCGATCGGGTCGGCCTTCGCAAAGCTCGATCCGCGGCTGATGATCAAGAACCCCGTGATGTTCGTCGTCGAGGTCGTTGCCGCGCTGACCACGGTGATCTTCGTCAAGAACCTGTTCACCGGCGGCGCCGATCTGGGCTTTGCATTCCAGATCATCCTGTGGCTGTGGTTCACGGTGCTGTTCGCCAACTTCGCTGAAGCTGTTGCCGAAGGCCGCGGCAAGGCGCAGGCGGAGTCGCTGAAGAAGACCCGGACCGAGAGCCAGGCCAAGCTGCTGACCGGCAGCGCGGGCGACAAGTCCTACCGCATGGTCTCGGGCACCAGCCTGAAGGTTGGCGATGTCGTGCTGGTGGAAGCCGGCGACAACATCCCGTCCGACGGCGAGGTGATCGAGGGCGTCGCTTCGGTCAACGAAGCGGCCATCACCGGTGAATCCGCGCCGGTGATCCGGGAATCCGGCGGCGACCGCTCCGCAGTCACCGGCGGCACCCAGGTGCTATCCGACTGGATCCGCGTCAAGATTACCGCGGCGCAGGGCTCCACCTTCATCGACCGCATGATCAAGCTGGTGGAAGGCGCCGAGCGGCAGAAGACGCCGAACGAGATCGCGCTCAACATCCTGCTGGTCGGTCTCACCATCATCTTCGTGTTCGCCACCGTGACCATCCCGAGCTACGCCGCCTATGCCGGCGGTTCGATCTCCGTCGTCGTGCTGGTGGCGCTGTTCGTGACGCTGATCCCGACCACCATCGGCGCGCTGCTGTCGGCCATCGGCATTGCCGGCATGGACCGGCTGGTGCGCTTCAACGTGCTGGCGATGTCCGGCCGTGCGGTAGAAGCCGCCGGCGATGTCGACACGCTGCTGCTCGACAAGACCGGCACCATCACGCTGGGTAACCGCCAGGCGACCGCCTTCCGCCCCCTGCGCGGCGTTACCGAGCAGGAACTGGCCGATGCAGCACAGCTGGCCTCGCTGGCCGACGAGACGCCCGAAGGCCGCTCCATCGTGGTGCTGGCCAAGGAGAAGTACGGCATCCGCGGTCGCGACATGGCCGAGCTCGGTGCCAGCTTCGTGCCGTTCACGGCGCAGACCCGCATGAGCGGTGTCGATACCGGCAGTTCGTCGGTGCGCAAGGGCGCGGTGGATTCCATCCTCGCTTACGTCACCGGCGGCGCGACCTTTGCTGTCTCCGGCAACGCAGCACGGGCGACGCAGCCGGCTGCCATGTCAGACACCGCAAGGGAAATCCAGGCGATCTCCGACGAAATCGCCAAGGGTGGCGGCACGCCGCTGGCGGTGGCCCGCGACGGCAAGCTGCTCGGCGTCATCCACCTCAAGGACATCGTCAAGGGCGGTATCCGCGAGCGCTTCGCCGAGCTACGTCGCATGGGGATCCGTACCGTGATGATCACCGGCGACAATCCGATGACCGCCGCGGCGATCGCCGCCGAAGCCGGCGTCGACGACTTCCTGGCGCAGGCTACACCGGAGGACAAGCTGCAGCTCATTCGTGACGAGCAGGCCAAGGGCAAGCTGGTGGCGATGTGCGGCGACGGCACCAATGACGCGCCGGCACTGGCGCAGGCCGATGTCGGCGTCGCCATGAACACCGGGACGCAAGCGGCGCGCGAGGCGGGCAATATGGTCGACCTCGATTCCAACCCGACCAAGCTGATCGAGGTGGTGGAAATCGGCAAGCAGCTCCTGATGACCCGCGGCGCGCTGACCACGTTCTCCATCGCCAATGATGTCGCAAAGTACTTCGCCATCATCCCGGCGATCTTCCTGGCCTTCTACCCGCAACTCGAGACGCTCAACATCATGCGGCTGCACAGTCCGCAGAGCGCCATCCTGTCGGCGATCATCTTCAACGCGGTGATCATCATCGCGCTGATCCCCCTGGCGCTGAAGGGCGTCGCCTATCGCCCGATCGGCGCCGGCGCGCTGCTCAGCCGCAATCTGCTGATCTATGGCCTCGGCGGCATCGTCGTTCCGTTCATCGGCATCAAGGCGATCGACCTCGTGGTCACCGCTCTGCACCTGGTTTGAGGAGATACATCATGTTGAAAGAAATCCGTCCCGCCATCGTCATCCTGCTGGCGCTCACCGTCATCACCGGCGCCGCCTATCCGCTCGCCATGACCGGGATCGCCGGAGCGGTCTTCCCGAAGCAGGCGGAGGGTAGCCTACTGGAACGTGACGGCAAGGTGGTTGGCTCCACGCTGATCGGCCAGGAATTCACCACCGACGAGTATTTCCACGGTCGTCCCTCGGCGACCCTCGGCCCGGACCCGAAGGATGCCACCAAGACGGTGCCGGCGCCCTATAACGCCGTGAACTCGATGGGCTCCAACCTCGGCCCGACGAGCCAGGCGCTGAACGACCGCATCAAGGAAGATGTGGCAAAGCTGAAGGCGGAAAACCCGTCGATGCCGGTGCCGGTTGATCTCGTCACCACCTCGGGCTCCGGGCTCGACCCGAACATCTCGCCGGAGGGTGCACTATTCCAGGTGCCGCGCGTCGCCAAGGCGCGAAAACTGCCGGAAGAAAGGATTCGCGCGCTGGTGACGGCGCAGACCGAAGGCCGCTTCGGCGGCCTGCTCGGCGAGCCCCGTGTCAACGTGCTGGCGCTGAATCTCGCGCTGGACGCGGCGGCGAAATAGCCCGGCTGGCCCCGGCCGGGCGCGGAGACTATAAAGCCGTATGGCAAATCAGCGCCGCGACAGTGAACATCGACCCTCGCCGGAAGCGCTGCTGGAAGCGGCCCGGCGGGAGGACAATGGGACAGGGCGGCTGAAGATCTTCGTCGGCGCTGCCCCGGGCGTCGGCAAGACCTACGAGATGCTGCAGAGCGCGCATGCCAAACGCAAGGCCGGCGTCGATGTGGTGGTCGGCGTGGTGGAAACCCACGGCCGCGCCGAGACCGAGGCGCTGCTGGACGGGCTGGAAGTGATCCCGCGGCGCAAGTTCGACTACAAGGATCAGCATCTCGAGGAGATGGATCTTGACGCACTGATCGCCCGGCATCCTCAAATCGCTTTGGTCGACGAACTCGCCCATACCAATGCGCCGGGAAGCCGGCATCCCAAGCGTTACCTCGACGTGCAGGAATTGCTGAGCCACGGCATTGACGTCTACACCGCCGTCAATATCCAGCATATCGAGAGCCTCAACGACGTCGTCGCGCAGATTACCCATGTGAGGGTGCGCGAGACGGTGCCGGACTCGGTATTTGACGGCGCCGATGCCATCGAACTGATCGACCTCACGCCGGACGACCTGATCCAGCGTCTGAAGGAAGGCAAGGTCTATGTGCCCCGGCAGGCCGAGCGGGCGCTCGAGCATTATTTCTCGCCCGGCAATCTCACTGCCTTGCGCGAAATGTCGCTGCGCCGCACGGCCGACCGGGTCGACGAGCAATTGCTCACCCACATGCAGGCCAATGCGATCGCCGGCCCCTGGGCCGCCGGCGAGCGCATCCTGGTGTGCGTCAGCGAGGACCCGCGTGCTGCTGGCCTCGTGCGCTATACCAAGCGCCTCGCCGACCGGCTGCACGCGCCATGGAGCGCGATCAGCATCGAGACAAGGCGCAGCCTGCAGCTCACCGAGGAGCAGCGCGACCGGCTCGCCGACACGCTGCGACTGGCGGAGGCGCTGGGCGCCGAAGCGCTGACCATCCCCGGCGCCGGGCGGCGCATTGCCGACGACGTGCTGGGCTTCGCGCGAGCCAACAACGTCACCCAGATCGTGACTGGAAAGGCGTCGCGGTCGTGGATGTTCGAGCTGCTGCGCGGCTCCGTGGTGCACGACCTGGTACGGCGCGCCGGAAACATCAGCGTGCATGTCATCGCCGGCGATGCCGCCGCGGGCGCCGTGGCGAAGAAGTCGGTGCAGGCGGCCGAGCGCAGCGAGCCGTTCGATCCAAAACCCTATCTCGCCGCGCTGGCCATTGTCGCGGTGGCGCTCGGCGTCGCCAAGCTGATCCAGCCGATGTTCGGCATCGAGAACGTCGATCTGGTGTTCCTCACCGCCGTGGTCAGCGTGGCCGTGCGCTACGGGCTTTGGCCGTCGCTGCTGGCCAGCGTGGTGGCGTCGCTGTGCTACAATTTCTTCTTCCTGCCGCCGGTCCATACCTTCACCATCACCGAGCCGACCAATGTGGCGGCGTTCTTCTTCTTCATGCTGATCGCGCTGCTTGTATCGAATCTGGCAGCGCGGGTGCGCAGCCAGGCGGTGGCGGCGATGGGGCGGGTGCGGACCACTGAATCGCTCTACGCCTTCAGCCGCAAGCTGGCGGGCACGGCAGCCATGGACGACGTACTGTGGGCGACCGCCTACCAGACCGCGCTGATGCTCAGGGTGCGCGTGGTGCTGCTGCTGCCCGAGCAGGGCGTCATCACCGTGAAGGCCGGCTATCCGCCGGAGGACGAACTCGACAAGGCCGATCTCGCCGCCGCCAACTGGGCGTGGGCCAATGATCGCCCGGCCGGGCGGGGCTCGGACACCTTGCCGGGCGCCAAGCGACTGTTCCTGCCGATGCGCACCGGGCGCGGGCCGATCGGCGTGATCGGCATCGATGACGACCGCACCGGACCGCTGCTGACGCCGGACCAGCGCCGGCTGCTCGACGCGCTGGTCGATCAGGGCGCGCTGGCCATCGAACGCGTGCAACTGGTGGAGGACATGGACCGCGCCCAGCGCAGCATCGAATCCGACCGGCTGCGCCAGGCGCTGCTGACCTCGATCTCGCACGACCTGAAGACGCCGCTGGCTTCGGTGCTCGGTGCCGCCGGCACGCTGCGGGACCTCGCGACGAAACTGAGCGACACGGAGAAGACCGAGCTTCTCGGTACCATCATCGACGAATCCGAGCGACTCAACCGCTTCATCGCGAACCTGCTGGACATGACCAAGCTGGAAGCCGGCGCCATCGTGCCCAACAGCGCGCTGCACGATCTCGGCGAGATCGTCGGCAGTGCCCTTCGCCGCGCCAGCAAGATTCTGGGCGATCACAAGGTCAACCTCGAACTCGCGACCGATCCGCCGATGCTGGAACTGGATGCCGTGCTGTTCGAACAGGTGCTGTTCAACCTGCTCGACAATGCCGCCAAATACGCGCCGCAAGGCACTGCGATCACGATCCGGGCGCAGCGCGACAAGGATTCCGTGGTGCTGCAGATTCTCGACGAGGGCGCGGGCATTCCGCCCAACGATCTCGAGCACGTGTTTGACAAATTCTATCGCGTGCAGAAGGGCGATCACGTCCGCGCCGGGACTGGGCTCGGGCTGGCGATCTCGCGCGGCTTCATCGAGGCCATGCACGGCACGATTGCGGCTACCAACCGCACCGACCGCAGCGGCGCCGCCATGATCATCCGGCTGCCGATCCCGCCGGCCACCGAAGCCCTGGACACCGCCGCATGAATGCCGCCGCCATCAAGGTTCTCGTCATCGACGACGAGCCGCCGATCCGCAAGCTGCTGCGCATGGGCCTCAGCACCCAGGGTTACGACATTCTGGAGGCCAGCAACGGCAAGCTGGCGCTGGAACTGCTAGCGCAGGATCCGGCGCTGATCATCCTCGATCTCGGCCTGCCCGACATCCAGGGCCACGATCTGCTGCGCATGATCCGCGCCCGCAATGACAGCGTGCCCATCGTGGTGCTGTCGAGCCGCGGCGACGAGGCGGGCAAGGTGCAGGCGCTGGATCTCGGTGCCGACGATTATCTGACAAAGCCGTTCGGGATGGACGAGCTGCTGGCGCGTATGCGCGCAGCATTGCGGCATCAATTGCAGGTGCATGGCGAACGCCCGGTGTTCAAGTCCGGCGAGTTGTCGGTCGATCTGGTCCGCCGTCTCGTCAAGGTCAGCGACAAGGATATCAAACTGTCGCCGAAGGAATACGAACTGCTTCGCGTGCTGGTGCAGCATGCCGGCAAGGTGTTGACTCACCGCTTTCTGCTCGAGGAACTTTGGGATGAGGTGACCGACGCCCAGTACCTCCGGGTGTACGTGCGGCAACTCCGGCAGAAAATCGAGATCGATCCGGAGAGGCCATACTTCGTGTTGACCGAAACCGGCATCGGCTATCGGCTGCGTCCGTCAGACTAGATTCGGCGGTTCTATAGACGCTCGAAGACGGATTTCAAGCTCGCCGTGATGACCGCCGCCGCGACGATGGCCAATGCCAAGGCGAGTTCTGCTTCCTGTCTACGGTCATGGGTTTCGGCCCACCACCGAGAGACTTTGTACAGGATGCCAGGTGCAGATGCGCTTTTCATGGTCGGCCTATTGCAGCATAGAGGTGTTGATCGCGGACGCTAAGCAGCAAAGCGCCCCAAAAATGGCCGCCTCGTCCCAATGGTTCAACGAATTATCCAAGGGAGTCTCTTTTCGAAGCGCTGCAACGACCGCGCAGAGCATCGTGGCCATCCAGAGCAGCGGGACAAAGCTTTTGACGAAATCGACGCCCGTCAAAGATGCGAATCCGAAGAGGATAGCAAAACGCAGTACGAAACGGGCGCCAACTCTTGTCACGCTTGAAGATGCCCTCGATATCATCACAGCAACCGTCTCTATGCTGGCCGAGCTGCAAATTTCGCCGGGCCGCCTGAGGTTTGATTGGACGGCATGATGGACCCGCTGATCGAAGATTGGCAGGTGAGCCAGACGGCGATGAAATAAGTATTCCATATAATTTGGCCTCGAGTTCATAAAGACGCCCGGCGCGGGAGTGGACCCATCCGAACATTCCTATGAATTCGTAGCGGCAATCACCTCGAATTCCTATGCCGTGAGTGGCAAGTGCAGTGCCTGCCGCATCGCGAGTCGGTCGGCAGTGCGGCACCGTGGCTTCATTTGGGACTAGCATGCGCGTTAACGAATTTCTATCGCCGGTCGACGTTTCGATTAATTTCAGGGCAGCTCATCACAAGCTGGCGCTGCTGCATGGCCTTGCACGGATAATTGCGAAATCGACATGCGTCTCTGCTAATGTCATCGCGTCCGGCCTGGAAGAAAGGGAGCGGCTAGGCGGAACGGGGACGGGGAACGGTGTCGCTCTGCCGCACGCGCGCATGTCCCAGCTTAAGGAGCCAGTTGCTCATTTTGCGCGGCTTGAGAGGCCCATTGACTACGGGGCCGTCGATGATCTTCCAGTTGATCTGGTGTTCGTGCTTCTGCTGCCCGATGGAGCCGAATGCAGGCCGCTTCATGCGCTTGCATGCGTGGCGCGAAAGCTGAGGGATGAGGAAACCCTGAGGCTGCTCAGGCGGGCCAGTGACACATCCGGTTTGTATTCCGTATTGACCGCGTAGTGGCCAGATTTTTACGGCCCGCGACAATCGATCTGCTGCTCGTTTTACAGCAATAAGAAGCAAGTGCTTTGCGAATGGAGATGCGCGATGGACGCCATGACAAATCGCTCCAAGATCACGGTGCCGGAGCCTGGCGTTGTTGCCTCCAGCGTATACGCTTTCGGCAAAAAGATCGATGACGTTCGGATCGAAGAGGCGGGAAAATGGTCGAGCAAGGATGGTCACGTTGTCTGGATCGGTCTGCTTGAACCTGGTGCCGACCTTTTGGCGCGCGTTCAGGATCAGCTCGGTCTTCATCCCATGGCAATTGAGGACGCCGAGAAGGCGCATCAGTATCCCAAGATCGAGCAGTACGGAGACTCGCTGTTTGTCGTCGCGCGTACAGCACAGCTGATGGACGGGCATATCGCATTTGGCGAAACGCACATCTTCATCGGGCACGGATACGTCGTGTCGGTGCGCCATGGCGCATCGACGTCACACGCTCCCGTCCGTGAGCGTTGCGAATCATGCCCGACGGTCTTGAAGCACGGGGAAGATTACATTCTTTACGCGATACTGGACTTCATCGTAGACAATTACAGTCCAGTCATTGAGACGATCTGGACTGAAGTCGATGCTTTGGAGGCAATAGTACTTAACAAGCCGTTGCGGACCGCGCAGTTCGAACGGCTATACAAGTTGCGCCGGGATCTGCTGAGGTTGCGTAGAGCAATCGGGCCCCTGGCAGAGGTGTGTCGACGCCTCGAACATGCGGAAAGCTTGTCGATCGATGCGGAGATGCTGCCGCTCTTCAGGGATGTTTCCGACCATGTGAAGCGGGCACAGGAAGAAATAGATTCCCTCCGAGAGGTTCTTGCGTTCGCCTTCGAGGCCAGCCTGATGTCCGGCCAGACGCAGCAGACGGAAATCACCCGGCGTCTGGCGGCTTGGGCAGCAATCCTTGCTGTGCCGACGGCAGTTGCGGGCATTTACGGAATGAACTTCGAACACATGCCCGAGTTGAAATGGGAATACGGCTACTACATCGTGGTGGCTGGCATCGTTTCGGCATGCTCGGTACTCTATTTCAGATTTCGGCACTACGGCTGGTTGTGATATCGAAAGTCTCAGAAGTGCACGGTCTGCTCCGCGAGAGCAGGAATGACAGGTCGAATAGCAAGAATCCGATCCGACGAAGACATCGCGGCCTAATGGCAAGAATACAGTCGAGACTATCTATTAGTGAGCAGCATGCCGGCTAAAGCATTAGAAGAAGACAACCTGCCTATTGCGCTGCGCTCGTGGCTGCTCGCCTCGCTGCGATTTGCCGTGACTTTGCAGAACGAAGACAAGCTGGTCTTGCTTGCGGTGGCCGCTGAGCTCGACAAGCATGGAATCGCTTACCCGCATCTCGATAGATGTTTTAATTTCTTTCAAAGAACAAGTGTGGGAATCTGCCAAGCAATAATTGGCGAGCCCGATGAGCGCCGCACCTGTTTGCTTCACCAGCATCTGGCGCGTATTCCCGACGAGCGCCTTCGACTGGCGTTCGCGGCGGCGGTTCAGGTTTCGCTTCCCATTGAAAAGACAGCCAAACCGCGGAAACCGAAGAAAAACAACCTTTGGAAGGGTCTGAGCTCCCGTCCGACGGGTCGCATTACGGAGCAATCCTATCCCATGAAGCTCCCGCATCAGGAAAAAATGCGCGGCGCGGGCTAATCCGCCGCACGGATGAAAACCGTACCTCCAAACAGGCCGTTTGGATCGGGAACCCAGCCAGACCGGATTTCAATAGGGCTCGGAGGACGCCGTTCTGCGGCTCGGGGACGCTGGTTTACGCGGAGAAGGTTCGACCCAAGCTCCTCTCCCTCCGCCAAAATCTTGCTTATCTATCTGATTTTAAAAGACATTTTAATTTCAAAAAATTTTTATGCACACTTCAACGTACACTCGTTAAATTCGGAGTTCGACGTGAGCGACGATGAAATAGCGCGCCGAAGAGCTTTGACTTTTGCCCAAGCGGAAGGCGCCCAGGCTTTACCCTCCCAGCTGCAGCGATCCGAAGTCACGCAGGAGCTAAGAGCTGTTCTTTGGAGTTTCATTTTCGATCTGCTTGATAAGACGTCGCACCGCGACACGTACACTTACGTCGGTACACCATGGACAGGCGTGCTCAAGACCGTCCACATTTTTCACAACCATCTGCCTGCAGACGAATTCTCAAACCGCTTCAAAGATGCAGTTGTGCCGGTCAAGTTGGTTTTCGAAAAGGGGAATTATCTGGACATCTACGGCTGGCTGCAATTCGTCTTACGGAAGAAACCATCCGCCGAATTTTCCAAACAGCTCGATCTCGAGGCTGCGCTACTGCCGTTCCGCATATCGCGTGATGGACGGTGACGTTTTGTGCCCTATTGGATCCGAGGAAGATGCAAGGACGGTCAGCGAAGCGTTTGCAAGCCTCAAATTAGCAGGATTGGTTGGAGCTAGAGAACACTTGAGGACGGCTAGCGTCGCGCTCAGTGCTGGTGAATTTTCCGACAGCGTGCGTGAGAGTATCCATGCAGTAGAATCCGCCGTGAGGGTGATGGAGCCGAGCGGAGACTTCAGCAAAGCCCTCTCGAAGCTTGAGCTAAAAACAAATCTACATAGTGCCCTGAAGAAGGGGTTTCTGGCCATTTATGGATTTTCGAGCGACGAGCAGGGCATCCGCCACCCGCTTCTCGAAAAGGAGGCTCCAGCGGTCGACGAAGCAGACGCGCTGTTCATGATCGGAGCATGCTCCGCTTTCCTCTCGTATCTAGTCAACAAATCCAGAAAAACCGGGCTGATATCGGCCGCACAGGCGGAATAGCTCGCTTATTGCCATCTGTGATTTGCTGCCGATTGATTACTTGCCCTTCTTGGGGGGCTTGCGCACATAGGTCTCTTTTTCTGTCGTCGCTGGATGAGATTTTGCGTAGGCCTTGGTAACGGCCTTCCCCGTCTTAGCGCTTCGGTACATGGTGGTCGTGGACTTCTTCGCCATTTCATCCTCCCAGGTCGTGAAGTTGGATTCACTCGCGTCCACGAATAGCCCAGGCGGAAACCACCACTAAGGTTTTAGTACTCGCGTCACCGAGACAGGCCCTTGCTTACCCGCTCCGGTTGCGGTTGGATGTGCTGGGTCGGGGGAGATACAAATTGTCCAACACGGTCACGCGCGGCGAAAATCAGAAGTACTGTACAGATTGCGGATCAGTAATCAGCGCGCGCGCTGAAATCTGCCCACGGTGCGGGGTGAGGCAGATGAGCCCGCCAGGAGCTTTTGGAGCCACGACGGCAAGCGGCAGAAGCCGAGTTGCGGCAGCAATATTTGCTATTCTGCTCGGGGGCTTAGGCATCCACAAATTTTACCTGGGGCGGGTCGGGCAGGGCATACTCTACATGCTGTTTTGCTGGACCTTCGTGCCCGCGATCATCGGCCTCGTTGAAGGGATAATTTATCTGACAATGAGCGATGCTGATTTTGAGATGAAATACGGCTAGCCGACATCATGCGATGCTACTTCGCGAGCGCTGAAGGGTGCGGAGGATGAAGCGAGCCGAGACGATCGACTGCCACGACTGCGGAAACCCGGTCTCACTAAATGCTCGAGCATGCCCTGCGTGCGGATCCAAGTATTTGGCGGGCCATATTCCAGCGCGAAGGCGGCCCGGTCGCATGGAGCCGAATACATCGACAGGCAGCGAGACTCGGCTCGCCGCGACCTTGAGGCGTTTCACCGATAGTTGGTATTGGCCTGTTTCCGACCTCGGTGGCCGGAACTAAAAATGGCAGTGGCCCAGTTTGTGAATTTTTGATTACTGAGCAAAATTGACCACAACGTCCGGTAGCGGACATGCCACAAAGTTCCATGGAACCCGTTCCCGCGCCATTTACATGCAGATTTAAGCCAGCCGCCGGCGAGTGTCTGCCAGGTGAGGAGCTTTGCGCCTTTGAGTTCCCATGGTGCGAGGGTTGTCCAAAGTCAGTGGTTGGGAAAGGCGGCGCTTCAGAAGATCCGATGAAGTCGCCCGACGTGGCAAGGTTGCTCACGTCGCTAAGGCAACCTGAGTAAGTCCTCCTCGTCTGGCCGCGCCGCCAAATCTGATTTGGATCAATTCCGGACTCGTTGTTAGCTTCATCTCTGACCAAGATTGCCGGGGAGATTTCCTATGGAGCGATTCATCCATAACGAGAACCTTAACCTGTGGCGCAGGCAGCTTTCAGAGACAACTGACCCAAAGAAAAGAGCGGTATTGCTGGATCTCATCGCTAAGGAAATGGCCCGGGACGATGAAATAGAAACGCGTGCGAAAGCCGCCGCCAAATCGCAGCCTCGAGAAAAGCACCCCTGAGAGCCGCTTCAGTTGTCTTAGATCAACGTGGCCGCCGACTTGGAGACTATCGTCATAAGAGCACTTTCCGAACGACCTGAGGGGGTGCAGTTCCGGTATGTGTCAGGGGTCCGGCGATTACCCTCAGCCGGACTCCGCATTAGTTGGCGGGCACTTTTGCCAAGCCACGAGATGCGTTCTCCCGCTTCCGATCTTGCCGTCACCAAGTCACAGTCGAATTGGCGACGCTGCCGCAGAACCTGACGTGGGCTCAGATCGGTCGGCGCATGCTCTGCGAAGAATGCGGCGGCGTCGGCGCCGTCCACTTCGAACCGCACTGGCACACCAACACGCAGCATGTGGTGCCCTTCACCGCCGGTTGGAAGGCCCGGACTTAGATAGTCCTTGCGCGCTCCGCCTCCGAAGCGCGGACGATCATGAAATCGCCGACCAGACGCCTTTATTGATGTCAAACTTGATGGAGCCTTCGTCTCGCATCTTGAGGAGGAGCGATTGACAGGCCTCTTGATTGGCGATGTTCGTCCGCTTCATGACGTCGAAGACCTTCATCGGCTTCTCGCGCAACGCAGCGATAACTTTCTCTCGGTCTTTTAGCATTTGAGCGTCCTGGTTCAGAGTGATCGGTGACAATACACGCGCTACGCCCATCTATTTCGGACAATTCGCGCGAACCTGAGTATCGGTTTCTCAAGCCAATGGTAACTTGCTAGCCCCGCAAAGTTGGCCATGACTAAGGAAAGCACCGCAGTAATGATCCAGCCGGTTAAACCCGCCGAAAAAAGAAGCCTCCCGAGAGTAGCTATCAACAGAAAATGGCACAGATAGATGGAATACGAGGCGTCTCCCAGCGCCTCGATCCAGCGAGGGCAATTGAGCTTTAGAAGTTTCGAATCCGTCCATCCGCCAGCAAAAAAGCTGAGAAGGCCGCCCGCAATGAATTCGAGAGTATTAACGGACCCTAGAAACGCCGAACTGTCGAAGATCCAAATTGTCGCTGTTATAATGGCCCAGGCCAGATATGCAGATCGAAGTTCTATTCTCGCCGCAATGAACAGGGAAACGACCGCATAAAAATAGACTTCATAGATGAGTGACCACGCAACAGGTACGATCGGCGCTGAGCTCGATGGCACCAACAAAATCGCAGGCAAAAGCTCTGCGGTAGAGAATGTATGAGATTGCCAGAATTTGAAAAAGCCAACGGTCAGGCCGAGATAAAACCAGTAAATCGGATAAATACGCGAAATCCGAAGAAAAACGAAAGTCCTGCAGTCTTGCTGAAGGGCCACGCGGGCTATGACAAAGCCGCTAATGACGAAAAACATGTCGACCCCAAGCCGGCCGAGTTGGTGTCCGAACAAGACGTAGGGGCTGAAGCACAGGATAAAGACGGCTCTGAAGCCCTATTAAGTGATCTATGACAACAAGATTCGCAGCGACCGCGCGAAGCCCCTGTAGCGTCCCAATTTTTCGATGCATGCCGCCCCCGACGTTCGCGCGCATCGGAACGCAACCGATAAGTGACAGTACAATGTTTCGAAGTGTTGCTATTTGCAACAATGGAATTGGGGCTATGTTCTCCTACTCAAGTGCAAGGGACGGGGTGCGGCAATCTGCTTGCCATGAGCCCCGAGGCCATGCCGGCGATCTTCACGGGGCCGAAGAATGGGACGTATGGATGAGGGCGCGCCGTGGACCGAGGCTGCCGCCTTGCAAAGACCGCAGCCCGATGCAGAACTAAAGATCGAGGCTCGCGGGAACGCAGAACAGGATGACGTTGCTTGGGCCTGATGCTCGGAACGGCGCAGGTGCTTGCGGGATGTCATCGCCGCTCACCCGTACTGCGAGTCCGGAACGATGGCGACACTTGGTGTTCGGCCCCAGTCGTAGAGAAGCACCAATTCTTCGTGAAACATATAAATCAGTTCGTCAGCGGTGATGGGCTTCTTCGGCATCTGTCCCTCAGGGCGTCATTTTAAACACCACGTCCAATAAAGCCACAAACTCGGAACCTGCAGCCGCGATATATGCGGAAATTGATTTTGGAACATATCCGGCCGCGGTCAGTTCATAGCTCGCTTTCCTAGAAGCCAATCCGTTACGGACTGTTGGATCCCCCGCGCTTAACTGCGCGCCGTCTCAGCCCATGTACCCCTACCGGAGGTTCAATGGAGCATTTTATAAGTGACGAAAATTCGAAGCACTATCGGATCTTGCTTGAGGATCCGGGTGTCGCGAATGACCCAGTGCGCCATGCAACAATACTGCGGTTGCTCGCCGAGGAAAAAGCCAAAAAGAAGCCGCCAACGTGAAGACGTGGATTTATTGTACAAGCGTCGTCGATAAGTGGTGAATTGCAAGCGACAATTTACTGCCCTGCGAATTGCTTGACTCCGTACTGGCCATTAAGGAAGCACCTGCCGGTGCCGGTCGATAAGGATTTGCCGACGGCGGAATCGACCATCTTGTCGATCGTAATCGTGACGTCGCCATTTGTTGCCGTCGATGTCTGAGACTGGCCGCCGGAATTGTTGTAACGGTTACGTTCGGCACCTTGCGATCTGCCATCTGGCGCTTGAGTCCGCTCAGAATCGAGACTGGAACCGCCGCGATGCGCTCCGCGTGGCAAGCTTGCAAGTCAATCGGTGCTGGCTGATGAACCGGCCGACAGCGTCCCGCCGCTATATTGCCGAATCGCCGCCCCATCCTTCGATGTCAGCGCAAAACTACAAAAGCGTGCTGCCCTCATAACTTTTGCCCCGTCCTCATTCCCCCCAGACCCCGAGAGGACCGGGCTGTTTCTTTCCACGCTGACGGCGGCGTTATCTGGATCGTCGGCTGCTAGAGCGGCGCGCCGCTGGCGTGCATCGCGTTGTGAGAGACGTATCCTCCTAGCACCCGGAACACCTGCGTGAGCCAAGACGCCAGGCGGGGAGCGGCGGCTTCGAGTTGTGGCTGCGACGCCCCAACGTACGTAAGCGTCGTTCCGGCGCCACCTTCCGGCCAATGTGCAGATCTGCGATTTTGCGGTTACGTCGAACCGCAAGGCTTAGAATGGACACAGTGGATAGTGCTATCACCAAGCCGGTTCGCCGGCTGGAGGTGTTCACCGGTGCGGGGCGCCGTCGGACATGGAGCGACGCGGACAAGGCGCGGGTGGTCGCGGAGATCGAAGCCAGCGGCGACTCGGTTTCCGGGGTGGCACGCCGGCACGGATTGTCGCCGCAGCAATTGTTTGGCTGGCGCCGGCAAGTCAAAGAATCTCAAGCGGTCGTTTCCAAGGATGACGAACCACGGTTCGTCCCGGCGGTCATCGATGCGGCACCGTCCGACACCGGGGGACCTCGGCAGCGCAAGACGCGGCGACAGCATCGGGATGAACCGCCCGCCGGAATGATCGAGGTTGCGATCGACGGCGTGACGGTGCGCATCGGCGCGGGCGCCCCGGCGGACACGATCGCCGCGGTGTTGCGGGCGCTGAAAGCCGGCGCGTGATCGGCCCGACCGGCGCGGTCCGCGTCATGGTCGCGACCAGACCTGTGGACTTCCGCAAGGGCGCCGATGGGCTGGCGGCACTGGTGCGCGAGAGCATGGCGGCGGATCCGTTCTCTGGCGCGGTCTACGTGTTCCGCGCCAAGCGCGCGGATCGGATCAAGCTGGTGTATTGGGACGGCACGGGTCTGTGTCTGTTCGCCAAGCGGCTGGAGGATGGCATCTTCCGCTGGCCGAAGATCGAAGACGGCGTGATCCATTTATCGGCCGCGCAATTGTCGGCGCTGCTCGAAGGGCTGGATTGGCGGCGTGTCCACACGGCGCGCGAGACGGTGACGCCGGCGCAGCCTGGCTGACGCCTGTTGCTGTGGCAAAGTGAATCAGCAGCATCGAGCACGTCGCAAAATGCCGGTAAATATGCTCTGATTTGATCATGCCGCGCGACGCATTGCCCGATGATTCCGAGACGCTGAAAGCGATGCTGCTCGCCGAGCGGGTGCAGAACGAACGGCTGCGTCAGATCATCAGGGACCTGCAGCGCCACCAGTTTGGCCGCCGGGCGGAGACGCTGCCAGAGGACCAGATGCTGCTGGGCCTGGAAGACGTCGAGCAGGCGGCGGCGCGTGACGCCGCAGAAGCTGAGCAGGCGACACCGGCCGCACGACGGGCCGGAGCTGCGAAGCGTCGGGCCAACCGCGGCGCGCTGCCGGCGCATCTGCCGCGGATTGAGACCACCATCGACATCGACGACAAGACCTGCCTCTGCTGCCGGGGCGCGTTGCACCGGATTGGCGAAGACAAGAGCGAGCGGCTGGATATCGTGCCGGCGCAGTTCCGGGTGCTGGTCACGATCCGGCCGAAATACGCTTGTCGCCAATGTGAGGATGGCGTCGTGCAGGCCCCGGTGCCGGCGCGGCTGATCGAGGGTGGGCTGCCGACCGAAGCCACCATCGCCCAAGTACTCGTCTCCAAATATGCGGATCATCTGCCGCTCTATCGGCAGTCCCAGATCTATGCCCGCCAGGGCGTCAACCTCGACCGCTCGACGCTGGCAGACTGGGTGGGGAATGCCGCCTGGCATCTGCGTCCGTTGCACCAACGCCTGCTCGAAAAGCTCAAAGAGCGGCCAAAACTGTTTGCCGATGAGACGACGTTGCCAGTGCTGGATCCCGGCCGCGGCCGCACCAAGACCGGCCAGTTATGGGCCTATGCCGCCGATGACCGGCCATGGAATGGATCCGATCCGCCGGGCGTGGCCTATGTCTACGCCCCGGACCGCAAGGCCGAGCGGCCGATCATCCATCTCGAAGGCTTCAAGGGCATCCTGCAGGTGGACGGCTATGCCGGCTACCGCAGGTTGGCCGAGCGCGGCGACGTGCAGCTCGCATTTTGCTGGGTCCATGTGCGGCGTAACTTCTACAAGCTCGCCACGCCCGGTCCTGCGCCGATCGCCAGCGAAGCGCTTCAGCGCATCGTTGCGCTGTATGCGATCGAGAAGGAAATCCGCGGCCGCAGCGCCGAGGAGCGTCGCCTGGTTCGGCAGCAGAAAAGCCGACCGCTGATCGACGCCTTGGAGAGTTGGCTGCGCGCAAAACTCGGGCTGATCAGCCAAAAGGGCAAACTCGCCGAGGCAATCAACTACGCCCTGTCACGTTGGGCGGGCCTGGCCCGCTTCCTCGACGATGGCCGCATCGAGCTCGACAACAACACCGTCGAGCGCTCCATCCGCCCGATCACGCTGAACCGGAAAAATGCCTTGTTCGCGGGCTCCGACGGCGGCGCCGAGCACTGGGCAACGATCGCAACGCTGATAGAGACCTGCAAACTCCACGACATCGATCCCCTCGGCTATCTCTCGGATGTTCTCGCCAGGATCGCCAACGGTCACCCCAACCGCGATATCGAAGCGCTACTGCCGTGGGCCTACAGAAAGCAAGACCTCAGAGCCGTGGCTTGAGGACGACGCTTACCAACGTACCGAAGGTCTTCGGGAAGCAACGGCGGGCGGAGCACCAAGAAATACGCTCCCATGACTAGCAGGCCCGCGCCGAACAAGATCAGCAAGACCGACGAGACTGGCCATGTTTCGCGAGGTTGCTTCATGGATCTTCGCGGCCGATGTAGTCGTTAAATGCCGATCGAGAGGGTTTTGCGCCGTTATGACCGCCAAATGTGGGCATCCAGCCCGGGATGACCGCAGCATATTGTTCGTATGCTTCGCCGAATTCTGCGCGAGCGTCACGCTCCTCCTGGTGCGCCAGATGGACGTACATTGCGACCAGTACGGGAAACATTGCGAGCGTCAGTATTGTTGGCCACTGCAGAATGAAACCAAACATCACAAGGATGAAGCCCATATATTGCGGATGACGCATATAGGCGTAGGCGCCCTCCGTCGCCAATTTTCGACGTTGTTGCGCGACGTACAGCGCGCGCCAGGCGACCGAGATCAAAAAGAAGCCGCCAGCAATGAATGCAAAGCTCAAGACATGAAACGGTCCCGCGTGCGGGTTTGTCTTCCAGCCGAACATCATCTCGAGCAGATGCCCGGCGTCGTGCGAGAACCAGTCGACGTTGGGATAGTGTGATTGTAACCAGCCAGAGAAGAAGTATATCGTAAGCGGAAATCCGTACATCTCGGTGAACAGCGCCACCAAAAACGCGCTGAAGGCGCCGAACGACCGCCAGTCACGGGTCGTTTGAGGCTTGAAGAAGCTGTACGCGAACAGGATGAAAACCACCGAATTGACGAGTACCAAGCCCCAAAGGCCATAGGCCGGCGAGTCGTTCATGGTGCCTTCCTCCCGTCGCCTGGCTGACCGGTGCCTCCTCGGCCATGATGCCCGTGATGCATGAAGAGATGCATCAAGGGGCAGGCGAGCAGGGGCAGCCAAATCAGCAGACCGAGGACGTGCGATCGATGTTCGGTGAACAGGAGCGCGCCGGCGATGATGGCGAATCCCATGAAAACCAGCCCTGCGCGCGATGTCAGAAAGCTGGCTTGAGGTGTCTCGCTTTCACCATGTGAATGATCGTGCATCGACATCGAGATCTCCTGTCAGACCAGCAGGTAGGAAGAATTCCGGGCCTACTTGTTCTTCATGCCCGAGGTATGGCCGCGCTGCATTTGTCCCGGTCCCATCTGGCCGGACTGCATCTGGTCCCGCGACATCGGCGAAGCCGTCACGGCCATCGCTCCCATACCCATGTGCGGGGCGAGGAGATCGTCAGCCGCCTTCTTTTGGTCGTCCGACAAGATCTCGTTCAGCTTGGCGAAAGCGGATTTCATCGTCCGGGTGCCGTCGAGACGTGCAAGAAGCCATTTTTCCTGCAGGTCGAGACGATCGGCCAGTGTCGCAACAGGTGCTTGCGCGCCGTCCATGCCGGACATCATCGATGCTCGAACCTCGGCCAGTTTGTTCGCATTTACGCGCAAGGCGTCGGCAAATCCGTTCCAGGCGCCTGCCTGAGCGTCCGTTATATTGATCTCGGTTCGCAGAAACGCGATGCGGCCCTCGACGTGATCAATGGCGACCATGCCGCGCCCCATCATTTCCATGCTTTGACCCGCCGATTTCATCCTGGACATGCTGCTCATCATGTTCTTCATGTCGGTCATCATGCCCATCATCGGCATGTTTCCCATGCCGCCTTGCGGCGGCTTCATGTCCGGCTGACTTGCGGGCGGCGCCGGATTTGCCGGAACGGCCTCGGATTTCGTATCCGACGGGTGATGAGCGTTGTGGTCGGCCGGTGATTGCGACCAGGCCGGGGTCGAAAGTGCTGCCGCTGCAAGTGCTACTACCATCGTCAAATGCTTCATGACCTGATCCTCTGCTGTTAGAGTCGGATGCGAGCCGTCTTGGCCGCGATTTCTCGATTTCGATGGTGGTCCAGAGCATTAATCCGGACCTAATTATTCCCGGGCGTCGCACCGAAACACTTGATGTGTGCCTTCGTTGATAAGTTCGGAACAGGATGCCGGGCGGTTACAAGTCCCGTAGAATTTTTGCGATACCCTCCATCAAGTAAGGGGCCAGGCCCTGCGTTCGAACGGCGGGGCATGTTTTGCCCATGTCGAGGTCGGCCCGTCGGGTGGGCACGGCAAAGGCTACCAACGTAGTAGTCGCGGACCCAGCTTCCAACCGGCATAGGTGCATAGGGCGATGGTCCCGCCATACCACAACGCGAAGAATGGCACCGAGTCATCGGCGCAATGAAGCGCATAGCCGGTTGCGCTCAGGCAGCCCGCGACCAGACCGGCGAATGCGCCGGTGCGCGCCAGGTCTGTCGGGGCCATCTGGCGAACCGCCCAAACGATCACGGCAAACGGAACGATGGCGATGAGCGGAATCGAGATCACGCACTCGAGCGCTTCGCTGCTGAGAACTGCCCCCTTCCAATGCGGGGCTGGCGCGAAGGCGAGGCTTAACGCGCACAGCAGCATGACGGCGATGAACGGCAAGGCGATCAGAGCCCCCGAAGACTTTCGCTCACCGCCAGGGCGGGTAAGCCTGATCAGGTAGATCGACGCCGGAACGAGGATGATGAAAGTAGAAGCGACCTTGAAGAGCGCTGCAAAATAGCTTCCCGCCGTCGAGAGATCCGTACGTGGTCCAAACACAAGAAACACTATTGCCACTGCAATGGCGGTGCCCGCCGCGACCGCGAGGGCGATGTTCCGTCCGACCTGCCGATGATCGACCGCCTCGACATTGTTGCTCAGCATGGAGATCAGGTCTTCGGTCTTCATATGCGCTTCCCCCGTGCGATCGAGGCGACCAAAGCCTTCATTCCCCGATGCACGTTGACCTTCACCGCCGATTCCGACATGCCTCGTCACGCAGATCTCCGCTGTGAGGGCGGCGCTTCGGCGTGTCGAAGAAGAAATATTGAAGGACCACGTGTCTCACTGCGTCGAACACGCAATTGCCAGTGGCGATAGGGCTGATCAGCGGGCTAAGATAACTGAGCTCATGGCCGTGATCGGTCGATCCGACAGATAAACTGAACTAGATATTCGCCAGCACCTTGATGTTGATCAATGCCGGGCAAATGAAACTGCTGTCCCCTCAAAGCAGTGGATCTACCGCGAAACACGAGAATTCAGGTCCGTGAAACACACGTTTGCCATCCGCAGGGCGATCGCGATCCTCTTGATCGCAGGCCTTACCTTGGCTCCGTTCTTCCGGTCTGGCACGGCGGAAATGTCTTCGGACGTGTCGATGCAGGCGGTACAGGATACCTCTGTCACGGCCAAGACAGACGAAATAGCAGACGACATGCGGTGCTGTCCTTCAACGGCGCCCGCACCTGTCGATTGCGACAAGTGCGTCTTCATGGGAGCCTGCGGGTCGGCATGTTTCGTCGGCATTTCGGCGGGTATCTCCCAGCCGTTGCCGATTCCTTCCGATGCGATTTCGCTTCGACGCAACGATGCTCGGCCTGACAGTTTCGGCCGCCCACCACCCGAATATCCGCCTCGAAGTCTGGTCTGAGCGGCGCCAAGCCGCCGTTCGATGCCACGCGACCTTGTCGCGTGGTCGATGCATGCCGTCTTGCGGCACGACCATGACAATCGAGGATTTCAGGATGAAGAAGCTCCATATCGCGCGCGCCCTCGGGGCTGCGCTGACCGCCATCGCTGTCGCCGGTTCGGCCGGAGTCGCCCGCGCCGACATCAAGAATTACGAATTCAAGCTCGTTGAGACGACCATCACCGCCGGCAGGGATAAGATCATCACGGTCCGGCTCGTCGACAAAACGACCGGCAAGCCGGTGCCTGACGCGGTGATCTTCGCAAGCCGTCTGGACATGGCTCCGGAAGGAATGCCGGAGATGGCCACCAAGATCGTGGGCGAACCTGGTGGGGAGCCAGGCAGCTATCGCTTCAAGGCGACCTTTGGAATGGAAGGGCAGTGGCTGCTTTCGATTGGCGCCAAGGTGCAGGGCGAGACCGGATCGGTCGAAGGCAAGCTCGTCATCAAGGCGCAGAAATGAAGCGCGCCATCCTCAGGGTTGCCGGCGTCGCTGCTGTGATAGCGGCAGTGGCCGGCGCATTCGTCGGGGTCCGTTACCTGCCTTCGTCCGCCGGATCCGGAACGCTCGTTTCGACCGGGGTCGCGCAGACCGCCGATGAACCGGTGTACTATCAGGACCCGGATGGGAAGCCGATCTATTCCCTGACACCGAGGAAAACCGCGGAGGGGCGGGATTTCCGGGGCGTGTCGGCAAGTGCAGATCTGAGATCTCGACGATGAGCCTGCTGCGCCGCCTGCCGTGGCCGGTGCTGTAGACCGGAAGGTCAAATTTTACCGCAATCCCATGGGCCTGGCGGACACCTCGCCAATCCCGAAGAAAGATCTCGATGGGGATGGACTACATCCCTGTCTACGAAGGCGACGATACCGACGATGGGTCGATCAAGCTTTCACCGGGAAAGATCCAGCGGACAGGCGTCAAGTCCGAACCGGCTGAGCTTCGGATCATCCGGACGGCAATTCGGGCGCCCGGCACCATCCAACTCGACGAGCGCCGCATTTCGGTTATTTCGATGAGGTCGGAAAGCTGGGTCCAGAAGGTCGCCGATGTCACGACCGGCTCACGGGTGAGCAAGGGCCAGCCGTTGATGGAAATTTTTAGTCCGTCAATCTCGTCGGCCGCCGCTGAATATACTGCCACCATCAATTCGAAGATCACGGGCGGCGCTGGACCATATGGACGCGGCTCACGGCAGCGGCTGATGAATCTCGACGTCCCGGAAGCGGCCATCGTCGCCATGGAAAAGGGCGCGTCCGTACCGCTCGCTATCCAGTGGTCTGCGCCGCGCGACGGCATCGTGCTCGAACGCAATGCCATCGAGGGCATGCGGGCCCAACCGGGCGACGTGCTGTTCCGCGTCGCCGATACCTCGGTGGTGTGGGCGATGGTCGATATCGCCGAGCGCGAACTCGGCGCCATCGCCGTCGGACAGCCGGTGATAGTTAGGGCACGCGGATTGCCAGGGCGGGAGTTCGCAGGGAACATCGGCATCGTCTATCCGCAGATCAACCGCGAGAGCCGGACGGCCCGCCTACGCATCGAATTGGCGAACCCAGATCTCGCTCTGCTTCCGGACATGTATGTCGATGCTGCAATCGCCACAAGAATCCCGCAGCCCGTCCTTGCCGTTCCGGAGAGCGCCGTGCTGGATACAGGCACCAGGCAGGCCGTATTCGTCGATAAGGGACAGGGCCGCTTCGAGCCGCGGGAGGTGAAGCTCGGGCATCGCGGCGGAGGCTACGTGGAGGTCCGAGAGGGTGTCGGCAATGGCGATCTGGTGGTCGTTTCGGCGAACTTCCTGATCGACGCCGAGAGCAATCTCAAGGCCGCCCTGAAGGGCTTCTCGGACGCCGGAGCACAGAAATGATCGCCCGTCTGATCGCTTGGTCTGCGCGCAACCTGTTGCTGGTGTTCTTCGGCGCCACCTTTGCTGCCGCTGCGGGGATGTATGCGCTGGTGCATCTGCCGCTCGACGCCATTCCGGATCTCTCCGACAGCCAGGTCATCGTCTATACGGAATACCCCGGACAGGCGCCGCAGGTCGTCGAGGATCAGGTCACCTATCCGCTGACGACAGCCATGTTGACGGTACCGCGCTCCAAGGTCGTGCGTGGCTTCTCGTTCTTCGGCGTTTCGTTCGTCTACGTCATCTTCGAGGACGGCACCGACATCTACTGGGCCCGGTCGCGGGTGCTGGAGTTCCTGAACAGCGCAACGTCGCGGTTGCCAACTGGAGTGACGCCGACGATCGGACCGGACGCCACCGGCGTGGGCTGGGTCTACCAGTATGCCGTGATGTCCAAGGAACTAAACCTGGCCGAGACCCGCACCATCCAGGACTGGAACCTGAAATTTGCGCTCGCCAAGGCGGAGGGGTGGCGGAGGTCGCCAGCGTCGGCGGCTTCGTCAAGCAGTACAACGTGATCCTGGATCCGCAGCGGATGCGGGACCTTGGCATTACCATGCAGAAGATGCGCGAGTCGATCCGCGCGAGCAACGCCGACGTCGGTGGACGGACTGTCGAATTGTCCGAGTTCGAATATGTGATCCGCGGCAAGGGCTACCTGAAGGGTATCGACGACCTCGGGAATATCGTTCTGAAGACCAACAATGGCACGCCCGTCCTGCTCCGCGACGTTGCCCGGGTCGAGATAGGCCCTGACGAACGGCGCGGCATCACCGAACTGAATGGGGAAGGGGAGGTCGCCGGCGGCGTCGTGCTGCAACGCTTCGGCGTCAACGCGCTCGATGTCATCGAGAACGTGAAGAAGCGGTTCAAGGAGATCGCCAGCAGCCTGCCGAAGTCGGTCGAGATCGTGGCGGTCTATGACCGCTCGACGCTCATCAACGCGGCTATCGAAACGCTCAAGCACACCCTTCTCGAGGAGAGTCTGGTCGTCGCGATGGTATGCATCGTGTTCCTGCTGCATTTCCGGAGCGCACTGGTGGCGATCGTCATGTTGCCCGTCGGCATCCTGATGGCTTTCGGCACCATGAAGCTGCTGGGACTCGGCGCCAACATCATGAGTCTTGGTGGCATCGCCATCGCCATCGGGGCGATGATCGACGCTGCGATCGTCATGATCGAGAATGCGCACAAGCATCTCGAGCGGGCACAGCCTGGTCAATCGCGGGTCGCGGTGCTGATCGAGGCAGCGTCCGAGGTCGGGCCGGCGCTGTTCTTCAGCTTGCTGATCATCACCGTGTCATTCATGCCGATCTTCACGCTGGAGGCGCAGGAGGGGCGCCTTTTCAGCCCGTTGGCGTTCACCAAGACCTTTTCCATGGCGGCGGCAGCACTTTTGTCGATCACTCTGGTGCCGGCGCTGATGATCGTCTTCGTCCGCGGGCGGATTGTCCCGGAACACAAGAATCCGATCAATCGTGTCCTAATCTGGATATATCGGCCGGTAATCAAGGCCGTGATGCGGGCAAGAGTGCTGGTGATCGTGCTGTCGCTTGCGGTGCTGGCGGTCACGATCTGGCCGGCACGTCAGCTGGGGACCGAGTTCATGCCCAGCCTGAACGAAGGAACGTTGCTGTACATGCCGACGACGCTGCCCGGCATTTCGGTCACCAAGGCCGCCGAACTTCTGCAGATGCAGGACCGCATCATTCGCTCCTTCCCCGAAGTGTCGTCGGTCTACGGCAAGGCGGGCCGCGCTGCGACCGCGACCGATCCTGCTCCTTCCGAGATGTTCGAGACGATCGTGAATCTCAAGCCGAAGGAGGATTGGCGCCCCGGAGTGACGGTAGACAGCCTGATTTCGGAAATGGACAAGGCGCTGCAGTTTCCCGGGGTGTCCAACGCCTGGACCATGCCGATCAAGGCCCGCATCGACATGTTGTCGACGGGAATTCGGACTCCGATCGGCGTGAAGGTGATCGGTACCGATCTGGTCGAGATCGACAGACTGGCGAAGGAGATCGAGCAGGTGCTCAAAGCCGTTCCCGGAACTTCGTCAGCATACGCGGAGCGCGGGATCGGCGGTTACTATCTCGACGTGACGCCGGACCGCGCGGCACTCGCGCGCTACGGCATCATGATCCAGGACGTCCAGGATGTCATCGGCACGGCGCTCGGCGGCCAGACGGTCACCACGACTGTGGAAGGTCGGCAGCGCTTCGCCGTCAACATGCGTTATCCCCGGGATATGAGGGAGAATCCGCAAGCTATCGCCAGCGACATCCTTGTCCCGATGCCGGCCGGCGGAGCAGTGCCGCTCGGGGAGGTTGCCAAGATCGAGCCGGCCCGGGGACCGACGTCGATACGGACTGAGAATGGTCAGTTGGCGACCTACGTCTACGTCGACATCCGCGATCGCGACCTTGGGGGCTACGTCGCCGACGCCAGGCAGGCCGTGCAAGCCAGTATCCAGTTTCCCCCGGTTACTATGTCATGTGGAGCGGTCAATACGAATACCTTGAACGCGCGACAGCGCGTCTGAAGATCGTCGTTCCGGTCACGCTGATGATCATCTTCCTGCTGCTCTATCTCAACTTCCGCTCCGTCGTTGACGCCATGATCGTGATGCTGTCTCTGCCCTTCGCGTTGGTCGGAGGCATTTGGCTGATGTGGTGGCTCGGTTTCAACCTGTCGGTGGCTGTGGTCGTCGGTTTCATCGCGCTCGCAGGCGTAGCCGCCGAGACGGGCGTGGTGATGCTGATCTATCTCAATCATGCCTTGGACGAAGCTAAGGCGCGATGCGCGGTCGAAGCCCGGAATCTGACACGGCGCGACCTCTATGAAGCGATCATGGTCGGCGCCGTCGAACGAGTGCGTCCGAAGATGATGACGGTGGTCGCTATCATGGCCGGCCTGCTGCCGATCATGTGGAGCACCGGCACCGGCTCGGAGATCATGCAGCGGATCGCCGTGCCGATGATCGGCGGCATGATCTCATCGACCCTGCTGACGCTGATTGTGATTCCAGCGATTTATGGATTGGTGAAGGAAGCGGATCTCGTCTCCGACGAGCAGGCCGTGCCTCTGCGGGCCGAGCCGATGCCGGAGTAGAGGAAAATAAAAGCGACAGCGTTGTCGTGCACGTTCCCTAGATGCCTGTGAAACGGCACCTGGACATTGTGCTCGCTTTATACCCAAGCCACGAAGCGTCCACCTCGGTTGATTCTCGCCGAAGACCTTGCGGTCAAGTAGCTGACGGACGCACTGTTTTGGACGAGGCGTCGCTTGAGACCGCTTGTTCCAAGTGATAAGATTTGTCTTCGGGTCGTCGACAACCGCCCGACGAGCCCTTGCGGTCAAGCGTTGTCTCTCTCCAGTCAGGAGGCGAGGCATGTCTTGCGTCAACGCGACTTGTGCATCGCTAAAGCAAGAACAGCCGCCGGTTTCCATCCCAAACCTCAGCCTGCATTGGCGACTCTTCGTTCGACATCTGGCCGATATTTCCTGGTATTTCGCGCGACGGTTCCGGCGTCGCGAGATTCTCGAACTGGATGACCGGCTCCTCGCCGATATCGATCAATCGCTGCAGGAAGTCGCCGATGATGCCCTCGAGGCCTATCGGACGCGCTCGACGATGTGGCTTGTCCACGGATGAAGGATATCGCATCAGTCAAGACGCGCCCCGACGTCCAGTATCTATATGCTGCGCGGGCGCTGCGCGGGTTCGGCGACGGCTTCGCCATCATCATTCTGCCCGTCTACCTTCTGGCGATCGGCTTGACGCCGCAGCAGGTCGGGATCGTCGCAAGCGTGTCGCTGTTCGGGACCGCCGCCCTGACCTTGATCGTCGGGTTCGTGGCTCCCCACTTCGACCTCCGCAACCTGTTTCTGGCAGGCGCGATTTTGACGGTGGTGACCGGGCTGAGCTTTCCCGTAGTCGATACCGTGGCACCGATCCTTCTCGTCGCATTCGTCGGAACCATCAATCCGTCGGCGGGCGATCTGGGGATGCTGATTCCCCTGGAACACGCTCTGCTGACGCAAGAGACGGAGGACCGCGACCGCACGCGCGTGTTCGCCCGCTACAGCCTGATTGGGGCGCTCACCGCCGCCGCCGGATCGCTCGCGGCGGCGGTGCCGGAACTGCTCGCCTCAAGGGGAATGCCGGAGCTCGGCGCACTCCGGCTGATGTTCTATGGGTACGCGGTTCTCGGACTGCTGGCGGCGCTCCTGTATGGCCGTCTGCCGCGAGACCAGATGCACGCGGCGGACCGCCCCAAGTCGTCGCTGGGGCCGTCCCGCATGATCGTCTACAAGCTCGCGGCCTTGTTCAGTCTGGACTCCTTTGCGGGCGGCTTTGTCGTGCAATCGTTGCTGGCGCTGTGGCTTTTCCAGCAGTTCGACCTCTCGCTCGCCGCAGCCAGCGTCTTTTTCTTCTGTTCCAGCGTGTTAAGTGCCTTTTCGTTTCCGGTGGCGGCCTGGCTTGCGAAGCGCATCGGTCTCGTCAACACCATGGTGTTCACCCACATTCCCCCAAGCATCTGCCTGATCGCGGTGGCCTTCTCCTCCAATTTGACGCTCGTCCTGGCGCTCCTACTGGTTCGGTCGGCATTGTCGCAGATGGATGTGCCGACGCGTTCCTCATACGTGATGGCTGTGGTGACGCCGCCGGAACGGACTGCGGCAGCGAGCGTGACCGCCGTCCCGCGCAGCCTGGCGTCGTCCGTCAGCCCCGCAATTGCGGGCTTCATGCTGGCTGGCCCGTTCTCCGGGCTCCCGCTTGTCGTATGCGGGTGTCTTAAGATTGCCTACGACCTCGCGCTGCTTGGCATGTTCCGGCACACGAAGCCGCCCGAAGAGAAATAGCTTTCGGATCGACGAAGCGACGGCCGCAGCCTGCATTGCACTGCGTTCGTCCCTCCGGAACGCGAGGTCATCGGTCTGGGCGTTAGCCCTTGGCGATCGCCGTTTTCTCCAATGCCGACCGGATCCCCCGCGCAAGCTTCAGCGCGTCATCGTTGGCCCAGAAATGAATGAAGAAGAGACGCGGAGTCTCGCCCAGCATGTGGCTGTGAATCGCGGTCACTTCGATGTCGTTGGCCCGCAGCGCCCGGATCAGCGGATTGACCTCGTCGCCGGTCACCAGAAAGTCACCTGTGATCGCAGCCTTGACCGTCGTCGGCATCGACGATTGGGCCTTTCGACGCAATCGCCGTTACGGAACGATCGTCTGCGATCTCGAGCGGCGGCGGATTGTAACCCTGCTTCCAGATCGCGAGGTCGCCACAGTTCGAGCGTGGCTCGCTGATCATCCGGAGATCAGGGTCGTATCGCGCGACCGTGGCGGCGGCTACGGCGAAGCCTCGGCAAAGGCGCTCCCTGACGCGATACAGGTCGCTGACCGTTGGCACCTGATGGAGAACGCCAGCGCGGCCTTCCTCGACGCGGTGCGCAAGTCCATGCGCGCAATCCGCAGCGCCATTGGCTCGACGACAATTACCCCAGAGTTGCTCACCTCGGCAGAAAAACTACGATACGAGAGCTATCTGCGGCGCGAGGATACAAATGCGGCGATCATGACGCTCGCCAGGGACGGCGTTTCGATCAAGCAGATTGTCCGCCGCCTCGGTCATAGTCGCAATCTCGTTCGCCAGACGTTGCGGGGTGGGCGAGCCGACGTGTTCCAAACACGGGAGCGTTCGCTCGACGCGTATTATCTGTTCCCTGAGGGCCTGTGGAGCAGTGGCTGTCGCAACGGCGCCGAACTCTGGCGTCGCTTGCAAGTGCAGGGGTTCCGGGGATCCCTCCGTACGGTTGGCGAGTGGACAACACGTCGACGTCGGTCGGAAGCGGTCAGCAAACAACAGCTGCAAAGGGTGCCCTCCGCCAGAACTATCGCCGGTCTTATGACGATTAAGCGAGATTGCATGACCAAGGCTGATGCTCTGGTCATTGCCGCCATCGAGGCTGGCGTGCCGTCCCTTGTTGAGGCCCGCACGCTCATCGACCAGTTCCACGATATGATCCGAAAAAAGGACGAGGCCAAACTCGATGCCTGGATCGCGAACGCAAAAGCAAGCCTCGTCTCATCCTTCGCGACGGGAGTCCTCAAGGATATCGCTGCCGTGCGCGCTGCAATCACGCACCCTTGGTCAAACGGTCAAGTCGAAGGACAGATTACGAAACTTAAACTTGTCAAACGACAAATGTATGGGCGCGCAAAAATTGACCTTCTCGAAGCACGATTGCTCGGTGCAGCATGATCTGCATGCCGTCATCAAACATGCGTCAGAGCCCAAGGTTGACCCCACCCGTGCCGCTCGATGTCCCTGACACCGTGATGGAAATCAGCCGTGGGCGGGGGGCACGGTTGGGCGCCGATAGGGGAAAGTTCGGAGCCGATCCACAGCCAAATTTCCTTTCCAAGATTTCGGGCGCTCTCGGAATCTGTCTCCAGCCCGTTACTTGAACTCGGGCTAACTTGGTAATGCGTTTCAGCTGAAAGTGATTCGGGAAGGGTTGGAGCGAGACCCTCTGTGAGGCCCTCGCGCCGTCCTTCGGGTTGCAGTTTTGGCCGTGTCGGCATGAACGGCGCAATCACAGTCTGGCTCGCCGATTAGGCTAGTGAGGCATCAAATGTCGCTAGCGGTGATATGACCTCGGTCCTGAAGAATTTGAACCACAGGATCGAGTAAGTCGGTGTGTTCGGCAATCAAGTCCTTCGCTTTCTGCAGGCATGCGTCGAGTACTCCTGAGACCTGCCTACGCAGAAAAAGATCGTTGGCTAGTTGCGACAACATATTGGCCGGAATGCGAGCCGACGAAAGGTAAACGAGACTGTTGCCGAGGCCGAGAGACATCTCCATAGTTGTTGCAATGAGTGTTGCGTGACGGAGATCGCAGTCGTCATCGCCGCCGGCTCCGCCCGATCTCTCGCCGTAAACCACCTCTTCGGCAGCGATGCCAGCGAGCAGGATCGTGATCTGAGCGAGGTATGCGGCCTTGCCTTGGCTCACGCTTGGAATTTGGTGGAAGATGGTCCAGCCGCCAGTCCCATCACGAGTGACCTCCCGGAAGACCTCTGCCTCGATGAAGCGGCGGCCCGCCTCTTTACCCAGAAAATGGCCGACCACGACATGTCCAGCCTCATGAACGCACGACAAGTGGTATGCCTCCTCGGTCTGCACAATCCTAGGCGGCAAAGTGCGTTCCAGGTCGGTGACATTCAACGGGCGGCTTTCAGAGCGGGCATTACGTCTCGCGTCCCTGACCAACTGCTCAATGACCGCTCCAGAGGCGCCTTCCAGCCGGCTGGCGATGTCTGCGAGATTTGCGATAACCACACCCCGTCCGAGGTGGTGTTGCAGAATACCCAGGCGTGCCGCGGCGTCGGGCAGGGGAATTCGGATGTGCTTACCCAAACGACCGGGACGGAGGATCGCCTTGTCGATCTCGTCAGGCATGTTGGTGGCGCCGACAACCACGACGCCCTCGCGGCCATCGACGCCGTCGAGGCACTCCAGCAGTGCATTAATGACCTCACGATTATAGGTTTCGTTCTTTCCGTCGAGCGTTTCGCGGTCACCGAACGAATCCAGTTCATCGATGAAGAGGATGCAGGGGGCATCCAGAACGGCTTCTCTGAAAGCACCGCGCATAGCCTTGAGGAGATCGTTGAGATAGCCTTTAGCTTGCCAGCGTGCGAGCGAGTGAATATGAATCGGGACCTTGCAGGACTCAGCAAGCGCCTGCGCGAATGTCGTTTTGCCGGTACCTGTTGGGCCGCTCACAAGGACACCTCGATCAACATCTGCCCATGACAGTCGACCGGCCTGGTATTCGATGAGGTCTTTCGCAAGCTCCTGGCCCCAAATCGCGGCCTCGCCAAATCCATTCAGATCGGCAAGGCTTGGCTTTTTTGGCAAGGGTTTTTGTTGTCGTTCAGGGGAATCCTCCTTTTGAAATGCTCTGAGGCTCTGCACAATGTGCGGCGTGCTACGACCGGGTTTGATCACGGCGCTGAGGAGCGACAGTGGCTCGCCAACGACCTTCTTGAGGACGTCCTCCGGAAGCGGGCGAATCCCGACGGCCCGAAGCGAAGCCTTGAGGGTATCCAGATCAACGGATGAAAGGTGCACGATGCCATCGGCTACCAGGCGGAATTGCAAAGGAATTCCATCGATGTCAGTTGCGAACCCGAATACGTGATCATTTAATACAAGCCTTGCGGCCAATTCAGCGTCCCGAGGCCGTTGAGCGGACCCTTCGCCATCAAAGTTCAAGCATTCAGTTCTTACATCAAGCTTCATGCGAGAGCGGTTGCGCAGAGCGTACCGACTGGCCCGCACGAACATCTCGCCGTCGGCTGGATTGTTTAAGATGAAACCGACGACGCAGGGGCAGCCCGATAAGGCATGATGAAGACCATGGAGCCGCAGCGTGCGAACAATTAGGCTTAGCGCGACCAGCACACCGACATCTTTGGGCCCGTCGTTGGCACTTTTCCGTTTTATGGGAAAATTACGAAACTCGTTCATTCGCTTTCCATTCCAACGCGCATCTAAATCCATGGCTCGCGGGCGCTCGTACGGGATTGCATTCGATTCCATGGGATCGGTGACCGACGGCAGTTGATGAATAGAAAGACCGATCAGGCGGGGAGGCGGGGAAACCCTGTTTCGGGGCGCAGGCGCGTGTGTCGGCTCTGAACGCTGACCTGGACGGCGTCCAATCTTGCTGGCTTCGCCGTGCCAAAACCTTGACTATCGATGGCAGTCATGTTGCCCGCGTCGATCAGAGCGCAAGCAGGGGTCATGGTGTCCCAGTTCGCGAAAGTTTGCAGACGGCTCCGCAGGAACGGTCGCGACGACCAGAGCAGGCCATCGCAATCACTAGGCCTACCCAAGCATGCGAAATCACTGACAACACTGAGCCGGTCGAGCTCAATGCAAGGGGTGAGGCCGGTGTTCGGATATCTTGAGGCTGCCCGGGCTCCGCCGGGCGGCACGTACGACAGAATTCATCGATGTTTCGCACCATCCTTATCGTCATCGTCTGTCATTCGTCGTCTACCGGCCAGCTGGAATCACTGAGACCGTCGAATGCCAATGGCGGGGACCTCATGATGTCGATGCGATCAGCGGGTCGACCGAGCCGGTAGAACCGGGACACGGTCCTGGCCCAGCAGCCGTCGGGATCCGCAAACCACACCTGAGAGGTAATGATTCTGCGCGATCCAAGGCTTGGATGCTGCGTGACCTCGCCGACGAGTTTCAGGCCGAGCGGCGTGACTACAGGGGAATAAAGATCGAGAAATGGTGCGGTACGCAACCGGGCCAGCACAAATGCGACGTCGTATTCCAAGGTGGCGCAGTCTTGGGCCAGCGATTGAAGCCGTCCAGGGAGTTCGTGGGGGATCCGTGCGGGATCAAGAAATCGATAGATTCTGGTCAACATAGGAGGACTTTCGAAGTCAGACGGCAACGGTACGGCAGCGCCAAGCGGAGTTGGTGCGCTGATTAAAGGTCATCGGCATCCGCAAGCATGCTCATGAAGGCGTCTGATTGAACGGTTACTGCTGTGGCGAAGGCGCGGCAGCGGGCCATCAGATGCGGATCCAGCCAGATCGAACGTTCATCGAACAGCGACAGAAGGGTGGCGTCGTCGAGGAAGGGAACCTCCACGACCAGTTCCGACGGCTCGCCCGGCACGAGCTCGTGCTCCGGGTCGCAGGCGCGCACCATCTGACTCAGCAACTCCATCTGGCGAGCACGCCCGGCTTCCGGAACAATCGATGCGATTAGCGTCGGCACGCGAGCTTCGCGATAGCGCTGGATGTCGCAGGCGCGTGCGAGGCTGCGCACCGACCAATCCACCTCAAACGCCGACGATCGCGCCGGTAGAAGGATTACGGCGGCGTCGCGCATGGTGGCCACGTTAAATGCACGCTCATGACTGGAGAGATCAACGACGACATTCCCGTTGTTGCCAACCTCCGACATCGCCATGTCGTGCAATGCGGCCATGAAACGACCGTCGGCGCCGTGAATCATCGCCGTCATCCCACCCGGGAGGTCGGAAGGAAGCGCATAGGGCGGCGGCAATGCTAGCTCGCTGCATGGCAACGGCAGCGTCGTCTCGATTGGGTCGATTGTCGAGAGAAAGCCCTCGCAAGTTTGTCGCACCAGCATCGTCCGACCGTCTTGAAGGTACAGTCCGTAGGCGAGCAGTGCTGCGGTCAAGGTACGTCCTGCGCCGCCGTTGAACCCAGCGACCAAACAGATCCGCATTACCATGAACGCATCCTCACGCGGCGCAATGATGAGGGGGCAGGCGAGTGTCTTCGCCGCGGCCGGTTCAGCTGCATAGGCGGCCCGAAGCCGCGCTGTTGCGCGGGACAGGCGCGAATACAGCGTAGCGAGCGGCAGGCCGAGCCGTGTCGCAATCTCCTCATTCGGCAGCTCTTCGATCCGGGCTAGCCAGATGATCTCTTGATCTGCCGCGGACAGTGTTCGAAGTGCCCTCATCGCGTCGTCGACATCGAGCATAAACTCTTGGCTCGCCGCGACCGGTACCTCGATCTCATCCGGATCGCCAGCGTCCGTCGTCACCAGTGGCACCGATGTGTGAACGTGGGCCCGGCGGCGGGCGTTGCGGATATGGTTATGAAGTAACGCCATCAGCCAACCACCCAGATTATCATCGACGACCCGATCCGCACTTTGCAGCGCGGTAATGATCGTGTCTTGGAGAAAATCGTCAGGCGATCCGATCTGTGCTCGGCTGCCGATCAGAAAGGCCGCCCGCCGGCGCAGAGCCGGGCGTTCGGCCATGATGCGATCAATGAATTCGACGGCAAACCTGGGCGGCGACATTGGCGGTTCCTCTGGTTGAGGTCGCAACGTGACAGGATCTCAGACGCGTGTCTAGGATCTTGATCCTAAAATATTGACCGGCATTGCGCTTGCCTGGAACGGTCAACAATTCAGGCCATCGTCCGCTGAGACTCACTGCGGATAGCGCCGCGCTTTGCTTCTGGCTTAGCTGCCAGCAGATCCATCGATCGGTTCACGTCGCGAACTCTTCCACGAGGTTGGTCCGTCGAGGCTAAACGACTGTCCGTGATATCCTCCGGAAGGAAAATCGCAGGCGATTCAGAGGTCAACGCCGTTTGCCGGAGTAACGGGGGGAATAGGTCGTGTCTGGTGCGCGTCAATCCAAGCTAGATCGGGCCAGATGGGGCTTGCGCTGGAATGTCCAGCCATCCGCATACCGTTCAATGAGCTGGTCTACTCGGCGATATGCCGCGTCCCGCTCGAAACCCTGCGCGGCCAACTGTGTAACAATAGTCTCGCACCATCTGCTAAGTTCTTCATCCTGGCCACGCCTGAGCGCCTCATTGATCATCAGGTGCAGCGCAAGCCTTGCGACATCGTCACGAGACGGCTTGCGCAGATCTTTTTGTTGCAGTCGGTAGGCACGTTGGTGATCAGCCTGCTTGGCGCGGCGTCTCGTGATCGGTTTGGCCATCTCTACTCCTGTGGATGATGCGGCCGCGGCGCCTGCGCGGAACGCAGGTATTGGCCATCCAAGTCTGAGCCAAATCGAAGCAAGCCACAAACTTGCGCCAGCGAAGAATGTCCAAAAAGAGAAAAACTCAAGGTACTTAGGGGAACAGAGAATGAAGGATCCAGAAAGCCTGCTGCTACGTGGGCGGGGGCGCGCATGTCACGACTATCGACTTCATGCCGGCGCTCGAAAAAGCATAAACACAATCGAAGGTCGTCCGCCGGCTCGTCGTGCTTCCAATGTCCCGCTGCTATCAGCGTGAATCGGAATTCCCGAACTTAGCAACGTCGATATCGATGATTGCAACGATGATTTCGGACTTTGAATCGGCTTTCTCGAGCTTTGAATCAAAATTACGCAACTGCTTTTGTGTCGCCGGGAGCTCTATTCGACAAACATACAACTTACGCCGTGTTGCAGCGAACTGGAAACAAGCCCGAATGCCCACCAATGCAACTTGCCGGAAACGTTGCTCGCGGTTTTCAAATATTTGAATCTTGATATCGGCCGAATCTGAACGGAAGCCCCACGCTGTTGAAAAATGTAACGTAAATCCTGATCAATGAATCAGAACTCTCACGTTTTGAATCGATATTATTGCCTTACTTAACGGATGGAGCAGGTGGCTCTCACGTAGGCTCTTAGGTTCATTTGCGCGGATCTTACCGGCGAGGTCGTCGGTGCAGTTGCGAGCTCGATGTCTGTTCAGGCGTGATGACGGCGATAAGGACTCTATTACTCCCTGTCGACGCCAGGCATTCGCAGCCGATTGTGCACCGATTTAAGCATGCTGAAGCGGCGTCTTGCGATTCGGGCAGGGAAGGATCAAGGATTGACGGTCAGTGGCCCTATCTTCGCCGGCCCAATGAGGCTGAAACGTTTCTCTCTGTAGAAATCCGAGACTGTCTGGTCGAGGAATATAAGGTTGGTAGCGGAACACCAAATGCAGGAATAGCTCTCCGCGGCTGCACGCCCGGTGAAATCGATGACGGATCCAGAGCAAGTTGCGAGACCAGCGCAGCTTTACCCGACAGCGCAGTGCAGTTCGTCGGCGCCGGCACCATATGCGACGAACATCGGCGACGTCTGATAGAAAACGGACATTGTGACGAACGAACCACGCGTAACCGACGGAAATCCCTTCGCTCAGACGAGCGCTGATGACTGGCAACTCTTGGCGCAAAGCGGCCATTAATATTCGTCTGGGTTGATGCTGTGGAGAGGCGCCTCATTTCTGTCTCAACTGCGTCAGATGGGCTGAGAAGGATATACTAGGATCTACTAGGCGTGCTTGCGAGCTTGTATATGTTGAGCTTCAATTGAAGCTGATGTCGGTGTAAAGTCGAAATAGTGCCTGCGTGCCATCATCCTCAAACCCCGCTTCGGTTAAGCGTGAATACAGCGCCTTGGCTTGGGTCAGTCCCGGCAGGTCCAATCTCATGCGGTGGGCTTCTGCAATGGCAATTTCCATGTCCTTGAGGAAATGCCGCACGAGAAACCCTGGGGCAAAGTCGCCGTCGAGCATCTTCGGTCCCAGATTGTTGAGCAGGAAACTGGCGGCTGCGCCGGTGCCGATTACGGACAGGACCCGCTTCGGATCAAGTCCTGCATGCTTGGCATAGGCGAGGCTCTCGCTGACGGCCATCATGGTCGATGCGATGGCGATCTGGTTGGCCATCTTGGTGTGCTGACCCGCGCCCGCGGCACCCTGATGGACGATATTATTCCCCATTAGCGCCAGCAACGGCATCACGCGCTGCAGGGCTTCGGCATCGCCGCCGACCATGATCGCAAGCTTGGCGTTGCGTGCACCGACGTCGCCGCCCGAGACGGGAGCGTCCAGCACGTGGCAGCCATGCCCGAGTCCCGTTTCGGCGATGCGTTGCGCCAGCAACGGGCTGGATGTGGTCATGTCGATCAGGATGGAATCTCGTCGAGCCCTGGTGATAAGGCCATCGGCGCCGAGATAGATCGCTTCGACGTCGGCGGGATAGCCGACCATGGTGATGACAACGTCGCAGACCGCCGCGATTTCACCGGGCGCGTCGTGCCAGACCGCGCCTCTGGCCAGGAGGTTATCGACTTTGGCGCGGGTTCGATTGAACACGTGCAGTTCATGGCCGCCAGCCAGTAGATGCCCGGCCATGCTATTGCCCATGATGCCGAGCCCGATGAAGCCGACCTTTTGAAGAGGCATTGGATTTGGCACGATGTCAGTTCCTGTCATTAGATGTGGCCGCGCAGCAGGCTGCGGATATAGGGAGGTGTCAGGGGAAGCTTGTCGGCGGTCACGCCGAATGGCGCAAGCGCGTCATTGACGGCACCGGTCAGAGCGCCGATGGCGCCCATCACGCCTCCTTCGGCCATGCCCTTGATTCCTGCAGGCGTGCGCCGGTTCGGCGTATGCATCGGCAGGATCTCGAAGTTTGGTAATTCGCAGGCCGTCGCCACCAGATAGTCGGCCAGCGTGCTGCTCAGGTTCTGGCCGCTTTCGTCGTAGTAGACCTGCTCCAGCAACGAGCCGCTCAGCCCCATGGCAATTGCCCCGCGCTGTTGCCCCGCCACCACGATGGGATTCAACACTGTGCCGCAATCCTCGGCCACGACGTAGCGCAGGATTTCAATGCGGCCGGTCTGCGGATCGATCTCGATTTCGCACGCATGCGCGGAATTCGAATAGGTCATCGGCGGCGGGTCGTAGGTCAGCGAGAAATCAAGACCGGGCGGAATTCCATCCGGCAGTGCTGTTGGATCGAGGTAGCTGATCCGCGCCACGTCAGCCAGAGCCACGCCGGTCGCAGACCACGCGCCGTCGATCAACCGCTGGACCGTGGCACCGGTGAGCCGGAGGTCCGCTGCGCTGTTCAACGCCAGCAGATGCGCAGCGATCCGCAGCACTTGATCCTGCGCCTTGCGCGCGCACAGATACAGCGCGCCGCCTCCGGCGGTCGCGCCCCGGGCGCCGCGCGTCCCCATGCCGTAAGGAGAGACGTCGGTATTGCCCAGGTCGATGCGCACTACCTCCGCGTCGACGCCGAGCCCTTCGGCGACGGCCTGGGCCAGCGATGTTTCATAGCCTTGTCCGGCGCCCATCAGGCCGACCGAGGCGTTGACGGCGCCGCTCGGTTCGATGCGCACCCATGCAGCTTCGTGGCCGGAACCGGCGATGCCGGCTTCCTTGTAGAACCGCGAGCCGTAGGTGGTGGATTCCACCACCGAGCAAAGGCCAATCCCCGCAGGCGCGCGCGCGCCTTTCCTTCTTTGCGGCGCGCGGCAAGTCCGGCGTAGTCGATGCTCTCCGCTACGGCGGCGAGGGTCTGGCTGGGCGTGATGTCATCCACCACCTCGCCAGTCGCCATCGTGTAGGGGAATTCGCCGGGCTGCAGCATGTTGATCTGCCGAACCGCCAGCCGGTCGAGCCCAAGACGACGGGCGATCGCGTCGAGGGTCCCGTCCATCACCCAGCTTGTCATGGCCATGGGTGCCCGCATCGGGCCGGCGCCGCATTTGTTGGTCATGGCGACGCGTATTTCGTAAGAGTAGTCGCTGATCTCGGTAAGGACCCGTCAAAATCAGGGCCACGACGCGGGCAATGTAGTTGCCGGGAAAAAAGCTGTAGGCGCCAAAATCCTCGGAGATATCGAGCTCCAGCGCGAGGATGCGGCCGTCTTCGGCGACTGCCGCGCGGGTCCGGCAAGTGGCTTCGCGCGCATGACAGGCCGCCTGGAGGTTTTCCATGCGGTCTTCCCGCCAGCGCACCGGCCGTCGGAGCTGCCGGGCCATCGCCGCCACGATCAATTCTTCCCGGTACAGCACGATCTTCTGGCCGAACGCTCCTCCGACATCCGGACAGATGACCGTCACCTGCGACTCCGACAGCGACAGCCGGCGGGCGAGTTGCGTGCGCAGTGGATGTGGCGCCTGATTTCCGATGTGCAGTGTCAGGTGCTGGCGACCTTCATTCCATATCGCCGCACAGCCGCGCGTCTCCAGCGGCAGGTGAGTCTGGCGCTGTTGCGAAAAGCTCGCTTCGACGATGGCGTGCGCGGCGCGCATGCCGCCCGCGACGTCGCCTGCCGCGAAGGATTGCTGTGCCAACAAGTTGCCAGGCACCGCATCGTCGACCAGTGCGGCACCGGCGGCAAAGGCCGACGGCAGATCGGTGATCGCAGGCAGCATATCGTAGTCGACCTCGATCGCCTCGATCGCGTCTTCGGCAAGGTAGCGATCGCGGGCGATGACACAGGCGACGATGTCTCCCTGGAAACGCACCTTGTCGATCGGCATCGCCGGCATCGCGGTCGGGGCGAGGCCGTCGATGGGTGGTGCCATCTGCAGGATGGTGGTCCATGCGGCGACGTCGCGGCCCGTCACCACCTTCACGACGCCCGGAAGCGCCGCAGCGGCTTCGGTGCCGATCGAGATAATGCGGGCATGGGCGTGGGGCGAGCGAAGAAATGCCGCATGCAGGGCGCCGGCGATTGTCATGTCGTCGAGGTACTGGCCCTGACCGGTCAGAAAGCGGCGATCCTCCCGCCGCGGCAAGTCGCGGCCGATTTCGGTGAAGGTATCGGTGGGCGCCTTCATGACCGGCGCCTCAGGTCAGCGGCAGCCTTGAACACGGCTGCGACAATGCCCTGATATCCGGTGCAGCGGCAGAGGTTGCCGGACAGCACATCCCGGATGTCTGCTTCGCTGGGATCTGGATTGTCGCGCAGATAGGCTTCGAACGTCATGATGATGCCTGGTGTACAGAAGCCGCACTGCAACCCGTGTTCTTCGTGCATGGCCTGTTGCAACGGGCTGTAAACGTCGTCATGCGCCACGGCCTCGATGGTCGTCACCTCATGCCGCTCCATCTGGATGGCGAAAGTGATGCAGGCGCGGGCGGGCCGACCGTCGATTAGGATGGTGCACGCGCCGCAGACGCCGTGCTCGCATCCAACATGGGTGCCGGTCAGGCCGAGATCTTCACGGAGCACATCGCTCAGCAGGCGGCGCGGCGTCACGTCGACGACATGACGGGACCCATTGACGGACAGGTTGATCCTGGCGGATCTCGCTCATCGCTCGGATACTCCCTCCGCCCGCTGTGCCGCCATAGTCAGCGCGCGCTCGGTCAGCGTCGCGGCCAGCTCCCGACGGTAGGCGACAGGAATCCGCGCGTCGTCGTCGGCTGTCACCGCCGCTGCCGCAAAACGGCTGATCTCTTCGCTTAACGCATGGTCGGGTACGCGGCCGACAGCCGCCAGCTCTGCGTCCGGAAGTCGGATCGGCACGACGCCGGTGCCGCCGAGGGCGAGCCGCAGGGATTTCACCACACCGGCTGCTGACAACTCGACCGTTGCGGCGACCGAGACGATGGCAAAATCGCCTTGCCGTTGCGCAAATATCTCGATGCCCCAGCCGGATCGGCTGGGAAATACCGGGAATTCGATGGCCGTGATCAGCTCGTCTTCGGCAAGCTCGGTGACGAGGCTGGAAACAAAAAGCACTGCGCATCGACGGTCCGGCTTCCGTGTTGCGAACCGACGCGGATGCCGGCGTCGAGCAGAACCGCGATGAGCGGCAGTTGCGCTGCGGGATCGGCATGGGCCAGGCTTCCGCCGATCGTGCCACGCTGGCGGATGGCATAGTGGCCGATCGATGAGGCCGCAGCCGACAGGATGGGGCAGGCCGCGGCGATCTGTGGATCGGTCGCCAGCCGGTGGTGACGAACCAGGCTGCCGATCTCGATCCGATCACCATCGACGTTGACCGATTCAAGATCGGAAAGGTCGTTGATATCGATCACGTGCGACGGTCGCGCGACGCGCAGGTTCATCATCGGCCCAAGACTCTGGCCGCCAGCCAGTAATTTCACGTCGTCGCCAAGCGTGGCGAGCAGGCCGAGCGCATCGGTCACGGTCTTCGGGCGATGGTAGGTAAATTCAGCGGGTTTCACAGCTTCACCAGACCAGATTCACGCCGCTGTCCGCGTCGAAGAGATGCAGGCGCTCTGTGTTGACCGACAGCGCGATCACTTCGCGCTCGGAATGGCGCACGCTTTTGCCGATCCGGAAGAACATCTCAATGCCTTCGACGCGCATGCCGAGGAACTGGTCGGAGCCAACCGGCAAAATCGAGGTCACTGGACCGCTGAGGGTGCTGCCATCCACGTGAGGCGCTGCCTCGCTGATATCCTCGGCGCGAATCCCCAGCCGCACAGGGCGACCCTCGATGTTTGCCAGACGTTCGGTGACAGCCGATGGGAGCGCGAGCTGCAGGCCGCCGCTGCGAAACCGGGCGCCCTCGATTCTGCCATCGATGTAATTGATCGGCGGGTTGCCGAGAAATGACGCAACGAACGTATTGGCCGGCTTCTCATAGATCTGATCAGGCGTGCCGATCTGCTGGACGACGCCGTGCTGCATGACGACGATACGGTCGGCGAGAGTCAGCGCCTCGGCCTGGTCATGGGTCACGTAAACGAAAGTCGTCTGCATCGCCCGATGCAGTTCCTTGATCTCAGCGCGCATGGAGATGCGAAGCGCGGCGTCGAGATTCGACAGGGGTTCGTCCATCAGGAAAACGCCCGGACGCCGGACCATGGCGCGGCCTAGAGCGACGCGCTGGCGCTGCCCGCCGGACAGTTGGCTCGGGCGGCGTTCCAGCAGATGGGTGATCTCCAGGCGTTCGGCGATGTCGCGCACGCGGCGATCGATCTCATCGGCCTTCGTCTTGCGCATGCGCAGGCCGAAGGCGAGATTTTCATAGACGGATTTGTGCGGATAGAGCGCATAGCTCTGGAACACCATTGCCACATCCCGGCGATGCGGCGGCGTGAAGTTGACGATGTCGTCGTCGAAGCACAGTTCTCCGTCGCTGACTTCTTCGAGACCGGCGATTATGTTGAGCGTCGTCGATTTTCCGCAGCCGGACGGACCAAGCAGGACGATGAATTCCTTGTCCTTGATGGAGAGATTGAGATTGTCCACGGCAAGGACGCCGCCGGCATAGCGCTTGTTGACATTCTTGAAGGTAATGCTGGTCACTGAGTTATCCGATCTAGCCCTTGACGGCGCCGGCGGTCAGACCGGAAACGATATAACGCTCGAAGAGAATGGCGACGAGGACGGGCGGCACGATGGCCAGCACCCCGGCGGCGTTGATGAACGAGAAGCTGATCGTGAAGTCCGATGTGAACGACGCCACGAGGATCGGCAGCGTTTGTGACTTCGCAGTCTGGGTGAACATCAGCGCGAACAGGAACTCGTTCCAGCTGGTCAGGAACGTGAACAGGATCACGGCTACCAGCGACGGCATGGCCAGCGGAATGAAGATCCGGATCAGGGCCTGGAACCGGGAGCAGCCGTCGACACGCGCCGCCTTGTCCAGTTCGTCGGGAATGCCTTCGAAATATTGCAGTAGGATGAACACTGTGAACGGGACGGTGACGGCCAGATAGGTGATGACCAGCGACCAGATATTGTCCAGCAGCCCGAGCTTCCGGATGACCAGGAAGAACGGCACGACCAGCGCGATGTCCGGCACGACCCGCGTCAGCAGGATGAAGTAGATCGAGCCGTTACGTCCCCAATAGTGGATCTTGGCCATTGCATAGGCTGCCGGGGTGCCGATCAGCAGATTGAGGATTACCACGATGCTGGCAATCAGAAAACTGTTCCACATGGCCGGCAACAGGTTGCTGGCCGTCGGAGGAATGTAGCCGCCGGACGATGCATCGCCAACCTTGCGGTTTTCGTAGGTGACCTTCTCGCTACCTGCGGAAAAGATGGCGCGGAAGTTCTGCGCCGTCGGTTCATCGGGGATCCAGTGCGGCGGCACCGACACAATTTCCTTCTCGGTCTGGAATGAGGATGAGACCAGCCATGCCACCGGCGCAAGCACGTAGGTTAGCAGTACAAGCGATCCAACGAAGATGGCCAGGTTGCGCGTCCATCGGGACAATGCGGCTCGCCGACGGTAGTCGGGGCTGCTCTTCCGCCGGGCTGGCGCGACGATCTCGTTCATGTCAGGTCGTCCTGGCAAAGGCGCGTATGATGAAATAGGCGAGGCCGAAAGTGATCATGGCCAGCATGTAGGACATCGCCGCGCCCGTGCCGAACGACAGGCTGCGGAAGGTCTCCACATAGATGTGCCAGGACAGCGTATGGGTCGCGTTGGCGGGGCCCCCTTCGGTCAGCACGAAGAACAGGTCGAAATGGCGGATCGCGACCATGGTCTCGTAGATCAGCACCAGCATGAAGCCGGGCCGCATCGATGGAAGCGTGATATGGACGAAGCGGGCCCAGACTGTCGCGCCGTCAACCCTGGCCGCCCCATACAGATCCTCGGGAATGGATTTCAGCGTGACCAGCAACAGGATTGCCGCCAGCGGCACTTCCTTCCAGACAAAGGCATTGGCGATCAGCCACATCGTCTTGTGCTGGTCGCCGAGCCAGATCAGATATTTGTCGATCAGGCCGAGCTGGTACAGCAACCCGTTCAGGGCGCCGTAGCCGGAGTCATAGATCCACTTCCACATTAGGGCGTCGGCGACATAGGGAATCGCCCAAGGGATCAGAATGACGGTGCTGAGGATGCGTCGGCCGCGAAAATTCTGGTTCAGCAGTAGCGCAACCAGCAGCGCGATCACGGTCACCGCCGCGACCGATATCACGGTGAATGCCACTGTGTGCCGAACGGAGGTCCAGAACAGCGGCAGCTGCAACAATTCGGTGTAGTTCTCGAACCAGACGAACGGCATCCGGTTCGGCCGCGTCAGCTTGACCTCGAAGAAACTCAGGTAAAACGAATACAGGATCGGAAATACCGCGACGGTCATCAGCACGGTCATGACCGGCAGCAACAGAAAAAATGCGCTGCGTTCCTCGTAGTTGAAGCGGCGCCGGGTATTGCTGACGGCTATCTGGGGCTGGCTCATCGCCTTGGGCTTTCCTGGCAAATCCAGCCTTGTTCGGACGGTGTCGATGCACGCGGGCGCGCATCGGCCGTTGTTTGCCATCGACCGCGCGAGCAGCGGCGGCCGATGGCGATCATGGGCGGGTGGGCGGTCAGGCGCGTGACTTCAGCTTGTTCCAGGCCTTGGCGGACTGGTCGAGCGCTGCTGCCGGCGTCGTGTTGCCGACGATGGCCGCCTGCCAGGCCGAACCGTTCGTCTCGTTCCACTCGCCGAACCACGGCTGGATCGTATCCTTCTTGCGGGCGAGCGCCTGCTGCTTCTTGATCATTTCGAAATCGGCATACTTCGCATAGGCCGCCTGAACCTCGGGGTCCTGGTACAGCGGCGTGACTGCGAAGTCGGAACCGGCGTCGAGGAACACCAGCTTCTGGAACGTGTACTTTCCGTCCGCCTTGCCGCCGAACCATTCAAGGAGGCGGGCGGCATTGTCGGCGCGCGTCTTGTTCTTTGCAGTCTGCGCGGTCATGCCATGGAAGCGCATCCAGCCGACGGTCTCGTGCGAGCCGCCGGGTCCCATCGGCATCAGGGCTTCCTTGATCTTGCCGGCGACCTTGGACTGGGCGGGATCGTTGAGCGTGCGCAGCCGGTATTTCGGCAGCAGCGCAAAGGCGTGGTTGCCCGCCGAGAGCGCCTTGAGCCCCGCCAGTTCGCCGGTCTCAACGCAGGCCGGCGACACGATCTTGTGCTTGCGAACGGCATCGACCACCCACTGCAGCGCCGTTACGGCGCCATCCTTGGGATGCTGCATGATAGCGTTGTTGCTGGCGTCGGTGAAATGGCCGCCATGCGAATAGATCAACGCGGTCATGAATTCGATCAGCCAGCTCTCCTGCGCCATGGACAGCATCATCGGGAATTCCGCGATCCCTTCTGCTTCATGACGATGGACTGCTGCACCACTTCTTCCCAGCTCGACGGCGGTGCGCTGAAGCCGGCGGCGGCGAGCTTGTCGGCGTCGTACAGGAACGCCATGAAATCCGTGTAGTAGGTCAGCCCGTACTGGTGGCCCTTGTAGGTCATCGATTCCGTGCAGAACGGAATTGCGTCTGCGTTGTACTGCATGAGGGAGCTGTAGCCGTCGATCGGTGCGATCCATCCGGCCTCGGCCCATTCAGGAAGCCATGCGTCCGACACCCAGAGCAGGTCGACGGGCGCGCCGCCGGCGAACTTCGCCACCATGGCTTCGCGATATTGCGCGTAGGGGCCGTTGCCGTAGTCGACGTGAATGCCTGTTTTCGACTCGAAAGCCGCCAGATGGCTTTTCACCACATCGACAGCGGCCGACCATGTCTGCATGTTGAGGAGTCTGCGGCGGCTGCCGGTCTCACCAGCCCCGGCGCCGCAAAAGCCGCGGCGCCGATGGCAGCGCCCTTGAGGAACTGACGTCGTGCTACGCCGTGAGCGGGCGGGGTGAGCGTGCCTGAATTCTTCATCGATATGCCCTGTCGGATCGGATTGCGGCAACCTCCCGGCGTATCGACCCCCGCGCCGTTGGCCAACGAACATCGAAAGCCTAGTGAAAGGCCAATAAGTCGTCAACTGACGATTTATACCGGTCGCGTCGTCAGGCCGGCTTTTGGCCCGCCGCGGCGACAGCGGCCCGAAAGCCGCCGAGAAACTGGGCGATGTGGATTGCCACCACGCTTTCCTCGGGGACCGACTGGTCGAACCGGTAGAGGTGTCGTCGAATTGCGTAGTGCGAAAGCGCCCCATGCAGGGTCCAGGCGATCTCGTGCAGAAGGTCCTTGTCGGCTGGCAGCTTGATCGATTGCTCGTGGGCCGCTTCCGCCATGATGGTCTCGAGCAACTGGATCACCACGGTGGAGGTGTAATTCGGCGCCATCCCGATATCCGCCAAAGATGCATACATAAATAGACGCAGCCAGCGACTGGTGAAAATGGTTGCGAAATAGTCGCGGTAGAAGACCGTAAGCCGGGTTTCCAAGGGAATAGTGCGGTCCGCGAGTTCCGCAAACCACACTGCCTTGAAAGGCCCGGCGATGGCGCTCTTGTAGACCTCGTCGAGCAGCGCCTCCTTTGTCGGGAAGTAACGATACAGCAGCCGCTGCGAAATTCCGCACGCTGCCGCCAAACCCCGGGTCTGGGCCGTCAGCCCGAATTGCGAGAAGAAGTCGGCGGCCTCGTCGAGGATCTGGCGCCGGCGGTCCTGCGGGCTCATCCGGACCTGTTCGGGTTTGCCACGCTTGGCTAGTTTGGTTGCGGCTTTTTTGCCCGCCCCGGCGCGCAGCTTGGTTGATTGTGCCTTCACAGCATACCCTTGGTCTGATGCCTCTGAAACCGGCGTGTCATGCATCAAAACGCGCCGGATTGCAATTTTTCAGGGCAACAAGTATTCACTTGACGACTAATTCGCGCATGGTAGTACGCGTCGTCGGCGGGCTACGCCATCGCTATACAGGCGGCTCTTGCGGGCGTGGCGATCGGGAGGGAGAGACAACGATGATTTTCGAACATCGCACATATCGGGTTCATCCCGGCCAGGCGCCGGCCCTGTTGGCGCTATACGAGCGTGAGGGGCTGCCGATCATTTCGAAGTATGCCAAGCTTATCGGTTGCTGGACAACGGAGAGCGGGGTCTTGAACTCTGTCGTCTTCATCTGGGCGTATAACGATCTTGCAGCCCGAACCGCCCGGCGTGCCGAACTTGGACAAGATGAGGACTGGAAAGTCTTTGTGCCGAAGATGTTGCCTTACCTGGTGCATCAGGAAAGCTTTTTCTGGCGCCCGCCGCGTTCTCACCAGTCCGCTGATCGCGCCTTTATCTTTTGATGATCTCAGCCCACGGCGTGGCAAGGAGTCACGCACAAATGAGTTGCCAAGGCGGTGCCCACTGGGCGAGACACTCGGGATGCGAGTGATGGACAGCAATGCCTGGCGGGTTATCGCCGGCCGATCGATGAGCAGGCTTCGTGCGCTCGTCGCGTTGTTGTGCGTGCTGTGTATCGTTATCTCGGCGGTGTTTGTGATCCGTCCTGTGCCGGCTGCCGCTAGGGCTTTCCAGGGGTATGAGGCGATTTTGACGGTGTCGCAGAGTTCCGGAAGCAAGAAACCGTGCGAACGCGGCGGTCTGTCCCGCGTCGGTACCACCTGCAACACCGTGGTCTTTCTCGATGCATCGGCGGGCGCCGTCGGCGTGATCGAGCGCTCCGCCAGCGCCGCGGGCATCCGCCCGCTGTCTGGTAACGCCCTTGGCGTACAATGGCTGGCGGGCTCTCCCTTCCGACCTCCCAGGGATTTGGCGTAGCACCGCCGCGTCAGCGGCCGATAGCCTAGCTGCGTCCGAAATCCCTGGAGATCTTCATGATAACGCAATTCGCCGCGCGTCGCGCGGCACGTCCGCTGCTGCGTGGGCTTTCTCTTGCGGGGCTTGCCGTGTTGCTGGGGGCCTGCAACCAGACCTTCGCTCCGCCCGAAGCCCATTTAGCTGCCGCCGTGCCGCCGCAATACGCCGCCATGTCGAACGAAAAATTCCCGGTTCCGGCGGTCGAGGCCAATACGGTCTCGTCCAGGTATCTCAAGCAGCGCGTGAGTTATGTGACTGAGCAGCAACCGGGGACAGTCGTGGTCGACCCCGGCGCCAAGTTTCTCTATTTGGTGATGGAGGGCGGATACGCGATGCGTTACGGCATCGGTGTCGGCCGCGAAGGCTTTGGCTGGAGCGGCACCGCGGAAATCCGCCACAAGGCGTCGTGGCCGACCTGGACGCCGCCAGCGCCGATGATCAAGCGGCAGCCCGAGCTTGAACAGTATCGACGCGGCATGCAGGCGGGGATCGACAACCCGCTCGGCGCCCGTGCGCTGTATTTGTACCAGAACGGCAAGGACACGCTGTACCGGATCCACGGCACCAACGATCCCGGCAGCATCGGCAGCAACGTCTCCAGTGGCTGCGTGCGGCTGATCAACCAGGACGTCATCGACCTGTTCAACCGGCTGCCGGTGGGCACCAAGGTCGTCGTGCTGACTGACCGCAAGCATGGGGCGCCCACGGTGCGCCTCGATCAGGCCGCGCCGGCCGACGCGCCTGCGAAGGAGGGCTAACGATGACTGTCCGCTCCCGCTGCTGGTCGATGCTCGTTTTCATTCCGCTGCTCGCCGGTTTCGCCGCTCCGCCGTCCGCGGCGGCGCCCGCGAGGCCCGATATCACCGCCAACCTCATTGTCGGCAACACCGATATTGCGGACCCGCATTCGATCTGGCTAGGCGTCCGCGTCTTGCTCGGTCCGGGCTGGAAGACCTATTGGAAATCGCCAGGCGATGCCGGGCTGCCGCCTGAGTTCGACTGGACGGCGTCGTCCAACATCAAGGCTCCCGAGGTGAACTGGCCGCTGCCGCATCGCACGTCCATCCTCGGTCTCGACACCATCGGTTATTCCGGCGAGGTCGTATTTCCGGTGAAGATCGTGCGGCGCGATCCGGCGGCAGACACCGCGATCGTCCTCAAGCTCGCGATCTATGCCTGCAGCAACGTTTGCGTGCGGGAGGAATATGCCCTCAAGGCCACGTTCGGCCCGGATCTGGCGCCGCGCGCCGGCCAGCAGCAGATCGTAGCGTGGCTGGCAAAGGTGCCGTTGCCACAATCGCCGGCGATCACGGTCCACTCCATCACCCGGCTCGGCACCGATCCGGAGAAGCTGCAGATCACGGCGTCGGCAATTGCGCCGTTCGCCAGCCCGGACGTGTTGATCGACAGCGATCCGCCGATCGTCGCGGCCAGGCCCGAACTGGTGCTGGACGGCGACGGTGTGGCGACGTTTACCGTGGTGCTGCCGGACAGCACCGCGGCCGGCCTCGCGGAACGCACGCTGAATGCAGTCGTGGTCAACGGTGACCAGGCGGTCACGGCCAGTTCCTCGCGGCGGTCCGCGCCGGTCGCGCAGCCGGAGGCCCCGACAGCGGTGTCCTGGCTCGCACTGCTGGTGATCATCGCCACCGCGCTGCTGGGCGGGCTGACGCTCAATCTGATGCCCTGCGTGTTTCCGGTGCTGTCGCTGAAGCTGATGGGGTTCGTGCAGGAGGACAGCAGTGACCGTCGCCGGGTACGCGCTGGCTTTGCGGCCTGCGCGGCCGGCATGATCGTCTCGTTTCTGGTTCTGGCGGCGGCGCTGGTGCTGATGAAATGGGCCGGGGTCAGTCTTGGCTGGGGCATTCAGTTCCAGCAGCCGCTGTTTCTCGCGGCGATGGCAATCGTGCTCGCACTGTTCGCCGCCAGCCTGTTCGACCTGCTGTCGTTCAATCTGCCGTTCGGGCTGAACAACCGGCTGGCGGCGAAGGCCCACGGCACGTCGCTCGGTTCGCATTTCATGGCAGGGTTTGTCGCCACGCTGCTCGCGACACCGTGCTCGGCGCCGTTCGTCGGCACCGCGGTGGGCTTTGCACTGGCGCGCGGCGCGCCGGAAATCTTCGCGATCTTTACAGCTTTGGGGATCGGGATGGCGTCTCCCTACCTGCTGGTGGCGGCGTTTCCGTCGATGGCAAGGTTTATTCCGCGTCCTGGCCGCTGGTTGCTGCTGGTGAAGCGGGTACTGGCGGTCGGACTTCTCGGCACCGCGGCCTGGCTGGTGACGGTGCTCGGCAGCGTCGGTGGCGCCCGGCCGGCGATAGCCGTGGGCGGAGCGATCGTCATTGGCCTGGCCGGACTGCGCCTGGCGCGCGCGGCGCGGCCGGCGCTGGCTGCCGGCATTGCCATCGTTGCAGTAACGCTACTGGCGTGGCTCGGTCCGCTGGCATTGTCGTCGCAAACCGGCGGCCAGGCGATTGCGTGGCAATCGTTCTCCAAGTCCAAAGTCGACGAACTGGTCCGCGCGGGCCGCACCGTATTCGTCGATATCACCGCCGACTGGTGCGTAACCTGCAAGGTCAACAGACTGCTGGTGATCGACACCGCCGAGATCGCGCAGCGGCTCGGCTCCGACGTGACGCCGGTGCAGGGCAACTGGACCCGGCCCGACGAATCCATCGCGCGGTTCATGCGCGCACACGGCCGCTACGGTATTCCGTTCAACATCGTGTTCGGGCCTAACGCTCCGGACGGCATCGCGCTGCCCGAATTGCTGTCGACATCTGCCCTTATCGCCGCCTTCGATCAGGCGGAAAAAGTTCCTCTTGCATCATCCAAACCAACGGAGACCACGAAATGAAAACGCGCAGAAACTTTCTGGCGACGGCCTTCATCGGCATGGGCGGCCTCTATCTGACGGGCGTCGATGCGGCGGCGCAATCGGCGGCCGACGCGGCGCTATCCCGCGATGCCGTTTTGCGCGACAAGGAAAATCCGATTCTGGGTAATCCCGACGGCAATCTTACCGTCGCCAGCTACTTCGACTACCAGTGTCCGTACTGCAAGAGAGCGGAAAAGGACCTGCGAAATGTCGCGGGCGAGGACGGCCAGTTGCGCATCGTGCTGAAGGACTGGCCGATCCTCGGCGGCGCCTCCGGCTATGCGGCGAAGTTGACGCTGGCGACCAAGTATCAGGGCAAGCACGCTGAGGCGCATGCGGCGCTGATGCAGACCTCCGGGCGGCTGAGCGAAGGCAGCGTGCGCGACTATCTGCAGAAGGCCGGGATCGACGTCGCCCGTGCCACGCAGGATCTCGCCACCTATCAGGCCGCGGTCGACGCTGTGTTGGCGCGCAACAACGCGCAGGCCGAAGCATTCGGATTCCAGGGCACGCCGGCGTTCATCATCGGCACTTTCCGCGTGCCGGGCGTGCTCGATGCTGCCGGATTCAAACTGGCTATAGCCGACGCTCGTAAAGCGGCGGCGAAGTAAGCGGGGGAGGCGGCGTCACCGTCTGGTGGTGGCGCCCGCCGCAACATCGAACCCGGTTCAGCGGGTATTCCGGATTTATCGCCCATCGATCCATCCGATCGCCATGTTAGCAGAGGTAGCTGTTGAACAAAAAGCTCAGATACATCAACATGCCTAATGATTGTTTGGCCGAGCCGATCGATCAATCGGAGTCGTCGAGTCGGCAAGGCATCCACAAAGCGAGCGGAGAAAAGATGAGCGAACACGATGTCTGGGAGACTCGTTTCGGCGGACCAGATTTCATCTTCGGCAAGGAGCCAAACCATTTTCTGGCGTCTTGCAAAATGTTGCTGCCCAGATATGGCAAGGCGCTTGCGATTGCCGACGGCGAAGGACGCAATGGCGTTTGGCTGGCCGAGCAGGGGCTCGACGTCGTGTCGCTCGATTTTTCAGAATCGGCGCAAATCAAGGCCGCCGCGCTGGCAAGGGAGCGCGGCGTCGATATCGCGCTGATCCGGTCGGATGTCCAGGCGTGGGATTATCCGGCGGATACCTTTGACGTCGTGATCGATATCTTTACCCAGTTCAGTTCGCCGGCGGGGCGCGCGGAGAAGTGGCGCGGTGTCCTTCGTACGCTCAAGCCAAATGGACTGCTGATCCTCCAAGGATACACCCCCAAGCAGCTCGAATACGGGACCGGGGGCCCGAAGAACGTCGAAAACCTGTACACGCGCGAAATGCTGCAGGAGGCTTTCAGCGCTTGCCGCGAGATTACCATCACTCAAGAAGAACGTGAGATGCACGAAGGCGCAGCCCACAGCGGGATGTCGGCCGTCATAGGACTGACGGCACGTAAAGCGCCGTAATGGCGATCATTCCGGAACGCCCTGAACGCCAGGTCACGAAACATCGGAAGGACTGGCGTTCCGGGTGCGGAACGCCAGTCCTTCGGAGGGGCGGTCTCGAATGCCGCTGCGTCAATCGACGTTGGTCAGCCGCAGGTAGGGGCGCGGCGCGTCCCAGCCCTGAGGAAAGGCTTTGACCGCATCGTCGTCCACAATCGAAAGCGGAATAATGACCTTGTTACCGGGGTGCCAGTCCGCTGGCGTGGCTATATGCTGCCGATCGGCCAACTGCAGGGCATTAATCACGCGGAGAATCTCGTCGAAATTTCTGCCCACATTCATTGGATAGGTCATCATCAGGCGGATCTTCTGCTTGGGATCGATGATGAAGACCGACCGGACTGCCGCGGTGTCACTTTGGCTGGGGTGGATCATATCGTAGAGCCGGGCGATCTTCAGGTCTGCGTCGGCGATGATCGGAAATTGGAGGTCGGTGTCCTGGGTGTCGTTGACATCTTCGATCCACTTGAGATGCTCGGCCACCGTGTCGGTAGAGAGCCCGAGCGGTCTCGTGTTGCGGGCCGCGAACTGCTGCGCGAGCTTGGCAGTCTTGCCCATTTCCGTCGTGCAAACCGGTGTAAAATCCGCCGGATGGCTGAAGAAAAACACCCAGGAGCCCGCGGCCCACTTATGGAAAGAAAGCTCGCCTTTTGTGGTTTCGACCGTAAAGTCAGGTGCTGTATCGCCGATATGAAGAGACATCATTATTCATCCTCGTGGTTGTAGATAGCTGCGTCCCGGAAGTGCGACAGACGCAATCGCCGCCGGGCGGCAACGTCGGGTTCCCCTAGCGGTGGGGTGTCAGTGGGACTCGAATGACCTCGTTTACTTCGAAGTCGCCATGGGTCGAGTAGATAACAATCCGACCCGCCAATTCCGACAGCGTGCGTTTCAACAGCCGTGTCGCTTGCCCGGAATCCAGATGTTCGACGGGTTCATCGAGAAGCACGATTGGGCTATCGCTGAGAAGCGCGCGGGCGAGATTTAAGCGCTGACACTCGCCGAGCGAAAACATGTCCTGTGTGATCCATGCATCGAGCCCGCCGGCCAGCTCCATCCGGTCCTCGAGTTCGACGATGGCGAGGGCTCGCCAGCAATCGGCATCCGACCGGTGAGACGCAAACAGGTTTTCGCGGACTGTGTCGGACAGAATTGCCGCGTCGTGGAGGCACAGATGCGACAAGGCCCGACGATATGCGCTGAGCATGACGACGCCGTTGCCAATGAATTGACCGCGGCTGTCTGCGCCAACCCAACCAGCGATCTGCTTAAGCAGGGTCGTTTTGCCTGAACCGCTTGCGCCGAGCAGGGCGGTAGGGTGTCCGGCCCGGAAAGTCAGGTTGACCGGGTCGCCGAGTCGGCGGCCATCCGGCGCCTGCCGCGGCACATTCCGCAGGACCATTGTTTGGAGCCTTGGCGTGTCGGACGATAACGCTGGTTCGGAGCCCGTCGAAGCCCAGTCCCGAAGGCTCTCCGTGGCTGCTTCCTGTCGCACCCGTCCAAGCACGATGCGCGAGACGTTCTGGACCGTCTCCCCCAGAGCAAGCCAGCCGAACGCGATAAAAGCCGGGACCAGAAGCGCTGCGCCGCGGTCTCCCGCATACCACGCTGCGAGCAGGATGCTGACGGCCGCAAGCGGGCCGGCCAGACCCGCAACCATGTCAAGAACAGCCAATGCGCGCTTTTGCGCCAGACGATTGGATTCGACCTCATTGAAGTGCGCGAAACCGGCCGCAAGAACGACCGGAAATGCGCGCTCCGCCTGCAGCGGGACGACGGCACCAAGCGCGGCTCCGAGCCGGCGTCCTGCTGAGCGTTGGGATGACCTGGCCGCGGTCCATAGAGCCGTCGCCCGAGGCATGGCATGACGTAACGCCATCGCGATGGCGGCGAGCACGACCGCGATGGGCACCAGAGCAAGTGGGGCGAGGAGGGCCGTTGCTCCGGTCAGAACCACCAATCCCGCCAACAGGACAGCCGCGGGCATTCCTACGCGCAAACGCGCATAGTCGACGTCCTCGACGTCCTCCATGTAGTCGGACAGTCTGTCCTGATTGCCGAGCTGCCAACTGGCAGCGCGTGTCATCGGCGCTCGCGCCATGGCGATGAAGAGCTGCGAGCGGCGTCGAACTTGGTCCAGCAAAGCAGCGCGATGACCCACCACCCGTTCGCCATATTTGCCCACCGTCTTGCTCAATGCGAACAGTCGCACGAAGGCGGCCGGCGTATGAAAATTGAACAAAAGTGCAGCCGGGCCCAATCCTGCCAAGGCAACGGCACCCAGGAACCAGACCGAGATGCCGGTCAGCAAGATGCCGGAAGCCGCGGTCGCAGCGGCGAGCACCAATGCCAGCCGCCATGGCGATTTCGCGGCTACCGGGGAGAGGGGTGTTCCGCTCTGACGAGTATGGGAATCGGTTGCGCAGTCATGCCGCGACGGCCTTCCGGGATTGTTGCTGCAGGACGAGCGTGAAGCGAAGGTTCGCAGCCTGGATGAGCGCCTCATCGTGGGTCGCTACGATAACGAGACGCTGTCCTGCCACCTCGATCAGTGCCCGCCGGACCGATTGGGCGGTCAGTGGATCGAGCTTGGCTGTGGGTTCATCGGCTAGAACCACACCATGGGAAAGCAGCGCGCGCGCAATCCCGATCCGCATGCGCTGACCTCCGGAGAGATTGCCGCCCCCTTCGACGATCTCGCGCATCGAGACCGCCCGGCAGCAAGTTTTCATCGATCAGCCCGACGTTTTCACACGCTTCCTGCAAGGCGAAGCGTCTCACGGGGCCGCGGTTCCATGCGACGACCTCCGCCAGAGTCCCCGCCGGCACGTAGATGTCCGTCGCGATCCAGTCGCATCCGGAGGTCTCGATCGGCAGGGGAGCGGCGATGTCGGACGATGGCGTCTCGATGCCGGCCAGCATGCGCAGCATGGTCGACTTTCCGGATCCGCTCGGGCCGGAGACGACGACAAGGCCCGCCGGCGGCAGTGTGGTCGTCTCGCCGGCGCAGAGAGGAACGAATGGCCATACGGTATCCGTGTCGCTTCGCTGCGCGGCATTCCTGCCGTCGAAAAACCAATCCAATTCCTTGGCCGCGGCCTGGCCTTCGGCCTTGACGTGATACAGCTCTGCGTAGCGCCGGAAAGGCACGAAAAACTCAGCCGCGATGATCAGAACGAACAGGGTCTGCCACAGCGCGAGTCCCGAAAAGCCCGGAACATGAGCCAGTCCGAGATGGCCGAGTCCGAGCAGCACGGCGAGTACGGCGATGGCGAGCGCCGAGAAAAAGTCGATGATGCCGGCATTCAGGAATGCGACCTTGAGAACGCCCATCGTGCTGTCAGCGTAGGCCGTCATCCTGCGTTCGATTTTGCCGTGCTCGCTTTGCAAGGCGTGATTGGCGAGGACCGTCGGCAGCGTCCGGATGCGGTCAGAAAATTGCGCAGCCAGCCGACCGAACGCCTTTTCCTGAATCTCGGCCTTGCCGCGGATCATGCTACCGAGCATCACAAAGAAGACGATCATCACGGGGATCGCCAATAGCAGCATCAGCGTCGCTTCCCATGACACGAACGCGAGCGTCGCGGCGACGAGCAGGGGACCGATCCCGAGCAGCGACTTCGCGGCAGTGTGGCTGATCACCAGACTGGCGAGCGCAGGTGGATGCCGTTGAAGGCCGGCGATCAAATCTCCGGCAGGCTTTGTTCGGATACGCGCAGGCGACATTCTAGCCGTGGCGTCCTGCAGTGATGCGCGGATCCCATCGACCAGCTCGGCCTCGGCGCTCGCCGCCCGCAGATCGGCGAACAGTCCGCCAATGGCCGTCAGGCCGAGGCTGGCAAGCGTGAAGGCCAGCACAACCGAGTCGAAGATACCGCTTTGGATCAGGCGCCCGGCAAAGACCGCCAGCGAGCCGGCGAACAGAAGTCGAAGCAATGATCGTGCGACCTGCCACGCCAACGTCGCGCGAAACCCGGCGGCGCCGATACGGCGCGCAAGGTCAAAAGCACCCTCATCGGCTGTGGTGCTATTTTGGACGGACTGGAGATTTTTCACCATGTGACCGATCGGCTGCCGCTGATTCATCATCCACTATTTATCGTCGGGTTTCCGTCGCTCTATATTGATTCATCACAATATGGCCCGTCGGAGCGGCCTGTCCGTCCATATTGGAGTGCAGCCGCTGCGCACACTTTGCGGTTGATTGACCTGTCGCAATGCGCCGCCATCTCGGACTTTTCATAAGGTTAAAGGCCTGCCTCCCGATCCGCTCCGGAGCTGGAGATGGTCGTTCGAGGACAATTCCTATGAAGCTTGGCCGGTCACTGTCTGCGAGCATCGGAGCCTCTGTCATTCTTGGCGTTGCCTGGATGACGGCTGCACTTGCAGCGGAGGAAAGAGCCATTCTCCAGCCAGCTTCCGATTCCGCGCAAGTTTCCTCGCTGATCAAGCGCGGCGAATACGTCGCGCAGCTCGGCGATTGCATCGCGTGCCATACGGCGGCCAACGGTCCGGCGATGGCTGGCGGGCGCGAGCTTATGACGCCGTTCGGAGCGCTGTACTCGACCAACATCACGCCCGACCCCGAAACCGGTATCGGTAAATACTCGTTCGAACAATTCGATCGCGCGATGCGACGCGGCGTGGCCGCCGACGGGCACAACCTCTACCCAGCGATGCCGTATCCCTCCTATGCCAGGATCACGGAAACGGACATGCGCGCGCTGTTTACGTACCTGAAGGACGGGCAGGCGCCGGTCAAACAGACGAACAAGCCGTTGGCCATGAGCTGGCCCTTCAACATGCGCTGGACGCTGTCGTTCTGGAATTTTGCATTCCTGGATGCCGCGCCGTTCCAACCGGATGCGGAGAAGGACGCGGTCTGGAATCGCGGCGCCTACCTTGTCCAGGGCCCGGGCCATTGCGGCGCTTGCCACACGCCGCGCGGCATCGGTTTCCAGGAAAAGGCCATGGGCGACGCCGGATCCAGCGGCAAGTTCTTTCTGGCGGGCGAGACGGTCGAGGCCTGGCGTGCTGTCAGCCTTCGAAACCTCTGGACGGTGGAAGAGACCGCACTGCTTCTGAAGACCGGCCAGAATGCCTTTGCAACAGCCTCCGGTGGAATGACGGAGGTCATTCACAACAGTACCCAGCATTTTGCTGATGCCGATCTGACCGCTATTGCCACCTACCTGAAATCGCTGCCGCCGGGAGAGGGCGATTTGCCAGCCCCCGCCGCGTCGGTCGCCGAAGCGGATACGGTGCCAGCCACCCTGTTCACCACGCGTGGAGGCTTGGGCTATGCTCAGTTCTGCGTCGATTGCCACCGTCCGGACGGTGCCGGCGTAAAGGGCGTGTTCCCGCCGCTCACGCAAAATCCCACGGTCGCGACGGCTGATCCGGCAACGCTCATCCATCTGACATTGACTGGCTGGAAGACCGCCGCAACAGCCACCCATGCGCGCGTCTATACGATGCCAGCCTTCAGCAGGCTGTCCGACGGGGAAATCTCCGAAATCCTGAGCTTCGTTCGGGAAGGTTTCGGCAATCACGCCGCGCCGGTTGCCGCTTCTGCGGTCAAAAAGATGCGGGCTGAACTCGATCCAAAGGAGACGGATTCTTCCGCTTTCGACACACCTCGACTGGCGGATCTCCTCGCGTTGCCTAACGCCGACCAGGCCATTCGAGGAGCCAGGCTGCATCTGGAAACCAAGGCATTGTTGCCGGCCAACGTGGGCAATGCTCTGAATTGCACCAGCTGCCATCTCAATGCAGGCACCGTCGCTGACGGATCGCCCTTCATCGGCGTCTCCGCCTTTTTCCCCAGCTATGCGCCTCGAGCGGGGCGTATCATCACACTCGCGGATCGGATCAACGGCTGCTTCGTGCGCTCCATGAACGGCAAGCCGTTGCCGACCGATTCCGCAGACATGGCGGCCATGGTGGCCTACTTCGACTGGATGAAGCGCGAGACCAAACCGGACGACAAGGTTGCCGGCCGCGGCGTCGGTAAGATCGACGCGTCTCTCAAGCCTAATATGGAGAGCGGCAAACAGGTCTACGCTGCTCAATGTGCTGTCTGTCATGGCGAAAACGGCGAAGGGCTGAAGAAGGCTGATGGCCGCTACGTCTATCCGCCGCTTTGGGGCGAGGAGTCTTTCAACATCGGCGCTGGCATGGCTCGTACCTACACTGCTGCGGCCTTTGTCAAACGCAACATGCCAGTCGGCTTCCATGAGAATTTTCCGTTGGGGCAGGGCGGGCTTTCCGATCAGGAAGCTCTCGACGTCGCGGAGTATTTCACCCACCAGCCGCGTCCCGATTTCGCACCGAAGCTGAACGACTGGCCGAAAGACAAGAAGCCGGCGGATGCGCGCTACTGAGCGGAAGTCGACCCGGACACATATTCATTGAGCCTGAGTGGCCAGCCAAGTCGCGTCTGGACGCGGCTCGGCTGGTCAATGGTCAGGAGCAATTGCAACCGCATCCGCCTTCTTCGCCATGTTCGTGGGGTGCCGACGGAGCAAGCGTACCAGCCAGGAAACGCTCGACGGCGATAGTCGGGTCGGTCTCTGCGGTAGTGACCGCCTGAACGCCGCGCGCGGCCATGCGGTTGATGAAGCCGGCGCCGGCGCTGCCTGCGATCACGACCTTGACGGCATCGAGCGCGTGAGGACCATCTCCGCGGAATTCGTGAATGGACTGCTCTTTCGGCAGGTCGAACCGGTCAATTTCGCGGGGCGCGCTGCCCGGAGCGGCGTCGAACACCAGGAAGCGGCGGCTCTTGCCGGCATGGCCGGTAACGGTGCGAAAATTCTGGCTGGCAACGGCGATCAGCATGAGGAAAGTCTTCCAGAGAGTGCGAAAGGGAAGGTGATCAGAATGGCTGCTTCGTCGAAGCCGGTCCGGATCGAATAGAGGTGCCTTACGGTTCGTCGATCGCTGCGATAGCTCTTCGAAATCGAGCGTGTGCGGATCAGGACTGACGTTGGACTTGCGTTCATCGACGGCCGCTTAAGGTGTCGGCATCGGAGGGGGCACCACTTCTGCCTTCTCCCTGACGGTGCGCAACTCATACCAAAGCGCATTGAGAATGCCGACGGTGGCCGCAAGGCCGAGGCCGAGGATCCAGGCGAAATACCACATCTTGTCGTCTCCGTTGTTTTTCGCTCAGTAGGCCGCCGTGCCGGCGCTCTCGACAGTCGTGGCGCTGACCTTGCCCCACAGCACTTTGTATACCCAGGCGGTGTAGGCGAGGATGATCGGCAGGAAGATCACGACCACGATCAGCATGTTGCGCAATGTCGTCTGGCTCGATGAAGCATCGAACACGGTCAATGAATCGCCGGGATGCGTGCTGGAAGGGAGGATGACGGGAAACATCGCTAAGCCGACGGTCGAGATTATGCAGGCAATTCCCAGTTTTGAAGCCAGCAAAGTCAGTCCCGAACGCCGCGCGCGGAAACCGATCGCAGCGAACAGTGGCGCAATGATCCCGAGAAACGGTACGATGGCCAGCCATGGCGTGGCCCGGAAGTTGTTCAGCCAAGCCCCCGAATCCAGTGTCACCGTCTTGCCGAGCGGATTGGAGGGGCCGTCCCAGGCAATCGCACTGGTCACATGATATCCGCCGAACGCCCCGAGCCAGATCAGAACTCCGCCGAAGGCGAACAGCACTGCCGTGATCATTGCTACCTTCTGTCCCGTCGAGGCGGCCCGGTCGGCGACATTGCCCTCTGCCTTGAAGGCCAGCCATGCCGCGCCGTGCATCACCAGCATGGCGAGCGAGGCAAGACCGCAGTACAGCCCGAGCGGATTCAGCAACCCGAACAGCGTACCTTCGTAGATCGGGCGCAGATCGTCAGTGAAGTGAAACGGGACGCCTTTCAGCGCATTGCCGACGGCGACGCCGAATATCAGCGCCGGGACGGCGCCCCCACGAACAGCGCCCAGTCCCAATTACGGCGCCACGCCACGCTGTCTCGCTTGGATCGGTATTTGAACGCGACAGGTCGCAGGATCAGCGCGAACAGAACCAGAAACATGGCAAGGTAGAAACCGGAGAAACTCAGCGCGTAGAGTGCTGGCCATGCCGCGAAGATCGCGCCACCGCCGAGCACGAACCAGACCTGGTTGCCTTCCCAAACCGGGCCGATGGTGTTGATGGCGACGCGCCGCTCGATGTCGGTCTTGGCCACGAAAGGCAGCAACGCGCCGACCCCCATGTCGAAGCCATCGGTGACGGCGAAGCCGATCAGAATAACGCCGAGCAACACCCACCAGATCAGGCGCAGCGTCGTGTAGTCCAAGAGAGTGTCAATCATGACTGTATTTCCTTGATCGTTGACCGGGGCTCACTCGGCCGGCCGAAAGCCGAAGCTTGTGACCGCGCCAAAGTCGCCGAGCGGGCTGGCATTGCCGGTGATCGCATCGGGCCCCTTCTTGATCGCCTGCAACATCAACCTGACCTCGATGACCGCCAGCACGCCGTAGACCGCCGTGAAGCCGGCGATCGTCAGCAACAGGTCGGAGATTCCGAGCTCCGATGTCGCAAGAAAGGTCGGCAGGACCCCATCGATGATCCATGGCTGGCGACCGAATTCGGCTACGAACCAGCCCAGTTCTGCTGCGAGCCAAGGCAGCGGCATGGCGCACAGCGCGAGCTGGAACAACCAGCAGGGCGCCGCTGCTTCCCGCATCGTGTACCAGAGCGAAGTCGCGAACACCGCCAGCAACGCGAAGCTGAACAGAACCATGAAGCGGAACGCGAAGAACAGCGACGGAACGCTCGGCACCGTTGACCAGGCTGCCTGGCTGATCTGCTCAGTCGTCGCCTGCCTTGGATCGGCGATGTAGCGCTTCAACAACAGGGCATAACCGAGGTCGCCGCGGGTCTTCTCGAAGATGGCGCGGGCGACGGGGTCCGCATGGTTCTTTTTGAGCGTCTCAAGGGCGTCGTAGGCGACAAGGCCTTCGCGAATATTTCCCTCGGTCTTTGTAACCAGTTCGAAGATGCCCGGAATTTGCTGATCGACCGAACGGGTCCCGATCAGGCCCATCAGCCACGGGACCTGGATGGCGTAGTCGGTCGTTCGTGTCTTCATATCTGGAATGCCGAATGCAGTAATCGCCGCCGGCGCTGGCTCGGTGTGCCACATCGCCTCCATCGCGGCGAGCTTCATCTTCTGGTTATCGGTCAGGGTGTAACCGCTTTCGTCACCCAGCACGATCACCGACAGGGAAGCTGCGACGCCGAACGCCGCCGCGATCACGAACGACCTCTTGGCAAGCTGCACGTGACGGCCGCGGAGAAGGTAGAAAGCCGAAATGCCGAGCACGAAGGCGGCGCCGCAGACGTAGCCAGCCGACACAGTGTGAACGAACTTCGCTTGCGCCGTCGGGTTGAAGAGGACCGCCGCGAAGTCGATGACCTCCATGCGCATGGTGTCGGGATTGAAAGCGGCGCCCACCGGATTCTGCATCCAGCCGTTGGCGATCAGGATCCAAAGCGCCGAGAGATTGCTACCCAGCGCCACCAGCCAGGTGACGGCGAGATGCGCGCGCGACGAGAGTTTGTCCCATCCGAAGAAGAACAGGCCGATGAACGTCGCCTCCAGAAAGAACGCCATAAGAGCTTCGATTGCCAGCGGCGCACCAAAGATGTCGCCGACATAGTGCGAATAGAAAGCCCAGTTCATGCCGAACTCGAACTCCATCGTAATGCCGGTGGCGACACCCAGGGCGAAGTTGATGCCGAACAGCAGACCCCAGAACTTCGTCATGTCTCGCCAAATCGTCCGGCGCGTCATGACGAAGACGGTCTCCATCATCGCGACGAGCACCGACAGCCCGAGCGTCAGCGGCACAAACAAGAAGTGATACATGGCGGTCAGCGCAAATTGGGCCCGCGAGAGTTCCACAAGCAGAGGAGTCGTCATTTCAGAAGTTTCCAGTCGAGTATAAAAATTCTGACGATTGGCTCGCGTACCGACTTCGCCGCTACGGCCATTCGCCTGAAAAAACGCCGGGCTGCCACGACCACCCCGTTTCTTGAAGATCATGGCCCTTTTTTCTGAACCCGATTGATCAGGCTCAAATTCCCGCCGTGCGCCGGTTGGTCAAAGTTCCGGATTCCGATGGACCCGCGGACGCGCCCTTGAGACCATTGACCGCATATTCGATAAGCCGTATATACGCAATTATGAATATCACCGTTGAAGTTATGAAAGCCGCGGCCGACAGCGCGGTCGATCTTTTGAAGGCGCTGGCAAACCGGCATCGACTGCTGATCATCTGTCAACTGGTTGAAGGAGAGCGCTCGGTCGGTGACCTCGCTGCATTCCTAGACCTTCGCGACTCCACAGTGTCCCAGCACCTTGCGTTGCTGCGCAAGGACGGTCTGGTCGCGGCTCGCCGCGATGGTCAAACCATCTATTATTCGATCGCGAGCGAGCCAGCGCGCGAGGTGTTGACAACGCTTTATAACGTTTATTGCATGCCACCCAAGACCAAGGCGGCTCGTAAGAAGTGATTCTGGTATTCGAAGCGCGAACGACGCCGCGGCTTACCCGGCACGCTTAGAGCTTTCGCCTTTCGTGACGAATTGGCCGATGTCCCCCCGGCAAAGAAGAGTCCGCTAAGTCAAAGGATGGCGGATGAAGTAACCCAACTTGGCAAAGCCAGAATAGTCACTGACCCAAGCCAGCCTTGCAGGGGCGACGAACTGAAAAATTGCAATCGAGATGCTGTGGAATGCTCAGAAGCCTTTCCACGATAAAATAGGCTCCGATGAAAAAAACAAAGACGAATGCGAAAGCAATGACATTTACCACCATCCGGTGATGGTGATCGTCCTCGCGCTCGCCTTTCAATTTCATGGAAGGCTTGCGTGGAAACAGGAGGACCTTTCCTTGCTTCGTCATAGGATCGTTGTCCGGCCAAGATTGACCTACAGTAACCTGGTTTTGTGATATCCGGCTAGTGACGGTGCGTTGTGAAGACGGGATGATCCCCGATGGATTTCGCGAGCATCGATCTAGACTAAGTCGATGCTCGGCATCTTTATGGGACCACCTGGGCGGCCCCCAGTGGGACTGCCCGGCGTCCTCCCTCGTGTGAGGCGACGGTCCGGTACCCACTCCTTGGCGAGCTAAGTCTTGGCGGCAAACTGGTCGAATGCCTCGATCGCTTGCGCGGCGTACATGACGCTGGGACCGGCGCCCATGTAGATCGCCATGCCCATCGTTTCCATCAACTCATCGCGGCTGGCGCCATGGCGCACCGCTGCCTCAGCATGAAAGCCGATGCAGCCGTCGCAACGGGTCGCGACCGAGATCGCGAGCGCGATGAGCTCCTTGGTTTTGGTGTCGAGAGCGTTGGCTTTCAACGCTGCCTGCGCGATCGCTGAAAACCCCTTCATCACGTCCGGCGCACCGCTGCGGACCTCCTTCAGTGCGATTGAAAGGTCGCCTGTCATGGCAGGCCAGTTCTTATACATCTGATAAATCCTGTGAGTGAGGTGGCAAGTTCTCGCGAGCGCAATACCGAATTAGATTGGACCGTAGCTCGGTGCTTCGAGAACTCCGCCCCGTAGTGAATTGATGAGCCTGAATCTCACCCGATATCTGAAATGACTTGCTGCAGCAGATCCCGGACCTGACCGGCGACGCTGCCGAGTTTCGGATTGTCGATGGCGCCCATCGATGCCACCGGATCGACCGCCGAGATTTCCACGGCATTTGCCTCGCGCTGCTGGACGACGACGTTGCAGGGCAACATCGTGCCGACCTTGTCCTCGAGCGTCAGCGCCTCATAGGCCAGCTTCGGATTGCAGGCGCCCAGAATGAGGTATGGCCGAAAATCGACGCCGATCTTCTTCTGCAGCGTGTCTTTGACATCGATCTGCGTCAGGACACCGAAACCATGCTTCTTCAAGGCTTCCGTTGTGGCGACAACGGCAGCTTCAAACGGCATCTTGACCGTCTTCGAGAAATGGTAGGTCATGTGTTTTCCTTTGAATCATGGGAGCCGCAGTACTGTCGGCGATTGAATGCCGAGCGCAATAGCTAGGAGAAGGCGCAGCCGCTGCGGACGCCAAGCTTCTTGAAGATGATCGCGGCCGGACAGAAGCCGGTGATTCCCGCCTGAACCATGTTCAATCCCGCGAAAGCGGTGAGCAGAAACCAGTACGGGTTGACCAGCCAGCCGAGGGTGAGGCCGAGCAACACAACAAATCCGGCGAATGTGAGCACTGCTTTATCGATATTCATGACGTGTCCCTTTGCTTGGGTTTGAGAATGATCAGGCCTGTCTTAGCCCGGCCTGTGTCCAGCTAACGATGGTCCGGGTATCCATTGCTCCCGATGTCCGCGCAATTTCGCGGCCGCCGTGCATCAGCAGCAGTGTCGGTATGCCGCTGATCCCCAGACGCGCGGACACCGACGGCGCGGTGTCGGAATTCAGCTTGAGCAGGCGGACATTCGGTTCAAGTTCCCTGGCGGCGCGCTCGAACATCGGCGCCATGGAGCGACATGGACCGCACCAGGGAGCCCATACATCGACAAGGAGGGGAACGCTGCTCTGCGCCAGGTGGCGATTGAAGTCCGCCTCGTCGACCTCGACGGGGTGCCCATCAAAGATGGGCTGATGACAGGATCCGCATCGCGCTGCGGTCGCGGTCCGATCGGTGGGGAGCCGGTTGATCTTCCCGCAATGTCCGCAGACGATCTGCATGGTCGTGCTCATGTTCCTGTCTTAAGCTCTTTGATCTTTGCGATGTTCAGCTTGTCGAGCAGGAACCGTTCGTAAAACGGTTCGCTTTCGCCGCGGCGAATTTTGCGGAGGAAGTATTTCTCGAACGCAACCTTGGCAAGATGGACCCATTCGCCTTTGGAAGACCAGTTGACGTTGCGGGGTGGAATTTGCGGCTGCGCCAGGAATGCGACGCCTGAGTCGCCGAAATCCGCCAGACAGATCGCATTCCACGTCGGCTGTGCCGTCGGCGTCTGGCCCCTTAGCAAAGCCCCGATATTCATGGCTGTCGCGGTCACCATTGACTCGATCATGAAGCCTGTTTTAGGGACGCCGACAGGGACGGGAGTTGCCCCCGTCGGAGCAATCGCCACGCACACGCCCACCGCAAACACATTGGGAAATTCCGGATTACGCTGGTGCTTGTCGACGATGACAAAACCGCGGGGATTGGTGAGCTTGTCGATGCCGCGGACGGCATCCACACCCCGGAATGCCGGAAGCATCATTGAATATGAGAACGGCAGATCGTGGGTCTTGCGGACCGATCCGTCATCCGCGAGTTCTTCCACGGCCATACGTCCCTGTTCAACGGAGGTCACGCGGGCACTGGTGATCCACTTGATATGCTTTTCTCGCATTTCGCTCTCGAGCAAGCCCTTGGTGTCGCCGACGCCGTCCAGTCCGAGGTGTCCGATATAGGGTTCCGAGGTGACGAAGGTCATGGGCACGCGATCCCGCAGCTTCCTCCGGCGCAGCTCAGTTTCCAGAATGAACAGAAACTCGTAGGCAGGACCGAAGCACGACGCGCCCTGGACGGCGCCGATCACCACGGGTCCCGGGTTTGCGGCCAGCAGTTCAAAGGCGGCGTTGGCGTCGGCCGCGTGATCGACGTGGCAGATCGATTGCGTGTGGCCGTCCGGGCCAAGACCCGGGATCTCGTCGAACGCAAGCTGTGGCCCGGTGGCCACGATGAGATAGTCGTAGCTCACCGACGTGCCGTCTGCGAGATCGACCCGGTTTTCAACCGGATGCACGCGCTGGGCGCCCTGCGTCAACAGTCGGATGCCTTTGCGCTTCATGATGTCGACGAGGTCGATTTCGATGTCGCTACGCTTGCGCCAGCCGATCGCCACCCAGGGGTTCGAGGGGACGAAGTGATAGACCGGCCCCTGGGAAATGACGGTTAGCCGATCGCCCGGCCGCAGGTTCGGCAAAACTTCATAGGCCATCAGCGTCCCGCTAAGACCTGCTCCAATAACAACGATATCCATGGTCGCCTCCGTTTGCTGCGCTTTCTGCGTGCGGCCGAGCCGGTTGATCCCAGCTTCTTGGGCTGCAATGGTTGACTGTATATTCGAAACATCGTATATACGCAACCATGAATATGGAAATCGAATTGATGGAAGCTGCCGCGGATGGCGCGGTCGACCTCCTCAAGGCCTTGGGCAATCGACACCGGCTGCTGATCATTTGTCAGCTGATCGATGGCGAGCGCTCGGTCGGAGACCTTGCCGGGTTCCTCGGCCTCCGCGATTCGACTGTGTCCCAGCACCTCGCGCTCCTTCGCAAGGATGGGCTGGTTTCGGCTCGGCGCGATGCTCAGTCGATCCACTATTCCATCGCGAGCGATCCCGCGCGCGAGATTCTAACGACGCTGTATCGCGCATATTGCCCGTCGCAAAAGGCGCTAAAAGCAAAGCCGCAGCATCGAAAGTCTACGCAGACGTAGGCCGTCGTGTGTTGAGGCAGGTCAATGACTGCGTTTCCAAGCCTGCAACCGTGCATCTGCAGATGCACCGTCCTTTAAAGCATTTATACAGGATTGCGAGTATCCCAATGTGGCTGTTGATAAGGACTGCGGCTGTGGCCGCGACGATCCTCGGTGTCCCGATCGCGGGCGCGGAGACGCTCACGGTAGCCACTCGCGCTGTCTCCGATGAGAAGGCTGTCTTCGCTACTGTCGAGAGTGTGAGCGTCGTTCCAGCGCGCGGGCGAATTGGCGGCACGATTGTTCAGCTCAATGTGCGGGAGGGCGATCCGGTAACGCGTGGTCAGGTGATCGCGGTAATTGGCGATGAAAAGCTGGCGCTGCAGATGAAGTCGCTCGATGCGCAGATCGACGCGCTGCAGGCGCAGTCAACCCAGGCGCAGACCGACTATTCGCGAACCGAAGGCCTCGTGGAGCGCGGTACGCTTCCACGTGTCAAGCTGGATGAGGCGAGGACGGCTCTCAACGTCGCCGAAAACGGCCTGCGTGCGCGAACGGCAGAGCGGGCCGTCGTCCAGCAGCAATTCAACGAAGGGCAGGTCCTGGCCCCCGCCGACGGCCGCGTCTTGAAGAAGCAGGTCGCCGTGGGCTCGGTGGTCCTGCCCGGCGACGCGGTGGCCATGATCGCGCAACAGAATTTCAAGTTGCGTTTACGCGTTCCCGAGCGCCACGCACGTGGTCTGAAGGCCGGTGACAAAATCCGTGTTGACGGAGCCGAGTTCGGCGACCATGCGCCGAAGTCGGGTACGATCGAACTTGTCTACCCCCAGATCGAGGACGGACGCGTGGTCGCTGACGCGACGGTAGATGGTCTCGGTGAGTATTTTGTCGGCGACCGATTGCGGGTGTGGATTGCGGGGGCGAGCGGACGGCCTTCGTAATTCCGTCCACCTATGTCACGACGCGCTTCGGCATCGACTATGTCCTGGTGCGGCAGGCGGACCGCCCCATCAGCGCGCCTGTGCAGCGCGGCCGCGATCTGCCGACGTCCGATTTTTCGAACGGCCTTGAAATCCTGTCCGGCATTCGCGCCGGCGATGTACTGGTGCAACCGTGAATCTTGGCCTGTCCGGGCGACTAACAAGGGCGACGATCAATTCGCCGCTTACGCCGCTGTTTCTGCTCGCCGCACTGATCGTCGGCGTTATGGCCGTCGTGGTCATTCCGCGCGAGGAAGAGCCCCAGATCAGCGTCCCGATGGTCGATATTCGGGTCAATGCCGACGGCCTGCATGGACCGGATGCCGTCGAACTGGTCACAAAGCCGCTCGAGGCGATCGTCAAGGGCATCGATGGCGTGGAGCATGTCTACAGCCAGACCGAAGACGACCGTGTCCTGGTCACTGCGCGTTTTCTGGTCGGTACAAAGTCGGAAGACGCGATCCTTCGCGTGCACGACAAGATCCGCGCCAATCTCGACAAGATCCCCGTCGGTATTCCGGAGCCCCTGATCGTCGGTCGCGGCATCAACGATGTCGCTGTGACCGTCCTCACGCTTTCACCGAAGCCCGAGGCTGCCGACCGCTGGTCGGACAAGGATCTCTACGAACTCGCCGACAAGCTTCGCTCCGAACTGATGAAGGTCGACAGCATCGGCCTGACCTACATCGCCGGCGGCGGCGCCCAGCAGATCAGGGTCGAGCCGGATCCGGAAAAACTGTCGCTGTTCGGGGTGACACTCCAGCAACTCGTTGCCAAGGTAAAGGACGCCAACCGCTCGTTCATGGCGGGACAGGTCCGGGATGCCGGGATCGTGCGCACCGTGTCGGCTGGCCAGACTCTGGCCGGCATTCCCGATATCGGCTTGCTGCTGATCTCGACACGCGACGGACGTCCGGTCTACGTCAAGGACGTCGCCGCGGTGGTGATCGGGCCGAATGCGGCTGAGCACCGCGTCTGGAACGATGCGCGCGATAACAAGGGCAGCTGGCAGCGTGTGCCCGCCGTGAGTCTGGCGCTTGCCAAGCGGGCAGGCGCCAATGCGGTGGTTGTTTCCGAGGCCATTGCGCAGCGACTGGAGGGGCTGAAGTCTCGCCTGATCCCCGATGACGTCCAGGTCACAGTGACCCGCGACTATGGCGAGACCGCCAACGAAAAGGCGAACGAACTCCTGTTTCACCTCGGGCTGGCGACGATCTCGATCGTCATTCTGATCGCCATCGCGATCGGCTGGCGCGAGGCGCTGGTCACCCTCGTGGTGATTCCGACGACAATCCTGCTGACGCTGTTTGCCGCCAATCTGATGGGCTACACGATCAATCGCGTCAGCCTGTTTGCCTTGATCTTCTCGATCGGTATTCTCGTCGACGATGCCATCGTGGTGGTCGAGAACATTGCCCGCCATTGGGCTATGCGCGACGGGCGCCCGCGTCTGCAGGCAACGATCGAGGCTGTGGCGGAGGTCGGTAACCCGACGGTCGTGGCGACCCTGACGGTCGTTGCCGCCCTGTTGCCCATGCTGTTCGTGTCGGGGCTGATGGGCCCGTACATGGCGCCGATCCCGGCCAATGCCTCCGCGGCGATGCTGTTCTCGTTCTTCGTCGCCATGGTCGTAGCGCCGTGGCTGATGCTGCGGCTGGCGCCGAAGGGCGATGCCGCGGTTGCGGCGCACGTCGCGCATGACGAAGGCGCGCTGGGGAGGATCTACCGGCGCATCGCTGCTCCGATCGTCCGCAGCAAGCGCAACTCCTGGATCTTCCTGATCGGCGTCGGCATTGCCACCTTGTTGTCGATGACGCTGTTTGCGACAAAATCCGTGACGGTCAAGTTACTGCCGTTCGACAACAAGTCCGAGATCGCGGTCGTGGTCGATCTGCCGGAAGGCGCCAGCCTTGAGGATACCGAGCGGACGCTGTTTGCAGCGGGCCTCATCGCGCGCGCTCTACCCGAAATCACCTCGGTACAATCCTATGCCGGCACGCCGGCGCCGTTCAATTTCAACGGCCTCGTTCGCCACTATTACCTACGGGAGCGGCCCGAACTCGGCGAATTGCAGGTCAACCTCGCGGCGCGCTCCGACCGCAAGCGGGCGAGCCACGACATCGCGCTGGATCTGCGTCAGCGCCTGAAGGCGGTCAACGCGCCGGCAGGTACCAGCGTCAAGGTGGTCGAGGTGCCGCCGGGACCGCCCGTGCTTGCAACTCTTCTGGCCGAAATCTACGGGCCGGATTCGGCGACGCGCCGGGCCGTCACGGCCGAAATGAAGAAGATCTTCGCCGAGGTGCCGTTCATTGTCGATATCGACGATCTGATCGGCGAGAAGCGACCGCGGCTGCGGCTGTCCATTGACCAGGATCGGCTTGAATTTTTCGGGGTCGAGCAGCGTGACGTCTACGACACCATCCAGACTCTGTTCGGCGGCGTATCGGTGGGCTATTCGCACCGTGGCGAAGACCGCAATCCGATCGAGATCGCCGTGCGGCTGCCGAAGCGCGACTTGGCGTGGACCGAGGCGCTGGCTTCAACGCCGGTGCCCGCCAACACATTGCCGGGAAGCAAGACGGTCGTTGAACTCGGCCAGGTCGTGAAAGCGACCACGGAGGAGGGATCACCGACCATCTTCCGCCGCGACGGACGATTTGCCGACATGGTGATGGCCGAACTGGCAGGCCGCTTCGAGGCGCCGCTCTACGGTATGCTCGAGGTTGCCAGCCGCGTCGACGCTCATGACTGGGGCGCGCTACCAAAGCCGGTGATCAGCCTACATGGACAGCCGGCGGACGAGTCGCGGCCCTCCATCCTGTGGGACGGCGAATGGGAAATCACTTACGTGACTTTCCGGGACATGGGCGCTGCCTTCGGGGCCGCCATCCTGGGAATCTACGTGCTGGTGGTGGCGCAATTCCGCAGCTTCCGGTTGCCGCTAGTGATTCTCACGCCGATCCCTCTGACATTGATCGGAATTCTCATCGGTCACTGGCTTCTTGGGGCAGCGTTCACTGCGACTTCGATGATCGGGTTCATCGCGCTGGCCGGCATCATCGTCCGCAATTCGATTCTACTTGTCGATTTCATTCGCCACAGCGGCGGAGATGGCAGGCCGTTGCGCGAGGTCGTGCTGGAAGCGGGCGCGGTCCGCTTCAAGCCTATCCTTCTCACCGCCCTGGCGGCGATGATCGGCGCAGCGACGATTCTCGTCGATCCGATCTTCCAGGGGCTGGCGATTTCGCTATTGTTCGGGCTGGCGTCGTCGACGCTGCTCACCGTTCTCGTCATCCCGGCGATCTACATCGCGCTGAGGGGCGGGAAATCCGTTGGTTGAGATGTGGGTTCGCGATGACGTTCATTTCGTCAGGGTTCAGCGAATTTGAAGCGAAGGAGATCGCCGCTGTTCTCCGCGAAGTCGGCAACAGGCGGCGGCTTCTCATTCTGTTAAAGCTCATCGAACAGGGCGAGTGCAGCCTCGGTCTTCTTGCCGATGCCGCCGGTTTGAGCCGAGCGGCTCTGTCTCAGCATCTTGGACGGATGCGTGATGCCGGTCTCGTTTCGTGCCGAAGGGAAAAGCAAAAGCGCTGGTACCGCATCAAGGACTCCCGCGTGGAGCAGCTCATCAGGACCCTGATGAAAATTCTTCCGTCGCCGCGGCTTTTTTCGGTCAATGCGGTTGACCCAAATCAATGACACTTCCGTCTCAGGCAGTATGATATTCTTGCGAACGGATTTGCTCGATTCTGCAAGGATCGGAAGGAAGATTTGCTATAATCAAGATTGCCGTTGTCGTCTGGATTGTTCTCGGTACTACCTTGGCGGGGTGCGGTTTGCTGACCGTCCTCAGCATCGGAACTCTCGCAGACCAGGCTATGAAGCTTATTCCAATGGTGGTGCTGGGCGGGTTCGTGGTTGCGATGCCACTGTCGTTCTGGATTGCGCGAAAGATTGACCGCCGGTTGGTTTCATAACGGGCGATCGGTGACGCGGATGCCGGATGACACGAGCGGTGGGGCCGCCCCGCACGCCCCGCATGAGCACCTGTCCCTATGTCGTTGATCGCTGATCCGACCGAAACAAACTCGCAATCTCGCAGTGACGCGTGCAATCTTCTAGGCCGCCCTTCGTTCGTAGCGACGATGCCAATCTACTTTTGCAATCCAATCGGTGGAGAGTGATGCAGATCGTGGTGAGGGGCGAACTCTTCAGGATCGGGTTGCCGCTCAACTCCAAGGAAGTTGGCGCGATCGCGATTCCTGAAGCCATCGCGCTTTCCCTCGAACTCCCGCTCGGCGCGATGGCCTCTCTCCCTGTCGGGTCCAAATCGTTGCTCGAGAGACTCGGCTGCCGCCACGTTCAGGGTGGCCAGCACGATCATCGGACAAATAACGGAATGTGGTTTCATTCGCCCGGTCTCCCTTCGCTCTGGTCGGGGCGCAAGGTTGCTTCCGACTACGTCGAACTAGCGCAGAAACCGAGCAAAACTGCGACCGGTGTGAAAGTGCCGACTGGTCGGGCGAGGAAAGCGGATCCCTGCTAGCGAGAGATCGGACCGGTTCCGATTTGGCGTTTGACCTGCGGTGGCCAGACTTATCCCCGAACCTGACCGCGAGAGCCCTTCGCTTATCCCAAGGGCCAGGTCGCGCCGGGCATGCGGCCTGGTATTGATTCACAGAAGGGATGGCATCTCATTCGGCAGGCGCCACACGCTGCTTAGTCGGGTGGTAAATATGCGCGGCATCACCATCGGCGTCTGAACCGAGATCCTTGCGCCAAGACCTGACCCGTTCCATTAGCGCCAGAACGACGACGATCACGAGGGCCAAGCCGATGGCCCCCTGCCAATAGGGAATGCCGACCATGTCGGTGAAGATCAGTTTCGGGCCAGTGCCGATCAGGGCTTTGTCGAGCCAGGGCTGTGCGTAGGAAAATGCCACGGCTCCGGACAGTCCTCCCACGAGTGTGAAGATGGCGTCGCGGTACCCGACGCCGATCTGGGCTAGCGTCGTTCCAGGGCAGGCACCCGCAAGCGCGATGCCGGCCCCCAGCAACAGCCCGCCTACGACGTCAGCCGCATAAAGGGTCGCCTTCGGCTGCAGTTTGACGTAGCCCAAGCCATTGAGCACCGCGAGAACGACCGCCCCGGTGGCCACCGCCGTCAGAAAGACCTTGAGCATGATGAAGTTGCGCAACTGCATCTGGCCGACGATCATGCCGGGTTCGAACACGCGCGATTTCTCCAGCGCAAAACCGAATACGATTCCCATGGCGACGCCGGTGAGGATGGCAAAACCGACAGAACTGGACATGATTGATCTCCCAAGTCAGATCTCGACGAAGCAGGAGCGAAGCCGTGACGATGCCGCCGGCGAACATGGCGGCAACCGCGACGGTAGAGCCGACTGAGTGCTGCGCCATGCCGGACAGGCCGTGGCCGCTGGTGCAGCCATCGGCGATGCGCGCGCCGAACAGCATCAGAAATCCCGCGCCGAACGCGACGGCATAGCGCAATGTACATGATGAAGAGCCGAGCGCGCGTGCCCAGATTGGAGAGATGGGCTGTCGCCGCGCGCCGGAAATTTTCATCGAGACGAACGCGCCAATCGCAACGCCGATGACCAGCGCCACCTGCCAGAGGTTCTTGGGATTGATCGCCAGATGCCGGCTGACGTAGTCGATCTTGAGCAATGACGGATCGAACCAGCTTGCGATCGCGTCGCCAACCGTGACGTAGGATGACGACGCCCCCAGTGCCGTCTCGATCATCAGAAAGGCCGGGATCTGCAGCAGACCAATCACGATGCCTGCGACGTATGGCGACCACGCTTTGTCAAAAAGTGACGGCATGTGCAGTCTCCTAAATATTCAAATGTATGCAAGTGTTGTCCGGCAGGAACGAGGCGGCCTTGATCTGCATCAACGCCTTGACCGCCTATGTCCTCAACATGAATGACATTATCAAGGACGAGAATTTCGAGCTCAACCGGAACACTTTCTCATCGATCAAGATGCCGAATGCCGCGGCCTTCTACGAGGACGATCGAGATACCGCGGAGAGATCATTCTGGAAAAAGGAGCCGTGCATGAAGGACTGTCGCGCTGCGCCGAAATTGACTGGACGGGCCATGTCGGTCGACGTGACGCCGGACAGCAAAGCCGGCCCGAAAGTGGACTGATGGGTCGATCGCCGCACCCGGCGGTTCTTATGGCCGGGTTGCTGGCGCAACGGCATGCGTCGATCTCGTTAGCAGCAGACGGCAAGCTGGGCCCGCATCTGTAGGTGGAATGCGTGACCGGCCACCATGTCTCCGGGCATGTCTCCGGCGGCGTGCCGCAGATCATCGGCTGGCCCGAGGATCAGTTCGTTGCCGTGATGAATTCCTACAATCAAAGCCATCGCGACAACCCGGTCATGCGGACCATTGCCGGACACTATGCGGAAGATGATATCGCCGCCTTCGCCGCCAATTCTCGCACACTGGCGCCGCAGCCGGGTTCAAAATTGATTTCGCACAGCCGAGATGATGATCGGGGCCGGACTTCTCATCGCCTGGAGGTTCCCTGCGTGCCAGAACATGTTAGAAACCTCCGACAGCGTAGAGATCGGCGGCGCCTGCGAGGAAGGACAGCAGGACTGCACGTTTGTTTCACAGTCAGGTGAGACACGGAAGGCGTTTGCGGGCTGATTTTCTTGATCCTGCTCAATGCGCCGGCACCAGAGCGAGGTACTTACAATTTAAGATGTGGCTGCGCCGCCGCAGCACGCGAAAATGTGAAGCTTTGCTCATAGCAGTCCGAGACAGCGTGTCTGCTCCCTGGGTAGCGGCCGTGGTGTCCGTCCGGCACTCAGTGGGGATGCGGCATGAGCATTCATACAATCGACAACCATGTGCCCGGCCGAAGTCCGTCCGCCGTGATATGGATTGGCGTGACGGTACTTGCGCTCCTGAGTTGGGGACTTGTCTACAACCAACTGGTGCCGTTCTCCGACTGGGTGGTGGCGTCACTTGCCGTCGATCGGAGCAGCCATCTGGGCGAGGCCATCGGCTTCTTCGTTTACGACACTCCGAAGGTCTTGATGCTGCTTACGCTGGTGGTGTTCGCCATGGGCTTCGTGCGCAGCTTCTTCTCGCCGGAGAAGACGAGGGCGCTGCTGGCCGGAAAGCGCGAAGGCGTCGGCAACGTGCTGGCGGCCGGCCTCGGCATCGTGACGCCATTCTGCTCCTGTTCGGCGGTCCCGATGTTTATCGGCTTTGTCAGCGCGGGTGTGCCGCTCGGTGTGACGTTCTCGTTCCTCATTTCGGCGCCCATGGTGAACGAGGTGGCGCTCGGCCTGCTGTTTGGGCTGGTAGGCTGGAAAGTAGCGCTCACCTATCTCGTATTCGGTCTTTCCGTTGCCATCGTCTCCGGCTGGGTCATCGGGCGGTTGCATCTGGAAACCTGGCTCCAGGAGTGGGTCCGCAATATTAGATCGAGTACGGTGGACCTCCCGCCCGAAAACGTTGCCATCGTCGACCGCATCAAGGCGGGGATCGATGCGATCCATGAAATCGTCGGCAAGGTCTGGCCCTGGATCATCGCGGGCATCGCCGCCGGTGCGTTCATCCATGGATATGTGCCGGCGGATTTGCTGGCCTCGATCATGGGAAGGGACGCCTGGTGGTCGGTGCCTGCTGTCGTGCTGATCGGCATCCCGATGTATTCCAACGCCGCCGGTATCATCCCGGTGGTCACGGCGCTGCTCGCAAAGGGCGCCGCACTCGGCACGGTGCTCGCCTTCATGATGTCGGTCATTGCGCTGTCGCTGCCGGAAATGATCATCCTGCGCAAGGTACTGACGACCCGGCTGATTGCGGTCTTCATCGGCGTTGTCGGAATGGGAATCCTCGCGGTCGGTTTCCTGTTCAATTTTCTGTTTCCATGAGCGAGGGATTTCAGGTGAGGGATGTGAAGGTTCTGGGTTCGGGCTGTGCCCGCTGCGTTGCGACCGCGGAGATGGTCCAGAAAGAGGCCGACAGGCTCGGCGTTCCCGTCACCATTGAAAAGGTGACGGACTACGCCGCCATTGCCGGCTACGGCATCGTCTCGACGCCCGGCGTCGTCATCGACGGAAAAGTCGTGCATGCGGGCGGTTTGCCGAAAGCCGATGCCGTCGCACGCTGGCTTGCTGTCTGACATGGCGCCGATGCTCGAATATCGCGTTAGCGCCAGGCGGATCGATTCCCACGGCAGCATTGCATCCACGAAAGATGCCGAAATCGTCCTCGACACGGACATTGGCGGCCGGCCTGATGCATTCAACCCGGCGGAGTTGTTCCTGGCCGCGATCGCCGCTTGCATGATCAAGGGCATCGAGCGGGTGACGCCGATGCTCCGGTTCAATCTGAGGGGCGTGGAGGTGAAGCTTCACGGGGTCAGGCAGGACAGTCCGCCGAAGATGATTTCGGTCGACTACGAACTGATCGTGGATACCGATGAAAGCGATCAGCGTCTTGAACTCCTTCACACCAATGTCCGCAAATACGGCACGATTTCAAATACCGTGGCTGCAGTGACAAAACTCGGAGGCGTGATCCGGCGACGAGAATCAGAATAATCCGTTAGCGCCTAGTGGTGCTAAACTGCCCCGGACGGTGAATGGCATTCGCATGGGAGAAGAGGAGAGGCGCTGCTCTCCTCTTCTGGCCGCAGCAGCCATCGCTCCGCTAATGCCGGTCGTGCATGCGTCCCATGCCCATGCCCATACCTGCGCTGCGCATGGTGCCGGGACCGAACGCGAGTCCGGGCAGCGTCTCCTGCGCCTTGACTTTCTGCTTGTCATCGAGGGTTGACAGGAGTTCTTTCGCCGCAGCCTGGACCTGTTCGAACTGGGCTACGCGTTGCTCCCGCATCGCGGTCATGAAGGCGATGCGGTCCTGCTGGCTGAGCTTGGCGATCGCACTGTGATCGATGCCCTCCCTGTTGGCCTTCATGGTTGCCGCCGCATCCTGGGCCGTCTTGGCATACTTCGCCCAAGCCGGCTCTTGTGCCGCAGTGATATTGAGATCCTTCTTGAGAGTCTCGATTTGCGCAGGGTTAGCGAGGGCAGAGCCGGCTGCTCCACCCATCATGCTCGCTCCCTTGCCCTCGTGCATGCCGGGCCCCATGTGCTGCATCATCATGCCATGTCCCGTGCCGCCAGATCCCATGCCCCCATGGCCCATACCTCCGGGGCCCATGCCTCCCATGAACGGCGGGCCGAAGCTGCCGGGACCCGCTGCCTGTGCCAAAGCCCATCCGCCAGCAAATAGCGTGACAGCAGCAATACCACCGATCAACAATGCCTTCGTCTTCATGACGGTCTCCCAATGTCTGGCAACAGAAATGCCCGTTGCTCGAAGGCATGAAGGGCCGCGCATTCCACCCAAGTATTACAGCAGTGCGGAAATGTGTGACAAAGTGTGCCAGTCGCAGCGGTTGCGGCAATTGGTGACAATTTCCGTGAAGCGGCTTCGAAGACGTCGTCTATAGTCCGATGATGCAAAACGGGGCACACATCCTTGTTGTTGATGACCATCGTGAGATCCGCGACCTCGTTTCGCGCGCGCTGGCCAAAGAGGGATTCCGGGTCAGCGTTGCCGCCGATGGCCGGGCCATGCACAAGGTTCTCGCCAATGGTCGCATCGACCTGATCCTCCTCGATCTGATGCTGCCGGGTGAGGACGGCCTATCGCTCTGCCGTAACCTGCGTGCGGGGTCCAATATCCCGATCATCATGCTGACCGCAAAGGGAGAGGAGGTGGACAGGGTCATCGGGCTGGAGATGGGCGCTGACGACTATTTGCCAAAGCCGTTCGGCAGCCGGGAGCTGGTCGCACGCATCCGGGCCGTGTTGAGACGCAGCCGGAGCAAGTTAAATGAGCTGGACATCGCTTCCCGTCCCAAACGCTATCGGTTCGATCGCTGGCAATTGGACGTCAGCACAAGAGAGCTGCTGAACGACGATGGGATCACGGTGCCGCTCTCCACTGGAGAATACGATCTGTTGATCGCCTTGGTGGAGCGCCCGCAGCACGTGCTGAACCGCGATCAGCTTCTCGATCTGGCGCGCGGGCGCTCCGCCAATGCGATCGATCGCAGTATCGATACTCAGGTCAGCCGGCTGCGCAAGAAGCTCGAACGTGACCCGGCCGATCCCAAAATCGTCAAGACGGTCTGGGGAGGCGGTTATATGTTTGCACCAGCGGTGAAGCAGGAATGACCCGAGTATTTCCCGCCAGTCTCTTCGGACAGACGTTGCTTGCACTTCTTGTTGGCCTGGTTATCTCACATGCAGCAGGATCGTGGATCTATTCGCTGGACCGCGAACAGGCGGTGCGCGCGGTTGGCGGGTTTGCTGCAGCGCAGCGCATGGCGAACCTCGTCCGGCTCGTTCAGGACACGCCACCCGAGGCGCGCCCTCGGATCGTTACGGCGCTCAGTGACCCGACGTTTCGCGTTGCATTGTCGGCACAGGCTCCAGCAATGACATCAGCCGATGGTAATGCAGACGTTGCCGACGCCATTGCCGGATTTCTCGCCGATCAACTGTCTATCGGCGGCGCACAGCGGCCGCTTGTGTCTGCATCCCCGGGCGGTCCGATGTCCGCTTTCGGAGGCTTGCGCCCGATGATGGGGCGCGGGCCGATGATGCACGGCTTTGGCAGCTTCGGTCCCTTTGGCGGATTTCGCGATCTGCAGGTCGCGGTTCCGCTGACGGACGGGCAATGGCTCTCGTTCACCACTGCGCTACCCCAGGGCGGACCGGCCGTTTCGAGGCAGTTTCTTCTATCGATGGCGCTTATGGCCATCATGCTTCTCGCCGTCTCCGTATGGGTCGTCAGGCGTGTCACGGCGCCACTCGCCTCGCTGTCGGCCGCAGCCGAGAAACTCGGCAATGATCTGAATGCGCTGCCGATGCCCGAGGCGGGCACGGTGGAGATGCAGCAGGCGTCACGGGCCTTCAATAACATGCAGGCGCGCCTGCGTGCGCTTGTGGAGAATCGCACACGGATACTGGCTGCAATATCCCACGATCTACGCACGCCACTGACGCTGCTGCGGTTGCGCACGGAAACGGTCGAGGATGTGCCCGAGCGTGATAGGATGCTGGCGACGATAGCCGAGATGGATGCCATGATCGCCGCAACGCTGGAATACGCCCGCGACGAGTCGATTGCGGAGCCGCGTCGTCGAACCGATGTGACGGCACTTCTCGCCTCGGTGGTCGATGACATGGCCGACCTCGGGCTTCCTGTGGTCATGGAGCCGGCGCAGCCCATCATCTGCGACTGCCAGCCGGCCGCGCTGAAGCGCGCGCTCATCAACCTAATCGACAATGCCGTGAAGTATGGCAAGCGGGCGAGAACGACAATCTCCTCAGCAAACCACTTGGTCGAGATCACTATCGACGATGACGGGCCGGGAATTCCGGAAGCTGAACTGGAGCGGGTCTTCCAGCCGTTCTACCGCGTCGAAAGCTCGAGAAGCCGCGAGACGGGCGGGATCGGCTTGGGCTTGGCGATCGCCCTGTCGACGATACAGGCGCATCGGGGACAACTCACGATTTCAAATCGCGCTGAAGGTGGATTACGTGCGTGTGTCTCGCTTGAGGGGTAACGCGGGATGTGAGAATGACGAACGTCGGCCATATCAGCCCAGCTGAAGGTCATGGGCGGAGCCTCGAACAAGTTATCCGAGTGGACGGTAAGAGGAGATCAACGAATAGTGGCACTGGCAATAGTCGTCCATCCCATTTTAACTGAATAGGGTGCTGCATCCGTTCACCAGCAAAAAATCTTTGACAGGCGGAGTTAGGGTAAAATGTCAGGACACACGCCATCTCCCCTTTGGCCCGGCGTCCCGATGGCGCTCGCATCCGCTTTCCTTTTTGGAGCCGCCGCCCCGCTTGCGAAGGAGATGTTGGGCAGCATAGAGCCTCAACTCTTGGCGGGCCTACTTTATCTTGGCGCGGGGTGGGGTTGGCGGCTGTGCACGCCGCCCGCAATGTATTCGGGATTCCAGCACCGGAAGCCCCGCTTCGCTCAAAAGACTTCCCGTGGCTCGCAGCCATCATCGTCTTTAAGAGTGGCGGTCGACCCGCCGGCCGTAGCCGACGGGCGCTGACTCAGCGGTCTACGTCGTCTTCGGCTCGTATGTGTGAAGGGCTCCCTTCATGATGTCGCTGGCCAGCGACCTTGCGATCGCAGCGACCGCCTCGTCGTCGTCTTTCAGATTTCGGATCGCAGAAGCTTTGTCCTGGAGCCCGAATATCGATCTTGCCGGGTGGTCGCTGAGGACATCAATCGATTGTTGGTAGCTTTCGAAGATTTCGTCGTATTGAGGATCCTCGGCGGGAAGAGACGTCCCAGTCGAAAATGCTCCTGCATCCCGCGCACGATCTCTTCGTCCTCGAAACCGTTGACACGCAGGGCATTCGCCAAGCCGGCCAATTCGCATACACGCTGATCCCATGCTGGCCGATATCGCCCTGCGTAGATTTCCTGGACCATCTCTCTCTGACTCGGCGGCAACTCAAGACATGATATTGAGGGGATCGATCGGCCGAAGGATTCTGAACAATTCCTGGCGAATCTTACAGCCTTTCCACCGCCTTGAAGCTGCCGTCGGGCTGGATAACGGTTAGAAAGATTCGAGCGGGGATATTGTAAGCCGCGGTACCGAACGTCATGATGTTTCCACTAATGTCAAATCTGCCGTCATTGATAAGTCGCAACAGATCTGCCCGCGTCGGATTCGGTCCAGACATTTCGAGCGCGGCAGCCACGAGACGGCCGGAGAGATATCCCTCGAGCGAAACAAACCCTGGCTCTAGAGAGCTATCGAGCAATTTTTGCGCAGCTTGGTAATCGGCCACGACTTTCACTGAGGCGTCCCAGGGAAACGGCACCACCTGAGAAACGACAACCCCTGCGCCATCCGCACCGAGTTCTTTCGCCAAGGCATCAGCACCGACGAAGGATACGTTGACGAAAGTCGGACTAAAGCCGCTCTTGTGCGAAAGCTTGATAAATTCCGCGCACGGTTTGTAGGTTCCGACCATCACAACCGCTTCCGGCTCGGCGCGCTTAAGAGTGCGCAGCGCAGAACTGACAGCTTTCGTGTTGCGCTCGAACGTGCCTTCAGCAGTTAGCTCCAGGCCGCGGCGTTCGAGAGCGCGCTTCACGCCGGCCAAGCCATCGCGCCCGAAGGAATCGTCCTGATAGAATATCGCTATTCTTGTAAAATGAAGATCTTCGGTCAGATGCTTGATCCAGGCCTCGGCTTCAGCGCCGTAGCTCGCACGAATATTGACGACGTTATGTAGCTCCGTTGCCCGCAGAAAGTCCGCTCCAGTGAACGGACCGATGAACGGCACATTCCTGGAGGCTGCAATTGGAACTGTTACGGTTGCGGTTGGCGTACCAACCGCGCCAATCAAAGCAAACACCCTGTCATCGTCAATCAGCTTTATGGTCTCAGCGATCGACCGGTCGGGGTCATAACCATCATCGCGACTGATGAGCTTGAGCTTGCGGCCGTGCACCCCGCCCTTAGCGTTTATCTCCGTGAATGCGGCTCGGATACCTTGCCGCATGCCTTGACCCAGCGCCGATGAAGGCCCCTCAAGCACAGCCGCTTGACCGAACAGGATAGCATCGGAGCTGACCCCGAACTCGTCAGCACTGACACGAAGCGGACTCGTCGTGAGGAAGGCGGTCATTAGACCGGTAAAAATCGCTCGCCGCACTTGGTACATGGGATATCTCTGAGAGATGAAACGTATCGTCCACTAACGCAAGATATCCACACGGTATGAAGAGCTGGCTAATCCACCGTCATCGGTCCGGATTTCGATGAACCGCGCGATCTTTATTAGCGAAACGGGGCGTATTATACCTACGGAACCAATCATTAACTTAAGTGAACATACTAGGCACGATTGGTCTGCAGACTTGTGACTTTGTTGAAGGTCCATCCTCGATCATCCGCCGACGACGGCGCCGGGATCGGTCGTATGACCCAGACGAGGAGCAAAGATGAGCGACAAGGACCGGCATAGCCCTCGCCAGGGAGACGTGATCGAGTGGCGACGCCTCTCGACATCACGGTCATCACCGTGGCGGCCGGCGCTGGTTGCCGCGATCATTGGCCTTCTGCTGTCTTTGGCCGGTGCATATGCCGTCGGGAAATGGGAGGAGCGGGTCGCAAAACTGGAGTTCGAGGCCGTTGCCGAAACCCAGACCATCATCATGCAAAATGGCATAAGCGAATACACCAGCCGACTACTCGCGCTTCGCACCCTGTTCGAATCTGCCAATGAGGAAATCAGCCGCAGCGAATTTGAGGCGTTTAGCGATCGCTTGTTCGAACATCGTCCGGGCATCCTCCGTGTGGGCTGGATACCGAGGATTAACCGGAAGGAACGCACGGAATACGAAGCCGCGGCAGTTAGCGACGGTATCTCGGGGTATCAGATCAAATCTCTGGCCGCCAATGACGCAGTTACAACGGCGCCGCAAAGCGACGAGTATTTCCCTATCTTTTTTCCACCGAGCCAAAGACCTCGAGAGTTTACGGACTGGACTATTCGACAGTTCCTGAGCGCTGGGTCACACTAGAGCGCGCACGCGACAACAATCTCATCACGGCGCTACGTGCAAAGCTTTACGAGACAAACGATGGTATCCACCCTCTCGGCGTGCTGGTTTGCGTGCCGGTTTACGTAAAGGGAACGTCCCGTACACTAGTCATCGACCGGCGGCGCAATCTGGCTGGCTTTGTCGTCGGGATATTGTCTCTGCCACAATTGCTTCAGTCAGTCCGTGACACAATGGCGGCAACTGCGGCTGTCAGCATTAGCGTATATTCGCCCGAGGCCTACCGCAAAGTGAAGGCAGGAGATCAAGCTGCTCCAGATTTCTCATCAGATCACCAGAGTCCTCAGTCGAGGCTGGCTATCGCAAGCAGCCTTACTTGGTCTGGCACTCTCACGATAGGCGATATCAGTTGGAAGGTACTGGCCACCCCAGCGACCAATGGTCGACTGATCACACATTACGATCGCGCCCTTACCGTCCTTGCAGCCGGAATTGTCATCACTACCTTTTTGGCCATATATCTCAGCCTCGCTGGGCGTAACTCACGCCGTCTCGCGGATGCCAACCGGCGCGTTCTGGAGCTCGCGCAGACCGATATTTTGACAGGGCTTCCGAACAGGGCGTCTTTTCTCGACCGATTGGAGAACGTTAACGCGCGAGAGCGCATGTATGGGGAGAGCTTCTCTATCCTCATGCTTGATCTCGATCGCTTTAAGAACATCAATGACTCGCTGGGACACGCGGCCGGCGACACCCTTCTTCAGCAGGTCGCGCGTCGCCTGAGGTCCGCATTGCGGGAAACCGACTTTCTCGCGAGGTTGGGAGGCGACGAATTTGCGATTATCCAGATGGGTTCTGACGATCAGCAGAGCGCTTCCATCAACCTAGCGGCTCGCATTTCAAAACTCATAGGCGAACCATTCTCGTTGCCCGGCCACCGGGTGGAGATCGGAACCAGTATCGGCGTTTCGATGGCACCGTTGCACGGCAGTGACCAAGAGCAGTTACTCAAGAAGGCCGACCTTGCGCTATATCGATCGAAATCAGCTGGCCGCAACTGCTTTACGCTTTATGATGAAGCCATGTCCACGGAATTGGAAGCCCGATTCACACTTGAAAGCGACCTGAGGGATGCCATCGCACTCTGTCAGTTCGAGCTGCACTATCAACCATTCTTTGACATTCTGTCCGGCCATCGACGGGGTTTCGAAGCACTTGTTCGCTGGCGCCACCCAACTAGAGGGCTCATACCACCCGACCAATTCATCCCCCTCGCGGAGGAGAGCGGCCTCATCCTGCCTCTCGGAGAATGGGTTATCAGGAGGGCCTGCAACGATGCCGCATCGTGGCCGTCCGACACCAAGGTCGCCGTAAACGTGTCCCCTGTGCAATTCAAACAAGCAGAACTATTCGACATCGTCCAATCGGCATTGCACAATTCAGGACTGCCTGCGCAGCGGCTGGAAATCGAGCTTACTGAATCGGTCCTATTGGAAAGAGCGGCAGAAACTCACACCTTAATGGAGAAATTCAAACGCATTGGGATTTCTCTTGCCCTTGACGACTTCGGTACCGGATATTCATCTCTGAGTTGCCTGACAGCATTTCCCTTCGATAAAATCAAAATAGACAAGTCGTTCATTGGTCGTTTGACAGCGCATCAAAACAGTTCGGCGATCATATCGTCAATCGTGACACTTGCCACCGGGCTCGACATGTCTGTAACCGCCGAAGGTGTGGAGACGATCGAACAACTCGAAATACTGAGGGTGCTCGGTGCTAATTTTGCTCAAGGCTACTTGCTTGGCCGACCAGTTCCATTCGATGATGTTGACGACCAGTCCTATTCATCTCGCTCCCGAACAAATGTTGCCTAGCACTGCCGGTCGATTTTTTCGGTTGGATGCCGTTCGCGGCGCGACCGATCAAAGCGCCCTGCTGGCCTACGATCCGAAGAAGGCCGAGAAGCTGCTCGACGATGCCGGCTGGAAGAAGGGCGCAGGCGGCTTCCGCAGCAAGGACGGCAAGCCGCTGTCGCTGACGCTGTACTCCAACCCTTACCTCGCGACGGCGCGGCGCGCTTAGTATTTATAGATTCTCTGCAGTTGATCGAAGCGGCCGAAGCGTATCGGACGCAGCTTCGCAACCTGGCTCAGGAGCGACGAAAACCTCGCCAGCCAAATTGACCTTTCGGTCGTGTGCAGGCAACGTCATGCCACGCTTATTGGTTATGTGCGCAAAGGGTGCGGCCGTCACGAGGTGCCCGTCTGCGGCCAGCCGAACGTAGCAACATAGAGACAGCCCAAGAGAAGCAGTAGTTCTAGTCCCATGGATATCCAAAATCGTATCGGTGTGGCGTCGCGATGGACAGTCAGTGCGGCCTTGTCCCTAAATGAATCTAGAATCCAGTTCATCGCATCGGATTCAAAGGGCACGTATCTTCCATCGATAAGCCCTCGGTGAATCGTACGATAGGTGTCGAAACACAAGTAAGCAGCAATAGTGCGGGCGACAATTTCATATAAGAAAAACTGCATGGAGTCGGCTCATCAATCTCTGAAGAGTTATCAACGGGATTGGCCATCGACGTGTCTCTAGTTCGCTCACACGATCGTGCTTGACGATCGTTCACCGGATAGCCGCGAACACACCGCGGCCGGTATCCCTCCGACAAGCCCAACCATCAGGACCGGCCACAACTCGTCTGTTCCTCCCGACATGAAGCGCACGATCAACACTGCAGCTAGTGCTGCCGTGACCGCCGTTCCCATAACTCGGAGTGGCTTGGCGGAAAGCGCCCAATCGACCCAAGCCAGCAGCAAGGCCGGGATAATCGCGATCGCGTAGGCCTCAACCAACCAATTGAGAAGATTCTTAAACCCATCAGGCGCAGTGAACACGACCAGCGCGAGAGGCGGGAAGAGTGCCGAAAAAATCACAATTCGTTTCATGCCACTTCAGTCGGTCTTAGTGGCGATCTTGTTCAACTTCTAAGTCTCATAGTTTTGTCAGCGACGTAGCCGGTGCGTGCCTAAAACCAGTGTGCCGTCATTGTACGTCAGCGTAGCGTCCTCAACGCAACAGGTGCAGCACCGAAGCCGGGCTTGCGGCGACAACGGCACCGGAAGCGAAGCCGACAAAGCCTGGGCGAGAGCGCCAACAAATCCGTTTTCAGGTGAACCTACGCAGGGCCTTCGATGACCAAGGCTGCATGGATCACCTATTGGTCGAAATCTCACAATTCAGGTCAAGGCGGATTCAAAGATATTGAGTAAAGAGGGCGTAGCCGAAGCCGCATATCCTCACCTCTCCTCTTCCCACTCGCCGTCCGGGCCTTCCGCCACACCCGACGGTCGATCGTCTCGCTGAGCTTCATTGCTCGCGGTGTCATTGCGTTCCATATTTTCGACGCACCGAACGGAGATCTCCAATGAAGCTCAAACTTGCCGCCGCGTTGCTCGCCGCAGGCCTCCCGCTCGCATCGATGGCTTTCGCCCAAGGCACCGGGCCAGCCGACGCTGCAGTGATCGATACCTGCCTGAAGACCGCGGAGGAGACCGGCGGTTTCGGCGGCGCGTGCGTCGGGCTCGTCGCCGACCCCTGCATCAAAGCGGCAGAGGGCACGAATGACGACGTCGCCAAATGGAGAGCCTGCGCGGCGCGCGAACTCGCCATTTGGACGCAGAAAACCAATGAGGCGCTGAAGAAGGTTGAGGCCGGCGGGTTCGCCGACGTGATCAAGGCGGTCAAGGACTCGCAGAAAACTTTCGCCGCGTCGCGTGATCGCTTCTGCGTGGTCTTCGACAAAATCGAGCCCGGCATGTACAAGGGCGACGCGAGCTACTGCCGCCTGCGCGAGACCGCGAACCGCTCGCTGAGCCTGATCAAGCTCGGCGCTGCAGTCAACGAGCACTGAGGCTTCTTAGCCCCACTCTCAATTGTCTCCCGCATAGGGGTATCCTCGATGTGGGGCAGAGCGCGAGAGCTTTCCGCTATTTTGGTGAGTGGCCACCTTTCGTTCAGGCAGCTGGGCTGAATGAAGATGCGATGCAGTGTCAGTCGCCGAGGCGAGTGCATTGCGAAACTCGATAAGCGGTGAATGAGCCGGCTAAGGGAACTGTTCCGTAAACGTAAATCCTTGCAAACGACGTGACAGCCCTTCAAACGAAACCTGAAGTATTCCTCTTCCGTCATGATTGTATTATTTGGTTCGGCCATCCTTGTTAAATAAGCGAAGCTATTGCAGATGCGCTCAATCTCCAATGTAAGGCAACTCAGAGTTGATGGTCGAAAGACGCTCTTCTTGCTCCTGCTCTTTTCGCGATCCACACGGATGACTGCTCCGCGCGGACAGCGCCGCCTTAAAGTGGTCTTGTCGCGCCGTTCGGTCCAATGAAGCTGCGTAGTTGATAAGGCATGACATCCAAGCTCATGTCGCGCGCCGCGACTTGCGCTATTCAGCCAGCGTTTTGCCGACCGCGCTCTCGATGCGGTGATGATCCCGGCGGACATCGCGCCGGAGCAATTCGCCGACTTCCTGCGAAAGCTGAGAGGATGGAAAAATGCGTACAGTTGCGCGTGACGCTTCCTCAAAAGCGCCATATGTCGGCCGTCTCGATCAATTCGCCGACCGTGCCCGTCGACTCCAGGCCGTCAATGTCATCCGGCGCATGCCCGACGGGACGTTCAGTGGTGATAACGTCGACGGGGTTGGCTTCCTCATTGCCACCGCAAGCCTCCGCTTTGACGCGAAGGGACGGCAGGCACTGATCATCGGTTGCGGCGGGGCTGGTGCGATCGCCGATGCCCTGTGCCAGAGCGGGGTTGCGCACCGCGGGTTGCACCGGCCAATTTCGTTCCCATGGAGCGAGAGCGCCATCATGCGCGGGAGCGTTCAGCGCATGCCGCGAACCGAGGCGAAGCGCCCCAGGGAAGCTCCATGTGCGTGCGGCGGCAGGTTTGACGGGGATGCCGACCTTTGCCCGCTGGATCCGTAGTCGGCCCGCCGGGGAACGGGAGATGCTGTCGCCGTCCCGTCGCTGCGGCGTTCCGAAAGTCGGCTGACGAGCGCCTTGAGGCGCTGATTTTCGAGCTGCAGCTCCTTCATGTGCAGCAAGGCCGCCGGCGTCAGGCTGCCGTAGCGCTTGCGCCAGCGATAGAAGGTGCGCAGTGAGACGTGCGCCGTGCTGCAAATTTCGGCAATCGGAATGCCCGTCTCGGCTTCATGGAGAAGGTGAATAATCTCGCTGTCAGTGTGCTGAGAGTGTCGCATCGGCGTCTACTTTCATCTGCCACATTATGCGTTGACCGGATTAGTCGTCTGGCGAGCCGGTCCCATGCACCAGCTTTTGCGTTCGTTGGCGAACACGGCCGTCATTAAGCATCTGCGACCGTGCTATAGCAGATCCGCCCCGCCAAAATGGCAAAATTGACATCAAGGTCGGTAGACGGGCGTCGCTGCTTGCTCGTTGAGCAGGGCTGTATGATATTTGGCGTTGTCTGTTCGTCAATGACGGCGTGAACTCCGGCCACCTTGCACGACTATAAGGGGTCAGATTCATGAGCTTGCTGTCTCGCCGTTCGTTCCTTCATGCGACCGGGGCCGTCACGGCTGCACTGGCCGCGCCCACTCTCATTCGCCCCGGCCATGCCGCCGGCGGCACGGTCAAGCTCGGTTGCCTGTTTTCGTCCTCTGGCACCATGGCCAATCTCGAAGGACGCCTGAACCATGTGGTTCGGATGGCCGCCGAAGAAATCAACGCCAAGGGCGGCGTCAACGGCCGCACCATCGAGGTGGCCGTGTCCGATCCGGCCTCCGATGCGCCGATCTATGCGCAGGTCGCCAAGCAGATGCTGGAGCAGGATAAAGTCGCAGCACTGTTCGGCTGCTGGACCTCGGTGTCGCGCAAATCTGTGCTGCCTGTGGTCGAACAGTCCAAGGGGCTGCTGTTTTATCCGCTGCATTTCGAAGGCGACGAGAACTCCAAGAACGTCGTCTATGTGAATTCGCCGCCGGCGAGCTCGGTTCTTCCCGCCGTCGACTATCTGATGAGCGAGGACGGCGTCAGCGCCAAGCGCTTCTTCATGATCGGATCGGACTATGTCTGGCCGCGGACCATCAACAAGCAGTTGAAAGGCTATTGGAAGTCGAAGGGCATTCCAGAGACCGCCTGGAAGGAAGAATACGTCCCGTTCGGCTTCTCGAATTTCCAGACCCTCGTCAATCAGATCCGCGCCTTTGCCGATCAAGGCGGCGGCAAGCCGGTCGTCGTGCTGACGGTCGTGGGATCGTCGATCCCCGACTTCCTGCGCGAATTCGCCAACCAGGGCATCAAGGCGACCGACATCCCGGTGCTCGGCCTCGACATGGTCGAGGCCGATCTCGAAGGCCTCAACACCGAGCCTTTGGTCGGCCATCTGAATTGCTGGGCCTATCTGCAGAACGCACCGGGCGCCGCCAATACAACCTTCCTAAAGCAGTGGGCGGACTACGTTGTCGCCAAGAAAGTGCCGTTCAAGGGCGACGTTGTGATTGATCCGATGGTTTCGGCCTATGATCTCGGTTCACCTGTGGGCAATGGCGGCGGCAAAGGCCAATTCTTTCGATGTGCCCGAGGTGCAGAAGGCGTTCGCCGGCCTGAGTTTCGACTGCCCGTCCGGCTACAAGATCTCGATGACCGCCGAGAACAACTACGTGTCGCGCGGCGTCTTCATCGGATCGGTCAATGCGAAGCAGGGTTTCGACATCCTTTGGCAGTCCAAGGACGCGCCGAAACCCGTACCGTTCAGCCCGTATAGCTGAGTGGCGATCGGGCGGGGCGGCCGCCGGGCCGAACGGGCCGGCGGCCATTGGTGGATTTGATGCGAAACTGCTGGACTATTGCCGCGATCCTGATCGCGGCCTGGAATCCGTCCGCGCTGGTCGCAGCGGAGGCGCCACGTGCCGAACTGGTCGCGAAGCTGTGCGGCGACACGACAGCGATGGGCGAGGCCGGCCGTGCCTTGACGGGGCTGGCGCAGGACGGCTCGCCAGACGATCGCAGATGGGCCGCGCCTCTGGCCCGCGCGATGATCGACCGCAAGCTGACCTGCGATGCTGGCGGTGCCGTCCTTATCACCGGCGAGGGACCGCAGGATGCCGTCACGCGCGCGCCGCGCACCGGCGGCGAGCGTGACCGCCAGCCCTTTCTCAGCCTGCGAAACCGGGCGCTGTTCGAGACCGCCGCCGCGACGCTCCAACTGCGTACAGCGACGGATGTCGGCCAACGCGCCGCGGCGCTGCGCGCGCTCGAGCGGCAGACCAACGGCCTGCCGGACCGCCTGTTCGAGATCGCCGCCGAGGAGGAGAGCGATGCCGGGCTGAAAGCGCAGATCCTGGCCACCGCCCAGGCCGCCGCGCTGAATTCGACCGATCCGGCCAAGCGGATCGGCGCGCTCAAGCGTATCGCGGCGACGCCGGATCGCCGGGCTCTGGCGCAGATCCGGCCGATGACCGCCGATCCCGCTTACGCCGCCAATCCGGAATTCAAGAGCGCCGTCGATGCCGCCGTTACCACGATCAATCGCGGCATCCTGACCGGCGATGTGCTGGCGGCGCTCTACAACGGATTGAGCTTTGCCAGCATCCTGTTCATGGCGGCGATCGGACTCGCCGTGATCTTCGGCCTGATGGGCGTCATCAACCTCGCGCAGGGAGAGATGATCATGATCGGCGCCTACGTCACCTGGCTGGTGCAGGAAGGCCTGCGCCACGCCGCGCCGGCGCTGCTCGACTGGTATCTGGTCATCGCCATCCCGATCGCGTTTCTCGTGACGGCCGGGATCGGCATTGCGCTGGAGGCGATCCTGCTACGGCATCTCTACAAGCGACCGTTGATGAGCTTGCTGGCCACCTGGGCTGTCAGCCTGTTCCTGATCAATCTGGTGCGGGTGACGTTCGGCACCCAGAATCTCAACTTCGTGACGCCGTTCTATGTTACCGGCGGCGTGCCGGTGATCGGCGATTTTATCTTCACCTGGAACAGGATGTTCGCCATCGCTTTCGCGATCGTGACGCTGGCGATCACCTGGGGGCTGATGCGGCTGACGCCGCTCGGCCTCAACATCCGCGCCGTCACCCAAAACCGCAGCATGGCAGCCTGCATCGGCATTCCGGTGCGGCGGATCGACAGGCTGGCCTTCGGGCTGGGCTCAGGCCTCGCAGGTCTGGCGGGCCTGGCGCTGGCACCGATCTACAGCGTCAATCCGCAGATGGGGCAGAACTTCATCATCGACAGCTTCATGGTCGTCGTGCTCGGCGGCGTCGGCACCATCATCGGTACCGTTGTGGCGGCGCTCGGCATCGGCCAGATCAACGTGCTGATCGAACCGCTGTGGGGCGCGGTGGCCGCCAAGGTCATCGTGCTCTTGATGATCATCACCTTCCTGCAATGGCGCCCGGACGGCCTGTTCGCGATCAAGGGGCGGCGCAAATGAAGCCGCTGGCGTCGGATCGCCCCTTCCTCTGTCTGCTGCTGATCGTGCTTGCGGTTGCCGTGCTGCTGGCGGGGTCGGCCTTCACGTCTGCCGGGCTGTCACCCTATCTCGCCAATGCCGTCGGTCAGCTGGCGGCGTTCGCGGTGCTCGCGATCTCGCTCGATCTGATCTGGGGCTACCTCGGCATCCTGTCGCTCGGCCACGGCCTGTTCTTCGGTATCGGCGGCTATGTCGTGGCGATGTATCTGCTGAAGCACTCCTACGAGGTGACGGGGAGGGCGCCGGACTTCATGCAGTTCATGGGCTGGACCGATCTGCCGTTTTACTGGGCCGGCTTCGGCTTCTTCCCTTACGCGCTGCTGGTGGCCGCCGTCGTCACGCTGCTGGTCTCCGGCGTGTTCGGTTACGTGTCGTTTCGCTCGCGGGTCGGTGGCGTCTATTTCGCGATCATCACGCAGGCGCTGGTCTACGTTGCGATGCTGCTGATGTATCGCAACGATACCGGCTTCGGCGGCAATAACGGCATGACGGGTTTCACGGTCGCGTTCGGCTGGCCGGTCGGCGCTCCGGGCGTCGTGATCGCCATGGCCGCGCTCTCGGTTGTGGTGCTCGGCCTGACGCTGCTCGGGTGCCGCCAGCTGTTGGCGAGCCGCTTTGGGGTGATGATCGTCGCGGCGGGGGACGATGAGGTGCGGCTGCGCACGCTGGGCTACGATACGCTGCGGCTGAAGCTCGCGGTGTGGTGCCTGTCGGCGGTGATTGCGGCGGTAGCCGGCATGCTCTACGTGCCGCAGGTCGGCATCATCAACCCGCGTCTACTGTCGCCTGAACTGTCGCTGGAGATCGCGGTCTGGGTGGCAATCGGCGGGCGCGGCAATCTGATCGGCGCCGTGATCGGCGCGGTGCTCGTCAATGCGATCAAGTTCTGGCTGTCGGCGGCGGCGCCGGAGCTTTGGCCGTTCATCCTGTCGGGCCTGATCGTGATGATCGTGCTGGTATTTCCCAACGGGCTGATCGACCTCGCGAAGATGAAGCTGGTGCGTCCGATGGGCGTCAAGCGCATCGCCGCCGAAGCGCCGGAGTTGCCGTGATGGCGGTGGCGTTGCTGGTCGACAACATCACCGTGGAATTCGGCAGCTTCCGCGCCATCGACGCGCTGTCGCTGGCGGTGGATTTCGGCGAGGTGCGCGCCGTGATCGGCCCCAACGGCGCTGGTAAGACGACGCTGCTGGATGTGGTCTCCGGCATTGCTCACCCGAAGCGCGGGCGGGTGATCTTCGACGACACCACGGACGTCACGCGCAGCAGCGAATCGGACATCGCTCGGGCCGGCATCCGGCGAAAGTTCCAGAAGCCGAGCGTCTTCGAGGGCCTCAACGTACACCAGCACATCGCCATCGGCGCGCAGGGCGGAGTACGGCGTTCGCTCTCGCCCGGCGAACTGGCGACGCGCATCGACGAGGTACTCGAAGCCATCGGCCTGCGCGACCTCGCGCAGCGTTCCGCGGCGGAACTGGGCCACGGCCAGAAGCAGTGGCTGGAGATCGGCATGGTGCTGGCGTCGAACCCCAAGGTGCTGATGCTCGACGAGCCCGTGGCCGGCCTCACCGACGACGAGACCGAGCGCACCGTGGCGCTCGTCCGCAGTCTGAAGCGTGCCGACCGGGCGATCGTCATCGTCGAGCACGACATGGAATTCGTCGAAAAGGTCGCCGACCGAGTCACCGTGCTGCACGAGGGCCGCACGCTGTTCGAGGGATCGATGGCCCATGCGCGCGCCGACGAACGCGTCATCGACGTCTATCTGGGGCGATGATTATGCATTTCCGCGTCGAAGGACTAGACCAGCATTACGGCAGCGCGCAGGTGCTGCGCCAGGTCAAGTTCGACATCGTTCCCGGCGAATGCGTCGCGGTGCTTGGCCGCAACGGCGCCGGCAAGACGACGCTGCTGAAATGTCTGATGGGCGTGCTGCCCGTCACCCGGGGCAGGGTGCTGATCGACGACACCGAGATCACCGGCTGGTCACCGAACCGGCGGTCGGCCCACGGCGTGGCCTATGTGCCGCAGGGCCGTGAGATATTTGCCGAGCTGACGGTGGCTGAAAATATCGAAGCCGCCGCGCGGGCGCACGGCACCTTTGGCACCGCGCTGGTTGACGACACGATTGCGCTGTTTCCGGTGCTGACCCAGATGTGGCGGCGCCCCGGTGGCGCACTATCGGGCGGCCAGCAACAGCAGCTCGCGATCGCGCGCGCTTTGGTCACTAATCCCTCGCTGCTGATCCTGGATGAACCGACCGAAGGCATCCAGCCCAATGTGGTCGCGGCCATTCGCGACGTGCTGGCGTCGTTCAAAGGAAAAATCTCGCTGCTGCTGGTCGAGCAATATCTCGATTTCGCGATCAGCCTTGCGGACGCCTTCGTCGTGCTGTCGCGCGGCAGCGTCGTCGAATCCGGCCGCATGGAATCCTCCAGCCGCGAACTTCTGCAGCGCCACATCGCCATCTGACCATTGTCACCTAAGGAGTTATTCATGTCCCGCCGCCACGAAATCTCGTCCGCCCCCGAAAACATGGTGTGGGGTTACATCGACAGCACGACTAAGCCGGTGCTTGAAATTGCCTCCGGCGACACCGTCACGCTGCATTCCTTTCCCGCAGGCGGCAAGGAATCACTGCCGGCGGACCTCAGTATCGTGCCCGCAGATTATCTGGCCGCGCTCGATCAGCTTGTTCAGGGCGCCGGACCGCATTTCATCACCGGCCCGGTCTACGTGAAGGGCGCTATGCCCGGCGATGTACTGCAAATCGATATCCTCGACGTGAAGGTGCGTCAGGACTGGGGCTTTGTCGCGATCCTGCCGCTGCTCGGTACGCTGCCAGACGAGTTCACCGAATACGAGACCATTCATCCGGTCGTCGATCACAAGAAGAACGTCTGCGTGATGCCATGGGGTACTGAAATTCCGCTCGACCCGTTCTTCGGAATTATCGCCACCGCGCCGCCGCCGGCCTGGGGCCGTTGCGGTTCGCCGGTGCCACGCAGCTTCGGCGGCAATATGGACAACAAGGAGCTGCGTGCCGGCACAACGCTCTATCTGCCGGTGTTCAACGAAGGCGCTTTGTTCTTCGCCGGTGACGGCCACGGCGTGCAGGGCGACGGCGAGGTTTGCATCACCGCACTCGAGACCGGCGTGACCGGCACGTTCCGTCTTACCGTCCGCAAGGACATGGATCTGAAATGGCCATTTGCGGAGAGTACCACGCATCTGATCTCGATCGGTCTTGACGAGGATCTCGACGATGCCGCCAAGCAGGCGGTGCGCGAGATGGTGAAGCAGGTCTGCGACCGCACCAACCTGTCGCGCAATCAGGCCTACATGCTGTGCTCGCTCGCCGGAAATCTGCGCGTGACACAGCTCGTCGACGGCAACAAGGGCATCCATATGCTGTTGCCGAAGGCCCTTCTGTAGGAACGTTTATCGAGGGGCCTGGTACCGGACATGTTAGCTTGCCTTGAAGGAAGTTATTTCGCTTTCGACGATACATGATCGGTAATCGCAGTCAGCGAATGCGTGCGTCCGATGTCACGGCTCCGAACCGCGATGACATCGAGGCGCCCGGTCCTATTGGCAAGGTTATCCAGACGGACTCGATGCGGAAGTTCGCCGGCAATTGCGGTCGTATCGAAAACGTATCCCGATGTCCAGGAATCTATGGGGCGCTGGACCTGCGGCAGCCCCTCGACGATTTATCGCCGAGGGGCCTTTGATCGATGGCGCCAACAGGGCCACGCATGACCCGATTCCGGAAGTAAAGGTCAAATTGTAGCAGCTGCCGCCGCAGCTGTAGGCAGCCAGGCGGACCATTAGCAGCCCTTATACTTCGCATTTCGACTTCCGATTTTACAAAGCAGCCACTTACATCGCACCTTCGCCGCGATCGATGCGGTTGCGAGCACGCGCCATCTCGCCGCCCTCTGCCCCATCCCAGCGCGACGGAGAGAGCCATGTTGGACGAGGATAATGCTGACGCGAAGCGAGCCGTGAAAAAGGGACTTTCGCGACGCGCCGTGCTGAAAGGCAGCGCCGCGATCGCCGGCGCCGCGATCGGCTCCGAGGTGATCGGCGCGCCGACCATCTGGGCGCAGGAGATCAAGGACATCGAGCTGCGCCACGTCGGCGTGTCGTATTCGGTGGTCAAGGCGATCGGCGACCAGGCGGCCAAGGACCTCGGCTTCAAGGTCACGATGCAGAACCTCGACACGTCGGCCGCGATCAACCGCTTCATCAGCCAACCTGACTCGGTGGATATCGCCGATCTCGAGGGATGGCAGGCCAAGCTGGCCGCCAAGCGCTCGGTGATCCAGGGCATCGAGGTCAAGAAGATCAAGGAATTCGACAACATCCTGCCGATCTTCACCAAAGGCGAGATCGACGGCCACAAGATCCCGCGCCAGGGTATCTCGCCCTATGAGGCGATGTATATCGCCAAGGCCAATTCCACCGATCTGCACGACGGTGTCACCGAGTGGGCCACGTTCCTGCCGCAGGTCTACAATGCCGACTCGATCGGCTACCGCCCCGACCTGGTCGGCCACGAGGTGACGCAGTGGAAGGACCTGATCGATCCCAAATTCAAGGGCAAGGCCGCGATCCTCGATGTTCCCGCGATCGGCATCATGGACGCCGCGCTGTGCTTCGAGAGCGCCGGGCTGATCACGTACAAGAACAAGGGCAACATGACCAAGGAGGAGATCGACTTCACCTGCAACAAGCTGATCGAGCTGAAGAAGGCCGGCCAGTTCCGCGCGACATGGACCACTTTCGACCAGTCGGTTCAGCTGATGGCCGCGGGCGAGGTGGTGATCCAGTCGATGTGGTCGCCCGCGGTGGCTGCGGTGCGCGTGAAGGAAATCCCCTGTGTCTATGCCGCGGTCAATATCAAGGACGGCAAGGAAGGCTATCGCGGCTGGTGCAACGGCATGGGCCTGATGAAGCACCTGTCTGGCAAGAAGCTGGATGCGGCCTACGAATATCTCAACTGGTACCTGTCGGGCTGGCAGGGTGGCTTTGTCGGTCGCTATGGCTACTACAGCCCGGTGCCGTCCACCGCGAAAAAATTCCTGACGCCCGCGGAATGGGACTTCTGGTACGACGGCAAGCCCGCGCCCACGGTCATCAACGACCCCTACGGCGTGCCGATGGAGAAGGCCGGCACCAAGCGCGACGGCGGCTCGTTCCTCGACCGCGTCAAGAACATCTCGTGCTGGAACACGCTGATGGACGAGGCGGCCTACATGAACAAGCGCTGGAACGACTTCAAGATTGCATGATGCCATCCTCCGTCGCGGCGACATGCGCTGCGGCGGAGGCCCTTCGGTCAACTGAAATGATTCAGGCTTCCACGATGTTGCGAAAAATCTGTCGGCCTGGCTGTATGTGACGCCGCTGATGCTGGTGCTGATTCCGTTCTTCCTGCTGCCGATTTTAGTGGTGCTGGTGGCGAGCGTGTTCGAGACCGACGGCTTTGGCGGTCTGATCCCGACCTTCACGCTGGCCAATTACGTGGACGTGCTGACCTCGGCGCAGACCTTCCACCTCTATGTCGCAACACTGAAGTTCACCGTGTTCACTTGGTTCTTTACGCTGATCATCGGCTTCCTGGTGGCGTATTTCCTGGTCTTCCATGTCCGCAACCAGTTGCTGGCGATAGGGCTGTTTCTGGTTTGTACCGTGCCGTTCTGGACTTCGAACATCATCCGGATGATTTCCTGGATCCCGCTGCTCGGCAAGGAAGGCCTGGTCAATTCCTCACTGCAGGGCGTGGGTATCATCAACGCGCCGCTGGAAGTTTTGCTGTATTCCGGTCTCGCGGTGGTGATCGCCTATGTGCACCAGCTCACCATCTTCATGGTGGTGCCGATCTTCAATTCGATGGCGCGGATCGACAAGCGGGTGATCGAGGCCGCGCTCGATGCCGGCGCCAGCCGGCTCGACATCATGCGCTATATCGTGATCCCGATGTCGAAGAGCGGCATTGGCCTCGGCTCGATCTTCGTGGTGTCGATCGTGATGGGCGACTTCTTCGTCGTCAAGGTGATGTCGGGCGGCAGCTCGGCCTCCGTCGTCAGCGCGTTCTATGAGAATGTCGGCGTGCTGCAGTACCCGATCGCCGCCGCCAGTGCCGTGCTGCTCACCGTGGTACTGGTGGTGGTGATCTCGCTGATCCTGCGCGCGGTCGATATTCGCCGGGAGATCACGCAATGACCGTGGCGCTCGACAAGCTGGCCGTGCCCGCGGCGAAAGCCCGCCGTGGCGCGCTTTCGCCGCGCAGCGGGCGGCCGTGGACCTTCTACGCGCTGGCCACCGTGTTCACGCTCTACGTCATCGCGCTTTATGGGCCGATGATCTGCATCTACATCCTGTCGTTCCAGGATATCCGCGGCGGCCTCGTGTTCCCGATGAAGGGTCATTCGCTGCACTGGTTTGTCGACCTGATCACCCAGGCGCGCACCGGCGACGTCAAGGGATCGTTCGACCGCTCCATCAAGCTGGCGGCAATGGTCACCGTGATCACGCTGGTGTTCTCCTTCATGGCCGGGCTGGCGTTCCGCCGCCGCTTCTTCGGTGACACCTTCGTGTTCTACCTGATGATCGGCAGCCTGGTCGCACCCGGTCTGGTGCTCGGCATCGGCATCGGCCTGCTGTTCCAGTGGGTTGGCATCAATGCCAACTGGTACTCCTCGGCGATGGGCGCGCAACTGTCGTGGACGCTGCCGTTCGGCGTGCTGGTCATGTTTGCGGTGATGTCGCGCTTCAACAATTCATGGGAAGAGGCCGCGCGCGATCTCGGCGCCAGCCGCTGGCAGACCATTCGCATGGTGGTGATCCCGATCCTCGCTCCCGGCCTTGTCGCGGTCGCTCTGTTCGGTTTCACGCTGTCATACGACGAGTTCGCTCGCTCGCTGCAGACTGCGGGCTCACTCAATACCCTGCCGTTGGAGATCTGGAGCATGACGCTGAACGTCACCTCGCCGTCGCTCTATGCGCTGGGCACGGTGACCACGGTTGTCTCCTTCCTTACGATCGGCATCAGCATCGGCGCCATCGTTCTGATCAACAAGCGTCGCGGTATTCGCGCGACCCCGACCCATTGAGGAATTCGATCATGCGATCCGGCGGCGGCGATATCGAACTGGCGGGGCTCTGCAAAAGCTACGACGGCCGGACCAATGTGGTGGACGGCGTCAACCTGAAGATCCCGGACGGTGCCTATTGCTGCTTCCTCGGGCCCTCCGGCTGCGGCAAGACCACGATCCTGCGCATGATCGCCGGCCACGAGGACCCGACGGCCGGCGAGATCGTGATCGGCGGCGACAATGTCGTCGGACTGGCGCCGATCGAGCGCCGCACCGCCATGATGTTTCAGTCTTACGCGCTGTTTCCGCATCTCTCCGTGCGCGACAACATCGCCTTCGCGCTGCGGGTCCGCGGCCAGTCGAAGGCCGAGCGCTACCGCGCCGTCGACAGCATGATGGAGAAAGTGCGTCTCACCGAGCTGGCCGACCGGCTGCCGGCCAACCTGTCCGGCGGCCAGCAGCAGCGCGTTGCACTGGCGCGCGCGGCGATTACCGAGCCGCGGGTGCTGCTGCTGGACGAACCGCTGTCGGCGCTCGACGAACAGTTGCGGGTGCAGATGCGGCAGGAACTGCGCCGCATGCAGCGCGAACTCGGCATTACCTTCGTTCACGTCACCCACACCCAGTTGGAGGCCATCGCGCTGGCCGATATCGTGGTGGTCATGGAAAAGGGCAAGATCAAGCAGTCCGGTCCCGCCCGCGACGTCTACGCCAATCCGCGCGACCGTTATGTCGCGGAGTTTCTCGGCGGACAGAACGTGCTGTCCGGCAAGGTCGAGGCTGTGGGCGCGGACCACCTCGTGCTGTCGCAGCCCAGCCGTAGCGGCATTCATATCGGCCTGCAGCCCGGCAACAGGATTGCCGCTGGCGACCGCATTGACCTCGCCGTGCGTCGCGATGATATTGAACTGATGCGCGCCAGTTCCGCCGGCCCGGGGAGGGGGCGACCGCGCTGCCAAGCCGCGTGCTGGCGATCGAATATCAGGGATCTTTCGTCAAGGTGATGCTCGACACCGTCCCTGATGAAGAATTTATCGCCTACATCCCGGAGCGCACGTTCTTCCGCGACCCGTTCGATATCGGCGATCTGCTGCTGGCCACCTGGCCCGCAGGCCGCGCCCGCATTCTCGCCTGATGCCAGCCCACCGGAGGTCCACCATGATCGTCAACTTCACTCTCAACGGCCGCGCGCGAACGGTCGATGTCGTGCCGGCCGCGCTGGTATCCGAACTGCTGCGCGAGAACCTTAACCTCACCGGCACCCATGTCGGCTGCGATACCAGCCAGTGCGGCGCCTGCGTGGTGCTATTCAACGGCGATGCGGTGAAAAGCTGCACGCTGCTGGCGCCCGCGCTGGAGGGTGGCACGCTGATGACCATCGAGGGGCTGGCGGCCAAGGGCGGTTCCAACCAGTTGCATCCGATGCAGCAAGCGTTTCACCAGAACCACGGCCTGCAATGCGGCTTCTGCACGCCGGGCATGGTGATGACCGCAATGGCGATGGTCGGCAAGAACCCGAATCCGACCGAGGCCGAGGTGCGTCACGGCCTCGAAGGCAACATCTGCCGCTGCACAGGCTACCAGAATATCGTCACATCGATCATCGCCGGCGCCGCCGCGATGAACGCCCCCGCGATCGGAGACTGAGCCATGTCGAACATCATCGGAATTGGTGAATCGCCGCGCCGCAAGGAAGACTTCCGTTTCCTCACCGGTCGCGGAAACTATGTCGCCGACATGAAGCGGCCGGACGCCACCGTCGGCGTCTTCATCCGCTCGCAGCACGCCCATGCGGTGATCCGCAGCATCGACACCAAAGCGGCGCTGGCGCTGCCGGGCGTCGAGGCGATCCTGACCGGCGATGACGTCGCCGCCGACGGTCTCGGCGGCATGCCATGCGGCTGGGGCATCAGCAACGCCGAAGGCTTGCCGATGAAGGAGCCGAAATTCCCGATGTTGGCGCAGGGCAAAGTCCGCTTCGTCGGCGACATGGTGGCGTTCGTGGTTGCCGACACGCTGGCGCAGGCGCGCGCCGCGGCCGAACTGGTGGTGATCGATTACGAGGTACTGCCGGCAGTGGTCGGCGTGCTGGAAGCCGTGCGTCCCGGCGCACCGCAATTGTTCGACGACGTGCCGAACAATTTGTGCTGCGACTGGGAGATGGGCGACAAGGCAGCCGTTGCGGTCGCGTTCCGCAAGGCAGCGCATGTGGCAAGGCTCAGCCTGGTCAACAACCGCCTGATCGGCAATCCCATGGAGCCGCGCTCGGCGATCGCCGAATACAACGCCGGCACCGGTCACTACACGTTGTGGACCACAAGCCAGTTTCCGCATGTGGTGCGCTTCCTGATGGCAGCCTTGGTGCTCAACATTCCCGAGCAGAAGCTGCGCGTCGTCGCCCCCGATGTCGGCGGCGGTTTTGGTGTCAAGCAGTTCCACTACGGCGAGGAAGCCGTGATCACCTGGGCGGCGAAGCGCGTCGGTCGGCCGATCAAGTGGGTCGCGGATCGCTCGGAAGGTTTTGTCTCCGACCGCCACGGCCGCGACCACGTCACCGAAGCCGAACTGGCGCTTGACGAGAACGGCAAGTTTTTGGCGTTGAAGGTCAACACGCTGGCCAACATGGGCGCCTATCTCTCGACCTTCGGGCCGAACATCCCGACCAACCTATACGCGCCGCTGCTCGGCGGCGTCTATACGACTCCGGTGATCTACTGCAACGTCAAGGTGGTATTCACAAACACGGTGCCGGTCGACGCCTATCGCGGCGCGGGCAGGCCGGAAGCCACCTTCGTGGTCGAGCGCATCGTCGATGTCGCCGCCGCCGAAATGGGCATCGACCGCGTCGAGATCCGCCGCCGCAATATCATTCCGAAGGAAGCCTATCCCTACCAGACGCCGATGCTGGTCGAATATGATTCCGGCGACCCGATGGGTTGTCTGGAAGGCGCGCTGGTGGCCGCCGACGTCGCCGGCTTCGCCGAACGCAAGGCGGCGTCCGAACGCGAAGGCAAGTTCCGCGGGCTTGGCTACTCCACCTATGTGGAAGCCTGCGGCCTGGCGCCATCGCGCTTTGCCGGCCGGCTCGGTGCGCGCGGCGGTCTTTATGAGAGCGCCACGGTCCGTGTGCATCCGACCGGGCAGGTCACGGTGCTGATCGGCACCCACAATCACGGCCAGGGCCATGAGACGACCTTCGCCCAGATCATCTCGGAAAAGCTCGGCGTCAATTTCGAGAATGTCGACATCGTGTTCGGCGATACCGACCGCGTACAGTTCGGCATGGGCACCTATGGCTCGCGCTCTTTGGTGGTCGGCGGCGCTGCGCTGTCGAAGGCCGGTGACAAGGTGGTGGTCAAGGGCAAGAAGATCGCAGCGCATCTGCTGGAAGCCGGCGAGCAGGACATCGAGTTCAAGGAAGGCGTGTTCTCGGTCGCAGGCACCGACCGCAGCAAGACATTCCAGGAGATCGCCGGGGCGGCCTACGTGCCGCACAATTATCCGCTCGAAGTACTCGAGCCCGGGCTTGAAGAGCAGGCTTACTACGACCCCATCAACTTCACCTATCCGGGCGGCTGCCACATCGCCGAGGTGGAGATCGACCCCGAGACCGGCATTGTCACGCTGGCGCGCTACACCGCGGTGGATGACGTCGGCACCGTGATCAATCCGATGATTGTCGAGGGCCAGCTGCATGGCGGTATCGTGCAGGGCGTCGGGCAGGCTCTGTTCGAGGGTGCGGTCTATGATGAGGTGTCCGGGCAGCTGCTGTCCGGCTCGTTCATGGACTACACCATGCCGCGCGCCGACCACGTGCCGAACATGAACGTTCAGACCCACTCGACACTGTGCACGCATACGCCGATGGGCGTCAAAGGCTGTGGCGAGGTCGGTACGATCGGCTCGCCCGCCGCCGTGATCAACTCGGTCGTCGATGCGCTGTCGCATCTCGGCGTACAGCATGTCGACATGCCGGCGACGCCGAACCGGATCTGGCGGATCATCCAGAACGCGACCATGCCGCAAGCGGCGGAATAGGAACACGCCATGACCTTCGCATTCCACCAACCCGCCACATCGCCCGAAGCCGTCGCACTGCTCGGCAGCATCCCCGACAGCACGCCATTGGCCGGCGGTATGACGCTGCTGCCGACCATCAAGCAGCGCCTCGCCACGCCGGCCGCGCTGATCGACCTGTCAAAAATTCCCGCGATGTCGTCGATTTCAGTCGAAGGCGACACGCTGGTGATCGGCGCGATGACGCGTCATGTCAACGTCGCGGAATCCGCGATCGTGGCAACGGCCATCCCGCTGCTGGCGAAGCTCGCGGTCGGGATCGGCGATCCCGCCGTCCGCAACCGCGGCACCATCGGCGGCTCCGTCGCCAACAACGACCCCTCCGCGGATTATCCGGCGGCTGTGCTGGGGCTGGGCGCGACGATCGTCACCGACCGCCGCGAGATCGCCGCGGCGGATTTCTTCACCGGCCTGTTCGAGACGGCGTTAGAGCCCGGTGAAGTCATCACGTCGCTGCGCTTCCCGGTGCCCGTGCGGGGCGGCTACGCCAAGTTCAAGTCGCCGGCCTCGCGCTATGCGGTGGTCGGTGTCTGCGTGGTTCAATCGCCTGGCGGTGTCTGCGTGGCCGTCACCGGTGCTGGTCCCGGCGTATTCCGGGTGCCGGAAATGGAGGCGGCGCTGGCCGAGTCCTTCACGCCCGCCGCGGTCGCCTCGATCAAGGTCTCGGCGGACAATATGAGTTCGGACATTCATGCCGATTCCGAGTACCGCGCGCATCTCATCACCGTGATGGCGAAGAAGGCGGTGGCCGCGGCGATCGGCTAGACCGGCCGCCTGGCGCGGGGGCGGTAGACCTGGTCGGGCGGGCGGATGCGTCGCGTGCCCGGGATTTCTGCGGCGGCGCCGTCCTGCCCGTCACCGGCGTGCATAAATGTGCAGGCGCTCGAGGATGCCTTCAGGGCGGGTTGCTCGGACAGGCCCGCCGAGCCAGGGTGATGTCCGACCGTGAGCGGCAATTCGGTGCCAAGCAGAAGTTCGTCGTCGAGGTTCAGGTAGTGCGCCAGATAATCATGAAGGGCGCTTGCCGCTTTCGAAGTCGCGGTTGCCGATTTGTAGAGCAGCAGGTCGACCTTCGGTAGCGGCGGCAGGCCTTCGGCGGCGCCGATCTCACGCATGTTGCGAACCAGCGCGCTGCGCCCCAGCACCGTGACCGCGATGCCGGCGAAAGCAGCGGCCTGCAGTCCGCCGACGCTGTCGCTGACGCAGGCGAGGCGCCATCGCAGCCGCTGCGATTCCAGCCGCTCGATCGCATGGTCGCGGTAGATGTTGCCGGGCGGCAGCAGCGCCAGCGGGATCGGGCTTTCATTGTAGGCCGTCGATTGCTCGCCGGTCATCCAGATCAGTTGCTCCTGGCGCACCACCTGGCCGCCCGTAAAATCGTTCATCCGCGTCACCAGCGCGATATCGACCTCGCCGCGCCGGACACAGCCGACCAGCGGCGTCGACAGCGAGCAGTTCAGGTCGACCTGCACGCGCGGAAACGTCTTGCGAAACAGCTTCAAGATCGAGGGTAGCAGGAATGCGGCATAGAGATCCGGCGTGCCAAGCACGACGTGGCCCTCGATATCCGGCGAGGCCAGCTGCGACAGTAGCTCGTCGTGAAAGCCGAGGATCGACTTGGCGTAGGACAGCACGATCTCGCCGTCGGTCGTCAAATACAGCTTGCGCCCCTCGTGGACGAAGATCGGCTTGCCGGTGAGTTCCTCAAGCCGTTGCAATTGCAACGTGATCGCCGGCTGCGTGCGGCCCAGCCGCCGCGCCGTCTCGGTGATGCTGCCGGTCTCCACGACCGACGTGAGCGAGCGCAGCATCCGAATATCCAGGTTGATGAGATTCATGTATTGGCTCCGGACTCGACCTTCCTGTCCATGCAATTCTTGTGCTTGCGAACCATACGCCATCGCCTCCAGTCGAAAATGGCTTGCAAGCTGCTGGAACGGCTTCTGTTCAGATAGCCGGAACGCCTGGAACGGAGCTCTGGCTGGCGCCGCCCTACTGAACGTTCGTTGAGCTTGCGCAATCCGAAGCTATTTATGGATCCTTGCAGGTCGTGTCGCTCTGACCGGCCGCCCGTGGCGCAAAGCGCACGTCTGGATCCGGCGATGGCCGAGGTTACGCGATCTTGACGACGGTGCGACCGCGCACTTGCCCAGCCAGCAGCCCGGCGCCGGCGTCGATCACTTGGTCGAGCGTGATCTCCTGGGTTATTTCAGCCAGCTTGGTGGCATCCAGATCGGTGGACAGGCGTGCCCAGGCCTGCCTGCGCAGTTCGATCGGGCACATCACGGAATCGATCCCGAGCAGGCAGACGCCGCGCAAGATGAACGGCGCAACCGACGAGGGCAGGTCCATCCCGCCGGCCAGGCCGCACGCCGCGATGGCGCCGCGATACTTGGTCATCGCCAGCAAATTCGCCAGCGTGGTCGAGCCGACACTGTCGATGCCACCCGCCCAGCGCTCCCTCGCGAGCGGCTTGCCGGGCGCCGAGAGCTCGTTGCGGTCGATGATCTCGGCGGCGCCGAGGCCTTTCAGATAGCCTTCCTCCGAGGTCCGGCCGGTGGAAGCGATGACGTGGTAGCCAAGCTTTGATAGCAGGGCGATCGCAACCGAGCCGACGCCGCCGGCCGCGCCGGTGACGACCACAGGGCCATCGGCCGGCTTGAGCCCGTGATTTTCCAGCGCCAGCACTGACAGCATGGCGGTGTAGCCGGCGGTGCCAATCGCCATGGCATCGCGTGTGTTCATGCTCTCCGGCAGGCGGACCAGCCAGTCGCCCTTGACGCGCGCCTTTTCGGCAAAGGCGCCGAGATGGGTCTCGCCCATGCCCCACCCGTTGCCGATCACCTTGTCGCCGGCCTTCCAATTCGGATTGGTGGAGGACTCGACCGTGCCGGCGAAGTCGATGCCGGCGATCATCGGGAAACGTCGCACCACCGGCGATTTCCCGGTCAGCGCCAGGCCGTCCTTGTAATTCAGCGTCGACCACTCGACGCGGACGGTGACATCACCATCCATCAATTCCGCCTCGTCGAACTGTACGAGCGCAGCGGTGGTGCCCTTTTCCGCCTTGTCGATTCTGATGGCCTTGAAGGTCGCCATGGGTCATTCCTATCCGTTGTTGCTGCAAGCCTAGCTGTAGAAGATGCCGCCATCGACATTGAGCGCCTGTCCCGTGACGAAGGCGGAATCGTCTGAGGCGAAGAAGGCGACCGGGCCAACCACGTCCTCCGGCTCGCCGAGGCGATGCAGGTCGGTGATCTTCTCGAAATAGGCGACGCGCTCCGGATCGCGCAGATTGTTGCGGCCCATCTCGGTCAGGATGATGCCGGGGCAAACGGCATTCACCGTGATTCCATGGCCGCCGAATTCCATCGAGGAAACGCGCGTGAAGCCGACCACGGCCGATTTCGACGCTGCGTAGTGTGACTGGCCGGGACCACCGGTGCGCGCGGCCAGCGAGGCGATGTTGACGATGCGGCCATACTTGCGCTCCTTCATGTGAGCGACCATGGCCTGGGTCATCTGGAATACGCCGCGGACGTTGACGGCAAAGGTCTGGTCCCAGTGCTCCGGCGTGGTCTCCTCGATGCTGGCGAGGCGCAGAATGCCCGCGTTGTTGACGAGAACATCGACATGGCCGAGGCCGGCCACGGCCTCCGCCACGGAACGCCGGCAGTCCTCGAGCTTGCTGACATCGGCGAGCACCGGAACGCACTCCTGGCCGAGCGTCTTCACTTCGGCGACGGTTTCCATCAGCACGCCTTCCTGTGCCGCGATGTCGGTGAGGGCGAGGTTGTAGCCGCGCTGCGCAAGGCCTAGCGCGATGGCGCGTCCGATGCCGCGGCTCGCGCCGGTCACGATGGCATGTCTAGTCATGACAGTTTCCTTGAGACGTTTATGATTCCGGGAAGGCAGTCGCTGAAAGTCGATCAGGCGCGCGAACCGCGAACGGGCAGGGTGTTCATCGCCTTCACTGTTTCCTCGAAGGACACGAGGTTGGCGCCGGAGCCCAGTCCCGTCGCGACGATGGCTGCCGTGGCTGTCGCCAGTCGGGCGCAGTCCAGCAGGTCCCAGTCGCGCACCAGTCCGGCGATGAATCCGCCGGTATAGGAGTCGCCGCAGCCCGAGGTGTCGCGCACCTTCACCTCGAAGGCCGGCACGGTGAATTGTCGTCCATCGCGCGTCATGACGAAGGAGCCGTGCTCGCCGAGCGAGATGGCGCAGGCACCGGCGCCCTTGCCGATGAAATATTGCGCGCAGGCGGCGGGGTCGTCGGTGCCGACCAGCGCGTGGGTCTCGTCGATGCTTGGCATGAAGAAGTCGGTATAGGGCATCAAGGGTTCGACCAGCTTCAGCGTTTCGGCGCGCGCCTGGATCAGATCGACGGTGGTGATGCAGCCGGCCGCCTTGGCATCGCGCAGCAGCGCCACAGTCGGCTCGCCGTCCATCGCCAGCAGCGATCCGACGCCGCCGAGATGCAGCACCTTGCTGCCGCATGCGGCTTTCTGCGCCTCGGGTGAAATCTTCCAGCGCGCCGAAGCGCCGCGCGCATGCAGCACCGGGCGCGAGCCGTCCGGCCGGATCGGCAGGATGGTGGCGGAGGTCGGCGCGCCGACCATCCGCTCCATCACCGAAATGTCGATGCCGACGCGCGTCATCGCCTGCAGGACCCAGTCGGCCTTCTCGTCGTCGCCGACGGCGCCGACGGCCAGCGCCTTCAGGCCGAGGCGCGCACAGGGCACGACGGTGCCGCCCGCGGTGCCGGCGACCGTGAGCTTGATCTCATCGATCAGCGCACGGCCGCCGCCGGCCGGGATTTCCGTGACGGGAACGCCGAGGATGTCGAGGATGTAGGTGCCGCAGACGCTGACGTCGTGGGGATGGGCCATCTGGCAAGTCTCACAAATTGTTGGGCAGGTTGGTTAGGTCGAGGTCTTCGGCGTGTTGTCGCTGTCGCGCAGGCCGTATTGTCCCCATCGCTTCAGGATGCTGTCGATCTCGGCATCCGGCAGCAGCGGCGGCGTGCCGAGCTGCAGGCAGCCGTGATACTGCTTGGCCAGGACCTCGACCTCGACCGCAAGCCACATCGCCTTGCGCAGGTTGGGGCCGATGGCGATCAGTCCGTGATGCGCCAGCAGGCAGGCGCGCCGGTAACGCAGCGCGTCGAGCGCCGCTTGCGACAGCTCCGCGGTGCCATACTGCGCATAGGGGGCGCAGGGGATGTCGTTGCCGCCGCCCGCGGCGATCATGTAGTGGATCGCCGGGATCGCGCGGTTCATGATCGCGATGATGGTGCAAAAAACTGGATGCGCATGTACCACGGCGTTCGTCTCGGGCTTCGCCCTGAGAATGTCGAGATGAAAGCGCCATTCCGTCGAGGGCACGCGGCCTTCCGGCGCGGTCCACGAACCGTCCCATTTCATCGCGACAATATCTTCCGGGCGCATCGTGTCGTAGGGCACGCCCGACGGCGTCAGCAGGATGCCGTCGCCGGTGCGCACGCTGATATTGCCCGACGTGCCCTGATTGATGCCCACCGCCGACATCTCGCGGCAGGCATCGATGATGGCCTGCCGCGTGGCGATGTCTGAGGCGCTTGGATGGCTCATGGACCGTTTCCCTGAAATTCGTCGCTGCGGCTCTTGCCGGCCGCTGTGGTGATGGGGCTCAGCGCCCCATGGCATAGAACTCGTCGTTCGGCCGCATGCTGGTGACGTTGGCAAGCCGGTTCGACATGCCGAAGAAGGCGGCAATGGCGGCGATATCCCAGACGTCCTCTTCGCTGAAGCCGTGGCCGTTCAGCGTCTCGATATCGCTATCGCCGACCTCATAGGCCTGCATCGAGACCTTCATGGCGAAGTCGAGCATGGCGCGCTGGCGCGGCGTGATGTCGGCCTTGCGGTAATTCACCGCGATCTGGTCGGCGATGAGAGGGTTCTTGGCGCGGATGCGCAGGATAGCGCCATGCGCGATCACGCAATACTGGCACTGGTTGGCGTTGCTGGTGGCCACCACGATCATCTCGCGTTCGGCCTTGGTGATCGGACCCGGCTTGTCCATCAGCGCGTCGTGATAGGCGAAGAACGCGCGGAATTCCTCCGGGCGGTGCGCCAGCGTCAGGAACACGTTGGGCACGAAGCCGGACTTCTCCTGCACCGCGAGGATGCGGGTGCGGATGTCGTCCGGCAGGCTGGAGATCTCGGGAACGGGGAAGCGGCTGATGGCTGGCTTGGTCATGTTCTCTGTGTCCTCTCAGGCGGTCGCGAGTGCGACCAGTCTTTCCTGGTATTCTTCGAAAGCGTCGCGTTGATCGGCAATGTGCGGCTCGGCGCGGACAAGGCAAGTGTGTGCCGAACAGCCCTGGCCGAATTGAGAGGTGCCGATATCGAGCGTCAGCACGTTTGGATTGCCGGCGGCCTCGATACCCATGCCGTCGCGCGGAGTGAACCAGGCGCCGGTGGGCAGCACCAATACGCCCGGCCGCACGCTGTCGGTGACATCGGCGGTGGCGAGGCAGGCGCCTCGCGCGTTCCAGATGCGGATGGTCTGGCCATCTCTAATGCCGCGCGCGGCGGCGTCGTCGGGATGCAGCCGGGCCTGTTCGCGGCCGTTGCGTTTGGTGGATGCGCTGGCGATGCCGGTTTCGATCTGGCTGTGCAGACGGCCGGCAGGCTGATGCGAGATCATGTGCAGATCGCCCACGTCGTGGCGATTGCCGAGCCACTCCGCCGGCTCGACCCAGGCAGGATGCGCCGGGCAATCGGCATAACCGAGACGGGCGAGGGTCTCGCTGCCAAGCACGATCCTGCCGCTCTCGGTGTTAAGCGCATGCGCCGCGGGATCGGCGCGGAAGTCCGCCAGAAAGGTGTGGTCGGCGCGCACCGGGCAACGCGCATAGCCGTCGCGCCAGAACGTGTCGAAGTCAGGCATCTCGAAGGCCAGCCGCTCGGCGGCATCGGCGCGACTCTGGTCGTAGAGATGGCGCACCCAGCCCATTTCGTCGCGGCCTTCGTTGAAGCGGTCGGCAACGCCGAGCTTGGCGGCGATCCGATCGAAAATCTCGAAGTCGGGCAGCGAGTCGCCGACCGGCTTGATGGCCTGCTTCATGGCGATAATGAAGTCGGAGCGCCTGTTGCCGGCCAGGTCGTTGCGTTCGATCGAGGTCGTCGCCGGCAGCACGATATCGGCGCGCTGGGCCGTGGCGGTGAACATCGGATCCTGCACGATGATGGTTTCCGGCCGCGTCCAGGCTTCGGAAAGCCGGTTCAGATCCTGATGGTGATGGTACGGATTGCCGCCGGCCCAGTAAACCAGTCGCGTGTCCGGATAGGTCCGCGTCTCGCCTTCATAGGTGAAGGTCGCGCCGGGGTTGAGCAGCATGTCGCTGATGCGCGCCACCGGGATGAAGCTGTCGATCGGCCGTGTCAGCTGCGAGATGGCCGGCGATTTGCCGAGATTGAACGGCGAGCCGACGCCGCCGAGCGATCCATAGCCATAGCCGACTCCGCCGCCGGGCAGCCCGATCTGCCCGATCACCGAGGCGAGGCCGAGCGCGGCCCAGAACGGCTGCTCGCCGTGGTGCGCGCGCTGCAGACTCCAGCTCACGGTGAGCATGCTGCGCGTATCGACGAGGCGTCGCGCCAACTGACGGATCGCCTCGGCATCGAGCCCGCAAATCTCCGCGGCCCACGCGGCGTTCTTGCGGATGCCGTCGGATGAGCCGTTCAGATAGTTCAGCAACTGGTCGGCGCCGCTGGTGCAGCGGGCGAGGAAGTCCTGCGCATGGCGGCCCGCGTGCAGGATCTCGCCGGCGAGGCCGAGCATCAGCGCCGTATCGGTATTCGGGCGGATCGGCCACCATTCGGCGCCGACCCAGTCGGGCAGGTCGTCCTTCAGCGGCGAGACGTGGATGATGCGGACACCGCGGGCGGCAATCTTCCTGAGATAGGTTTCGAGCCGATGCACGCCGATGCCGCCGGCTTCGGTCTGGGCCGTGCGCGGCGACATCGCGCCGAACACCACCAGCGTGTCCGTATGTTCGGCGATGGTGTCGAGCGTGTTCGCTCGGCCGTCGCAGGCGTCCGAGCTTCCCAGCGTATGGCGCAGGATCACGGGGCCGGCGGCGATCGAATAGGTATCGACGTGGCGAGTGAAACCTCCGACCAGGTTGAGCATGCGCTTGAGCAGCGACGAGGCGTGATGCAGACGGCCGGCATTGGTCCAGCCATAGGAGCCGGCGAAGATCGCCGCGTTACCATGCGTTCCGGCGACGCGGCGGATTTCATCCGCCACCAGCGTTGTCGCCTCATCCCAGCTCACCGGGATGAACTTGTCCGTGCCACGCTGGCGCCGATCGCTGTGTTCGCGCTTCTCGAGCCATCCCTTGCGCACCATCGGGCGCAGGATGCGCCGCTTCGGATTGGCCCATTCCGGCACTGAATGGATGATCGGCGAGGGGGCCGGATCATGGGCGAACGGTTCGACGCCGACGATCCGGCCGTCCTGAACCAGCAGCGTGTAGGCGCCCCAGTGGCTGCAATGCTGGATGCGCTGGACATTACTCATCGCTCGGCTCCCCGGCTGCGATCGGATGAATGCGGATCACAGCGCATGCGCCAACGTCTGCCCAGCCTCGGCAAGATCATGCCGCATCTGCTTGGCGAAATCGGGATAGGTCTCCGCGACTTCGTCGAGCACGCGGCCGCGCAGCAGGTCCAGCGTGGTGCGATCCGGCAGGGCAGTTTCACCCGGCCTGTCGTCATGCAGGAAGCTGAACCCCGTGGCCTGCATGATTTCGGCAAGGTTGTGTCCGGGATGGATGCTTTCGAGTTCGAAGCCCGGGCGCGACTTGTCGAATCGGAAAAGTCCCTTGCTGGTGAGGAGGGCAATCGGGCCGCCGGTTCTGAACACGCCGGGGTCGCTGACGCCGGGCGCGCTGATGAAATCGACCTTCTCGACCATGACTCGCGGCGTGTGTTCTTCTCGGAACAGGATCACCCGCGGCACGACGTAATACAGATAGGCCGAGCCGAACGAGCCGGGCCATCGCACGCTCGATTGCGGATAGTCGCCGGCGCCGACCAGATTGACGTTGCCCTTGCCGTCGATCTGTCCGCCGCCCAGGAAGAAAGCGTCGATGCGGCCTTGGCCGGCACAGTCGAACAATTCGGCGGAGCCATTGGTGAAGAAATTGTGCTCGACGGAGCCGAGGATCGACAGACGCGGGCCGCGGCCGCCGTCCGCTTCCTTCAAGGCGCGCAACAGCATGGCGCCTGCGGCGGGGATCGGCGAGGAGGCGCCGACAGCGACGTGGCGGACGCCGTCCAGCAGTCGCGCGATGGTGCAGATCAGCACTTCACGGGGAAGAACGCGGACCATCAGGCGGGCTCCATCTGTGCATTGCTCATATAGTCGGCGAATCCATCGGCAGTTCGTGCCGCCTTGGCATAGCGGACCAGCTCGGCCGTATCGGTGGCATATTCGCCCCACAGGCCGTAGGGCCACGCCCCGCGCGGCGCATGGCTGACGGCCGTGACGTAAATTGCCGGCAGCACGCCGGCGGCGCTCATCTCGTTGACCAGCAGGCTCTCCTCGACAATTCGCTCCACGGTGACCAGCACGGTTGCCGACGCGTAGGCCATGGCGGCCAGTTCGCGGCGCCGTCCGATCCAGACATTGCCGAAGCGGTCAGCCATCGGGGCGTGAAAGATTGCGACGTCCGGATGGATCGCCGGGATCAGAACGATCGGATCGCCGCCGTCGGCGAGCGGGTTGTCGATCATACGCCAGTCCTCGCGGTGGCGCAGCAGATTGCTGCCGATCAGGCCGCGAAGCGGCATGAAGGGGCTGCCTTTCTGTGCAGCCATCAGGCCGGCATGGATGGCCGGACAGGTGGCGTCTCTCAGGCGGATGGTACCTTCACGAACCGCGGCATTGAAGCGGGGTGCGCCGCCGGCTTCGCCGAGCGACACCGCGCTGGTCTCGACGGTGCGAACCAGGCCCGCGCCGATCAATTGATCCACCTGAAGACCGCCGGTCGGCACGCAGACCAGATGGAGATCGCCCGCGCCGTGCGCGATGATGGGACGCGTCATCGCCATGGAGACGCCGGCATAGTCGACCGGCAGTGCGATCCGCATGCCGGGTTCGATATGCTTCGCCATTGCGCAAAGTTCGCTCGGCACGTTCAACTCCCTGATCTTATGTTCTATATTATAGAACTTAGTTCTGAATAAAAGTAGTCAGACGAGGGTGGGGCTGTCAATCCGCTTGTGCGGAAAAGGCCTTTGGTTGTTGGGTTCTCGCACAAGCATCGTTGCGCGCGACGTTCCTGAAGGTCACCGGCACCACCGCATTGCTTGACAAGATCGAGCGCCGCGCCAACAATATATGAAATAACGTTCTATAGAATAGAACATGCAGGGAGGTTTGGAATGGTTGAGCCTGTGGCTCTGCGCTCCAGCGGTGTTGCCGTGCGGACAAGGCAGGACGTTCGCTCGCGTGACCGCGACGTGATCGGATCGAGCATTGCCGTCCGCGACGCGGTGAAGCGGTACGGCACCTTTTCAGCGGTGGACCGCATCAGTCTCGATATCGAACCCGGTGAGTTCATCACCCTGCTCGGGCCTTCCGGCAGCGGCAAGACGACGCTACTGAATCTTCTTGCCGGATTTCAGCAGCTCGACGATGGCGAGATTCTCGTCGACGGCAAGCCGGTGCAGGACGTGCCCACGCACAAGCGCGGCTTCGGCATGGTGTTCCAGAGCTACGCGCTGTTTCCGAACATGACCGTGACGCAGAACGTGGCGTTTCCGCTGCGCATGGCCGGCGTCGATCGTGCGACCACGGATCGACGGGTCGCCGAGACGCTGGAGATCATGCGGCTGTCCGAGCACGCGGCGAAGTCGCCGTCGCAGATGTCGGGCGGTCAGCAGCAGCGCGTGGCCATCGCGCGGGCAATCGTGATGCGGCCCAAGGTGGTGCTGATGGACGAGCCGCTCAGCGCGCTCGACCGCCGCTTGCGCGAATCGATCCAGATCGAGATCCGCGACCTGCATCAGACCATTGGTAGCACTGTCCTGTTCGTCACGCACGACCAGGGCGAGGCGCTGACAATGAGCGACCGCATTGCCGTGATGGACGCCGGAAAGATTGTGCAGATCGGCCGTCCGCTGGAGATCTATCGCCACCCGACGAATCGCTTCGTCGCGTCCTTTGTCGGCGAGAGCAATCTGCTCGACGTGGAAGTGATGCAGAAGCGCGGCACGACCATCACGGTCAAGAGCCGCGCCGGCTACGTGTTCAACGCCGAGAGCCGCGACACCGTCGAGCAGAGCAAGGCGACTGTGCTGGTTCGCCCGGAGCGGATCGTGGTCTCCGACGCGCCGACCGCCAAGTCAGCACCCGTCACCGTGACGTCTGCAATCTTTCTCGGCGAGATCCTCCGCATTCAGGCCGAGATGAGCGGTGGCGATCTGTTGTTGATCCGCTGCACAGACACCGCCAGCCGGCCGCTGCCGGCTGTCGGTGATCGCCTCCACGTGAGTTGGGACGCCGAAGACTGCTGGGTTCTGTCATGAGCTCGATCCTGCTCGACACAGTATCAAGGCGCCCCGCCCGTCGGGTGGTTGCTGAGGCCATGAAGAATCCGGCGCTGCTGCTGCTTCCGGCGGTCGCATTTCTCTCCTTCATCTATCTGCTGCCGCTGATCGATCTCATTCGCATCAGTTTCAGCGGGCCGACCTGGTTGGCGCATTTCGAGCGGGTCTTTGCAGTGCCGCTATACTGGGAATCGCTCGTCCGCACGATGCAGATCTCGCTGACGGTGTCGTTCCTTTGCCTGCTGTTCGGCTATCCGACCGCGCTGCTCATTCACCGCAGCCGGGGCATTGTTCGCATCCTGGTGACGACGGCGATCGTGCTGCCGTATTTCATTGCGATCCTGATCCGCACCTATGCCTGGATGGTCCTGCTGGGCCGCAACGGCCCCGTCAACAAGCTGCTGGTCGGGTTGGGAGTCCTGAGCGAGCCCGCGCAGCTTTGTTCAATCGCGGCACGGTGCTGCTCGGCATGACCGCGGTGCTGCTTCCGCTCATGGTGCTGAGCATCTACTCCAGCGTGGCGCGGCTCGATCAGGGGCTGACAAGGGCTGCTTTGGCCAGCGGGGCAGGGCCGATTGCCGTGTTCTGGCGCGTGGTGTTGCCGTTGACCCTGCCGGGCATCGGCGCCGGCGTGCTGCTGGTGTTTGTCGCCGCCATCGGCTTCTTCATCACGCCGACGCTGCTGGGCGGCCCCGGCGACCAGATGTTCGCCATGCACATCACCCAGCAGGCGGACTCGGTGACGTCGGAAGGCTTTCTCCAGGCGCTCGGTGTCGTGCTGCTTGTCATCACGCTGGCCGTGGTGGCCATCGCAGGGCGCTTCATGGGCCTCGAATTCATCTGGGGTGGCCGCAAACTGGATGAAGACGCGCCGAAAATGGCCGGATCCGCAAAGGCTTCCGGCCACAGCCGTCGCGGCATCGCCAGCATGCTTGCTGACCTGATCGGCTGGCCGTTGCTGCGGCTGTCCGGACATTTGCCTGCGGGTTTCGGCAAGTGGACGGTCCGATTGATGGGCGGTGCCGTCGTCGCCATCCTGATCCTGCCGATCATCGTGGTGATGATCATCTCCTTCAGCAGCGCCAGCTACCTGACCTTTCCGCCACCCGGCTTTTCGCTGCGCTGGTACGAGCAGTTCTTCTCGGACTCGGGCTGGATGCGCGCGTTCTGGACGTCACTGCTGGTGGCGACGATCTCGGCCTGCATCGCGGTTGCGCTGGGTACGTCGGCTGCTCTGGGTGTCGTGCGCAGCAAGATTCGCGGAAAGTCCGCGATCATGCTGCTGCTGGTCAGTCCGATCATCGTCCCGCCCGTCGTTCTCGGCCTGTCGCTGTACAGCCTGTTCCTTCGCTTCGACATGGTCGGCTCGGTGTTCGGCCTGGCCGCCGCCCATGCCATTGGCGGGCTGCCCATCGTTGTGGTGATCCTGTCGGCGGCGCTGCAAGGCGTCGATCCCAGGCTGGAGCAGGCGGCATCCGTTCACGGCGCGTCATCGCTGACGGTTTTCCGGCTGGTGACGCTGCCGGCGATTGCGCCGGGCCTCGCCGCGGCAACGTTCTTCGCTTTCCTGCATTCGTTCGACGAACTGGTTTTGACGCTGTTCCTGTCGAGCGCAGAGCTCAAGACGCTGCCGCTGATGCTGTGGGGCGACATCAACTACCGTCTCAACCCCGTACTTGCCGTGGTGTCCTCGCTCGAGGTCCTGCTGGTCGTCGGGGGACTGATCCTGGCGCGGCCGGTGCTCACCACATCACGAAAATCTGCATATTAAGAACTCACAGGGAGGATAAAATGTCGAAATACAAGCATCTGCGACTCTCGGCTTCCGTGCTCGCATCGGCCGCCATGCTCTTGATCGGGACCGGCGTTGCGCCTGCTCAGAGCAACGTCGTGATCATGCAGGACCCCGGCGGCGGCTACGGCGACGCGCTGCGCAAGGTGATGTACGATCCGTTCGAAAAGGCGACGGGCATCAAGGTCGTGACGGTCCAGGAGGCGCGCAGCGGCCCGCGCATCAAGGCGCAGGGCGAAGCAGGCAAGGCGCAGTGGGATCTCACCTTCATCTTCGATCAGGAAACCAAGCTGCTTGGCGACTGCTGCCTGGCTGACATCGATTATACCAAACTGTCCGAACCGGCGCAGAAGACGCTCGCGGCCATGCCGGACAACCTGAAGCGCAAGAAGGGCGTCGCGCTGCAGGTGATCGGCGTCGGTCTCGTCTACAACAAGGACAAGTTCAAGGGCGCCAACGTACCGGCAAGCTGGGCAGACTTCTGGGATGTGAAGAAGTTTCCGGGTCGTCGCTGCATGCCCGCCTGGCCACGCTTCGTGTTCGAGGCGGCGTTGATGGCCGACGGGGTCGACAAGAGCCAGATCTATCCGATCGACATGGAGCGGGCGCTCAAGAAGATCAAGGAGATCAAGCCTCATATCGCCAAGTGGTGGACGACATCCGCGCAGCCGCCGCAGCTGCTGCTCGATGGCGAAGCCGACATGTGCATGGCCTACACCGGATCGATGAGCAAGCTGGCACTCGAAGGCGCTCCGATCGATCTGACGTTCAATCAGGGGTTCATCTATTACGATTTCTTCTCCATTCCGAAGGGAGCTCCGAACTACGACAATGCGCTGAAGCTGTTGTCCTGGCGTCTCGATCCGACGCGCGCCGCACAGCTGACCTCGACATTCCCGGTCGCGCTTCCGTCGTCCGTCGTGTTCGAAGCGGCCACGGACAAGAAGATCGCTCGCTATTGGGCGAACAATCCGGACAATGTCAGCAAAGCGATCGAGTGGAGCCCGACCTATTGGGGTGCGCCGTCGCCGGCCGGTAACTCGACCAACGAGGAATATGGGCAGGAGAAGTTGAACGCGCTGCTCGCACAGTAGGCGACCGTATGATCTCGGCGCTCAGCTTCAAGCTGGGCGCCGAGGTCCTGCGCTGCGAACCGATCGGGCGAGGCGAAGATCAAATATGCGGCGGTGGTTATTGGATGGATAAGGCCTTTATCAAGGGACTTCGTCTTCTCGAAACGCTTGCTTTGAGCGAGCGGCCTCGGGGCATCACCGAACTTGCGAACGAACTGAAGTTCACCAAGAGCAACGTGCACCGGCTGCTCATGACGTTGCAGTCGCAGGGCTACGTGCGTCGGGTTCCCCCGCACAGCACCTATGAGCTGACGACCAAGATCTGGGCGCTCGGCACCCATGTCATCTCTCGGATGGATTTGATCAAGATTGCCCGTCCGGTCATGGCAAAACTGGTGCAGGTGACCGGCGAAACGATCCATCTTTCGATTCTGGAAGACACCGACGTGGTGTATGTCGACAAGATAGAAAGTGAACATCACATTCGCGCCCACACCAGCGTCGGCATGCGCGCGCCGGCTTTCACGATGGCGACCGGCAAGGCGATGCTGGCGTATATGCCGGACGATTATCTTGAGAAATTCAAGCCGCATTTCAGGCGTTATACAGACACGACGCGCATGACGATCGAGGAGCTCCGGGAGGACATCGCACTGGCGCGATCGCAGGGGTATTCCTACGTTCTGCATGGCGAATGGCGTGAAGGTATCGCGGCCTGTGCCTGCGCAATTCTGGGGCGGTCCGGCGAGATGGTCGGTGCCATCGGCATGTCGGGGCCGGATACGCGCATCAAACGCAAGCAGATTAAGGAATACTCCGTTCACGTGATGGAAGCGGCCCGCGCCATCGGTACTGCGCTCGGCTATTCCCGGTAAGTTTTGGTGCAACAAGCTGAAGGATGATCTCCATCCGAAAACAGCCGAATATCTCACAATGCGTGCGGACTGTTTGCGCTGCTTCAGTCTGACTGACCTGAGCTGGTACAGGTTCAGTGGACGCCGAGTTAAGCTAATCCGACCTTGCGTTCGAACTCAACAGGGCTGAGGCGTGCGATCGTCGAATGGCACCGGCCCGCGCTTTCGCGCGGATTACCTCGCCGGTTGGGCCGTCGTCGGCAACGGGGCGCCGCCGACCGAAATCGCGCCGGCTGGCTTCGGCGCCGGTGGCTTTTTCGGCGCAGGCCTGGGGGCGGTAACGACTGGCGCGGCGGATGGGGCCGGGGCGGGGCGGGGCTGCAACTGGTCGATCTTCGCGGTCAGGCCCGACACCTGCTCGGATAGCCGCCTGACTTCGGCCTGCTGGGCCTCCAAAAGCTGCCGGGTCGCCAGCAAGGTGTCCGCCGTCTGTTGCTGGATCGCCTGCAGCTCCTTGAGCGCTGCCGCGTCCTCGCCAGCCGTGGAACTGGCGACCGTGCCGGTATGGGACGAGGCCTCGACCAGATGATCGTAATTCAGCCAGAGCAGCCCGGAGACGCCCGCGATGACCGCCAGCGCAGCAAAGATGCCGAACACGCCGGAATAGGACTTTCGCACGGCCAGCGGGGGCCTGCCGACTTCGATATCGTGCTGAAACTGGTCGGCCAAGTAACGTCCTCAATCTGTGCGGTACTTCCTGCACCTACAGCAGGTTGTAAGCAATATGCGCGCCGCTGGGAACTGGCGGCGCCGGGGAAATTTGGCAGCCAACGGGAGTACGGCGCAAGGCGCTCAAATATCACCGCGCTGTTGCCGCAAAAGGCACGTCGTCGCGGCAATTTCGGCCCTAATTGCCGACGACAAGGCGGTCATGAAAACCTTGGCCGTTGTCTTCGTTCTCGCCCTCGCCGCCATCGCCGGGTCCGTCTATACCGACGAACTGTGGACTAATGCCCAGGCGCAAGTCGGTGCGGGCGAATTGCCGGTGATGATGGGGCAGTCGCACGCGCCATTGGGCATCCGCTGATCCTTAGCCGCGCCGGAGCCTAGCCGCCCGACTTGTTCAGCTTCTTGATCTTGGCGTCGGTGGTTTCCATGGAGGTCGCGAGTTCCAGGATCGCCTTGGAGAGCAGCTCAATGGCTTCCTTCTCGTCCTGCGATCGTGCTGCGCGCAGCGCATAATTCTTGGCGGATGACAGTGACATCGGTAGGTTCTCCTTCCGCGGAGCAGGCTGATGTAGCGCGGATTGCTGCGAATAGTTACGGCGCAAAAAACCCGCCGGGTTGAGGCGGCGGGTTCTAGTTGGATCTCGCGGTACGATTGACCAGGTTCCGCGATTGCCAGAATCGTAGCCAATCCCGGTTAACAAATCGCAGCCACGGCGGCATCGCCAGGCCGGGGCGTGCGTGCGATATTACTGCATTGCCGTTCAACCCGCCGGACCTGCCATGCTGCCAGCCGATCCCGATCCCGATCCCGCAACCCCCAAGCCGCCGCGCTGCGCCATGTGCCGCAGCCGGATGGTGCTGGCCGGCACGCAACTGGCCGCCGACGGGGCGGGAACGATCACCTACAAGTGCCCGAAGTGCGAGTTCACCAAGACCAAGATCGCCGGCGATCCGCTTAATGGCGGGCGCCATCGCGCCCCCAGGAAGAAGGCGGTGCGGCCGGCCTGAGGCCGATGGGGTGCGCGGGTGGCCCGCTCGGCGGTCTAGCATTCGCTGCAGATCGGACCTATATTGGGGAGGTCGCAAGACGATGGCGCTGAAACTCATAGCGGACCGCAGGCAGACCCGGGGGCAGTACCCGGCGCCTCCACCGCAGCAGCTTCACAGGTCCCGCGGGACCGGATTTGCCGAACGGTAAATCACGAGGGCTGCTGCGGCGGGGGCGAAACAGGATCGATGACTGCGAAGAAGGTATGAATTGTGCTCGGCATGATACCGCCGTTATCGGGTCAAAAACCTAAATGCAAACGATAACGTTGCATTGAACGAAGTGCGCCTCGCGGCGTAACCTGTTCGGGGGACGAAGCACCTGGCAACAGAACGCTTCATGGCCGCGTCAACCGCAAGGTTGGCGCGGCTTTGTTTTGGACGGATCCGATCGCAGTTCCCGGCGCGACCCGTTAACCCCAGGGAAACCACAGCGAGACAGGGGCGCAACCATTGCGCGCCAAGACGGTTGACCCTGTAGCAATACGGGGGTGACCCATGACGATCGATTTCACAGCGATGCGACAGACACTGGCACCCGGCCGACGCTTGAGCACGTTGCACAGCAACGCCTATCAGGTTCGACAGATTTCGCTGGGCGCCAGGGGCGATCTTGAGGGCTGGCAGATCGCGCGGCTGATGCGCGACGCCGCTACCTTGCCGCAGATCAATACCGCCGAGCGCCGGCTCAAGATCTGGCTGCAGATCCGTTCTCTCAAGCTGCCCCAGGCGGCGTAGGGCGCAGCCCGCGCGCGGACCCGATCATTACGGGCTTGCGACGTCGCCGGCGATAGCCTCGTCGATAGCGTTGATCAGCGCCTGGATTTCGATGAACTTGATGCGGGCGCGTTCGGCCTTGTCGCGGTCGAACGGCGCCGCCAGCACCTTGGCGAAGGCATCGCGGTCGTCGACCATGCGACTGCGAGCCCTGTGCAGCGTATCGAGTCGTTCGCTCATCTGGATGTCCTGACGGTTCAAGAGCCACTGTGATGGGCGCTTCGGGCACCGATGACCAGCCAATTCGATTGATCCGCGGAGCAGGCTGGCGCGCCACATGCCGGGCCTTCTTCCGACCGCCTGTGGCGAACACCAAAATTAACCATTCGCTCACCATCCCGAGCCTGACCGCATTTCCGCCGCCTTCTCGCTGCGATATGTTTACCTTCCGGTGCGGATGTGGGCTGTATCGGAAGTATCGGCCGGGGGTGCCCCCGATGGGCAGACGGCTGCGGGAATGGTATTGGGGACTATGGGGATTCGTGGGTCATATCGACTCGGCCGGGCCGCGCGAGCGGTGACGGCTATCGGCGCGTGTATGTTCCTGGCGAACTGCGCGTCCTCCGGCAAATTCAGTCGCGTCGACCCCAAATATGGCGTCTCCAGCAGCCCGCGCGTGGTTGGAATGGGCGAACCCGTGCCCAAGGGCGGCGGCACCTATCGCGTCGGCAAGCCCTATACGGTCGCCGGGAGAACCTATGTACCGGAAGAGAACCTCAATTACCGCGCCGAAGGTCTGGCGTCCTGGTACGGCGATGATTTCCACGGCCGGTTGACCGCCAATGGCGAAGTGTTCGACATGGCGTCGCTGACCGCGGCGCATCCAACCCTGCCGATCCCCAGCTACGCCCGCGTCACCAATCTCGGCAATGGCAAGTCGCTGATCGTGCGCGTCAACGATCGCGGGCCGTATCATGGCAACCGCCTGATCGATGTCTCCAACAAGGCCGCCGAACTGCTCGAGTTCAAGGGCCGCGGCATTGCCAATGTGCGGGTCGAATACGTGGCACGCGCGCCGCTGGAAGGCTCCGACGATCGCCAACTGGTGGCCACGTTGCGCACCGGCGAGCCGGCGCCTTCGCCATCCCTGGTCCGCGTCGCGTCCGCGCGCTCCTTCGTGCCGGACATGCAGGGCGGACGCGTGGTCTCGCGCGATATTCCGTTGCCGGAAGGCCGTCCCTATACCCTCGGCAATACGCCGGCTGATGTCGCATCGATCAACGCGACCTCCGAGCTGTCGGCGTCCGGTCGCATGCGGCCGAGCCCTCGCATGACGGAAAATCACCGCGTCGTGTCCTATGAAGCCAGTAACGACGCCGCCCCGCGCGAGCGGCCGGTCGCCGCTTACGCGCCCGCCGACGAGGCCCGGGATATCCTGTCCGGCCGCGGTCTCTACTGAGCCGTCAGCGTCTTCAGAGCGCGCCGCCGGATCGTCCGGCCGTGCGTTGTTTGCGCCTGCCGATCCTGTTAAGACTTGGCCTTCAGGATAGCAGATGGCACCGAAACTCAGAACCAGTGACCGATCGCCGACGGCCGTTTCGCGCTGGCGGCTTCTGCTCGCCGCAACCGTGGTCGCGGTCATCGCGTTCGGCGGCATGGCTTTCGCGGCCAATCAGAGCGTGCAGGGCGCCAAGAAGCAGGTCGACGAGGGCTACGACACCGACGCGCCGACCGCGATTCTGATCGAGGCCGGCAGCGGCAGCGTTCTGTTCGAGAAGAACGCAGACGAATTGCGCGCGCCGTCCAGCATGATGAAGCTGATGACCGCCGAGGTGGTGTTCAGCGCCCTGCAGCGCGGCGACATCAAGCTGACGGATGAGTATCGCGTCAGCGAGAATTCCTGGCGCAAGGGGCGCGCCGGCCGGCGGCGCCACCATGTTCGCAGCGCTGAACAGCCGGGTTCCGGTGAGCGACCTGCTGCGCGGCATGATCATCCAGAGCGGCAACGATTCCAGCATGATCCTGGCCGAGGGCATGGCCGGCAGCGAGAAGGCCTTTGCCGAAGTGATGACCAAGCGGGCCCGCGAGCTCGGCCTGACCAAATCGACATTTGCGAATTCCAACGGTCTGCCGGACCCCGACAACAAGATGACGATCCGCGAGATCGGCCGGCTGACGCGGCACATGATCCAGACCTATCCGGAATTCTACAAGCTCTACAACGAGCGCGAATTCACTTGGAACAAGATCCGCCAGACCAACCGCAATCCGCTGCTCAATCTATTGGAAGGGGCCGACGGCCTGGTCACCGGCTACACAAAGGAGGGCGGCTACGGCATGGCCGCCTCCGCCGTGCAGAACGGCATGCGGCTGATCGCTGTCGTCAACGGCGTCGATGACCCCGACGACCGCGTCACCGACGCCAAGAAATTACTGGAATGGGGTTTCAAGAATTTCGAGGCGCGCACCTTGTTCGCAGCCGAGCAGCCGGTCGGCTTCGCCAAGGTGTTCGGCGGCGAAAGCCGCTCGGTCGGTCTGACCAGCAAGGAGCCGGTCAAGGTGATGGTGCAGAAGAACGGCACCGACAAGCTGATCGCACGCGTGGTCTACAGCGGCCCGGTGCGCGCGCCGATCGAAGCGGGCCAGCAGGTGGGTGTGGTCCGCGTCTGGCGCGGCGCCAACATCGCGGTCGAGGCGCCGGTCTACGCGGCCGAGGCTGTGGCGACGGGTTCGACCATGCGCCGCGCCATCGATGGCGCCGGCGAGCTGGTCGTCAGTATCTTCCGCGCCGGCGTCGAGAAGCTCTGACCATGGCCGATGCCGTCGACAACAGGGCGCCCCGACGCGGGCGCTTCATCACCTTCGAAGGCGGGGAGGGGGCCGGCAAGTCGACGCAGATCAAGCTGCTGGCCGACCGGCTCGACGCGGCCAAGTTGCGCGTCCTCGTCACCCGCGAGCCGGGCGGGTCGCCCGGCGCCGAGATCATCCGGCATGTCGTCTTGTCGGGGATGGGCAAGCTGCTGGGCGCGGAAGCTGAAACGCTGCTGTTCGCCGCGGCGCGCGACGATCACGTGCATGCCGTGATCGAGCCCGCTTTGGCGCAGGGCGTCTGGGTGCTGTGCGACCGCTTTGCGGATTCGACCCGCGCCTATCAGGGCGCGCTCGGCAAGGTGTCGCCTGGGCTTCTCAACGCGATGGAGCGCGTCACCATCGGCAACCTCAAGCCGGATCTCACCGTCATCCTCGACGTGCCCGTCGAAGTCGGGATGCAGCGCGCCGCAGCGCGTCGCGGCGAAGGCGCTCCCGACCGGTTCGAGGCGGAAGACATCGAGTTTCACCGCGGGTTGCGCGCGGCGTTCCGGCAGATCGCGGCGCAGGAGCCCGGACGCTGCGTGCTGGTCGATGCCAGTGCCGATCCCGCGACCGTCGCGGCCGGCATATGGGCGGCAACCCGCGAGCGCCTTCTGACAATGCTGCGACAGAACGAGACGGCATCCGCATAATGGCCCGTTCACCCGAGACCCAGAGCGCGATCCCGCATCCACGCGAAACCACTGCGCTGTTCGGACATCACGATGCCGAACAGGCCCTGCTCAATGCCTATCGCGGCGGGCGCATTCCCCACGCATGGCTGATCGGCGGTGCCCAGGGCATCGGCAAGGCGACGCTGGCCTATCGCATGGCGCGCTTCGTGCTGGCGCATCGCGATCCATTGTCTGCGCAAGTGCAGTCGGCGGATACGCTGGCCATCGATCCTGAGCATCCCGTCGCGCGACAGGTCGCCGCCGAGGCGCATGGCGGCCTGCTGACGCTGGAGCGCAGCCTCAACGACAAGGGCGTGATGCGCACGGTGATCACCGTGGACGAGACGCGCGAGACCATCTCGTTCTTCGGCTCCACCGCGGCTGTGGAAGGCTGGCGGGTCTGCATCGTCGATACCGTGGACGAGCTGAATGGCAACGCCGCCAACGCGCTGCTCAAGGTGCTCGAGGAGCCACCGCAGCAGTCGCTGTTCCTGCTGGTCAGCCATGCCCCGGCCCGCGTGTTGCCCACCATTCAATCGCGTTGCCGGAAACTGGCCCTGCGGCCGCTCGCCATCGCGGACGTCATCGCCGCCACGGCGCAGGCGGCAGAGACATCGATCGGCGATCCGGCCCTCGCTGAGGCCGCACAGGCGGCGGAGGGTAGTGTCTCCCGCGCCCTGACGCTGCTCGGCGGCGACGCGCTGAAACTGCATCAGCGCACCGCGGCCCTCTTGAATACCCTTCCGCACGTCGATCCCCGGGAGCTGCATGCGCTGGGCGACGCGCTGGGCGGTAGCGACCGCGTGGCGCTCGGCGCCTTTGTCGACAGCGTAGATCGCTGGATCGGCGAACGGTTGCGCGCCGACGATGCCCATGCCAACGCCAACCTGCCGCGCCTTGCGCGGCTCGCGGAGGTATGGGAAAAGATCAACCGCGCCGCGCGCGAGACCGAATCCTACAATCTCGAGCGAAAACCGCTGGTTTTTTCGGTATTCGGGCTGCTGGCCGAAGCAACGCGCTGAGTTCGACCGATCGCGTCAGTGTCGCAACGCCGATGACGACAATCCGATGAAAGGCTTTCGCAGCTATGGCGAATGCGAACAATTTGTCCCGCGAAACCTATTACATCACGACGGCGATCGTCTACCCGAACGGCGCGCCGCATATCGGTCACGCCTATGAGGCGATTGCCACCGATGCTCTGGCGCGCTTCCAGAAACTCGACGGCAAGGATGTTTTCTTCCTGACCGGCACCGACGAGCACGGACAGAAGATGGTGCAGACCGCGCAGCGGGCGGGCGTCACCGCGCTCGAGCTGGCAACGCAGAATTCAGCTTTGCTGCGCGACCTTGACGAGAAGCTGAACGTCTCGTTCAGCCGCTTCATTCGCACGTCGGAGGAACAGCACCATCGTTCGGTCCAGGAAATCTGGCGCCGCATGACGGACAACGGCGACATCTACCTGGCCAGCTATGCCGGCTGGTACTCCGTGCGCGATGAAGCCTATTACGCCGAAGACGAGACGGTGGTCGGCACCGACGATATCCGTCGCGGGCCGCAGGGGACGGCCGTGGAGTGGGTCGAGGAGAAGAGCTACTTCTTCAAGCTGTCCGCCTATCAGGGCCGGCTTCTCGCGCTCTACGAGCAGCAGCCGGATTTCATCGGGCCGGATTCCAGCCGCAGCGAAGTGGTCAGCTTCGTCAAGGGCGGCCTGAAGGACCTGTCGATCTCGCGCACCACCTTCGACTGGGGCGTCAAGGTGCCCAACGATCCCGACCATGTGATGTATGTCTGGGTCGATGCGCTGACGAACTACATTACCGGTGTCGGATTTCCCGACCGGTCCGACGCCAACTGGCGCTATTGGCCGGCCGATGTCCATATCATCGGCAAGGACATCATCCGCTTTCATGCGGTGTACTGGCCGGCCTTCCTGATGTCGGCGGGGTTGCCGTTGCCGAAGCGGGTTTATGCCCACGGCTTCGTGTTGAACCGCGGCGAGAAAATGTCGAAGTCGCTCGGCAACGTCGTCGATCCGTTCGTCATGGCCGAACGCTATGGCGTCGATCAGCTGCGTTATTTCTTTCTGCGCGAGGTGCAGTTCGGGCAGGACGGCGGCTACAGCCATGAAGCCATCGTGGCGCGCACCAATGCCGATCTTGCCAACGACCTCGGCAACCTCGCACAACGCTCGCTGTCGATGATCGCCAAGCAGTATGAAGGCGTACTGCCGACACCGGGTGAGTTCAGCGACAACGACAAGGCCATTCTGGCGCAGGCCGACGGCATGATCGAACTGGCGCGCGCCGCGATGAGCACGCAGCAGATCCATCATGCCTTGAACGCGATCTGGGCCGTTGTCGCCGAAGCCAACCGGTACTTTGCCGGCGAGGCGCCATGGGCGCTGGCCAAGACCGACCCGGCGCGGCAGCGCACCGTCCTGTATGTGACCGCCGAAGTGGTCCGCCAGGTCGCCATCCTGGCGCAGCCGGTGATGCCGGAGTCCTGTGGCAAGCTGCTCGATGTGCTCGGCATTCCCGCCGATCAGCGCGATTTCGCAGCGCTGGGCGGAGCGACCCGGATCAGCGCGGGCACGGCGCTGCCGACACCGACCGGCGTGTTTCCGCGCTATATCGAACCGACCGCAGCGTAACGGCCGGACGATGCTCGTCGACAGTCACTGCCATCTCGACTTTCCCGATTTCGCCGATGACCTCGACGGCATCGTCGCGCGCGCGGAAGCGGCCGGCGTGGGCCGCATGGTCACCATCTCGACGCGGGTGAAGCAGTTGCCGGCCCTGCTGGCGCTCACCGCGCGCTTCCCGAACGTCTATTGCTCGGTCGGCACCCATCCCGGGCATGTCGACGAGGAAGACGGCATTGCGGCAGAAGAGCTGATTGCGTTGACGGCACATCCCAAGGTAGTCGCGCTCGGCGAGGCCGGGCTCGACAACTTCTACGGCACCGACTTTAACGAAGCGCAGGAGCGCGGCTTCCGCGCCCATATCGCGGCGGCCCGCGCTACCGGACTTCCTCTGGTGATCCACACCCGCGTGGCCGACGAGCAGTGCGGCCGAATTCTCGAAGACGAGATGGGGAAGGGCGCCTTCCGCGCGGTGCTGCACTGCTACACCGGCGGGCGCGACCTGGCGATGAAGGCGATCGACCTCGGCCTTTCAATCTCCTTCACCGGCATCCTGACCTTTAAAAAATCGCAAGAGCTGCGCGACCTCGCCGCCGAGTTGCCGGCCGATCGCATCATGGTCGAGACCGACGCGCCGTATCTGGCGCCGGGCAAATTTCGCGGCAAGCGTTGTGAGCCGGCCTATGTGGTGGAGACCGCCAAGGTGATGGCAGAAACCCGCGGCGTCTCGCTTGAGGACATCTCGCGGCAGACCACGGAGAACTTCTTCCGGCTGTTCAGCAAGGTGCCCCGCGTGAACGCCGCATGACGCTGACCCTCACCATTCTCGGCTGCGGATCCTCCGCCGGCGTGCCGCGCCCGGCGCTGGGCTGGGGCGCCTGCGATCCGACCAATCCGAAGAACCGGCGGCGCCGCTGCTCGATCATGGCCGAGCGTGAATCCGCGGCGGGCGTCACCCGCGTGGTGATCGACACTTCGCCGGATCTGCGCGAGCAGTTGATCGATGCTGGCGTGGATCATCTCGACGCGGTGTTTCTCACCCACGAACATGCCGACCAGACCCATGGGATCGACGACCTGCGGTCCGTGGTCATGCATCAGCGCAAGCGCATCCCGTTCTATCTCAACGAGTCGACGGCGCGCGAAATCCTGCCACGGTTCTCGTACTGCTTCGAGTCTCCGGCGGGCAGCGACTATCCGCCCATCCTCGAGCGGAAATCCATTGAAGCCGGCGAGAGCCGGACCATCGACGGCAAGGGCGGTGCGATAACCCTGTCGGCCTTCATCATGCAACACGGCAACATCCCCGCGCTCGGCTACCGCATCGGCAATGCCGTCTATACGCCTGACGTCAGCGACATCCCGCAGGAAAGCTGGCCGGCGCTGGAAAATCTCGATCTGTGGATCATCGACGGACTGCGCTATGCCCAGCACCCCAGCCATTTCAGCCTCAGCGATGCGCTGTCGTGGATCGACCGCTTCAAGCCGAAGCGCGCGGTGATCACCAACATGCATGCCGATCTGGACTATGAAGCGGTGCAGGCGCAGGTGCCCGACGGCGTGATCCCGGCCTATGACGGGATGCGGTTGACGCTGGATCAGGGCTGAGTCACGCGCCCGTTTCCCGGACGCGGTGCGGCATCCTTATGCCGCTCCGCAGATCCGGGATCCCGGTCTTCTTTTCCCGTGTCACCGGGGCCCCGGATCTGCAGCGCACTACGCCGCCTGCGGCGGCGCATTGCGCTGCGTCCGGGGAACGGACCGGGGTTATCCCGAAATCGCCTTCGTCGATTTCACCTGATCGCGCAGCGCAAATTTCTGGATCTTGCCGGTCGAGGTTTTCGGGATCGCGCTGAACACGATCGACTTCGGCGTCTTGAAGCCTGGCATGTGCTCGCGGCAGAACGCGATGATCTCGGCCTCGGTGGCCTGCGCGTTCTCTTTGAGCTCGATGAAGGCGCAGGGCACTTCGCCCCATTTGGGATCGGGGCGCGCGACAACGGCGGCGAATAGCACCGCCGGATGCTTGTAAAGCACGTCCTCCACCTCCACCGACGAGATGTTCTCGCCGCCGGAGATGATGATGTCCTTGGAGCGGTCCTTGATGATGACGTAGCCGTCGGCGTCGAGCACGCCGAGATCGCCGGTGTGGAACCAGCCGCCGGCAAAGGCCTCTTCGGTGGCCTTGGGGTTTTTCAGATAGCCCTTCATGACGATGTTGCCGCGGAACATGACCTCGCCGATGGTCTCGCCGTCGCGCGGCACCTCGCGCATGGTGTCGGGGTCGAGCACGGTGACGGCTTCCTGCAACGGGTAGGGTACGCCCTGCCGGCGCTTGAGTTGCGCGCGCTGGTCGGCGGGTAGATCGTCCCAGCCCGGCTGCTCGGCGCACACCGAGGCGGGGCCATAGACCTCGGTGAGGCCGTAGACATGGGTCAGCTTGATGCCGATGTTCTCCGCGCCGGATAGCACGGCCACCGGCGGCGGCGCACCGGCGATCGATCCGTTGACCACCGGGCCGCCGGTATACTTCGGCGCGTCCGGCGCGTTGATCAGCGTGTTGTAGACGATCGGCGCGCCGGACATGTGGGTGACGCCGTGCTGCTTGATCAGCGCGAAGATTTTTGTCGGGTCGACTTTTCGCAGGCAGACGTTGATGCCGGCGGCGGCGGCGATGGTCCACGGGAAGCACCAGCCGTTGCAGTGGAACATCGGCAGAGTCCACAGGTACACCGGGTGCTGGCCGAGATTGGCGGCGAGGATGTTGCTGACGGCGTTGAGATAGGCGCCGCGGTGATGGGTCACCACGCCCTTCGGGTTGCCGGTGGTTCCCGAGGTGTAACTGAGCGCGATGGCATCCCATTCGTCTTGCGGCGGCGTTGCGGCAAAGCCGGGGCGGGCTGCCGCAATCGCATCCTCGTACTCGATCGCTCCGATGCGCTGGCCGCCGGCGAAAGCGGCGTCATCGACGTCGACCACGAAGGGGTGCGGACCGCTCATCAGCGCCAGGGCGTCGCTGATGACCCCCGAAAACTCCGGGTCGACCAGCAGCACCTTGGCACCGCCATGGTCGAGCTGGAACGCGATGGAGGCGGGGTCGAGCCGGATGTTGAGGGCGTTGAGCACGGCACCGGTCATCGGCACGGCAAAGTGGGCCTCGTTCATGGCGGGGATGTTGGGCAGCATCGCCGCCACCGTATCGCCGCGGCCGATGCCGCGGTCGGCCAGGAACGACGCGAAGCGGTGGCAGCGCTCGCGGGTCTGCACCCAGGTGAAGACGCGCCCTTCGTAGACCGCGCTGGTCAGGTTTGGGTAGACCGCGGCGGTGCGCTCGAGAAAACTCAGCGGCGACAGCGGCACGAAGTTGGCGGCGGTCTTGTCGAGATCGACGCTATAAGGACCTTGAGGATCGATAGCCATTTTACATCCAATATCAATGTCTTATGCAGATATTCTCTAGCATCAAGTAGTTAGCTCAGACTATGCCAAAATTACGCTGCTTTATGGCATAAGCTATTGAATTTGCGACGATCTAGAGAAACCCAATCGAGATCCACGGAAAGATCGCCACGATGATCAGGCCAGCCAGCAACGCCAGCATGTAGCCGAGGATCGGACGGATTCCCTCGGCAGGATCGACCCGGCCGATGGCGCAGGCGGCGTAATAGCCGACGCCAAATGGCGGTGCGAACAGGCCGATTCCCATGGCGAGAATGACCACCATGGCGTAGTGCACCTCGTGGACCCCCACCAGTCGGGCAATCGGGAACAGCAGCGGGCCGAACAGCACGATGGCGGGAATGCCCTCCAGCACGCTGCCGAGGATCACGAAGGCCACGATCGACACCGCGATGAAGCTGGCGCCGCCGCCGGGCAGGCCGGTCATGGCGGCCGCCAGCGCCCGCGAAAAGCCGGACTGGGTCAGGCCCCAGGCCATGCCGGTGGCGGTGCCGATGATCAGCAGGATGGCGCCGGACAGGCAGGCGGTGTCCACCAGCATCGGCATCAGCCGCGACCAGTTGAACTGCCGGTAGATCAGGATGCCGGCGAGCAGGGCATAGACGATGCCGATGGTGGAAACCTCGGTGGCGGTGGCGATGCCTTCGACCACGGCAAAGCGGACCACGAACGGCAGCGCCAGTGCCGGCAGCGAGATCACGAAGGCCTTGAAAATCTCGCCTGATGTGGCCCGCTTGACGTGGCTGAGGTCCTCGCCGCGATAGCGCCACCACACCAGGATCGACAGGGTGATGGCCAGCACCACGCCGGGCAGCAGCCCGCCGGTGAACAGCGCCGAGATCGAAACGCCGGTGACCGAGCCGATGGTGATCAGTACCAGGCTCGGCGGGATGGTCTCGGTCTGGGCGCCGGTGGCGGCAAGCAGGGCGACCAGATCGCCCGGCTTGGCGCCGCGCGCCTTCATCTCCGGAAACAGCACCGGCGCCACTGCGGCCATGTCGGCGGCCTTGGAGCCGGAAATGCCGGACACCAGGTACATGGCGCCGAGCAGGACGTAATGCAGGCCGCCGCGGACATGGCCGAGCAGGCTGGCCAGGAAGGCGACCATGGCCTTGGCCATGCCGGTCATCTCGATCAGCAGGCCGAGGAAGACGAACAGCGGCACCGCGAGCAGGATCAGGTGGCTCATGCCCTCGTCCATGCGGCCGACCAGCACGATCAGCGGCGTATGCGTGGTCAGCGCCATATAGCCGAAGATCGCCAGACCGAAGGCGAAGGCGATCGGCACGCCTGCAAACACGCACAGGCCGACCACGCCGACGAAGAAGATGATCAGATTGAGGTTGCCGAGCGTCCGCAGCAGCGGCTGCGCCAGCCAGAACACGCCGATGATCGCCACCACGGTACCGAGTGCCAGCAGCACGGTGCGCGGATTGCCGAAGCGCGCCAGCCGGAGCAGGGCGAACACCGCCATGATCGAGATGCCCACCGGCAACGCCGCGGCGCGAAAGCTGTTGGCGATCTGCAGCGCCGGCGTGGTGATGTAGCTTTCCTCGTAGGCGTATTCGTAGGACGGCCACACGATCATCAGCAGGAACGCCAGCGCCGAACAGGTCGCGATCAGGTCGAGAAACGCCCGCGCCGCCGGGCCGGCGCCGGTCACTAGCGCCGTCATCCGCATGTGTTCGCTGCGGCGGAACGCCACCGCCGATCCCAGCATGGCCAGCCACAGGAACAGGATCGACGCCAGTTCGTCGGACCACACCAGCGGCCGGTGCAGCCCGTAGCGCGCGACGACGCCGGCGAACAGGATGACGACCTCGGCCACCACCAGCAGCGCCGCCGGAATCTCCACCAGTGCTCCCAGGATCGCCTCGAGCGATGACAGCGACGAACGCGGGCGGGGAAGGTGGGTCACCTCCCCGCGGCCGGATGGATGTCGACATGCGCCATGGTTGCGGCTTAGGCCAGCTTGCCGACGGATTTCTCCAGCAGCGCCCAGGCCTGCTCGCCGTATTTGCCCTTCCATTCGGCGTAGAATCCGGCCTGGCGCAGCTTGTCGCGGAACGGCGCCACGGTCGGCTGATTGAAGATCAGGCCCTTGCCGGTCAGCTCCTCGCGCACGGTGGCGTTCAACTTCTCGGTGTCGCCGCGTTCCTTGACGGCCGCCGCATTGATGTTCTTCGCGACGATGGTGCGCAGATCCTCGGGCAGCTTCTCCCAGGCGCGGCGGTTGGCGAGGAACCAGAAGCCGTCCCACATGTGGTTGGTCAGCGAGCAGTATTTCTGCACTTCGTAGAGCTTGGCGGTCGAGATCAGCGCCAGCGGATTTTCCTGGCCTTCGACGATCTTGGTCTGCAGCGCAGAATAGACCTCGCTGAAATTGATCGAGGCGGGCGAAGCATCGAACGCCTTGAACATCGAGGTCCACAGCGGCGACACCGGCACGCGGATCTTGAAACCCTTGAGGTCGTCGGGACCGTTGATCGGCTTGGTCGACGACGTCGTCCGGCGGAAGCCGTTGTCCCAGATCTTGTCCATGACCACCAGGTTGGCCTTGGTAATCTCGCCGCGCACATAGGCGCCGAGTTCGCCGTCCATGGCCTTCCACACGGTGTCATAGTCCGGGAAGGCAAAGCCGATGCCGTTGATCGACGCCGCCGGCACCAAAGTCGCCAGGATCAGGCCGGACAGTGTGAAGAACTCGACGCCGCCGGAGCGGATCTGGCTCAGCATGTCGGTGTCGGAGCCGAGCTGGTTGTTCGGAAAGATCTGCAGGTCGACACGGCCATTGGTCTCGGCCTTGATCGCGGTCGACATCTCGCGCGCGCGGACGTTGAGCGGATGGGTGTCGGGCAGGTTGTTGGCATATTTGTAGACGAATTCGGCGTTCTGCGCGCGGGCCACGAATGGCGCGCCGACGCCGCCGAGAACGGTCGCTGCGGCCGATGCCTTCAGCAATGTCCGCCGTGAAAAATGCATTTGATCTCTCCCTGCCAGTTCTTGTTTTTGCGAGATCCACCATAAGGACCCCTTGCCGTCTGGTCATCACGCCACCGCCGCCCGGTCAAGCTTTTTCACCCCGACCTTCGGCTGAGACCGCGTCGCGCTTTCCCGAGCGCCTGCGGCAACGGACCGTCCGACGGCCGTCAGAGAGCGTCCGGGCGAGGGTGTGTTGGCCGGCCATCGGCGGCCTGCGCTGCCGGCGTCCGAACGCACAGCCGGGTCGATCGGTGGCCCAGCGATCGTGCCGTCGCTTCTCGTGCGGCGCTCGTCATCCGTCTTGCCGGCGTCCGACCATGGGTAGCCCGCCGGATTGACAAGCGCTCACGGTCGACCGCGATATGCCGTGCAGCGGCGACTGGCGCGGCATTGCCGCCTTGCGTGGCCCGTCACGCGAACCGACCGGACGAAGACGTCATTCCAGCCGGGCCCGGTTAAGATCCTGAGATCACACCATATAAAATATTCCATAATATACCTTATGCGAATCCGAAATAGGCTATGCGAGGCGCCGCCGATCGGGATTGCTGTCGATCCCCACATAAGACCGACATGCTTTCATCAAGCAGGCCGACAGATCGTCAACCTTAGATGGTGATCGCATGCCAAATCGTGGTTTCAGCTCATTTGCGGTCGGTCGACTGTGCCGTAATCGACTGCTTACCCCGTGACCAAATCGACCGCCGGTTCAGGCTGACCGCTCCAGACCAGTCGATAAACGTCGCCTTGGGCCACTGATTGGACCGCGTGTGGAAACAGCGCGACCAGACACGTGCCGCCTGGATTGCGCACCGAGGGATAGATGATCCCGTTCAAGCCGCGCGCTCGCGCCTCTTCGGCCATCGCGTTGCCGACCGGGTAGCCGATGGCCTTATCCGGGTCCAAGGCTTGGTGCGTTCGGTGCAGCCTCAGATCGACGAATTCGCCTGCGAAACTCGCGAACATCTCGGCGTATTCGACCGTGGCGTTGAAGTCGCCGGTGGCCGCCAGTGCCTGGGTCAGGTGGAATGTCACCTCAGCCAAGCTGGTTTCGACTTCGAACCCGGCATACCAGGCACCGCGCTCTGCACCGTTGAATCTGTTCGGTTCACGGGGTTTGGCATAGGCGAAGGAAGCGTTGATGAAGTGGGCGTGCGGAACGCCGTACCGGAGTTCATTAGACGGGACATCGCCTGCCCCACGAGTTTGGGCAATGCGTCGGTTGCTTGTGGCGCCTTCGATTTCGCTGAGGGCTTCGAGTTCTGACGCATCAACCAAATCGCGCAGGACGGAATCGCGCAATCGAGCGGTGGTCACAAGTCGAACGGTCCGCTCGATTGCTTGGCGGCTGATCGTCAAGGATTCAAGCATTGATCAAAGGCCGCCGCGCACCGCATCGACGTAGCGACGGGTTTCGAGCATAAGCGGAATGCCGCCTTCGATCATAGCATCGACGGGCGTTCGCCTCTGGAAGATCGGACCCGTGTTCGCCAGCTTGACCCAACGCACAGCCATGTCGTCAGCGAAAAGTAGTCGGAGCCCCTTGTAGACACCGATTGCCGCCGATGCCCGCGTGAGCTGGTCCTGCGACAGCGGTTGATCCCAGACCCCTCTTTTGATCCGATCCCAGGTGCTTTCGGATACCCCAAGCAGCGTCGCCGCTTCGGCGTTCGTAAGGGACCATTGCTCGACGATATTACGGAATGCCTTGATGGCGACCGGAGACAGTCGCTCGCGATCCGGCGCTTTCGTAAACGTTTGTACATCGGCAGGCGTGACGTCGGTCGGCGCTCCGAATGATGCAGCTCGAGCCATGTCTATGTCCTCTTGTGCGCGACACAATACATATCGTCAATTGGTGCGATGTCAAGCGTCAAATGACGAGTTTTATTGATCTAGCAATCGCATAGGGAATGGTCTCTTGCACCCTACCCGGTCAATCTTTTGCTGAAACCAAAAGGGGGAATTCGAGTGATCAATGCATTCGATACGCGCGAGACCGTCGAGATGCCCGGGGACGTCAGCGAGGCAATCGACGCCTATCTGGACGAGAACTTCGGCGACGACGTCTTGGATTTCCAAATCTATTTCAATGATCGCGGGGAGCATAGCGTTGCAATCGCGTTCCAGACGGAAGACGTCGTAAATGGCGGCGTCCTTCTGGTGATGCCCGTTCCATCTTCGGGCGAGAATATGTACGATCTGACCGGAATTTATGAAGACGAAGGTCCCGTGGCTTGCCTCTGCCCGCAGCGCATTCTCGATCTTCTATCTCCGACCGATAGCCAACTGGCGATCGATTGGCGAGAACGGTGTCGGGAACGGTTGCGGAGGGAGGTGGGTCAAGCTGCCCTGCCCGCGCCCCTCCCGGAAGCGATGGCCGACTTCTCGGATCGCCTCACTGACAAAGGTTTCCCGATGCCTAAGGACAACGGTCCCGACGATATGGACGATTTCAACCGCGGACACGATTGGAAGAGCGACAGGCGACTGAACGATGTTGTCGAAGAGCCTTCTGGGCCGCGCTTTTGATAGCCGAAAAACTCCGCCGCGCTTCGCCCTACCCTGTATATGGTGCGCACCGACGACGGCACGCTTCGCTCGCGACCGAAAATGTGCAATTCGGATCGGTCTCGCCAAGCGACGGATCCGGATCAGTCTCGGACGCATTCATATTCCGCGATCAATGATGGGTTCTATCGTCTCCCGTCGTCAAGTATGGGGTTTCGCGCGGCCTTCGATACGATGCGTGTGCCTACAGGTATGCGGTGAACGAACTCACCCAAACAATAACGGACATAATGATCCCGATCGGTCCGGCATTCTCCGCGAGAGCCCATGCGCTTCCGGACATTCCGAGGCGCAACTGCGTACTGTCGTACCCATCTGGCACCGAGATCACCGCCGGGTAGCCTTGCGCTCCGCCAATAGAACCTACGCGCGCGAGTTGGCCCGAAACGGCCATCTGACCTTGACCAACACCGCGCGGAATTACGAGTATTCGCGCCTTAAAGACTCGACCAGGATTGTCGTCGAAGACGAGCTTAACCGCTGTACCGGGTTTGACGGTTTGGAATCCGTTAGGCTTGAACGTCCCGGCGATAGTGATGTCACTGGTGATGATGAACGCCATTGCGGGACGCGCAGTCAGAGCTCGGGCGCCGACCGCCAGAGCTAGCGTACTGACGTAACCATCCCCCATCGCACGTATCGTCGTCTGATCCAATTCCCACCGGGAATTCTCAAGTTGAGCCTGGAGTTGCGCGACATTGGTATTCTCGCCGCCAATTTCAGATTCCATTGCGAGCCGCGCATTCTGTACCGCCGCCTCCGCCGCTACCAGTTGGTGCCGAACCGTATCGTACTTCACCTGCACATCTTGCAATTTGAACTCGGCCTGCGCGCCCGTGCTGGTGAGTTTGCGCATATCGGCCAGTCTTTGCGTGTGGTAATCGAGTTGCTCCGTCAAACCATCCGCGTTCGCCCTGGCCTGGTCATAACTGGCGCGAAGTTGTTTGACCTGCTGCTGCGCCTGAGCCAGGGAGGCCTCTAACCGCCTCACCTTGTATTTGTATGGCGTGGGGTCAATCTGAAAGAGTACATCACCCGCCTTGACAGGCTCATTCGCTTCCACGGGAATATTGACCACCTGGCCCGATACGTTTGGCGTGACCTCGACGACGCGGGAGATCACGACGAAACGGCCCGCGGGGGTGAGATAGTTAAACAGCCCCAAGAAGACCAGCATGATGAAGACGCCCATCACCGTGGTGATGATACCGGACCACTACCCCCATCTCACAACTCTCAGCTTTGAAAACAAGAGCCAAACCAAGAAGATGTAGAGAACGAGTACAATTGCCATTGGCGCTCAAGCTCCCGCAAAAAATGCGCCAATCTGAATGGCTTTTAGCGTCGCTCCGAAAGCAAAATAGACAAGAAACTTAACCTGTGCGCTTGATACAGATCAAAATAACAAAAAATGAATTCTGCCAATAGAATTGCACTGAATTGCAAACTGGCCATGAGAACATTCGGCGCGAGACGTGTATTTCTGATGGCTGCGGTGATCGCGGCCGGAATTTCAACCTCGATCGTGTCCCCGCCAGGAGAAGGCGGCGGAATGGGATTGTCAATTGGTAGCGCGCAGGCACGTGTCGGTAGGCCTCTTACGCCTCTTAGTGGTGCTGGCGTTGCGCGGCGCACAGTACGGCGCCACGTCTATCGCGCACAGGTGGTGGCGGCTCCGGTCGTAGTGGCTCCGGCCTGCGTTCGCGTTCGTGTGAACGGGGTCTACGTCTGCCGCTAACTGCCATTGGCCGGACAAATTGAGACGACCTGAAGCTGGCGGCTTTTATCCAAGCCGTCGGTTTCGTATGCAAGCTTGGGCATTTTTAGTGAGTAATCGAACATAGCTCCGCGTGGAGGTTTTCAATGATCCGATTTAAATCGCCCTTTGGGCGGCTCGGCTTCCTCGCAGCGAGCGCGGTTCTCGCATTCCTTCCCGACAGCTCCCGCGCCGACGAGAATGGCATTTCGTTCTGGTTGCCAGGGCTATACGGAAGCCTTGCTGCAACACCGACGACGCCGGGATGGTCCATAGGTGCGATCTACTACCATGCAAGCCTGAATGCATCGGGCGCCACCGCGGCGTCGCGGCAATTCCAGGTCGGACGGCTCTCGCCGAACGTCAATATCAACCTGAATGTGGCGTTGAGCGCCCAAGCCGATCTCATGCTCCTTGCGCCGACCTATACCTTCGCGACGCCGGTTCTCGGCGGCCAGTTGTCGGCGACGCTCGCTAGTGTTTACGGCAGGAACGCCGCGAGCCTCTCGGGTACCCTGACGTCGGCTATCGGCCCCGTCGTGACCACGCGGAATGGATTTCTGGGAGACGATCTCACGTCATATGGCGATCTCTATCCGACGTTGAAGCTTAAATGGAATAACGGCGTTCACAATTATATGGTCTATGCTGCTGGCGACATACCGGTCGGAGACTACAGCTCCGGCCGTCTCTCCAATATCGGTCTCGGTCACGGTGCCCTCGACCTCGGCGGGGGTTACACTTATCTCAATCCCGCAACCGGCGTGGAATTCTCCGGCGTAGGCGGCTTCACCTACAACTTCAAGAACCCGGATACGCAGTATCAGAGCGGCGTCGATTTCCATTTCGACTGGGGAGCGTCGCAATTCTTGTCGAAGCAGGTCTTCGTCGGCCTTGTCGGCTACGGCTATCAGCAGGTCACGGATGATTACGGGCAACCGGCCATTCTCGGCAGCTTCCGCTCCCGGGTTTTCGGTATCGGCCCGCAGGTCGGCTATATCTTCCCGATCGGAAGCAACCAGGCGTTTCTCGGGCTGAAGGGTTATGGCGAGTTTGCTGCCGACAATCGGCCATCCGGCTGGAACACGTGGCTGACGTTCTCGATCTCGGAGCCTGCACCCGTTAGCACGGTGACACCGACCAATCATCTGGTTCGGAAATAGGTCAGTTCAATTTATTGGCCTTGGCTCGGCCGTATAATTCTTCTTCAGCAACTTATGACACATAGCGTCATTGCGCTGCGCTGCAAATTCGGAGCACAGCGCGTTGATGAACGGCAAGATGTCCACGTCAATCTTGGGCCAAATGTTTAACTCGTACGTCTCGTGCCAGACGCAGCCCTTGGAAGGGCCACATTCTGACTTCCGCTTTCCGTCCGAAAGAAGAACTACCTTGGCAAAAGTGCTATGTCTGAAAAGTGCCAAACTCAGACATCAATGACCGGCAGTGCTTCACTGCGCGCGCTTTAGTGGTGGCGCGGTCCACTTGCCTTTCACGGCTTCGTCTTTCGGCCAGTAGAGGCGCATGGCCATGAAGAACGGCCCTTTCGGCGCAGGAAGCCAGTTTGCTTCTTTATCCTTGCCCGGGTTTTCGTTTTGGACCAGCAGCGTTACGCCACCGTCGCCATCGCGATTGAAATCTGGCAGCATTGGTGAGTTGAGGAGATAGCGGTTGAGCGGATTGGCCGAGAGCAGGCTCGACGGCAGTTCATACATCGTCAGCGACCAAAAGGCGTTTACAGGTGGCAACTGGCCCGGCGCAAAGCGCACCCTGTAACGGTTGGTCCCGTCCAGCTTCTGCCCATCGGCATCGACGGTATAGATCGGATACATCGCTTCTAACTTGGAGTTGCCGTAGATACCAACCACGGCTGCGGCCATGCGGTAGAGGTAATTATTCTTGAGATACTGCCGCGTCCCGAACAAATCGCCGGAGGTTATTTCCTTGGCGTCCATTCGTTTTTGCAGTTGGGCCAGAGCTTGCCACGCGTCCGCCATGCCCTGTTCAACAGCTACCTTCACTTCGGGCGAAAGGTTGTTCGCGTTGAAGGTCTTACCTGCCCCGATACCGACTTTGGCGAACCGCGCCATAAGTGCTTTCTCGGACGGGTGTGTGGGGCAGAACTGCAAGACGGAGTTCAGGATATTGAAAAACTCGAGCGAAGTCTTCTGTGTATTGGGCGTCAGCGGCTTGATAAAATCTATGGCCGGTGCGGCCTTCGGTGCAGGTTGACCGAGGAATGCAGAGAGCGGCTGCGCGCTATATCCGGCTTGCACTTTATTCACGTTTTCGAGGTCGTCCAGATTGAATAATTGGGTGCGATAGACAGCGAGCACCACCTCGGTCTCCGAACGGATCACCTTTTTCACGCCCTTGGGCGTCTTGCCTTTCCAGTTTGGTCCGGCGATGAGGAAGCTGCCCCCATCATTGCCGGTAGCGCGGCTGCCGATGTAGTCAAAGTTGAAGGTGTAGGCGTCGATGAGTTGGATGCTGAAATAACGGTTCTTCTCGATCTTTGGCACGGTAAGGACGATAGGTTCAGCGCGCAGGTCCATACCCAACATAGAGTAAGGCGTGTCCGAATTGGGCGTCTGCACCGCCTTATCATCCGGCGTATAGACGCGAGGGATGTTGCGAAGCTGGTTCCAAGGAGCTTTGTATTCGGGATTATTCTGATCCACGAAGTAGGCGTGTTGGATGCGATAACCATCCACCATCGGGTAGCCGTAGATGTAGGCTTCCTTGGCGATGGCACGGGCCTCAGAGGCACCGACGCCAGTTTGGGCGTGCGCCACGGAAATTGAAGATGAGATAACCAGCGCCGTCGCGCAAATGAGAGCTTTTAGCACGGAGGTTTTCACAATCATCGTCCTTGTTTGGTGATAGTCCCACCACCCGTGCTTGGCAGCATTGAGTTGGATCAACTATCGGCTAGGCCGCCGCACCGGGTGTTTGTCTGCGCCTGCTGAATGTCGCAGATGGGTCAAACGCTGTAGATTAGGCGTTTTCTTATATTGATTGCTCGTTCTATGAGCCGCCGGTGATTTTCTGCGTCACGATAGATGGAGTGAAATCTTATACGAGCGCCACTATGGTAGACGTGACCAAATCACATTCAGCTTCAAATCGAACCGATCCTTTTACGAACCCGGATTTTCTCTTCAAGATGCTCGATTCCGCGAAGGAAATCGGTCGTCCGGAAACCGTCGGTCATTACTTGACGATGATTGAGGAATGCGTCGCTGACGCGCCAGATCCATTGATTTTAAGTCGCCTCGTTGCTGCAAGACAATGGCTTGTTTTTGCTCGTGAGCACGAAAAAGTTCACGGCAAGAACAGCCTTCTCGACCGAACGCACCCGACACATCTCCGAGCCTTAAAAATGATCGCTCGGGATCGTCAAGGTTTAACAGGTGCCGACTCATCCTCGATATCCGGGTCCGTTAACGCAGTAAGCGCTTCTTGTATAGATTGAACTCCTAAATCGTCTTTGGGATCGTAATCATGGGCGGTCGGATGCAAATCCTCGGATTCCGAATCCCAGAATGCGACCGCCAACTCGCCATTGTCCCGTTCGAACTTAACGGCTTTCCATTGATCATCATGGAAGCGTTTTTCAATCTGGGCGAGTTTCTCCTCAACGGACTTCTCCGCGCTTAACGCCCTCATCTTTCGAACCGAATAGACGACCAAGAAGAAAACCACGTCGAGACTTGCCGACCCAGCATGGCTTACCTCCCAGGGGAAAGTCACCGAAAACATTGAAAAATTTCGTTCAGGATGCCGATCTTATGAGGGGATCAACAATTGCGGCTCCCCCACGATCCCCCACTTGGTCCCCAAAGCGCTCCCCAAGGCCGTCGCATTCCCTCCGTAAGTCGAACCGGTTTGTCGCTCAGGCTGGACGGTTGCTGATGCACTTTTCGGATACGACTGGCGCTCGCGATTGCATGGCAACTGGAACGGGGCTTCTGATGTTGAAATACGTTGCGCGCATGGGGGCGCTTGGCGCGGTTGCGGCTGTTGTCGTGCCGATGTCCTGCCTGGGCGCAAGCGAAGCGCTTGCTCACATCGTCACGACGGTCACGGTCAGGAACAATACGGCCTTTGCCATGACCTTCCGTTCGCCCGCCGGGCAGATTCTCGGAACGGTGTCGCCCGGTCCGACCGGCATTGCGGGCGCCGGCGGCGGGACGCTGACCTTCACGGTGGACAGCCACATCCCGACCGTCGCATCGATCCACTTCTATCTCGAGAATGGCTCCCGGGGCTGCCGATTCGACACGTCGTACACGGCGAACGGCGGCTATACGAAAATGGCGGCCTCCTCCGGCGGCACGTTCGTGAGCTGCGCGGCCGGCGCGATCAGCTTCGATCCGACGACGCGCGACTATTCGATCACCTTCACGCTCAACTGATCCGCATCAGACCGGCGAGCGAGTCCCGAGGAACTCGCTGATCCGGTATCGCGCAAGGCGGCGACGCGCGCACCCCTCGCTGCGCAATTTTGCGCACCAAGGGACTGGCGTCGCTTTGCGAGCGGGCGCATCGTTTCCGATAGCCTGCTCAGCCTTGGCCCACCCGAACATCATGCGAAGCATGGCGTTCGGATCGAGTGCGTTCCAACCTAGAAATGGTAGTTCACACCGACCTGTCCCGCATTGGAGTTCGCCACGCCGGACGCGATGCCGGCCGGCACCAGGCTGGCGAAGTATTTTTCGCCGGACAGGCTGCGATACAGATATTCAGCCTTGAGCGACCATTTCGGCACAAACATCCATTCGACACCGCCGCCGGCGACCCAGCCACTGTGCATTTGGCTGTCGCTGAAGCTGTTACCGGGCAATGTGAAGGAAATCTGGTTGTCGGCCCAGGCATAGCCGCCGGTGCCGTAGATCAGGACGGTGTCGAAGGCGACGCCGAGTCGGCCGCGGACCGATCCCGAGGCTTTCACCTTGTGGTCGAGAGTGTTGAGCAGCGGAAGACCCGCAGCGAGTCTGACGTTGGCTGCGGAAGACTTGACGTCGCCCCAATGCGCGTCGACCTCGATTCCGCCGACAAAGAGGCCGGCCTGATAGTTGTATCCGAGCGTGCCGCCTGCCCGTACGCCTTTGACGCCGAGGCCGCTGCTGCTGACACTCTCCGTGTAGCCGGCGTTGGCGCCGATGTAGAATCCGCTCCAGTTGGTGGCCGGCGAGACGCGCGGCGCCTTGGTGGCATATGGCAGGTCGGCCGCATGGGAATCAGCCGCAAAAAAGCCGATTGCGAGCAAAGTTGGTATCAAGCGCTTCATCAATTCATTCCCCATTGACGGCTCCAAAGCCGAATCGACCTTAGGTGCAGGGTCCCGAGAGTCAATTGCTGAGGTCGATCGAGCGGCCGGTCAATTCTTGTACGGCATTGCGATGCCCCAACTGCCGGCGAGCGCAATCGTCGTGCGTTCGCTGGTTATTGCCGGACAATCCGGCATCGAAGGAGTCGCGCAGTACCCTCGCCTATTTCGCCGGCACCGCGACCGCCTGCGTCCCGAGGTCCTTCTTTGAATCCTCGAAATACTCGTCGAGCACCTTGCGGGTAAATCTGCCGATCGCGGCATATTCGATGTCGGTGAGATTGGCGAGCGAAACCCGCGCCGATGTGTCGACCACCTCAAATCCCTTGCCCGGCAGCAGAACCACCCCGGTTTCCTCGGCGAGCCGGAACAGGAAGCGGGTGCCGAGATCGCCCTTGATGAACCAGCGCTCGAAGTCCGGGCCATACAGCTTGCCGCCGAGTTCCTGCAGGTCGATCAAGGTGTAATAGTTGACGTCGCAGGGCTTATGCGGAGCAGCGACGCCCATGTTGCGATACAGCGTCTGGTAGCGTTGACGGATCAGCTGCTTGGCGGCGTTCTTGTACTGCTCCTGGCGGTCCATCAGGCCGTTCAGTGCGAACAGCGCCATCTGCAGCTGCTGCGGCAGCGACAGACCCGCGGTGTGGTTGAGGGCCACTGCCCGGCTGTCTGCCACCAGACGGTCGATGAAGCGCAGCTCGCGCGGCGTTGTCGTCAGCGACTCGTAGCGCGTGTCGAGCAGCTTCCTGGTGGCTTCCGGCAATTTCGCCAGCGCGGCATCGATGGCATTGTCCTGATGCAGCGCGATGACGCCAAGCCTCCAGCCGGTCGCTCCGAAGAATTTCGAAAACGAATAGACGCACAACGTGTTGCGCGGGCATTTGGCGAACAGCGAGACGAAGTCATCGGCGAAGGTGCCATAGACATCGTCGGTGACCACCAGCAGGTCCGGCCGCTTGTCGTTGATCAGTGTAGCCAGTCTGCCGAGCACCATGTCGGACAATTTCGACGATGGCGGATTGCTGGGATTGACCAGGAAGAACACCTTGACCGCGGGGTCCAGCAGTTTTGCCATCTCCTTGTCGGAGAACTGCCAGTCGGAGGCCTCATCCATGCGCACGTCGACAACATCGAGGCCGTATTCGGCCAGTACGGGAATTTCCAGATAGGGCGAGAAGATCGGCGTGGCGATGGCGATCTTGTCGCCTTTCGCAATCAGCTTGTTGACGCTGAGACTCTGGAAAATGTAGGTCATCGCCGCGGTGCCGCCCTCGGTGGCGAACACATCGAACCTGCCTTCCGATCGTAGCGGTCCGAACATTTCCTTGGCGAGATAGGCTTTGACGATCTCCTCGCAGTGCACGAGCATGCGCGGTGGCGTCGGATAGTTGCAGCCCAGGAACGCCGCGACCATCTCGAACAGGAAGGCTTCGCGGTCAAGGCCGAGCTGATCCTTCACATAGGAAATGGCAGAGCGCAGGAACTTGATGCCGTCGGTGTCGGTGTGATGCGTCGCATAGGCCTCGAAGCGCTGCACGATGCCGCGCAATTCCGGCAGGCCGCCGAAGCCGCTGTCGAGATAGGAATAGGCGCGCTCGGCTTCCAGCATGGCGAACTCGCCGAGGCTGAGGAATGCCCAGCGCGGCAGCGTGGCAAGGAAGTTGGGATTGCCCCTGCCCGCGTTCAGCATCAGCCGCTGGGCGTCGGACGACGCCACCGCCATCAGCTTATCCTTGAGTTCGAACGGACTGAGACCTTCGAACTTGCTGAAATCCTGTTCTGGCTTGTTCATATGCGTCGATCCTGGTTCAAGGTGTCGCGTTCTTGGTGATGATGCCGACGATGATCGGCCCCCACAGCGTCAGGAACACGTTGGCCACGGCGTAAGTCACCGTGAAGGACACGACCGGCGTGGCGTTGCCGGCCTTTTCAAGCAGCGCTGCAAACGCCGGATTGGCACTGCGACCGCCGGCGACGCAGGCTAAGGCCTCGATCGGATTGCGGATGCCCAGCACGTAATAGGAGAAGAAGAACGTCACGATCTGGGGTACCAGCGTTACGGCGACGCCAAGAAACAAAAGCGTCAGGCCGGATTGCTTGATGGCCACCAGTGCCTGCGGTCCGGCGGTAATGCCGACGATGCCGACGAACACCGCGAGACCGAAATCGCGCAGAAAGTTCGAGGCGCCCAGCGGCAAAGCCGCAAAGTTCGGGTGCACGCTGCGCAGCCAGCCGAACAGCAGGCCGGACAGCAGGCAGCCGCCGCCGCTGCCGATGGACACCGGGACGCCCCATAAGCGGAATTCGATCATGCCGATCAGGATGCCGATCGCCATGCCGATGCCGAAGAACACGAAGTCGGTGACCGCCGCGGCGCTGATCTTGTAACCGATCTTCGCCTGCACCCGGTCGAGATCCTTCGGACTGCCGACGAAGTGCAATTCGTCGCCGGACTTGACTTCGAGCTTGCCGAGCAGGGGCAGCCCGAGCCCCATCCGCTTCACTTCGGTGAGGAACACGCCATGGCGGGTCTCTACGCTGGCGTGGTCGTGGATGTCGGCGATGGTGCGACCGCTGAGCGCGCGGTTGGTGAGGATGATCTCGCGGTTCTCCTCGACCAGCTGGAAGCCTGCGGGCGCGGCAACTTCGGCGCCGAACAGGTCGCTGGCGCTCGCCATCGTCCCGACCCTGCCGGTGACGGCGAGCAAGTTGCCGACCTGCAGACGGGTGGTGTCGTCGAATTGGATCGGCGAGCCGTCGCGCAGCACGGCTTCGATGGCCGCATCGGTGATGAGTTCGTTGATCTCGAGTACGGTCTTGCCGGCAGCCCTGCCCTGCGCGTCGATCGCGTAGAAACGTGTCACGACGCTGCGGATCGCGTTGAACTGGCCGGGATCGAGTTCGGCATGGCCGCCCGACATTTGCTGGGCAAGCTTGATCGCCTCCGCGCGGATGTCCCACTTCATGATGGTCGGGAAGAACCAGGTGACCATGATGATCGGGCCGAGCGAGCCGAAGATGTAACAGACGGCGTAGCCGACCGCGACGTTGGTCTGCATGATCTTGGTGAGGTCGGCCGAGAGCCCGAGCTTGCCGATGGCGTCGCCTGCGGTGCCGATGATCGCCGACTGCGTGAGGCCGCCGGCGGCGAGGCCCGCAGCCATGCCGCGATCGAGATCGAACATCCAGGCGGCGCCGAGCACGCAGAGCAGGCCGACGGCGCACATCACGAAGGCCGAGACCAGCTGGTTGAGCGAGCGGCGGTTGAGCGCATGGAAGAATTGCGGGCCGCCCTGGAAGCCGACCGCATAGATGAACAGCGCGAAGAAGATCGCCTTGATGCCACTATCGATGTTGATGCCGATCTGGCCGATCACCACGCCGACCAGCAGCGTGCCGGCAATGCCGCCGAGGACAAATTTCTGCACCCTGAACTTGCCGACGAAATAGCCGAGGGCAATGGTAATGAACAACGCCACCAGCGGTTGGCTGGCGAAGAGCTCGCGCACGACGGTCATCTGTGATTCCGGAAGGCTTGCGCGGGAACGCCTGTCGAGGCGACCACCCATGACGCGGGCGGCGTGCTGCTTCGCGCGGAGCCTGACACATAACCGCGCTTTTGCCGGCGTATTGTCCAGTCTTATCGTACGGTCGGCGACTTATATATATTTGGCTATGCCAATGCCCGCGTCATGAATTTGATGAAAACGCGAGAAGGCTTCCAGAATAGGCTATTGCGCTGCATGCGACGCGACAGATTCGGGACAGCGACGGTTCGATGCGCTGATGTTCAGTGTCGCTGTTGATCTGCATCAATGCGGATCTGTCTGCTGCCCGAACGCCCAGCTACGATTGCGCTACAAATGCGGATTGGAGTCGCGCGTGCTGCCCGGCGGCGGAAACCGTATGGTCGTGCCGACCGTGATCCAGTCGGCGTTCTCGCCGGTGATGTTGTGGCCATAGATCACATCGACCGAGAAAATATCGTTGGGCCGATAGCGCAATCCGGTCTGGAATTTCGGACGCGTGACGCTCGGGATGTCGGCCGCGCCCACCTGCCCGTAGACTTCGATCGTGTACTGGAAAACGTCGGTAAGCTTCCAGTCGAAGCCGGCTCCATAGGTGAAATAGTGGCGGTCGACGGTGCGGTCCCACAGCCAGCCGGCATTGAGATTGATCCGCGTGACCTCGGAGAATCGCCAGGTGACGGGGATCTCGCCGAACATCGCGGTGTTCTGTCCGGTCTGCGCATCGAACGCGACGCCACCAAGGGCCGAGGCGCCGAACTTGCCGATGCCGGTCGGCACGAGGTTGATCTTGGCCTTCGGCGCCACCGACGTGCCCCAGTCGCCGTCGCTGCGAGACCGGTTGGTCATGACGCTGAGTTCGACCGGCCTGACGATGTCGACCACGCAGGATGGGTTGGCGACCGCGGAAAAGTCGGTGTTGGTGGCTGTCGACAGCCAGCTTTCCACCTTGCATGAGCCGAGATCGGAGATGTCGGCGGCATCGACGGCATAGGCGCCATTGGCCGCCTGCGCATATTGCGGCGCCAGCACTGCGGCGCCGATCGCCAGCATCGACAGCGCGGTTTGCAGGCTGCGCGTCAGATGTGGGGGCATGCAGTTCATGGGGGTGAGGCTAGCAGAGCCCTGCCCTCGACATGCGGTATTTGTTGCGATTATCCTCAGCCCATGAGCGAACATCATCACGATCATGATCACGACCATTCCGAATTGTCAGAAACCGAGCTCCGGGTCCGCGCCCTCGAGACCGTTCTGACCGAAAAAGGCTATGTCGATCCGGCGGCGCTGGACACCATCGTCCAGGCCTACGAGACCAGGATTGGCCCGCACAACGGCGCCCAGGTGGTGGCGCGGGCCTGGACCGATCCGGCGTTCAAGCAGGCGCTGCTCGCCGACGGCACCAAGGCCGTCAGCACGCTCGGCCATGTCAGCCGCACCGGCGACCATCTGGTGGTCGTCGAGAACACGCCTGAACGCCACAACATGGTCGTCTGCACTCTGTGCTCCTGCTATCCGTGGGAACTGCTCGGCCTGCCGCCGGTCTGGTACAAGGCGGAGCCGTATCGCTCGCGCGCGGTCAAGGATCCGCGCGGCGTGCTGGCGGATTTCGGCGTCAGCCTGCCCGGGGATGTCGAGATCCGGGTGTGGGATTCCACGGCGGAGACGCGCTTCCTGGTGCTGCCGATGCGCCCCGCAGGCACGGAAGGTTTGAGCGAGGCGCAACTCGCCGAACTGGTGACGCGGGACTCGATGATCGGCACCGGCCTGGCGACGACACCGGGCGCGCTGTCATGAACGGCGTCCACGACATGGGCGGCATGGACGGCTTTGGCAAGGTGGAGCCTGAAGCCAACGAGCCGATGTTTCACCACGAATGGGAATCGCGCGTGATGGCCATGGTGCGCGCCATGGGTGCCGCCGGCGCCTTCAACATCGATGCGTCGCGTTTTTATCGCGAGATGCTGCGGCCCGACATCTACCTGTCGAGCAGCTACTACCGGAAATGGCTGCTCGGTCTGGAAGACCTGCTGGTGGCCAGGGGCTATGTCGCCCGCGAGGAGATTGCAGCGGGCCACGCGTCGGCCCCGCCGAAAGCGCTGTCGCGCGGTGCGTTCACGGTCGGCGATGTCGAGCGCGTGATGATCCGTGGTGCGTTCGGCCGCCCGGCCCCGGCCCCGGCGAAATTCAAGGCCGGCGACCGCGTGCGCGCCAAAAACATCCATCCCGTCACGCATACGCGGCTGCCGCGCTATGTGCGCGGCCATGTCGGGGTGATCGAGCGCGACCACGGCTGTCATGTGTTTCCCGACACTGCCGCCCATGACGCCGGCGAGAACCCGCAATGGCTCTACACCGTGGTTTTCGATGGTGCGGAATTGTGGGGCCCGGACGGCGATCCAACCCTGAAAGTGTCGATCGAGGCCTTCGAGCCGTATCTGGACGCCGCCCAATGACTGTTGATCCGCAGGCCGCGCAGCGCGCCACGGCAGCCCTGCCCGGCATTCCCGTCGATGCCGACGGGCCGGTGTTTCGCGAGCCCTGGGAGGCCCAGGCCTTTGCCATGGCGCTGGCGCTGCACGAGCGCGGCCTGTTCACCTGGACCGAATGGGCGGCGGCGCTGGCCGCGGAGATCAAGCTCGCCCAGGCGGCCGGCGACGCCGACACCGGCGAAACCTATTACCGGCACTGGCTGGCCACGCTGGAAGGCCTGGTCGCCACCAAGGGTGTCGCCTCGGCCGAGATGCTGCATCGCTACCGCGATGCCTGGGACCACGCCGCCGACCGCACCCCGCATGGCCAGCCGATCGTACTGACACCGGCGGATTTTGCGCATTAAGGGATCAGTGTCTCCGTGCCCCGGATGCTGCGCAGCGCGTCGCCCTTGCAACGTAATGCTCTGCTGATCCGGGGCCGTACCAAATGCCGGAGCTCGTTACGGTCCCGGTTCTGCGCGGCAGCACTTCCGCGCGAAGCTTCGCTTCGCCAGGCTGCAGCGCGTCCGGGACACGAGACTATGCCGGTCTCGCCGAAAACTCCCGCCATCCCTTCGCCCGCAGCTCGCACGCCGGACATTTGCCGCAGCCATAGCCCCAGTCGTGCAGCGCGCCGCGTTGGCCGAGATAGCAGGTGTGGGAGTGCTCGCGGATCAGGTCCACCAGACCGGCGCCGCCGAGTTCATGGGCCAGCGCCCAGGTCGCTGCCTTGTCACGCCACATCAATGGCGTGTGCAGTTCGAATTGGCGGTCCATGCCGAGATTAAGCGCGGTCTGCAGCGCGCGGATGGTGTCGTCGCGGCAGTCCGGATAGCCGGAATAGTCGGTCTCGCACATGCCGCCGATGATGTGGGCGATGCCGCGGCGATAGGCCAGCGCGGCGGCGAAGGTCAGGAACACCAGGTTGCGGCCGGGCACGAAGGTGTTGGGCAGCCCGCCTGCCCCCATCTCGATGGCCACGTCGCGGGTCAGCGCGGTGTCGGAGATCACACTCAGCGTCGGGATGTCCAGCGTATGGCTGTCGCCCAGCTTGGCGGCCCAGCCTGGGTTCAGCGCCTTGATCCCGTCGAGCAACTTTTCGCGGCTGTCGAGTTCGATCAGGTGGCGCTGGCCGTAGCTGAAGCCGAGCATCTCGACACGCTTGAACCTTGCCAGCGCCCAGGCCAGGCAGGTGGCGGAATCCTGGCCGCCGGAGAACAGCACCAGAGCGGTTTCTTGTGAAAGATCGTCGGTCATGGACGTGCCATTAGCATCCGGCGCGGCAGCGGGAAAGTTGCGTCGTTTTGTAGGGCGGGTTAGCGAAGCGTAACCCGCCGGCCGAATTCATATGGCGGCAACGTCGGCGGATGACGGCTTCGCCTCATCCGCCTTACGGCTCGGAGCTTCAATGACCCCTTCCCGCGACATTGCCGGCCTCATCGAAATCATGGCGCGGTTACGCACGCCCGGCACGGGCTGCCCCTGGGATCTCGAACAGACCTTTGCGACCATCGCGCCCTACACCATCGAGGAGGCCTATGAGGTCGTCGACGCCATCGCCAACAACGACCTCGGCGATCTCTGCGAGGAACTCGGCGATCTCCTGCTGCAGGTGGTGTTTCACGCCCGCATGGCCGAGGAACAGCAGGCCTTCGCGTTTGGCGACGTGGTCGAGGCCATTACGCGAAAAATGATCCGCCGGCATCCCCATGTTTTCGCCGATGCCGACGGCAATATCACCCCGCCCACGTCAAGGGCGTGTGGGACCGCATCAAGGCCGAGGAAAAGGCCGAACGCGCCGCGCGCCGTCCCGCAGTCGCCGCACCGTCATCGCTTCTGGCCGGCGTCAAGGCCGGGCAGCCAGCGCTGAGCCGCGCCACGGCGCTGCAGAACAAGGCCTCGACCGTCGGCTTCGACTGGAACGACCCGCGTGCGGTGCTGGCGAAAATCCGCGAGGAAGCCGACGAGATCGAAGCGGCGCTCGACGCCGGCGACAAGGCCGAACTGGCGGCGGAGACCGGCGACCTCTTGTTCGCCGTGGTCAACCTGGCGCGCCATGTCGACGCGGATCCGGATCAGGCACTGCGCGGCACCAACGCGAAATTCGAACGGCGGTTTGCCTATATCGAACAGGCGCTGGCGGCGAAGGGGCGCACGCTGCAGGACGCGACGCTGGAAGAGATGGATGCGCTGTGGAATGCGGCGAAGGGAACGGAGTAGCCACGAATTGTAGTAGCGCAACGCTGATGGATTCCTCCCCACCACGCGCAGCTTCGCTGCACGCGGGGAGGGAAAGGAAGAGCTGTGACGTCAGTGAAAGCGTTGCTATCGCTTACCCCGTCGCATCGTCAGGATGCTGCACGGCCTTGTACTTGCTCATCACGATGTCGCGCTTGGTCTCGTCGACGCGTACGGTCATGTCGAAATGATCGTCATGCAGTTCCTTGACCAGCACCTCGGCGTTGCGATGCAGCCAGCTGATGCCGGCGCCGTCGGAAGCGGCGATGGTCAGGTCGAGTGTGATCCGCGCCGCCGCCAGCCGCTCCTCGATGGCGTTGAGCAATGCATCGATGCCCTCGCCGGTTTCAGCTGAGACCATGAAGCACGGCTTTTCCGGCGGACGGCGCGCGGCGATGTTGGCGAGGTTCTCGCGCTGCTCGGGGTCGAACCGGTCGATCTTGTTCCAGACTTCGAGGATGCGGCCGCCGGCCTCGGCGTCGATGCCGAGCTGCTGCAGCACCTTGTCGACGTCGCTCTGCTGGGCGTCGGCGTCTTCATGGGAGATGTCGCGGACGTGCAGGATGATATCGGCTTCCAGCACCTCTTCCAGCGTGGCGCGGAAGGCGGCGACGAGTTGCGTCGGCAGGTTCGAAATGAAGCCGACTGTGTCCGACAGCATCGCCTTGCCGCCATGCGGCAGCGTCAGCGCGCGCAAGGTCGGATCGAGCGTCGCGAACAGCATGTCGGCGGCGGTGACCTCGGCGCGGGTCAGCCGGTTGAACAGCGTAGACTTGCCGGCGTTGGTGTAGCCGACCAGCGCCACGACGCGATAGGGCACGCGCTGGCGGCCGGCACGATGCAGCCGGCGCGTCGCCTGGACCTTCTTGATCTCGTTCTCGATGCGCGTGATGCGGTCGCCGATCAGCCGGCGGTCGGCCTCGATCTGGGTTTCGCCGGGGCCGCCCATGAAGCCGAAGCCACCGCGCTGGCGCTCCAGATGGGTCCATGACCGCACCAGCCGGCTGCGCTGATAGTTGAGATGGGCGAGTTCGACCTGCAGCGCGCCCTCCTTGGTCTTGGCGCGGCGGCCGAAAATTTCCAGAATCAACCCGGTGCGGTCGAGCACCTTGGTGTTCCATTCCTTTTCCAGGTTGCGCTGCTGAATCGGCGATAGCGCGCAATCCATCACCACCAGCTCGATGTCATGGCCGGCGATCAGGCCGAGGATTTCCTCGACCTTGCCCTTGCCGAGATAGGTGGCCGGCCGGATCTGGGCGAGCGGCGCGACGATCGCCTCGGCGATGGTCAAGTCGATGGCCCGCGCCAGACCGACGGCTTCCTCGAGCCGGGCGTCGGCATTGCGGACATGAATCTGCGCTTGCGATTCGGCGTCGCCACGCCGTTCACGCAAATACGGGCCGATGACTACCACCCGCCCGCTGTGTTCGCCTTGCGCTGACCCAGGACGGTCAACGCCCCCTTCGAAGCTCCGGGGTTCCAATCAGTTTAATCTCAAGCTGGTGCGTCCTCGCCGCCTTCGAACAGCTGGATCGGAGCGCCCGGCATGATGGTCGAGATTGCGTGTTTGTACACAAGCTGAGAGTGACCATCACGGCGCAGCAGCAGACAGAAATTGTCGAACCATGTGACAATACCCTGCAGCTTCACTCCGTTGACCAGAAAGATCGTCAGGGGCGTCTTTGTTTTACGTACGTGGTTGAGGAAGGTGTCCTGTAGATTCTGTGCGCGGTCTGCCGCCATTTTTTTATCCCGCAGTTTGTTGTGCTTGTTTTTTTAACCTGACGCAGCTCTCTCCGGAGCGTCGACTGGCCGCCGCGTTTCCCTGAGATCCCCTCCGGGAGCGCGACGAATTGATTAGAGGGCAGGCAAGCTTTTTAGGCAAGCCAGTTCAGCCAACGGCCGGGCAAATCTGAGGCAAATCTCAGGAAATCGCCGAAAATCGATGAAATTCCTCGCGCAATCGCGTGGCGATCGCGCCCGGCTTGCCGTCGCCAATGGTTTTGCCGTCGATGCTGATGACGGGCATTACAATCTGACTCGCCGAGGAAACGAAAGCCTCGGCGGCCTGATAAGCCTCCTCCGGCGTGAAGTTCCGTTCTTCGAGCTTGAGCTGCAGCGACTCCAGCACCTCGATCAGAACCGCGCGGGTGATGCCCGACAAAATGCCACGTTCGGCGCTGCGCGTGACCACCTTGCCGTCGCGGGTGACGATCCAGGCGTTGCACGAGGCGCCCTCGGTCACAAAGCCGTCGGCATCCACATACCAGGCCTCATAGGCTCCCTTGTCGCGCGCTTCCTGGCGCGCCAGCACGTTCGGCAACAGACCGACGGTCTTGATGTCGACGCGCGGCCAGCGGTTTTCGGCGGTGGTGATCACCTTGACGCCGCGCGCGGCCTGGGCCTGGTTCTTGGCAAAGTTGAGCGACTTGGCGGTGATGACCAGGCTCGGCTTCACCTCCGGCGACGGAAAGCCATGGTCGCGGTGGGCGACGCCGCGGCTGATCTGCAGATAGACGATGCCGTAGCTGATGCGGTTGCGCCGGATCACCTCCTGCATCACGATCTTCAAGG